>NZ_JBITGW010000001.1:0-963484 GCF_044457345.1 Nonomuraea sp. NPDC050547
GTGCTTCTTGGTCGTTGGACCATTTACCGGAGACCTCGTCGTATGTCGATCACTTCCATGCGACCAGCCTCAAGGCCTTTTGAAACACGCCTTAGTCGCTGTCTTCGTGCTGCTGGCCGTAGTGCTCGGAGGTTTGCTGACGGGAGCAGGCGCCGCCCACGCCCAGGCGCCCGACGACCCCGTGTGCAGACCGGCGTTGACCAACACACCCGACATCGTCTGCACCGTCCCGGTCAAGGCCGACGGCAGGAGCACCGACTTCATCGGATGGACGAGCAATGGCGACCCCCTTCCCAGGTTCAACAACATCCGGAACATCCTGGTGAGTTGCGAACCCGGCGAGACGCTCGAGATCGAGCTCACGATCATCTACTCGCTTGGCGTCGAGGAGACTATGGGGGACACGCGAATCACGTGCCCGGACCGCAGAACTGCCAGCATCCGGTACCTCAACTGCGACACCGGCGCCGCTCTGGTCGTCTGCACGGCGCAGATCGACGGGACGCCACCGTTCAGCACCACGTGGACGATGAACGGAGTAGAGCAGACCTACTTCAAGAACTCATCCACCCTGCGGGTTGGCTGCGTGGTGGGCCGCCCCTTCGATGTCCAGATCGCCGTGACCGATGCGGCCGGCACCAGTGCCGCGGACCGAGCGCGAGGCGTCTGCAGAAGGATCCAGGAATGAACATCACGTAGCCGGCGGGTATCGCTCCCCTAGGCGTTCTCCTCCCGAACGTGGCCCCAGCCACCAGGTAGCCCGTGACCACTCAGAACTTCGATTCTGTCTGATGTCCGGGACGGCTCAGCCGCAGGTCAGCGCAACGACGGCGCGTTCTGCGGAGATTCGACTGTATCGTCGGCCCATCTGTTCGATGCCGAAACCAGGCGCTGTGCTGTCCGGCAAGCACGTCCGTGACCTGCGGCAACCTTCCACTTCGGGGCAGGGGCCACGTTCGGGAGGAGGACGCCGTAGAGCGCTGTTCACGCCCTGCGTGGATCAGAGGCGTTCCAATCGCCAGAAGTGATCGAGCCAGCTGCCGCAGGGAAACTGGATCACCGGTGCGCCGTCGGCGATGTCGCCGTTCCGGACCGCCAGGCATTGGCCTGCGTGCTTGTTGATGATCTGGACGTTGCCGCTGGGGTAGATCTCGAAGCGCCACTTGTGGTCGTCCCAGGGACCGCAGCCCCATTGGATGGCCTGGGTGTTCGGCGTATGGGTGCCTCCGGGGATGGCCAGGCATCTTCCGCTGTTGAGGTTTCTGATCCTGTAGAAGTCACCTTCGATTGGCTCGAGGCTCCACTTGTGGTCGTTCCAGTCGCCACAGGTGAACTGGGTTACCGACGCTCCCTCTGCAGTGGAGCCGTTTGGAATGTTGAGGCATTTGCCGGATTTCACGTTCCTGATCTTGTAGAGCCCGGGCGCGGGCCAGTACGGCGTCATAGCGGACGCTGAGGCCGCAAACTGCGTGGAGGCTACGGCCTGGCCGTGTGCAGGAGTTGTCAGCAAGGTGCCGATGAAGACGAGCGCGGCGACCGCGCCCAGCAGCGTTCTTAAGCTGCGATTCATGATTTGCCTCCTGATCGAGTATGGATGGCACTGCCTTCGTCGCTGCTTGGACCCGCGCTCGCCGCGGTGCGCCGGGCAGGACCTGATGTGGCGCTCTCATGCCTTCAACCCGCCCCCCTTTGGTGTTTTGTGTCGTGAGCGCTGCCCAGGTCGCGAAGGGTCTTTTCATTCCGATGTAGCACGGGGGAGTTGATTGGGCTCAGGCCGATCATGGTGATCAATCAATGGCAATCAATCGCCTGGGGCGACCCCGGACCCGGCTGTGATCGCCGCCGAGCGCGCGACGAAGGCCACAGCGCGACAGCCGCCGTCGGTCCGAGGACGGTGTGGTTAGGCGGCGTGCGCCATCTGGACACCATCGCGCGTCGACCGTTGTGAGCCCTTCCTGGCCAGACGTCTGGTCATGAGCGTGATCATGGCCCAGGTCAGGTGTGCCTGGCTGTGGTCGGGGCAGCATTCGTAGTCGATGACGTTGCGGCGGGCGTTCATCCACCACCCGATCGACCTCTCGACGATCCATCGGCGGGGCAGGACCTGAAAGCCTTGCTGGTGGGCGGGTTTCTTGACGATTTTCAGGGTGAGGCCCCAGGTGACCAGGGCGCCGCTGTAGGCGTTGTCGGCCCAGGCCAGGGCCCGGATGAGTCAGCGCGGCGCTGCAGCGTCGCCGGCAGGTCGGTCGCGTCCGGCAGGGCGCGATCGCCGATCTCCCTCTTGGCCCAGAGGCTCCCCCTCCAGCAGCGCCTGGGCCAAGAGGAGGTTTCAGGTGATGGCCTGGTCGATCGTGGCGAAGATGGGAATGTGCCGATCGAGCATGGTCACGCTGAGCAGGTGGGCGATCTGCGGCGCGGGGTTGACCAGCGTCAGCTGCCCGTCGCGCGCGCGGGCCTGCCGGTGGCAGGCCGGCACGCTGCGCAGGCCCAGGGAGTCCATGAACGTCAGCTCGGACAGATCCAGGATCAGATGCGGCCCGCGGGTCTGGCCCACAGCGGCTTCGACTGCTTCCTCGAAGGCGTGAGCGGTGGCGATGTCAGCTCGCCGCAGGCGGTGACGATGATGTGATCCGTGGACAGGACCGTCGTTGCGGCGCGGAACACAGCGGCACTCCCACCCTCAACCTCACGTATCGTACACAATCGGCTACATCACTGCGCCTGCCGATAATTACATCCGCCCAGGTCATGGCTCTGAGAGGGCTTCGGGTGCCGTTCGCGAGCTCGGTCGGCCGGAGACGGAAACGCGTGCGGCAGGATGATCCGCTGTGCTGCTTCGCCTGGCCTACCTGACCGTCACGAACGCTTTCGCCGCGCTGCGATTGCTGCCCATGGGCGATCGGGACAAGGACGTGGAGACTCTCGTCCTGCGTCACCAGATCACCGTCCTTGAACGCCAACTCGGCGCTGACATCAAAGTGAGATTCGCGCCCAAGGATCGGGCCCTTCTCGCCGCTCTCCTGACCTCGCTGCCCCGCGAGGTCCTGCGCCGGCTACGGCTTCTCGTCCGGCCGGACACCGTCCTGCGCTGGCACCGCGATCTGATGAAACGACGTCACGCCCGTACCTGCAGGCCGAAGCGGGCCGGCCGCCCGCCCAGGGTCCGCTCCATCCGCACTCTCATCCTGCGCCTGGTCCGAGAGAACCCATCCCGGGGCTACCGGAGGGTCCACGGCGAGCTCACCACGCTGGGTATCAAGGTGGCACCCTCCACGGTATGGGAGATCCTCCAACAGGAAGGCATCGACCCGGCACCCGAGCGAGCTTCCACCACCTGGGCCAACTTCCTGCGCTCGCAAGCCGACGCCCTGCTGGCCTGCGATTTCATCGAGACCATCACCCTCAACGGACAGCGCCACTACATCCTGGCCGTCATCGAGCACACCACCAGGCGCGTCCGTGTGCTCGGCGCCACCGCGCACCCCACCGCAAATTGGGTCACTCAGGCGATAAGGAACCTGGTGATGGACCTGGACGATGTGGGTTGTCGGGCGCGCTTTCTGGTCCGAGACCGTGACGGTAAGTTCCCCGCCCTCATAGACGAGATCCTCGCCGAGGCCGGCATCAAGACGGTGCTCACCGGTATCCGGATACCGCGGATGAACTCGATCATGGAGCGGTGGGTGCAGTCGTGCCACCGCGAACTCCTCGACCGCTGCCTGCTCTGGAACGAACACCACCTGCGGCACGCCCTGCGCGAGTACGAACGCTTCTACAACCACCACCGCGCCCATCAAGCCCTGGACCAAGCCGCGCCGCTGCGTTCCGTGCCGGACCCGATCACGGATCCAGAGCGAATCATCAACCTGAACGTACGCCGACGAGACCGGCTCGGCGGCGTCGTCCACGAGTACTCACATGCCGCTTGACCTGCATGGAGGAATTATCGGCAAGCGCAGTCACGCCGGGTGGGATGGGGTCATCGATCAGCACCGACATCGCCTCCCTAGAAGTCGCCATCCAGCCGGCCAAGCTTCCGCCTGACGCTCAGAAGAAAACCTCAGCCCGCCTCATCAGTTCAGGGTCTGTCGCACCCTGGCGGACACCGACGCCAGCCCGCGCAAAATGACGGCCTGAGCTCTTCCACGCGCCATTGACGTCGATTACTGAGAGATACCTTTGTTCTGGCATCAACCCGAGCGTCGGATGGCCGATACCGAGTCAAGTACGTGCTGGCCGCCAAGCTCGTCAACGAACTCGTGGAGGCGACCGACGAACTGATCCTCAACAAGCCCATCGCCCGCTACGGACGTTTCGATCTTTTGTGCCTCGACGAACTGGGCTCGACAACGCGGCGCTGACCTGCGTGGTGGGCAACAGGAGGACCAGTGCCGCCGCCTCAAAACCACCTAGCCCGCGGCCCGCGCGACGCTCGCGACCGCCGCCGGGGTGACCAGCGGCTCGCTCCTGTCCGGGCATCATAAGCTGGGGGCTCGGAACCAAGCTGATCTACCGTCTACCCCTGGAGAGCCTTCAGGGGGACGGCTCAGCCGGCCCACAGGTGGGTGGTGAACATCAGGACGTGCAGGGCCGACAGGGGGGCGGCAACGGCGGCGTACAGCAGGAACCAGCGGCGGTCGGCGCGGCCGAGCAGCACCCACAGCGGGAACCACAGCAGGGCCGAGCGCGGGATGGACATGTAGAAGGTCGAGGTGGTCAGGGCGGCGACCTGGAGACCGACGTAGGTGAAAGCGGGCCACTGGCGGCGGTGGGCCAGCCACACCGTCAGCGCCACACCGAGCACCGCGGCGGCGAGCTCGCCGCGGAAGGCCCAGGTGAAGGAGTTGTCGACCTGCCACGCGGCGTTCCAGCTGGTCTGCCACGCCTCCCACGGCCAGACCAGCTCCCTGCCCCAGCCAGCCTTCTGCGCACTCTGCCAGGCCAGCCAATCGCCGGTCCTGCTCCACTGGTAGGCGCTGTAGGTGGCCAAGGGGGCGAACGGCAGCAGCAGCCACCCGGCCGAACGCGTCCGCGCCCTACCTGAGCGGACGAACCAGACGACCAGCGCCACGGCCAGGAACAGGCCGGTGATGCGGACCGAGGAGGCGAGGGCAGCGCATCCGGCGGCCGCCACCCAGCGCCCGCGCCCGGCCAGCAGCCAGGCCGGCAACGCGAACGCCAGGAAGAGCGCCTCGCTGTAGCCGGCGACCAGGAAGACCGCCGGTGGGGCGAGCAACAGGGCCCACACCGCCTGCGCGCCTGCACCGGGGCGGGCCTCGCTCTCGGCCAGGCGGGCCAGCGCGCACACGGCGACCGCCCCGGCGGTCAGGGAGATCGCCAGCCCGGCCAGCGTCCAGTCGCCGATCACCATGTGCACGGCGCGCAGCAGCAGCGGGAAGCCGGGGAAGAACGCGGGCAGGCCTGGGTCGGGGTCGGCGCCGGGGTCGCCGGCGTAGCCGTAGCGGGCAATGCGCATGAAGTGGACCGCGTCCCAGCGCATCCATCGCTCCAGGTGACCGGCGTCGCGGCCGATGTTCAGGTACCAGGCGCCGCCTGCCGCGAGCAGGGCCATGGCGAGGTGGGCCAGCAGCCAGGCGGTCAGTGCCTGGCGGTGCGGCCGGCCGTTCAGAATGGAGTGCATGAAGCCTTCCCGGATTGGTGATATTGCGCAGGTCACTGCACCAATCGGGGTGTTTGGCGGGTGTCGCGGGAAAACCATACGTTCGCGATACGCCCGTCCTGCCAGGCTGTCCGCGCACGGGGAAGGGGCGGCGATGAGAGTGCTGGTCGTCGAGGATGAGCCCTACATGGCCGAGGCGCTGCAGGCGGGGCTGCGGCGCGAGGCGATGGCGGTGGACGTGGCCGCCGACGGGCACGCCGCGCTGGAACGGCTGGCGGTCCACGACTACGACGTGGTCGTGCTCGACCGCGACCTGCCCGGCGTCCACGGCGACGAGGTCTGCCGCAGGCTTCCCGCCCTGAACCCCGCCTGCCGCATCCTCATGCTGACCGCCTCCGGCCGGCTGGACGACAAGGTGACCGGGCTGCGGCTGGGCGCCGACGACTACCTGGTCAAACCGTTCGACTTCCCCGAACTGGTGGCCCGCCTGCGTGCGCTGGAGCGACGCACCGCCCCCGCCGCGCCGCCAGTGCTGCGGCGGGCCGGGATCGTGCTCGACCCCTTCCGCCGCGAGGCCTACCGCGACGGCCGCTACCTGCGCCTGACCCGCAAGGAGTTCGGGGTGCTCCAGGTGCTGCTGCGCGGGGGCGGCGGCGTCGTCAGCGCCGAGCAACTGCTGGAGAAGGTGTGGGACGAGCACGCCGACCCCTTCACCAACGCGGTGCGCATCACCGTCTCCACGCTGCGCCGCAAACTCGGCGATCCACCCGTCATCCACACCGAGACCGGTGTCGGCTACAGCCTCCTGCCGCCCTCGTGAGCCGCCTGACGATCCGGGCCCGGCTCACGCTCGTCTACGGGGGCATGTTCCTGCTAGCCGGGGTGGCGCTGGTCGCGCTGGTGTACCTGCTGATGCGCTTCGCCCCGCGGTATGCCTTCCCGGAGGGCCCGGCCCCGGCTCCGGAGCCGACCGGCTCCCCGAGTCCCATCCCCACCGTGGCCGCCTCCGACGTGCTGGACATCAACAGCAAGGAGGACGTGCTGGCCACGTTGCTGCTGTTCAGCGGCGTCGGCCTGGCCGTGCTGAGCGTCCTGGCACTCGCGCTGGCGTGGTACGTCTCCGGGCGGATGCTGGCCCGCCTGCACGACATCACCGCGGCCGCCCGTACGGTCGCCACCGGCAACCTGCACGAGCGCATCGCCCTGAACGGCCCGGCCGACGAGCTCAAGGAGCTGGGCGACACCTTCGACGAGATGCTCAGCCGCCTCGACGTCGCCTTCCAGGCCCAGCGCCGCTTCGCCGCAAACGCCTCCCACGAGCTGCGCACCCCGCTGGCCACCACCCGCACGATGCTGCAGGTGGCGCTGGCCGACCCCGACGCGCACGACCTGCGGGTCCTCGGCCCCAAGCTCCTGCGCACCAACCAGCGCAGCATCGACATCACCAACGCCCTGCTCACGCTGACCAGGGCGGAACACGGCCTGACCGCGGCCCAGCCCGTCGATCTGGCCCGGCTGCTGGCCGAGGCGGTCGCCGGGCTCGACCACGGCGACCGTACGGTGTCGGCCTCGCTGAGCCCGGCCGTCATCCACGGCGACCCGACCCTGTTGCGCCAGCTCGTGACCAACCTGCTGGCCAACGCGATCACCCACAACGTCCCCGGCGGCCGCGTCCGCGTCACCCTGACCCGCGAGAGCCTGACCGTCGCCAACACCGGCCCCGTCGTGCCCCCCACGGACATCGAGCTCATCTTCGAGCCCTTCCACCGCCTGGAAGGCCGGCGCACGCGCACCGGCCACGGCCTGGGACTGGCCATCGTGCACGCCATCGCCGAGGCCCACCACTTCACCCTGACCGCCCGCCCCAACCCCGGCGGCGGCCTCACCATCACCATCCACCTCCCGCCCATAGACATATGAACCCGCACACCTGGGCCGTCACCACCGAGGACGGCCCCGCAGGTCACCGCCCGGCATCCTGTACCGCGTCAAAAGGCACCAACGGCGCAGGAGTTGCAACAACGCGATGCTTCACACGTAGATGCTGAGCATTCGCTCAAATCTGGTTGAGCGAATGCTCAGACGAGAATGATCATTTCTTGAGCACTTCCAGGCCAGAGTAGGTGGACGAATTTTCGGCACCCACACCTCCAAGGGAACAGGGGACCCGCGGCGTTCCTGCTCGACTCCGTTCAGAGGCTGATGAACGGTGGCGAGGTCAAGCCTGTCGGCCGGGAAGGGCTGGATCCGTCGATACGCAGCGAGCAGGGCAGTGCTATCCCCCTTAACTGCCTTCGCGAGCGAGGGGCAGGACATACTCCTCGGCCTGCCTCGCCAGATGAAGCGGCAGCGGCCGGCTGAGCGGGTGGTACTCGTCGTGAAATCGCAACTGATGAGCCGAGGTCGCGACAATCGCCGGTTGGTCCGGGCGTGCATCGGCGCGCCCGGACGCCTCCAACGCAGCTCTGGACAAGCAACCCAGGACCGTCAGCTCCAAAGCCTGAGGATTCGACGCCGTAGCGGCCGGGGCATGGGGCCATGACTCAGTGGGAACCAGTTTGAGGAGGTCGCGAGCCACCTTGCGTCCCGCGGGCGGCCTGTCGACGGTGCTCGCGAACACCCGATTGTCTTGGTCCGCGTTTCGCGCGCGCCAGAGACCCTGCGCCAGACCAGGCGTGAGGTCCTCACTCGCGCCGGGTGCGAACCATTGCGAGGTCTCCTCCCGGCTGTTGGCGTCACGGAGCAGCACCACGCGAAGGTCTGGCCCATGGAGCGCAATCCACGAGGGTTCTCGTTCCCCGTCGAAAGAGATCTTGTCCTTTACGAGCTGCCCGTTGCTGAGACCAGGCCAAGCGTCACGCAGGTTTCCGCTGTTGACCAGGAGAAGGGTCGGCCGATCCCGTACTTGGTAGAGCAAAGATCGGATTCGACGCTGGACCGCATCGCGTCTGTCCGCGGCGGTCCGGATGTTCTCGACGGCTCCATCGGCGATGAGAGTGAGAAGCAGCTGGGCATACGGCACCCACTCCTTACGGGCATCGTCCCAGCCACGCACAGAATGGTGCACGTCGTCCGGGCGTATCCGAAGGGCGACCAGATACTGCCCTGCTTGCCGGGTCGGTCCACCGGCCTGGCGACGGACATACCAGAGGGCTAGGTACTGCAGGTCAGGAGCCAGCTCCTCACCCAGCCGCTGTTGAGGTGGGACCACGGCGCCGAGTTGTCGCATACCGTCGGCAACGGCCGAGAGGGCGCGTCGCTGCACGGGTTCTTCTGAATCTTCCGGAACGACGATGAACTGGCTGACCCTGCCCGCCGCTGCACATCCGTGCCGAAGAGCGCTCTTGGGGTCGGAATCCCGTGCCGTGAACCGGTCCGGACCCAGAGTCTCGACGATGGCCAGCTGGGCGGTGGACGTGCCAGGGCCCAGATAGGCCGCGGTCTCGGCCGAGCGGGCCCGGATGGCGTGGGCCAGCGCTTGGGTTCGTGACTGGCCTGTCCTACGATCGGCCCTCAGGGGGGCTCCAAGATTCTCCAGCGGCCGAGTCCGCACGATTACGCGTAGGTCGCCGGCCTGCCATTCGTGCTCGTCGGCCTCGGCGGTGACGGGCGGAAGCTCCAGCCATTCGCGAATCGCCTCGACCAGCTCATCACGAGTCTGTTCGTTCTGCCAGAGCACATCGATGAGCAAGGGCTGCTCGCCCAGCGCCGCGCGCACCGCGTCACAACGGGCCTGGACAAGCCGGCGAGAACGCAGCTCCTCCTTGATCGGGTCTTTCGTCTTCGCAGGCAGCAGGACCGGCTTGGACTTTCCGCGTACGCGCTCGAGAGGGGCGACCCGGCGGAAGTAGGGGCGGAGACCATCCTCAACCCAGTGATCAAGCAAGGAGCGCTCGAGCGGCATGAGGCCGGCCCCGACGCCGTGCGTGCCCATCGCCGTGCTGTACACGATGCCAGCCGCGACTCCGCCCTGTCCTTCCATCCAGGTGACCGGCTCAGCCGTCAGCTCGGCGGGTTTCGGATAAGAGTGGACCAGGTCAAGCCCTGGCAGGAGCTCGGCAAGGCTTCGCCGGTTCCATGCCAGGACGCCGAGGCTGCGATCGAATGCCAGCGAGTTGAGAGCGAGGCGGTCTCTTGTGTTGGCTGCCTCCAGCCATGGCAAGGGTGCGTCGAGCAAGACCGAGGCGCCACGACCATCCGGCAACAGAACGGGGGGCTTGGTGGCCCATCGTCGGATCCCGTAGGAGACGTGCACCCGGAAGCGTGCAGCGAACGGTACCGTCTGCACGGTGATAGTCATGACGGCCGAGTAGCGCCAGATCTGCCTCTTCCGGACATATGTCTGTGGAGGCCAGCTGACGAGCTCGACACCTTGGTCGCGGGAAACGAGCCGGAACGACAGGCTGGAGCCGCTGAGGGGCATCGGCCGAGTTGTGAGCCTGGTGCCGATGCGCTCGGGGAGGAGATGATAGAGCCTCTGCTCAGGACGAGCAGTGCCGCCAGGGGAGGTACCGGCGGCGGTGAGGTTCACGGTCTCGGACAGCCAGTCCGGCTCGTAATCTTCGATGAGAGTCAGTGCCTGATTGAGTGCGGACCGCTGCTCCGTATCCTCATCGTCGGGCGGCAAAGTCATCACCCAGGAGGCGAGAAGTGTGGTCACCAACTCGATGGGCATCTCGTCGATCGAGTAGAACCAGGGCACCTCGGCGCTCGTTCCGGCTCCCCGTCCCGTAGCGACCAGCCCTGGCGCGGTGGAGCGGAGCAGATCGTTGAGACTGCTGACGGGAAGGCTGACTGGTTGGTCGCGGCGCCACCGCCTTCGGTAGAGGTCTATGAAGGGGATCCTCCACTCGTCCGGGAACGTGAGGATTCGATAGTCCTCGTGCCAGGGCCCGGCGTCCGGGTCCGGTTCGTAGGCAGTCATGTTGATCAGGTGATACACGGGGAAACCCCTTCCTTCGTGATCTGGGTCAGGCATTGATCAAGTGCTTGCCACATCGGCCGGTAGAGTGACATGACGATGCGACGGTCGATCTCGGGCACGTCACCATCCGAGGTGAAGTACGGCCTCAGCACCGCATGGATGCTGTACAGAAGGCTGGTCTCCGGAGTGTCGGACTGACCGAGCGCCAGGTTGGGTGCGAAGGCGGCATCGACGAACGCGACACGGGTGGGCACCGCGCCACGCACGGAACGGCCGATCACCTGCCAGATCAGCACGAGCAAGTCCCAGGTGACCGACTCGCGATCCTCGTCCAGGCGACTCCACGCCATGCTCCTGGCAAGCAGGCGATACCACTGGGAGCGTGCTTGGTGCCTGACTTCGCGGGCACCTTGGCCCAGAGTGGCTTCGCCGCGCACCCAGGAGGCGAACTCCCCGCTTTCGACGGCACGCACGATCCAGTCGTTGATCGCGTGCACGGCGAGACCGAGGTCATCGGGGCGCGGGTTGGGCCGGGCCAGAAAGTAGATCGATCCAATCGCGGCATGCTGGCGGTCGACGTCGAGGATGTTGTGCCCGCGTTCCACCGCGAGGAGAGGAGCAACCAGGATCTCGGCTCGGGTGGAGGCCAGAGTTTCGACCTCACCCCGACGCAGAACGGGCGCATGATGCTCGTCGTCGTCCAGGTGACTTCCGGTCTCGATCTCGTCGTCGGGGACCAGTCGGCGGACCCGCCCCCTCCAGCGCGCGTTGAGCGTGTGGAGCGCGTCTGCCACGATTTTGGCTTCTTCGTAGCTGCCCACGAGTAGCAGGATGTGGCGGCGACTCTCAGGTAGCTTGAGGAGCTCGCTCTGAAGCTTGCTGATCCCCTCGTCGTTTCTGCCGAGGGCGACGGCCATACATCTGAGAATGTCGCCTCGCCTGATGAGAGGCTCACCAGAGATGCGGTACGGCTGATGGGGTTCGTCGCACTGACATCGGATCCCGCAGCTGCAGCCGTCGCGAAGGAACTCGATGCGGAATCGGCTCTGATCAGCGATGTGATCCAATTCCTTCGGATCCGGCTCGATGATCACCCCGATGGGGACGTTGATGTGGTATCGGCTGGAGCGGCCAGCCCAACTGCTGCCTGACATCAACAGAACGTTGGTACCTGGGCGGCCGTCCACTTCGGGGAGGCCCGGCATGGCGCGCAAGAGTTCCCTGCCGACTCCGCTGCACCTGAAGAAACGCAGCTCACCACTGCGCACGCCACCGGGGTCCGGCCCCTGCATGATGAACTGGAATCCGATCACGTTGCCCATCGGGGCTTCCGGCACCATGGGTCCGTAGTCGAGTGGCCTGCGGTACATCTCATTGAAGCCGAGCTTGAGCGCCACGGCCACTCGCGGCCACATGGCGTTGATCAAGGCCAGCTTGGGCTCCATCGCGCTGAGTAGCAGGGTGAACTCGAAGCGGGTCGCCAGAAGCTTGAGCCATTCGTCGGGCTCAGCCGGAAGTGCGCGCCGCCAGCGACGCCGGTCCGTCTCTGAGGTGAGCTCGGCGCACTTCGGCTCAGGTGACGGCCCGTCACCGGCCAGGGCGCGGAGCTGCTCGTAGCGCTCGTAGCCCTGGTCGGTCTGCCGCAGGATCGGATCCAAGTCGAACAGCCTGCGGAGCGTCTCCACCAACCGGCTTCTCGTGCGCGCCCTGTTGTTGGTGTGGAGCAGTTCGCTCAGCAAGCTCGTGAGCTCGGCACTCTCCTCGGTCTGCAGACGTCGATCGCCGAAGGGGTTGTCACGGAACGCGTCGAGGATGTCGGTCAGTTGGCGCCGTGCTTGGAGGTGGGCGGATTTTCCTGCCATGGCCTGCTGGGCCGCATAATTGTGATCATCGGGAACCGGATATCGCTCCTCAATCAATCGGAGCTGGAGCGTCCAAGCGCTGAAGTATCCGATCCTGACCCAATTGCGTAGCCCGACGTCACTCACGAGCATGGCCAGCAGCCGATCTGCCGCAGCTTGCGTGGTGTTGACGGCGGCCGACCAGTTCTCCACATCGCGGTCCGACAGTTGGATGCGCCCGGCACTGGCGAGTTCCCGAATTCGGTGCTGGTTGACGTCGTCCAGGAAGGAGCGCGTGTCGGGACCACCACCGATCAACGGGATGGCGGGGGCGAACATCCGGTCGAGTTGCATCTGCACCCGGTCGGCTTCGTCGACGATCACCAGATCGCTTCGACGGCAGGCCAGCTCCAGATAACGGACACGCTCGTGGTTCTGCGGGTACGGCACCGCCACGTCGACCAAACTCGCCGGTGTCGCGACCCAGATCAGAGCGTCGACGAGCTCACGAGCGGCATGGTGTCGCGGACAGCCGGTCCAGAACGGACAAGCCTGCCGGGGCCGCTTCCAAGGGCCTTCGGTGAAGCCACCGCGCTTGTCGGGCGGCTGGAGCCGTTGGCACGGCGCCTCGCCGTACCCCAAAGGCATGTCGTCGAGCCGCAGCGCGTCAAGGGCGCAGGACGTGCTCAGATACGCGAAGCTGGAGTCGTCCTGAACCAGAAGGTTGAGCCCACCGCGATTGGCCAACCGGCGGTGCAGGCGTTCGGCATGCTGAGGGCGACTCGACGCACCGAGGACTGGGGCGGCGGATTTGGGGACAAAGGTGTTGTAGAGGTCGACCAGTTTCATCTGCTCCGCGACATCGCCGATGATGACCGTCGTCCGGCGGCGGCGGCGGGCCAGGTGGACGGCGATCACGTCTCGCAACGTGCTCTTGCCCGCGCCCACGATCCCCAGCAGGTGCTGGAGGCGCGCCACTTCGAACTCCTCAGCTGGGTGGAAGGCACCCTTTCGCTGCCTGAAGAAGTGGGTCCCTTCGAGCCGCTCCGCCCACTTGGCGAAGGCGATCGAGTCCATGAACGCCGCTGTCTCCAGAAGCTCGTCGCGAGTGAAGGTCAGTGGCCGCCCCTCGTTCGCCGGTCGTGCAGTGAGATCGTGGCGAAGGGGCGCGGGCATGGCCTGGTCAGGTAGCTCGACGGTCGCGAGATGCCGGCCGACCGGGAAGGCGTACCGTCCCGCACCCGCGATCGTCACGGGCCGTCCGGCGAAGTACGGCGCTTCCTGCAGCAATCGTTCGTATGTCTCCCAGCGGTCTGGCGCCACGGACAGCGACGTACGGCGGGTGGCGGCCAGGTCCGGATCGACCACGTCATAGCCGCGCAACAGCCGGTCGTACTGCTGATAGTTCTGGAGTGCGTCGGCCCATGCCCGGCGGCGTCCCCAGGTCCACAGTGTGTACCTGGCGGTTCGAAGAGTCTTCTGCCCCGCGGCGTTCGCGGCGCCCCAGACGGCCGCGAAAGGGAAGCCGCTGAAGAGCGCCCATGCGTCCGCCGCCGGTGCGCCAGGGCAGAGGTGCTGTTGAAGGAGGAGGCCGATCTCGATCTCACACAGAGACGTCAGCTGATCGTTTCTCTTGTCAGGTGCAGCCTCTGACAGGAGTTTGGTCACCTCGCGCAGGGACTGTTCGGTGCTACGCATCACTCCTCCTCGGCTGTGAGGCGTCGAACTGGCTCTTCGACAGCAGGAGTACTTCCACGTTGCCCGGCAGGGCGCCGTGGAAGCCCCGTAGGTAACCTGCTCTCGCCGCCGTACTGTCTGGCACCACGACATCCAGTGGGTCGCCGAGCAGGGAAGCGACTCGACCTGCCCGTAGCGCGGCGGGTCCCGGCTGCTCGAAGTCCTGGAACAGGACCGCGCGGGGCGACCCGGCTTGATCGACGTAGCGGTGGACACCCCGTTCAGGAAGAAGAGGCGGAAAGGGCCCTTCAGGCTCGACGAGCCCCGGCAGGCACAGGAAGAGGCGCAGGGCGACGTCGAGCGCCAGCGCACGCTTCGGCTGGTCGGTCGCTTCGAGCCGATCAAGCTCGAGGGGACAGCCGCCTTCGCACCAAGGGCGTTGTGAGGGAAGGGCCTTGGCCAGCAACCCGCACCCCTTGCACTGGTGCAGTAGCCCCTCGATCACGAATCGTTCCGGTACCGGCTCGTAGAGATGCCTCACCAGCTTCCAGATCGGAAGCATGGTCGGGCGCATCCGCATCGGATCATGGCGGAGGATGACCGGCCGATGCAGCAGGAACGACCGGCACTCCATGAAACGTTCCGCAGTTCCGCATGCGGTCAGTAGTTCGTTCAGCATGGCATCGGCCTTCTCAGGGAGACCGTCGTGATCGAGACTGGTGAGTTCAGCGCAGGAGCGTGTCGGTTCGCCCGCGATGCGGTGGATCAGACGGGTGTCAGGAGCCAGGAAGTTAACTGGAAGTGCGAGCGGCCACGCCGCCGGTTCGAGCTCACGGCACATGGCCAGCAGGCCAGGCACTCCGCTAGGTACGGCCGAGCCCCGGGTCAGCCCCGCCAGCACCAAGCTGTCCAACGAGCGTTGCAGGTTCGGAGGGTACGGCAGGCGAAAGGACGACGCCTGGGTCACCGACGAGAGGTCGAGCACTCCTCGAGCCACCATGCCCAGAGTCGTAAGGTCTCTCGTCGTGGGAACGCTCACGGAGCCGCCTCCGTTGCCCGCTTGGAGCACCACCGGGACACCTCGCAGGTCTTGCATTCCGGACCAGGTAGAGCGTTGAAGGCGCCATCGGCATGCCAGCCCGACACTTGCTCGCGGAGCGCCGTCTCGGCTGCCGATTGCACACCCGCTGCGAACGGGTCGATCAGATGAAGGTCGACTCCGGCGGGTTGCAGCAGTTCGAGCTCGACCCGTCCCCTGAGATCGGGGCCGGACAGAAGGCCGGCTCCGATGATCCGGACGGCCAGGGCAACCTGGGGATATCTGGTTAACACATCGCGGCAAGGGCGATTCCACCTGGAGGTTTTGGTCTCTCGCCACACCCGGGCGTCTCCGTCCTGGTAGAGGAGATCGGGGTCGGTCAGGACGAGCAGGTCGGCTGCGGAATCGTCGAACGCCAGAGCGGGTTCGATCCGAATCTCCGATTCGGACACGCTCAACCGTATGGGGCACACCTCGGCATGGTGCCGGAGCAACTCGGCGCCGAGCCGCTGTTCCTCGACGGGAAGGTCGAAACCTTCAGGCATCCAGTCCGGTGGGATGTCCGAGCCGCACGGCACGCTCGGCCGTCGACAGTGCTGTGCGGCCAGAAAGGCATGGACCGCGCGGCCGCGCTCAGCATCCGCACTCCGCTCGACAGCGTCGTTGACCGGCAGCCGCAAGCCGCGCATGTGCGCACGGGCCGGGCACTTCTTGTAGCCGTTACCTGTCGTTGGTGACCAGCTACGGCGTGGCCTGGTGCGGTCGGCAATGCCGAGAAGTCCAGGAGCGGCGGGCAGGGCTGGACAGACAGGCGACACAGCACAGGTCCCGCAAGCGCTCCCTGGCTGGTACCCCCGGTTGTCGAGGAGCGCACGTACGGCGGGCGCACCGTCGGTGCGGTAGGCGGACAAAGCTTCCTCTCGGGTGCCGTCGAAGATCGTGTCCACCTGCCCGTCCGATAGGGAGAACTGGACGACGCGAACCCGCTCGAGCCGGGGATCGGGATCCGCCTCCGCGGTGATCAGGGCGGCAACCGCACGCTCCACCTTGGTGCGTGGACGCACCCTGTTGGTTGGCAGGCGGAGCTCACGCTGCCGTCCATCAGAAGATTCGAAGCATCGTCCCCACGCGCTGATCTGGTACTTCGCACCGTCGCCTCGCCGGTATCGATAGACCCAGGGGCGGCGTGCAGGGCGTAGTTCCAAAGCCGGCGGGAACGCCTTGCCGTACATCTCCAGCGCGTGCCGGGTCCATTGCCGCACTCCGTCGTGCGAGCGGCGCT
This sequence comes from Nonomuraea sp. NPDC050547, assembly GCF_044457345.1. Taxonomy (NCBI): domain Bacteria; kingdom Bacillati; phylum Actinomycetota; class Actinomycetes; order Streptosporangiales; family Streptosporangiaceae; genus Nonomuraea; species Nonomuraea sp. NPDC050547. Next base: position 16,384 of record NZ_JBITGW010000001.1, read on the forward strand.
GGTTACGCGGCTCGTCTGCTGGACGTTCGGCCTGGTCGAGTGCCGCCATGAAAGGCCCGTGAGGGAATTGCTCCAGCTTCTCGGGCTTCTCCGCAGCTCGCCTTCGAGGCGCGAACCCATGGGCTTGGAGGGCGTCTGCCGCGGGACATCTGTAGCGCTCGGGTCCGAACATGCTGAGACGGATACTGACGACATCCGTCCTGCGGTACATGCCGTCCGGTGGCCATTTCTCTGCCATAATTTACTCCCTCTTCGGGTCGTCTCGCGTGGGGTCAGGCATTAGTGATCGGAACTCTCCTCAATGGGCGATACCGGGTGCAGAGAAAGATCGGCCAGGGTGGCATGGCTGAGATATTTGCGGCCCGGGACGAACACCTTGACCGGAAGGTTGTGGTCAAGTTTCAATTGCCCCGCTCTTTCGAATCAACCGTTCTGTTCAGCGAGAAAGGCGATGAGATCCAAGATGAGTACTCTCGTCTAGGGCGAATTCCAGGGATTCGGGGAATTCCGAGTGTTCTCGATACCGGCCATCTCGGCGAAGGATCTGGCCGACGATTCTTCGTGATGGAATTCGTCGACGGAATCACCTTGAAGGACTGGATCGTCGCACACCAGCCGGTTCAATCCGTCGCGGCCGTATGCGTCATCGCGCAACTGTGCGAGATTCTCGCGGAGTTGCACGCGGGGGGATATGTCCATCGCGATGTCACGCCGAGCAACGTGATGATGCAGGCTCGGGGGCAACTCAGCCTGATCGATGTGGGAATCTCTCTTCCCATCGGGGAGACGAACTCCTCTCCCTGCGGCAGTCCTGGCTACGCTGCACCTGAGCAGTACGACCAGACAGCCCGGCTGGATCAGCAGACCGATGTGTTTCCTCTTGGAGCGATGCTGTTCGAGATGATGGTTGCGGAGCTTCCCTACGCCGGACTGGACCTTCCTCTCGACCGGACCGCCCGCCCCTTCCCCCAAGACTTCATGCGGGAAATGCCGGAGCGTCTGCGGGCTCTCGGCCTGGCCATGGTCTCGATCGACCCGCGAGAGCGCCCAGATGGCCCGAAGGAGGTTCTGAACATCTTGCGGCCGATGCTGCCGCCTCTCGGTGCTCCCGCCGCACCGAAAGCCACTCGGCCGGACCCAACCGCCTACTATCGTCAGGGCTTGTCGGCATCTTGACCAGGTGAGACCACGCCGTGTCACAGGAGGCTCCGCAAACGCTCGAGGCTCGCTTCGGGGTCGCGCTTGCCAAGTCGACGCATGATTGTCAGGGCTTGATCGAGTGCTCCGTCTGCCTGCTGTGGCCGCTCTCCGATCCGCAACGCCTCCGACAGCCAAACCAGAGTCCTAGCCTCTCGGCTCGCGTAGGTCAGCGACCGATAGAGGCTGACGGCGCCCTCGAAGGAGGCGATCGCGCTTTCATGGTCTCCAAGAGCCACGTGAATCCGACCCAGGCTAAACAATGCGTGAGCCTGGCCGTTGAGGTCGTCAGTGGTGTTCAGGAGGTCGAGAGAGCGGCGACAGCAATCCAGCGCCTCGCCAAATCGGCCAAGATCGTAATTGGCACTTCCGATGCCGTTGAGCGCGGCTCCTTGATTGAGCAGATCTTCAAGCTGGGTGAACACGGAAAGGGCTGTGCCGAAGTGCTCCAGCGCCTCGCCAGGCACGCCACTCTCCCGAAGCACGACACCGAGAATATGGCGCCCCATGGCGCCGCCCCGGATGTCCTCGCCGTCATCGCTCAGCCGGACGGCGTTACGCAGCTCCTGTATCGCAAGCCTCAGGTTTCCCAGACTTCTGTGTGTCCCTGCACGCATGCGGTGAACCATGGCTACGTCCCGAGATGACGCAACCCGTTCAGCCGCAGCAAGGGCATTGGTCAGGTGTTCGATCGCGTCCAGGCCGCGGCCGGTGCGCCACTGATAGGTCACCAGGGTCATCGCCAACAGCCACGTGTAGTGGTCGAGGCCATGGCGACACGCCAGCCGAATAGCCGCCGTGAGGGTCGAGTACTCGGCTTCGAGCCAGGCCATCGCGTCGGCCGCTCCGGCCGGAGCCACGACTTCGACGGCCCGCGGTTCACCGATTGGCAATCGTCGGCCCGGGTCCAGCTTGCGATCGCAGCTCCAGGCATTGTGGAGGAGGAACGAGAGCACGCGCTCCATCACGGTGCTCCGCTCGCCCTCGTTCTTCGTGTCCGCCCTCTCGGCGGCGTAGGCACGTACCAAGTCATGCATGGCGTAGCGCTCGAACACCGGCTCGGTTACCAGACTCATAGCCATCAGTTCATCGAGTGTCCCGCTTGCTTGGCCGGGGTTTCCTACGAGTGCCCGTAGTGCCGGCCAGCTGATGGTCGGCCCGGGATGAACTGCGAGCTGCCAGAAGAGTGCCCCCGCCGGAGCTGTCAAATGCTTGTGGGAGTTCTCGATCGAGCGGCGTACGCTCTCACTTCCCGTACCTGCGTTGAGGGAACGCAACGTCGTGCCTTCCTGACGCAGCTCACGGACGATGCCACCAACTGCTTGAGCCGGCCGCGAGGCGATCCGCGCAGCCATGATCGCTAGCGCCAGCGGAATTCCGGCGCAGCTGTGGACGATGTCGTCAAGAAAGGGGACGACCGTGCGCATCCGCTCGTCGCCCATCCGTGTCCGCAATAGCTCGATGGAGTCCTGCGATGTCATCGGTGCGAGGTCGATGAGCTCAGCGCCTTCCCGGATCGCCAGCCCATGCATACGCCGTCGGCTGGTGACGATGGCCGCACTCGCTCCCGGCCCGGGTAGCAGCAGGCGCGCGTGGTCCTCGTCGAGCGCATTGTCCAAGATCACCAGGATCGCTTGATCCGCGAGCGCGCTTCGGTAGGCGGAGACCATCCCATCCATTGTCGGGGTCTCCGGACGCACGCCAACATCGTTCAGAAACCTGGCGAGAATGGGGCCATGTCGTTCAGGCTCCCGCGAAGAGAATCCGCCAAGGTCGACATGGAGGATGCCGCCGAGAAAGCGCTGCTCAATCAGGGCTGCTGCCCAAGAGGCAAGGGAGCTCTTCCCGACACCTGGTGGGCCGGCCAGCATCGCGATGCGGCTGCGGCCGGGCGTGCGCCCCAGGAGCGTGGCCTCCAGTTGCTCGAGCTCGCGGCCACGGCCGACCATCTCGACGGGAAGAGGCGGGAGCTGCCGCGGCCGCGGTCGGTCCGGCACGGCTTGGGGGGTGGATGTAGAGCTGTTCAGCGTCGCCACGTTTCTTGACAGGAGAAGGTGGAAGGCGCTCTTTCCGGATCGCTGCTCCCATGAAGAGAGCGCAGGTTCGATCTCGTCCAGCCGGCCGAGCACGCGCAGGGCCTTAACCTTCAGGTCGAGGAGCGTGAGGCTCTCCGGCCAACGGTCAATCGCCAGGTGGGCCCGGTTGAGTGCGGGTAACGGCTGGCCGCAGTCCAGCTCTGCGCTGACGCACGCAGCGACGAGATCGTGGAGCTCGGCGATGAGCTCGTCCCGCTTTTCTTGGAATGCTGGTCCGGGCAAGCCTTCCAATGGAGTTCCTCGCCACTCGGCATAGGCCGATTTGAGCGCCTGCAGTCGATGGCTGGGGTTCTCGGCCATCTGAGCGGCATGGAGGAACTTCTTGAACCTGCCGTAGTCGATGTCTTTCGGCCGGAATTGGAGCTGGCAGAAACCACGTTCCTTACGGTGTGCAGCATCTGGGAGGTGCTGTCGTAGAACGTAGAAGCACTGACGGATTCGATTTCCGTTGGATGCCTCACCAGGCCACAAATAGCGAGCGATGGTTTCGTGCGATGCGCGATGCTGCTCCGCCAGGACCAAGACGGCGAGCAGTTCAATGGCTTTTCCCGATGATAGCTCCACCTGCCCGTCTCCTCCAAGGGCGACGACCGGACCGAGCACGCGGCAGTCCATGCTGCTCGACCTCCTTTCGCGACTCCTGCGTGTTCCTTGATACCGCAAAGCATGACATGGAAGTCCACGGCCCCATTAACGCTCGCCTAACGATTGCCGGTTGGCGATTCCGGGGCCTAACTGCAACGCTGTCGTCAACGCCTTGGCCGCTCAGGTGGCGACCAAAAGCCCATGAATGCGACATTTATGGGCACAATCGGCAAAGGAGATAATGTGAGCTATTCGCAGAGGCGACCTGGTAGGCGCGATGGGCGACGGCCTAAGGCCGATCGGCCGATCAAGGCGACGGTCCCCCCACGACGCCCGCGGCGCCCTCGTCCAGCGCCCCGCCTGCCGCGCAACAAGCCGTGCCCCGTGGGCCAGCCCGAGGCCTGGTCCACCCGCTGAGATAGCCGAGTGAGCCGGGAGGTGGCCTGGATGCCAGGCTGCCTCCCGGTCGTGGTTACCGGGGACGTCACTTGTGGATGAGCGGAATGGTGCCGTGCGGAAAGCGCGTCACGCGGCCTCGCGGGAGAACTTGTCCGGCGAGCTCGAGTACCACGGGTCCGCGGCCCACGGATCAGTTCGGGTGGGTGGACTGTCCGCTGGGCGGAGGTATCCCTACGACCGCACTCACCGTGCCCACAACTGCGAGAACGGCCATGACCTCCGCACAGGATGAGGCGGACTTCAGCGAGCGAAGCGGGCATCGGCCAATCTTCGGCAAGCTGTCTGGTGTTGCGGTACGGCATCCACGATGCGTCCTCGACGCGCATGGTGCGGTGGTCAGGAAACGCTGATCCCGCTACCGATCGCGGTTGCGGTCGATGGTCTCGCTGGGATTGCGTAGCGTGTCGCGCAGCTCCACGGTGGCTTCCGCGCCGCGGGGTACGCTGTGTAGGCTGCCCGCGATCTTGCCGTCGCTGATGTCCCGGTGTAGTGAGTGCGGCGTGCACGGTGGCACAGTGGTTGCGTCACGGGCTGGCCACCCTCCAGCTCGTCCGTGAGCGCACCAGACAGGGTTACGCCGATCATGTGCGGATCCACTTGGTCCCCGCATGGGCTGGGGACCGCTGGCGGAGCGGCTCCGGCGTCCCCCTCACGAACCGGCCACCACGCTGAGCGCAATACCGGAGATCTCCCTTGGTGCCGGTGTGTCCCAGATGTGACCCAGGCATGACCCATCTCTTGATTATTTGATCAAGAGATCAGCGAATCTGCAGGTCAGAGTGGTAGGGCGCCCGGGGCCCGAACCCGGAACCTACGGATTAAAAGGCGGCGTAGGGTCCGCACTCGCCAGGATCTCAACCCGTCGGTCACGGTGGCGGAGTGGATGGAGGAGTTCCTGCGCCGCAAGCGCAGGATCGACCCGACCACGCGCCGCTCTTATGAGGCGCATATCCGGCTCTACTTCGTCCCTTATCTGGGTGAGATCCGGTTGGATCGGTTGCGGGTGTCGGACGTCGCGGGGATGTTCGATGCGATCGAGGAGTTCAACGACGTCATCACCGCCGCCCGCGCCAGCAGGGACCCGGTCCAGGGGGCGGAGGTGCGCAATCGGCGGCCGGTCGGTCCCGCGACGATGCACCGGATCCGGGCCACGTTGCGGCACGCGTTGAACATCGCGATCAAGCAGGATCGGCTGATCGACTTCAACCCGGCCGCCGTGGTCGAACTGCCCGACGCCGCATCCCCCAAAGCGCTGGTGTGGACCGACGAACGCGTCGCCGACTGGAATCGGACGCTGCAGCGGCGGCTCACCGTCGAGCAGCAGCGGCGCGGCAGCGAGCTGAGCCGAGCGGCGACGCTCAATCTCTACGCCTCCACACCGCGTCCGTCTCCGGTGATGGTCTGGACCCCCTCGCACACCTATGCCTTCCTCGCCCACGCCGCCACCCACCGGCTGTACGCGCTGTATCGGCTGATCGCCCTGCGGGGACTGCGCCGCGGCGAGGCGGTTGGGCTGCGCTGGCGGGATGTCGATCTGTCGGCGGGGACGGCTGGGGTGCACTGGCAGATCACCCAGCTCGGCTGGCAGCCGATCCAGGGCAAGCCCAAGACCGAGGCCAGCGATCGCACGGTCGCTCTGGACGACGACACCGTGACCGCGCTGCGCGCGCACCGCAAGGCTCAGGCCGCAGAGCGTCTGGTCGCGGGGGAGGCGTGGGTGGACAGCGGATTCGTCTTCACCGACGAGATCGGCAGGCCCTTGCATCCGCAGCAGGTCAGTGACCAGTTCTACCTGCTGGCCTTCCAGGTGGGGCTGCCACCGGTGCGCCTGCACGATCTACGGCATGGTGCGGCGACGCTGATGCTGGCGGCCGGTGTCGATGTGAAGATCGTGCAAGAAACCCTCGGGCACGTCTCCTCCACCTTCACCCGTGACACCTACACCAGCGTCTACCCCGAGCTGGCCAAGACCGCCGCCGAATCCACCGCCGCTCTCGTCAACACCGCGGCACGCAACGGCCAGACGGCGCGGTTGATCAACCTGCCGGCCAAGACCGGCGACAACGCCTCCACCTGAACCATTCGGCATGTGAAAGCGGGCCCGCCATGCCTTGGGCGGGCCCGCTTCATCGTTGCCAGCAGCTTCGTGCGGATGGCGACCGGGCTATGCGCAAGAGGGTGGCGTCGGGCCAGGCTCCTCGGGTGGGCATCACCGGTGTGTTGGCTATCAGCCACATGCCTTGAACGGGCAGACAGATGCAGACTCTGCCAGGCCCCACACCTCGCGGGATATGCGTTTTCGAAGCACGGGCCCTGGTGGCTTGGCGGATGCGTGACCGAGCGGTAGAACAATCCTGATCGTCCGCCCTCAACGGGCGTTCCGGCAGGACCTTCACGTGGTCGTCTTAGGGGTCTGAGTTGAGATTGACGGTCTCAATGATCTACCGGTTGACACCGTCCGTGCGCGCGAGCGACCACCGAGCGACCAACCATGATCAACATCGAGGTCGCAGCAGGCGAAACTCCGAGAAAGCCCAGGTCAGGCATGGTGTAGGAGAGTAGGGCGGGTGGGACTTGAACCCACGACCCACGGATTATGAGTCCGGAGACCGGCGCTATCTGATCATGCCTCTGAGCTGCGACAACTCTCGAAAGGGTGTGTTTTGTTGAGTCAGCGGGGGAGACATTGGGGGATGATCAAGCCTGAGTGCCATTCTCATGGTTCATGCCTGAGCCAGGTGGAAACCATCTCGCTACATCGGACTCGGCCGTCAGCGTGCGCCTGAGACGTTCAGCGACAGCGGTTCTCTGGGCAGCCTACGGAGTGGCCTGCATCCATCCCATCTTGTATGCCCCCTGATGCAACGCCATCACAGGTAGCATGGAATGTCGCTGACGAGACGAAGTGGGATGCTGGGAATGGATAAACGTGCCGAGTTCTCGGCGGCAACCCGGAAGATCATAGCCGAACGAGCTGGTTACCAGTGCTCAGTGTTAAATTGCGGACGATCAACCGTGGGGCCAGGGCCAGGTAGAACGCAAGTCGTGAACACTGGCATGGCTGCTCATATCTATGCTGCGTCGCCGGGTGGCCCGCGCGGAACAGGAGGTCTCCCCGCTGCCGAACGCCGGGAACCTGAGAACGGTATTTGGTGCTGCTACTCACATGGTAAAGAAATTGATTCCAATAAAGGCCGCGTCTATTCGGCTGCCGAACTCAAGGCATGGAAACGACTGCACGAGGCACGGAAAAGCGCTGAAGTAAACGGGGGCGCGCGAGACCGTTTCGGGTTGGTGGAGTCGATATCAGTCAATTCCGCTCCTGGGGCTTTGTCGGGGCGAAAGTTTGAGCTGGCCATGCGGAACTTCATCACTGGCCCCAATGCTAGTGGTAAATCAGTTCTGGCTCGCCTTCTTGCAAGTGTCGCACATCCAGACCACGTGGCAAAACTTTCTCGTAATCGCGATGTGGACATTGAAGTTCGATGGTTTGATCCACATACTCATGATGTCGCTACCGCAGGCCGATCGGGCAATGTAACCCACGTTCTCGATGGTCGATTGGTTCCATATGTTGCTCGGCCATACAAGACAATCTTGCTTGAGGAGGATCGAACTGATGAAGCTCTTGGCAATCTCGTCTCTCTTGCGCAGATATTTGACCTTAGTGTGTCGGCGATGAAGGCAACGCTCAGCATGCTCGCCGAGTCGAGCGATGTTGTAAAAGAGATTCGTATCGCAGGTAAGCAAGTTGACTGGATAGTTGAAGTGGGTGGTCGCACAGATAGGTCAGGTCACCGCTGTTTCAGCAGATCGATGCAGAACCTTATTATGTGGGAACTGGCTGCTTTTCATGCCCAACATCACGCGCGTGTCGAGCCCACCTTGCTCCTCATCGATGGGGCGCTCGGTCGCTGCTTTGACCGGAAAGCGACAGATATCGCAATAGATCGCCTGGAAAAGGTGGCTGAACATGCCCAAGTGGCGTTGATTAGTACGTTTCTACCCACGTCGGAGGTTTGCCGTGGTTGGACCGTGACCACTTTGGATGATCACTGGACGGCGGGACGAGGAAGTCTCGACTCTCCGATCGACTTTGAGATCCAGGCCAGAACGGTCATTGAAGGTCCATTTCGGCCATGAATATCATTCGTCATCGTCGAAGATGCGCGGAGGCTGAGGAAGTGGATTGATAGTGCCGCGTTCGAAAGCGACCCAATTCGCGACGTTGTTTGAAACGACCATCATCGCATCGCTGGCATGCTCTCTGATTCGGAAGTTCTGAGACACTGTATAATCGCTGCCATATGATGCTTGATTGAAAGCGGTAGCGACAACATCGCGTACTTCGTCTAACTGTCTAGTCAGATTAGGATTATGTTTGGCAATGGCCATTATTAGTAGCGAGGTTTCCAATAGCCACTCGCTCAGCACAGTGCCAAGCTCGCCATAGTCAGGTGGCGGTTGGAACGGTGTGCACATAAGTTTGGCGGCACGATGTGTGAGTCGAATGAAGGTGTGTGCACTTTCTCGTGCGGCAGAAGTTTCAGTTAGGGCCCGTTCATGTCTGATCGTCGCTTGCACGACGTACCATGCGGTCAATGCAGCAACGATGCCGCCTATAACAGAGCTGATCGCTCCCTGCAAAAGGTTGGCCCACCAGTCAACAGGTTGTCCCACGGCCTCCCTCTACTCTGTATCTTGGGCCTCGCTACGCGCTAGAGCTAATGAGCTGTACGCCGTCATGCTGGCGTATAACCGCTCTGCCATCGCTGTTCAATGCATCCTGTACTCGAACAGCAAAAGCTGGGACCGCGAGATTGCTGATTTCATCTGGCGTGACCCACCTAAAGGCCCGTGATTCGTCGGTCGTTACGGGAACACCCTTAGCGAGGCGACAGCGAAAAACGAGCGCAACAATACCTCGTTCCATATTCTTGTAGACGCCGGTAAGTACTTCCGGATCGATCTCAAGACCCGTCTCCTCCAGGACTTCACGCTTAAGCCCGCTAACGATGTCTTCGTCCAGTTCAAGGACGCCGCCCGGAGCTTCCCAGTGGCCGTTGTCTCTGCGCTGGATGAGCAGGACCCTCTCCTGATCATCAACGATGACGCCGGCGACGCTGACAGAGTGGCGTGAGTCATGATCCATGGCAATCCCTTCGAGACCCGAACCTAGCTACACTTCCAAGCTAGTACACGTATGTACGAGTGGAGGAGTTGACGCGCAGTGGACCTATCCTTGCCTGGTCTTGATCCAGTATCAGACCGGCCCGTCTTCAAACAGATCGCGGACCATCTGAGAGAGACGATCGAGCGTGGAACCCTGATGCCTGGAGCTAAGGTGCCATCCGAAGCCAAGCTGATGGAACACTACGGCGTCGCACGTATGACCATCAGAAGCGCCCTTCAGCTCCTACAGGCCGAAGGGCTGACCGTAGCGGAGCACGGGCGTGGGGTGTTCGTTCGAGCACGCCCGCCGGTGCGCCGTCTAGCGTCAGACCGCTTTGCTCGACGCCATCGTGAGCAGGGGAAAGCGGCCTTCATCGTTGAGACGGAAGGGGCGGGCGGAAAGCCGTCCGTCGATTCCATCCAGATCAGCGAGATGAAGGCGCCGGCCGATGTGGCGCAACGGTTGGGCTTGTCCAAGGGGGACATGGTCCTTGTTCGCTCACGTCGGTACTTGATCAACGGCCATCCCGTTGAGACCGCAGTCTCCTATCTGCCTGCGGTCATTGCTAGAGGGACGCAGATAGCCGAGCCCGACACGGGGCCAGGGGGTATCTATGCGCGCCTGGAGGAGATGGGCCATCGGCTGGACCATTTTGACGAAGAGATCAAGTCGCGGATGCCTCTGCGTGAAGAGGTGAAGGCTCTCAGGCTCGCTCCCGGTACACCCGTCTTTCATCTGATCCGAACCGCGTTCGCCGAGGACGGGCGGGCCCTCGAAGTCTGCGACACGGTGATGTCGAGCGACGCCTACGTGCTCGCGTACCAACTTCCTGCCAGATAGCCCCTTGACTCCTCTAGACGAGTCTGAGATACATGAATCAGAACTCCTCTAGACGAGTAGTCGCCTAGGTGAGATCGCTGCTCAGCCGGAAGATCTGGGAAGGCGGCACACGCCGCGCGCCGACGGGCTGGAGCACATGCCACTTGGACAACTGGATGGGTCACCGCCTCCCCACGAAAAAGGCGGCCTGGCAGGGGAGAAGCCCCTGCCGCTGATCACTGTCCACCCGCAACCAGGAGACAACCATGAGCGCCTTCGCTCGCATTCTCGGCAACGCCGACCACCTGACCCAGACCGACTTGGAGGACTTCGCATCCTTCATGGAGCCGGATCAGGCCAGCGACTTCCTGAACGAGGTCAACACCGTCCGCAACGGCAAGTAGGCCGTTCGATCCCGCACCCGTGGCCCGGAGGACTTCCCGTTCTCCGGGCCATGCCCCCTCTACAGCCCCGATGGTCGCAGGCAGGGTTCGACTCCCTGGCGGGGCGCTCCGGCATCGCCGATGCCGAGATCACCCACACGCCCAATCCGAGGGATCTCACCATGACCACGTGCGTCACCTACACCCACCCCGACGTGTTCACCAAGGGCATCAAGGAAGGTTGGGCGGACCCGCAGGCCGACCCGACGCGGATCGACTGGACCAGCCGCCAGGCCGCCGCCGCGATCCCGTTCAAGGTGATCGACGGCCGTCCGGTCAACCCGGGCGAGACGACCAGCGTCCGCTACGGACGCAACGAGCTGGGTCACTGGGGAGAGCAGTTGGCCGCCGACGCCATCGTCACCGCCGACACCGAGGCCGGCCGCTGGCTGGTCATGGTCGAACGCTCTGACGGTCACGGTTGGGCCATCCCCGGCGGCTACGTGGAACCCGGAGAGGACCCGGAAGCGGCGGCGGTGCGCGAGCTCGCAGAGGAAACCTGCCTGGACCTGGCAAGCATGGTGCGCCGGCCGCTTCCGGCCCGTTACGTGCCCGACCCGCGCGCCAGCGATGAGGCATGGATGGTCACCGTGCCCGTCCGGTTCCACCTCGGCACCCGGCCCCGCGCCAAGCTGCCCGCCGTGGTCGGCGCCGACGACGCCAAGCGCGCCGTATGGGTCCGCGCCGACAGCTACGCCCACCTAGCCGCCTACCTCCGCGGCTACTACGCCGGCCGCGTCTTCCGCGCCCATCAGGCCATGCTGCGCGACTTGCTCGGCTGACCCGTTCGCTACCCGCCCCGATGGTCGCAGGCAGGGTTCGACTCCCCGCCGGGGCGCTCCTTCGCCGCCGCTCGTGTCTCCGCCACACACCCATAGGAGTGCTGATGTTGTCCATTCGCCTGACCGGAACGCCCGCCGAGGTCGCCGATGCCGTGCTGACCCTACGCGAGACGTTCTGCATTACCGCGATCAAGGGGCTATGCCCTTCGGCGCCAGTGCAGCCCAGTGTCCGCGTGTATGTCGAGGTGGCCCCCGGCTGACCACGCTCGGCGCCCCGCATGAGTCACGTGCGGCCCAGATCGACGCGTCCTGTCGCGCCGGCGGTACGCGACGGCTCACACACCAACTCTTTCGCCCCGATGGTCGCAGGCAGGGTCCGACTCCCTGCCGGGGCGCTCCCGGCTGACAACCTCCCAGCCGGCTCACTCACGCGAGGGGAGTTGCCCCACATGCAGCCCGTCAAGACCATCAGCCGGTTCCTGCCGACGCTGATCGTGCTCGGCACGGTCATCTACATCTTCACCGACCCGCAGGGCGCCGCCGCGGCGTTCAAGTGGGCCTTTCAGACGGTCGTGAACGGCGGGCAGCAGTTCGCCGAGTTCATCCGCGCCATGACCAAGTGAACGCCACGTTCCGGCGGGGGCGGCCCTGATCGGCCAAGACACGAGCCGCCCCCTTCTTTCTCGACTCCCGAAGGAGTAGCACCATCATGGTTCACCGCGAACGCCCTATCCACCCGGCGCGCATGCTGCCTGAGCAGTGGGCGGCAGCCTGGCGCATCGACCACGAGCCGCCGCCCGCCGAATGCGTCTACGACCCCGACCTGCACACCGGCCCTGCCGGGGGCATCATCGAGTCGGCCGACCAGCGCGCCGCCCGTGAGGACGTGGCGCGCGAGGTGTGCGCGCTCTGCCCGGTGCGCGCCTGGTGCGCGCTCTACAGCATGCAGGTCCGCCCGACCTACGGCATCTGGGCCGGCCGCTCGGCTCGTGAGTGGGCGCTTCTGGGTGCCGAACTGGACGCCATGCTCACGCCTGACCTGTCGGGGGTGGCGTGATGAACGCCCCGGCAGGGAGTCGAACCCTGGCCGCGCCGATAGCCGGCCCCGTCGTGTTCGACCTGGACATGCCGCACGGACAGATCACCGTGCGCGTGTGCGACGTCGAACGCGCCGACATCGAGCTGAGCACACCCGCCGGCGCTGACAGTCCCGCCGGTCAGGCTATCGCCGAGGCCACCCTGACCGCCGAGACGCGGGTGATGACGGTGCGCGTGCCCACACCGGACGGCGGCACCACCATCGTCAGCCACACCCGAGGCGGGCGCGTCGTCGTCTCCGGCAACGTCCATAGCGGCATCATCGTCACCGGCGGCAGCATGACCATCGTCAATGGTCAGGTCATCTCCGGCGGGCAGGTCATCTCCGGGGCGAACGTCACTCCGGGCGTGCGCGCCGAGGTCCGCTTGCCGCGTGGCTCTGCGCTGCGGGTGCACACCAAGACGGGCGACGTCACCACCAGCGGCGAACTGGAGTGGACGCAGTTCACCTCCTCCTCCGGTGATCTGCGCGTGGACGCCTGCCGCAAGCTTGCCGCCTCCTCCACCTCCGGTGATGTGTCCGCGGAGTACGCCGACCATGCCGAGGTGCGCACCGTGTCCGGTGACATCGACCTCGGCAGAACCGAGACGGTCAGCGCCGACTCGACATCCGGTGACATCACCCTCGGCGACTTCGGGGGCGCGGCCCGGCTGCTCACCATCTCGGGTGACATCACGGTGCGCGCCACCGAACCCGGCCACGTCACCGCGAAATCCACCTCAGGCGACATCCGGGTGAGCGCGCCCGCCGCGCTGGCCACGGCCGGCGGTGAGCACGGCCTGACCGTCGATGCCCGTTCCGTGTCCGGCGACGTGCGCATCCCGCGCCCCGTCACCAACCCCGCCCGCCCGCGCCACCCCCGGCACCGTCCCTGAACGGAGGAATCCTGCAATGTCTCGCATCCGCGCCGCCTTCTGGGACCCGGCCGGCACCCGGTACGGCATCCCCACCTACCCCTGGCAGATGGCCCCGCCGCACCTGCTCACCCTGCGCCAACTCACCGCCGAAGGGCTACGGCCCGGCGGTCAGGGCGTTCAGGCCCAAGTGCTGTGGCGCTCCCGCCGCCACGGCGCCCCCGGCGTTCGCGCCGCCTACCTGTACGACGTGCGGTTCGCCCTGCCCAAGCGCACCGCCACCGCGCGCCAGCGCGCCGCCCTCGGCAAGGCCAACGCCGCCCGCCGCACCTGCCCGGAGTGTGACCGGGACGTCGGCTACGTGCTGCCGCGCCACCTCGGCACCTGCCTCGACTGCGCCGAGGCGGTGGCCGCCGCATGAACGCGCACGACGTCGGCGCCGAACTGCGCGCCCTACGCGACCGCATCGAGAACGAGCTGAACGACGAACACAGCGACCGTCAGTACGTGCTCGAAGGGGTCGCCACCGACCTGGACGACCTCCTCACCCGCCTGGACTCGCCATGACCGCCCCGACGACCTACCCGCCCACCGAGGCCGCCGCGCCCCGCCGGCTATCGGTGGCGTCCGCCCCGCCTGTGCTGGTCGGTGATCCGACCGGCCTCTTCGCCGAGCTCGCACGCCTGAACCTCCCCCTCGGCGAGTACGTGGTGTGCGGCAGCGCCGCCCTGTACGTGCGCGGCCTGCGCTCGCGGATGGGTGACCTGGACGTGCTGGCACGCGGCCCGGCCTGGACCACGGTGCTCTCCCTCGGCATACCGCCGAGCGGGGCCCTGTCCGGTTACGGCCTGGTCGTCAACCACCCCACCCACGCCATCGAATTCGTGGACCGCTGGACGCCCGGTTGGCCGACCGACTACCTGATCGCCTCAGCCGACCTGATCGACGGCATCCCGTTCATGCGCCTCGGCGACGTCCTGGCCTGGAAACAGCGCGCCCGCCGCGCCAAGGACCTGCCCGACATCGCCGCCGTCCACGAGCTACGCCGCCGCTGGAACGGCGACGACCCCGCCCCCACCCGCGCGCCCGCCCGCACCGCCAAGACTGATTGGAGAAAAGCCGCATGACTCTCGCCGCCCCTGAGCCGGGACCGGACGACATCGCCGCCGCCCTGGCCGACATCGAACGCCACCTGACCGACCAGACCCCGACCCACCCGCCGCCCGACGCCGAGCAGGAGGTCACCGGGGACACCAAGCGCGTGCGGCAGTTGCGCGCCGAGGTGGCCGAGGCCCGGCAGTTGGCCGCGCTCCAGACCGACGACACGCCGCTGCTGCTGGACACGCCCCGGGTGCGCCAGCGCCGCAAGAAAGCCCACGAGGCCGCCCGGCTGCACCTGCTGGGGCAAGACCACGCCATGCGCGCCTGGCAGGCCGCCCGGATGCGGCGCCTGCTGATCGGAGCGGCCATGGTGGCGCTCACGCTGGCGCTGGCCTGGTCCACCGCCGGCGTCCAGCGGTTCGCCGCCGAGGCCGCGCCGGCGTGGTCGCCCGGCTGGATCTTCGCATGGCTGGTCGAACCGTTCATGTCCATCGCCTTGCTGGTCGTCGTCGGCGCCCGCGCCTACCTCGGCACCCGCGGTCAGCCGCTCAACGATCGCAAGCTGATCCGCATCGAGTGGCTGTTCCTCGGGCTGACCCTCGGCATGAACGCCTGGCCGTACCTGCCGTGGGGACTGCCGGCGGGGGAGGAGTTCTCCTTCTCCCGCCTGGTGCTGCATGTGCTCGGGCCGATCGTGGCCGTGGCCATCGTCACCGCGCTCCCGATCATCCTGGAGGCGTTCTCCCGGCTGGACCACACCCACGCCGGCGCCACCCTTACCGGCCTTACGTACAGCGCGAACACCAATGATCGGGTAAGGCTCATCAGCCCCGAGGTGGCCACGCTGATCGAACGCACGCAAGCGCTCATCGCGACCGGCGACCTGTCCGCCACCCCGAGCGCCTACAAGATTCAGCGCGCCCTGCGGTGCGGCATGGACGACGCCCGCGCCGTGCGTGACGCCCTGGCTCCCGAGGCCGCGTGACCCGCCCCGCTCGACACCCGCCCAACAAGACAAGGGAATCCGCCCCATGACCAGACGACAGATCACCCTGCCCCAGCACGTCGCCGCGCTGCTGTCGTGGCTGAACACCGCCAACCCGCCCACCGAGCACGAGATCGCCATGCGCATCATGAAGATCGGCGAAGAGTTCGGCGAGGTGGTCGCGGCCTACATCGGCGTGACCGGCCAGAACCCCCGCAAGGGCGTCAGCGCCACCCCCGCCGAGCTGACCGGCGAACTGTGTGACGTCATCATCGCGGCCATGGCCGCGCTGGCCACTGTCGCCGGCGACGTCGGGCAGGCCGAACGGCTGCTGAACGAGCATCTGTCCGCCCGTCACCCGCGGCTGCCGGCGCTGGTCAGCGCCGGCGCCGCCTGAGAAGGGAAAGGCACGCCCGTGCTGACTGTCATGCTCATCGGCAGCTTGGCCTGCCTGGCCGTACCGGTGGCCATCTACCTGCGGATGCTCATCACCGGCCCGGCCGACCGCGCCCGTATCCACGCCCGCATGGCCGCCCACCGGCGCGGCCCCGACTCCGGGGCGCGCACGCGCACCCCGCCGAGTGTCCCGACCAGCACGCAGGGCGCGGCCCCCAGTCGCCAAACCGAAGCCGCGCCCTGCCACCCCGCTGCCGACAACGCACAGGAGGTGTCTTCATCATGACCGACCGCCCGACCGACTTCGACACCCTCACCGAGTCGCCGCCGCACCCCGACCCGGACGGCCCCGCCGGCGCGGATGGGCAGGGCGCCGAGGTGGTGGACCTGGACGCGGCCCGCGCCGATCGCTTGCCGTACGGCACGCTGCCGCCCGGCCCGGACCAGCCCGGACCCGCCGACACCCTGCTGGCCGTCTATGACACCTCCTATGAGGTTGCCCTGGACGACCAGGACGACGACGCCGGCGCCGAGACGTCGCCGGTTCCGGTGGACCCGCCGGCGCCCGTTCTGTTGGAGTCAGAGCAGGGCGAGAAGCGCCGCCCGATCATCCCGCCCGGGCTGCGGTGGCAGCACCTGCCCGCCACCGTGCGCCGGAGTGCGGGCAAGGTGGCGTACGTGGCCGGTTTCCACGCCGCCCGCGCCCCCTGGTACAGCGTTCAGGCGTTGTGGTGGGCGGTCGTCGGCGTGTTCCGGCTGGCCGGCCGGCAACTGCGCTGGTGGTGGGTCAATGAGCAGTACACGCTGCTACAGCAGGCGGCCACCGACAACGACGCGGCGATGTGGCTCAAGCTGCACCGGGAGGGCAAGGCCACCCGCCGTTGGCGCGGTATCGCCCTGGTCTTCCAGCTCATCGCCCTCGGCATCGCTGTGCTGGTCGCGGTGGGCGCCGACCTGGCGCCCGTCTGGTGGGCGGTCATCGCTGCT
Source organism: Nonomuraea sp. NPDC050547 (assembly GCF_044457345.1). Classification (NCBI taxonomy): domain Bacteria; kingdom Bacillati; phylum Actinomycetota; class Actinomycetes; order Streptosporangiales; family Streptosporangiaceae; genus Nonomuraea; species Nonomuraea sp. NPDC050547. The sequence continues at coordinate 33,360 of NZ_JBITGW010000001.1, forward strand.
GCGCTGATCCCGCCGCTGGCCCGCTACGGGCGGCCGGCGGGGCGGCAGATCATTCCGACCGCGATGGTGTCGCGCCGCTACCGGCTGCTGAACAGCGACGTCGTGCTGCGTGCTTACTACGCTGCCGGCCTCGGCCACCCGGACAAGCCCAACCAGCAGGTCAAGTTCGGTTCCCGGATGTCACGCGACAACGCTGGGACCGGCAGTGAGGTGCTGGTGGACCTGCCTTACGGCAAGACGTTCGAGCAAGCGGTCAAGGCGCGCGGCGAGATCGCCTCCGGCCTGGACGTCACTGTCCAGCAGGTTTACCTGACCCGCGACATGACCTCCAACCGGCGGCACATGCTGTTCGTGGCCGACCGTGACCCGCTCGCGGTGCCCGCCGGCCGCACGCCGCTGCTGGACGGCAAGGCGCGCAACATCTGGCAGCCGGCCCCGTTCGGGCTGGACGAACGCGGTCGTAAGGTCGATCTGCTGCTGTTGTGGATCTCGATTCTGGTCGGTGCACAGCCCCGTAAGGGCAAGACGTTCGCGGCCCGACTGCTGGCCCTGTACGCGGCGATGGACCCGTACGTAAGGCTTACCGTGGTCGATGGTAAGGACAGCCCGGACTGGCGCAAGTTCGCGCTGATCGCGCACCGCATCATCTTCGGCACGGTGCCCAACCGCGACGGCGACCCGATCGAGATGCTGTTGGACGCGCTACGCGAGATCAAGGCGCACATTCAGCAGGTCAACCAGTTCCTTTCCACGCTGCCCGTCACCGAATGCCCGGACGGCAAGCTGACCGAGGAACTGTCGCGCAAGTACCCCAACCTGCGCGTGTGGCTGCTGGTCATGGAGGAGTTCCAGGTCTACTACGAGCTGGACGATCAGGAGACGAACAAGGAGATCGCCGCCCTGCTCAGCTTCATCATGGCGGTCGGCCCGTCCGCCGGCGTCATCATCTTGTCCAGCTCCCAAAAGCCCGGCGGGGTCGGCGCCGGAGACGTGCAGCGGTTGTTCAACCGCTACCGCGACAACCACGCCGTGCGGTTCGCGCTCAAGTGCGGCAACCGCAACGTGTCGGAGGCCATTCTCGGTGGCGACGCCGGTTCGGAGGGCTTCGACGCCTCCGCGCTGCCGATCGGCAAGCAGTACCGGGGCGTCGGCTACTTGTACGGCGCGTCGGATGACACCCCGACCGTGCGCACCTTCCTGGCGGATGCCGCCGATGCCGAGAAGATCCTGACCACCGCCCGCGCCCTGCGCGAGCGCGCCGGCACGCTGACCGGCTACGCGGCCGGTCAGACCATGGCGCGTGAGGTGCGTGACGTGCTGGCCGACGCGCTGAGCGTCTTCCAGGGCGGCAGTGAGACCGGCCTGCCCTGGACGTTCCTCGCGGCCCGGCTGGCCGAGCGCATCCCCGAGCACTACGCCGACCTGACCGGCGATGCCATCTCCGCTCAGCTTCGCGCGCTCGGCGTGCCGAGCGTGGACGTCAAGCGGGACGGCAAGGCGCTCAAGGGCGCCAAGAAGGCGGCCATCACCGCCGCCATCAACCGCCGACAGAACAGCGCCGAATAGGCCGGCGCCGCGCCTCGGCGAACCCGGCTCTCAGGGTTCGCTGGGTCGCGGGAGTCCCGCGACCGGTCGCGGCTGCGCGACCCGCCCCGCGACCACCGAAACGACCTCTGACCAGCCCGAATATCCGCAGGTCGCGGGTAGCGGGCTCGGCTTCCCACGCCCGAAAACCGGCTCTGGAGACCATCCATGACCTCTCTGGCCGCGACCGCGACCACCCACCTCGCGACCTCCGTCGCAACCCCGATCCCGTTCCTGGCCGCCGCGCTGGCCGTGCTGTGGCTCCTCGGCTACGCCGCCGCCTGCGCCGCCGACCCCTTCGGCCGCTGCCCCCGCTGCAAGGGGCACGGCAAGACCCTCAAGCCCAACGGACGCGTCAAACGCTGGTGCCGCCGCTGCGACAGCACCGGCCTGCGTCTGCGTCTGGGCCGGCGGCTGTACAACTATCTGCGCCGGCTGCATCGCGACGTCACTCGCTGATCCCGGCCGACCTCCCTTACCCCTGCTCTGGTATGCCGAGGCCGGCCACCCGCCCGTCTCGCACGTCGGCCAGGGCTTGCAGGTATCCCGCCTCGACCGCGCGCTGCACGATGTTCGAGATCGGTTCGGGCATGTCCATCCAGCCGCCCCATCCCGAGCACAGATTCGCGGTCGCCTCATACGCCTGCCGCTCATCGGCCATGTCCGCCCGCGGCCCGGCGCGCAGCACGTTCACCGACCGTTCCCACTCCGCCAGGTCCTCGCTGCTGTAGCTCTCCTCAGCCATACGCCTGACGGTACGGCCAACCACCCACCCCGGAAAGGAGATTCCGCACGTGGACGCCGTCTGTGAGAACTGCGGCAGCACCACCACCGACCTCATCGGCCACCACGCCCGGCGCGACCTGGACGCCATCGTCCACACCTACCAGTGCCGCGCGTGCGATCACACCTGGAACGTCTGGCACTAGCCCCACCACCCCGCCATTCACGCACGTCAAAGCAGGAAGGAAGTCCGCCATGTCTGGCGAGACCACCATCACCATCATCGGCAACCTGACCGCCGACCCCGTACTGAACTACACCCAGTCCGGCACCGCCGTGGCCGGCTTCACCGTCGCCTCCAGCGCCCGCACCTACAACAAGAGCGTGGAGCAGTGGGAAGACGGTGAGGTGCTGTTCATGCGTTGCTCGGCGTGGCGCGACCTCGGCGAACACGTGGGCGAGTCGCTCACCCGCGGCACCCGCGTCATCGCCTCCGGCCGGCTGCGTCAGCGCACGTTCGAGACCAACGACGGAGACAAGCGCACCGTCATGGAGATGACCGTAGACGAGATCGGCCCCTCGCTACGGTTCGCCACCGCCCGGCCGGTCAAAGCCGCCCGCGGCAACGGCAACGGTCAGCCCAGCCGCAACGGCACCTCCAACGGCGGCGCGGCGGCCGGCGGGTTCGATGACCCGTGGGCCTCCGAGTCCGCCCACGCCGGCGCGGCCGGTGACGAGCCGCCGTTCTGACCACCCGTCCTTGACGTTGCGAAGCGGCGCGGCCTGCCCTCACGTCGCTGCCGCTCCGCAACGCCGCCGCCAGAAAGGACCCGCGTTCCATGCCGCGAACCACCCCGACCACCGAGCCCGACGACCAGGCGTCGCTGTTCGTCGTCGCGCCGGACAGCACCGGCGCCGTGGTGTCGGGCGTGCGCGTTGTCGCCACCAACCCAGCCGCCAGCGATGCCGCGCTGGCCGGTGACGGGTACGAGTGGCTGGCCGCCGCGCTGCCCGCGCCGAGCCCGCCCACCTGCCCGACCTGCCACGGCCTCACCCTGCTGCCGGCCGGTGCGCCGGTGCTGTGGACCTGCCCGCACTGCCATCCCGTGGAGGCCCGATGACCGCCCCGCCCACCGGTCCACCCGCCGGCCCGGCCGCCTGCTACGTGCGAGAGCACGCCGGCCACGTCATGACCGTCCACCCGCCCGCCGCGTTCGAGCCGGCCGCGTTCGCCCGGTTCTGCGCCGCCGAGGCGATGCTAGGGCTGGACGTGGAGACCAGCGCCATCGACGACAAAGGTCCCCGCCAGTTCGCGCCCACCTTCACCGTGCGGCTGATCCAATTCGGCTCACCCCGTGAGGCGTGGGTGCTGGACCCGGCCGACCCCGACCAGCACGCCGCGATCCGGGCCACGTTGGCCGACTCTGGACGCCGGTTCGTCACCCACACCCCCTACGATCCGCTCGCGGTCTGGTCGGCGTTCGGCGTCGCGCTCGGGCAGCGCGTCATCGACACGCACCTGCTGTCGAAGCTGATCGACCCGGACGAACGCGCCGGCCACGGGCTCAAGGAGCTGACCGGCCGCCACCTGGACGACGGCCTGCAACACGCCGAGGCCGCGCTACATGCCCGGATGCGCGCCCTGGCGCCGACCGGGCACCGCGCCGGCCACACCTGGCAGACCTGGGGGTGGAACCACCTGCCCACCTCCGATGAGGCGTACGTGGTGTATGCCGGGCTGGACGCCGTCTACGTGCGCCGACTGCTGCCGGTGCTGCTACGGCACTGCCTCGACTTCACCCACCTGGTGCGGATGGAACAGTGGCTGGCCGCCCACGCCACCGGCATCACCATCCGTGGCCTGTTGCTGGACCGCTCCTACACCACCGCCCTCCTCCAACAGGTCCAGCGCGAGCACCACGCCGCCGAGGCGGGCATTCACCAAGCCCTCGGCGTACCCGCCGGCTCACCCCGGTTCGCCGCCTGGCTGGACGGCCACCTCACCGAGGCGGGCATCACCGACTTGCCGCGCACCCCCACCGGCCGACTGAAGGTCACCGCCGACACCCTCACCACCCTCACCACCCTGAGCGCCGACACGCTGCCAGAGCAGGTGCGCGACGTGCTTACCGCCCGGCAGACGGTGGCCCGCACCTCCAACCTGATCGCCAACCTGACCGCGTTCCTGCGCGCCGCCGACCCCGCCGGCCGCGTTCACCCGCAGATCAACACCCTGCGCGCCAAGACCGCCCGCATGTCTATCACCGGCCCGGCGTTGCAAACGCTCAAGAAACACGACCCGCGGCTACGGCACTGCTTTCGCGCCGACCCCGGCCACGTGCTGATCTCCTGCGACTTCTCCCAGGTAGAGGTACGGGTGGCCGCCGCCCTGTCCAACGACCCGACCCTGAAACAGGTGATCGCCTCCGGCACCGACATTCACGACGCCACCGCGGCCCTGATGTACGGCGACGGCTACACCAAGGAGCAACGCACCATCTCCAAACGGTGCACCTTCGGCACCCTGTACGGCGGCGGCGCCACCGCGCTGGCCGACCAGACCGGCGTCACACCCGAGGTGGCCCGGCAGGTCATCGACCGGTGGCAGTCCACCTACCCGCGCGTGATCGCCTACACCAAAGCGCTTGCCTCACAGAGTGTGGTGACCACGCCGAGCGGCCGGCGCATCCCCGCCGACCCCGCCCGCGGCTACGCCAACGGCAACTACATGGTGCAATCCACCGCCCGTGACCTGCTGCTGGCCGCCGTCTACCGGTTCGCCACTGCCCATCCCGAGGCCCGGCTGTGGCTGTTCGTCCATGACGAGGTCATCATCCAAGCCCCCGAGTGCGACGCCGAACGCCTGTGCGCCGCCCTCAAGGCCGCGATGACGACCAGCTTCCGAGACGTGCCCATCGTGGCCGACGCCGACATCCTCGGCACCCACTGGGGTCACCTACCCGACCAGGCCGCCGCCGAGACGCGAAAGGAGGTGGCATGACCGCCACGAGCACGCCGGCAGTGTTCTACCTCGGCACGCACCACCCGCATTGGCTGGCTGACGAGCGTTTCCGTGACGTGCCGCTGTTCGTCTCCTCCCGCCGCCTACGCAACCGCAAGACGCTGCCGCACGCGGTGGGCCGATGGGCGCTCGACTCCGGCGGCTTCACCGAGATCAAAATGTACGGCCAGTGGACCATCACGCCCGCCGAGTACGCCGAGCTCGTCTGCTGGTACGCCCGCGACATCGGCATGCCTGACTTCATCGCGCCGATGGACTGGATGTGTGAACCAGCGATCATCTATGGCCAAAACCAGCACCTCAAACCCACCGATCCGCGCTACTTCCACGGAACCCGCGCCGCTCGCGGCATCCCGCCGGATGGCCCTGACGAGCCGTTAGACGACGCGGTGCACAAGCACCAGATGTGGACCGTGACCAACTACCTGCAACTACGCAAGCTGCTACCCCCCTACCTCAGAGAGCGCCTGATCGCCGTTGCCCAAGGTGAGCGGCTGAGGCACTATCTAGCGATCCTGGACATGTTCGCCGACGCCGGCGTGGACCTCCGCACGCTCCCGTTGGTGGGTCTGGGTAGCGTCTGCCGACGCCAACACACCCGCGAAATCGCCGAGATCGTCGGCGCCCTGGCAGCGCGCGGCCTGCGCAACATGCACGGCTTCGGCGTCAAAGCTGACGGGCTCGACCTGTACGGCGCCGACCTCAGCTCAGCCGACTCCCAAGCCTGGTCAGATGGCGAACGCCACCGCGGCTACCCCCGCTTTCCCGAGTGCGTGGGCGTGCACAAGAACTGCGCCAACTGCCCCAAGGCCGCCCTGCGATGGCGCACCAAAGTTGTTGACCGGCTCGCGCGAGCTCGCCGCCGCCCCTACCAGCTTGGTCTGTTCGACCAAGCTGCCTGACCTACCATCCCCCAACTGGTGGCCCTACCGGCCATCCGACAAGGCCACCAGTTGGGGGATGCCCGTCCCGATCAAGCCTGTGACCTGCCCAAACGAGAGGGTTCATCATGCCCGACCTGCTCACCGCCGCCGCTTACGCCGCCCGGCGCGGCTGGCACGTCTTCCCACTCACCCCGCACGGCAAATACCCCGCCCGCGGCTTCACCGACTGGGAGCACAACGCCACCACCGACCCCGACCGACTCACCGCCTGGTGGCAGCGCGCCCCCTACAACGTCGGCATCGCATGCGGCCCCTCCGGACTGCTGGTCATCGACCTAGACCTGCCCAAACTCGGCGAGCACCCGCCCGCCACCTGGGCACGACGTGGCATCGCATCCGGTGAGCAGGTCTTCCGCCATCTCTGCGCCGAGCACGGCCAGCCCTACCCCGACGACACCCGCACCGTGACCACCCGCCGCGGCGGCACCCACCTCTACTTCACCGCCCCGCCCGGCCAGCGCCTCGGCAACACCTCCGGGGCGCGCGGCAAGGGACTGGGCTGGCTCATCGACACGCGAGCTCGCGGCGGCTACGTCGTCGCCCCGGGCAGCTACGTGGCCGCCCGCGACGGCACCGGCCCCTACACCCTCACCCGCGACCAGCCACCCGCCCCGCTACCGGACTGGCTGACCGCCGCCCTCACCCCGCCCCCGCCGCAACCCGCCACGGGAACGATCGCCGAACTGCTGGACGACCTGCCCGCCCGCCGGCTGACCGCCTACGGCCACGCCGCCCTGACCAGCGAGATAGAGCGCGTGGCCACCGCCCCGGAGGGAGGCCGTAACCACGCCCTCAACCTGGCCGCCTGGAAACTCGGCAAGCTCATCGCCCGCGGCGCCCTGCCCCGCGACCTGGTCCAACACGCACTCCAGGTCGCCGCCGAGACCGCCAACCAGCACAGCCCCGACCCGCGCCCACCGCGCGCCCTGGCCGCCGTCATCGGCTACGGCATCGACGCCGGCATACGCACCGCATGAACCCGACCCACCTGGGAGACACCATGACCCAACGGCATCCGCCCACCGGCGCCGCCCTGCTGGACCAACTCCGCGCCGCCCTGACCCGCTACGTCATCCTGCCCAGCACCGAAACCACCGACGCCGTCACGCTGTGGATCGCCGCCACCCACGCCCAACCCGCGATGGCCCACGCCCCGCGACTGGTCATCCGCGGCCCCGAAAAGCGATGCGGCAAGTCCCGGCTCCTCGACATCGTGGAGGCCACCTGCCACAACCCGTTCATCACCGTCAACTCCTCACCGCCCGCCATCTACCGGTCCATCACCGCCGACCCGCCCACCATCCTGGTCGATGAGGCAGACACCATCTTCGGCCCCAAAGCCGACGGCAACGAAGACCTGCGCGGCCTGCTGAACGCCGGCCACCAACGCAACCGGCCGGCCAAACGCTACGACGCCTCCCGCAACCAGGTCGAAAGCATCCCGACCTTCGCCATGGCCGCACTCGCCGGCATCGGCACGATGCCCGACACCATCGAAGACCGCGCCATCATCGTCCGGATGCGGCGCCGCGGCCCCGGCGAGAAAGCCGCCCCCTACCGCCACCGCCGCGACCGCACCCCGCTCCGCGAGCACCTAGCAGGCGCGCTCCACCAGTGGCTACGTGCCGACCTGACCGCATTGGAGGAAGCCGAACCCGCCATGCCCGTCGAAGACCGCGCCGCCGACACCTGGGAACCCCTCATCGTCATTGCCGACCACGCCGGCGGCACCTGGCCCGACCGCGCCCGCGCCGCCGCCGTCGCGCTGACCGCCGAGGCCGACGACAACGGCCGACCATCCGCAGGGCTACGCCTGCTCACCGACTGCCGCACCGCCTTCGGCGACGACACCGCCCTGCCCACCGCCGTCCTCCTGGAACGCCTCAAGACCAACCCGGAAGGAGAGTGGAACGAGCACGGACCGGCCGGACTCAGCCCGCGCAAGCTCGGCGTCATGCTGAGCGAGTACGAGATCCGCTCAGCCAACATCCGCTTCCCCGCCGGGCAGGCCAAGGGCTACCAGCGCGCCGACTTCGCCGACGCCTGGGGGCGCTACTGCCCCGCCCTTGACCCGCTTCCCGAGGGCGATGTCGTGCCCTTCGGCAGGGGTATCCGTCCCAACCGTCCCAACCTCGTCAGTGCAGGTCAGCGCGGGACGGAAAGCATGCCTGGGACGGGTTGACCCGTCCCACCCCTTCTACCCGTCCCAGGCTTGACCTGCGGAAATGAGCTTGGGACGGATGGGACGGATACCTCCTCCAAACCCGCCTCCACCACCCCGCTACGGGCCTCGGCGACAGTGTCGAGCACACCGCCGAGGCCGCCCCATGCCACCGGTCCACACGCCCGGAAGGAACGCGCCAGATGGCCGCTACCGTCACCCGCCTACATGCGATGCTCACCGTCGCCGAGGTCTGCACCGAACTCCAGATCTCGCGATCCACCTTCTACGACTGGCGCCAGAAGGGGCGCGCCCCGCGCTGCATCACCCTGCCCAACGGTTCCCTTCGCGTTCGCCGTACCGACCTTGAAAGCTGGCTCAACGCCCGAGAGGACGCGGCCTGATGGAGAACACCACCTACCGCGTGCGCGTTCATAAGACCGAGGTCCGCAAGAACGTCGCGGGCAAGGTCACCTCATACCGCGTCCAGTGGTCCACGGATGGCAAGCCGTGGAAACGGACCTTCCAGAAGAGTGCGCAGGCAGATGCTTACCGAAGCAAGCTGCTCACCGCGGCTCGGGAAGGTGAGCCTTTCAGCCTGGCTACCGGCGAGCCAGTGAAATGGAGCCGCGTTGAGCGGCCAGAGATGACCTGGTACGACTTCGCCTGCAAGTTCGCCGACTTCAAGTGGAAGGCTGCCTCGGCCAAGTACCGCCAAGACATCGCCCGCGCCCTTACCGCAGCTACGCCGGCGATGCTCATGAGCGGCAAGGGCAAACCGCCTGACCTTGACCTCCGAACCGCCATGCGTCGATGGGGATTCAACACCAAACAGCGCGCCGAAGCGTCCGAGGAAACGGCCGAAGTGCTGGCGTGGCTGGCCAAGAACACGCGCCCCATTTCCGCACTTACCGAAGCGGCCACTGTCCGTGCGCTGCTCGACGCCGCCACCTCCCGCCTGAACGGGAAGGCCGCCGCCACAAGCACGATTCGCCGGCACAAGACCATCTTGCAGAACGCCATGGACTACGCCGTGGAGCTTAAGCTCTTGGATGCCAACCCGATCAGGGCTCTGAAATGGAAGCCGCCGCGGGTCACCCACGAAGTGGACAGACGTAGCGTCGTCAACCACGCGCAAGCGCGCCGCCTCCTGGCCGCGGTGGAAGGACAGCAGCCCAGCGGAAAGCGGTTGGTCGCATTCTTCGCCGTCATCTACTACGCGGGGCTACGTCCCGAGGAAGTAGTGAGGCTTGGAGAGGACAACGTCATCCTTCCCGAGCTGGCTAGGAATCCCGAGACGGGAGAACTGGAGGAGCCGGCAGACGGTTGGGGCGAGCTTCGCTTCGCCGGCGCCGCGCCGTTCGCCGGCCGTGAATGGACGGACGACGGCAGCCTGCGGGAAGAACGAGCCCTCAAGCACCGCGCCGAGGGGGAGACCCGCATCGTTCCTTGTCCTCCCGCGCTAACCGAGATTCTCCGCGCCCACCTTGCGGAGTTCGGCACCGGTCCCGGAGGGCGGTTGTTCACCGGGGTACGCGGCGGCGAGCTGGCCGGCATCACATGCCGGCGTGTATGGGCCAAGGCCAGAGAGCATGCCCTGACCGAGAAGGAAGCGCAGTCACCGCTGGCCAAGCGCATCTACGACCTGCGCCACGCCTGTGTCTCGACCTGGCTCAACGCCGGCGTACCAGCCACGCAAGTAGCCGAATGGGCAGGTCACAGCGTGGATGTCCTACTGAGGATCTACGCGAAATGCATCGTTGGCCAAGACGAGGCCGCAAAGAGGCGCATTGCCGACGCGCTGAAGGATCTCGACTCCAGCCTGACCTGACACCTCAATCGGACACCGAAAATCAGCATCCAATTCCCATATGAGAGTTGCGCATCGATGATCGTGGTCCGCTAAGGTAGATCACAAGCAAAGTGATCACAGGAAGGACTGCCCCATGACCACCCCGACCCCCGCGTGGACTCTTAAGCCCGGCGAGCCGATCGAGCGCAAGACGCTGCACGAGCGTTTCGGTGGCCGCACGCAGGGCGGCATCGGCCCGTCCAGCCGCAGCGACAACGTCTTCGTCTTCACCGACCCGATCGCCGGCGAGAAGCACGGCTACTTCGACGGCTGGATGCCTGACGGCCTGTTCCACTACAGCGGTGAGGGCCAGTACGGCGACCAGCGGATGATGTCCGGGAACGCGAGCATCCTCAACCACGAGCAGAACAACAAGGCGCTGCGCGTCTTCCAGGGCGCCCGCGGCACCGTCACCTACCTCGGTGAGTTCGAGGTGGACGACAAGGAGCCCTGGTATGAGGCCGACGCCCCCGAAACTGGCGGTGGCGCCATCCGCCGCGTCATCGTCTTCCGGCTGCGCCCCATCGATGCGGCCGTGCAGCCGCCGCAAACCAGCCTGGCGAGGCTGCTCGACGCCGCCAACGACAACCCGAGCGAAGACCAGGTGCAGGAGCTCGAACTGGAGCAGCAGCTCACGGAGCGGACTTTCGTCAACCCCGACCGGGAGCCGTACGAGGCTGAGCGGAAGGAGTCCACTCTCGTGCAGGCGCTAGGGGACTACCTGCGCAGCAAGAATCACAAGGTCGGCCGGCATCAGATGCTGCCGAAGGGGGAGACCCGTCCGCTCTTCACCGACCTGTACGACCACGACGCCAAGCTGCTGGTTGAGGCGAAGGGCAGCGTCACCCGCGAGAACGTGCGCATGGCCATCGGCCAGCTCGCCGACTACGGCCGCTTCCTGCCGGACGCTACGAGGGCGATCCTGCTGCCCAGCGAGCCGCGCCAGGACCTGATCGAACTGGCCCACAGCCAGGACGTAGTCGTCCTCTGGCCGGCCAAGCAGGGCTACGGCGCCAGCCGACCGGGCTTCACGCTTTAGGCGATGTAAGAGGCTCGCGAAAGGGTGGATCTGCTGCCGTTAGCAAGCGCCCTAAAATTTTGTTTAAGGGTGACCGATAATGCTTTCTTCTCTCGATTCGAGAGAAGTTGCGAAAGTGACCCTCGGTATGTTTTTATGTTCTCTGCGTCGCTATCCCAAAATCCTGGCCTTGTGCCGCATACTCCCCCAAGTGCGACGCGGAAAGGGCAAATCATGCCCAAAACCCGGTACGCGTACGATCTCCCCGTTCACAAGGTTGATTACGGGGTCGAGGTCAAGGTAGACGACCTCAGGATCGATCCGGAAGCTCAGAGGACCCTCAATGAGGGGCGTGCCCAGAGCATCGCCAACCAGCTCGTGCGTGAGGCGATGGGGTCGATCGTCGTCTCCCGCCGACCCAATGGAGATCTGTACATCGTTGACGGTCAGCATCGAGTACGGGTCTGCAGGCTCCTCTCGATTCCGACTATCAGGGCTGAGATTCATCACGACCTCACTCAGGCGCAGGAAGCCGTGCTCTTCCTGATCAAGAATCGCGAGTCGCACAAGCCGAGGCCGCTCGACGAATACAGGGTGGGGCTTACGGGCAACGTCCCGCTGTTCGTCGACACGGACAAGGTTCTCAAGAAGCATGATCTCAGTATCGGATCGAGTTCAACCAACGCCGTCGGTGCTATCCAGGGCGTTCTCAGGATCACCGATTACTACGGTGCCGAGATTCTCGACCGCACTCTCTCGATCGCTGAGGCCGCATGGGGCCGTTCCGCTGACACGTGGGACGGGATGTTGATCGGAGGCATCGGCACGGCTCTCGGCAAGTGGGGTGACATCATCGTCGATGCTCAGCTCGCGCCGAGGCTCCTGGACTTCGGGACGGCGCAGGCGTGGCGGGCGGAGATCCTCTCGAAGACCTCCAGAGGGGGCTTCAAGAACAGCGGCACCGGTTCTCGTCTCAGCACGGCGTATCGACTGGTCGTCGATGCGTGGAACAAGAACAGGCGGAAGCGGATCGAGTACTAGGGGGTTAGCGCGGCCCCAGAAGCGGCTGTTTCGTACCCGTATGACCAGCGGGGGCGGCGGACTTCGTGAGTATCACGGAGTTCGCCCTGCCCCTGTTGTGTCAGTCGAGAAACGGGTCCGCGGTCTTACCCGAGCCTGGGCGATACCGCTACGGGGAGCCGTGCAATGGCGACGCCGGCCAGGCTACGGCGCCAGCCGACCGGGGCTTCGAGCTAGGACATCCGCCCGGTGAGGTCGTGGGTAAGCATTGGGTAGAGCCACCCGCAAACGCTCGGTGTCGGCCGTAGACAGCCGGACATGAGAAACCCCCGTCTCCGCGCGGCGGCGCAGGTCAGGCGGGGGTTTTGGCTGTTCTGGAGAAGTAGGGCGGGTGGGACTTGAACCCACGACCCACGGATTATGAGTCCGATGCTCTGACCGGCTGAGCTACCGCCCCTGGATGGAGTTGTACGGCGGCGCCTACAGCACCGCCTGGGACATCATTCCATGCCCCGCAGCCTAGATGGAGTCCAAGGCGATCACATTCGTGGCTTTCTCGGCGCTCGGCAGAGGTAGTTTCGGACCTATGGCGGTCAAGCTGATCTATGAGACGCATGCCATCACCGTGGACAACGAGACAGGGATCGCCACGGGCCGGCTGCCGGGGGAGTTGTCTGCTCGGGGGCGGGAGCTGGCGGTGGAGCTGGGGGTTCGGCGGGCGGGCGTTGATGTGGTGTACAGCTCTGACCTGCGGCGGGCCGTACAGACTGCGGAGGTTGCCTTTGGGGGTGGGCGGGAGATTCTGCGGGACGCCCGGTTGCGGGAGTGTGACTACGGGATCTACAACGGGCGGCCGGCGGATGAGCTGGCTCGGCTCAGGCGGCGGCATATCGATGTGCCCTGGCCTGGCGGGCAGAGTTATCGGCAGGTTGTCGCGGAGACCGCCGCGTTTCTCGAAGAGGTGATGGAGCGGTGGCAGGGGCGGACGGTGCTGGTCATCGCGCATTCGGCCAATCGGTGGGCTTTGCAGAATCTGCTGCACGGGGTGCCGCTTGAGGAGCTGGTGGATGCGCCGTTCGACTGGCGGCCGGGGTGGGAGTACTCGCTCGCCTGAGCCGTACGACCTGCGCTTATCGTGGCGCGGGCGAGCGAGTACTCGTATGGGGGACTATGGGCGGTTCAGGCCCATGGTGTACGCGCCGGAGCCGCTGTAGGCGTGGACGCGGTAGCGGTAGTAGCCGGAGGTGCCGTTGTAGCTCACGCTCTCATCGGGGTTGGCGCTGTCGCCGCGGGCCACGATGGACCAGGACGATCCACTCCACTTCTCCAGGTACAGGTCGAAGTCGACGCCGTCGGGGCCGTCCAGGCAGCCGGCGTGGGTGCCGGAGGTCGTGGACTGGTAGTAGGAGCCGTTCGGCTGGATCTGGTTCTGGTTCGAGGTGAGGGAGCCGGTGTACTTCTCTCTGTAGGTGGCGCAGCCGGTGGGCGGGTTCGGGTCGCCGCCCGCTGTGACCAGGGTCAGGCCGCCTACCGACAGCAGTTCGGCGAGGGGCTGGAAGTACGTGGTGCCGCCGCTGCTGCAGTTGCCTGAGCCGCCGGAGGTCATGCCTTGGGCCTGGTCGCCGGAGATGAAGGCGCCGCCGGAGTCGCCGCCCTCGGCGCAGACGTTCGTGCGGGTCAGCTGGTAGACGGTGCCCTCGGGGTAGTTGACGGTGGAGTTGAGTGCCTGGACGGTGCCGCAGTGCCATTGCGTGGTGGAGCCGGAGCGGCACACCGAACCACCGGGTTGCGTGACGGCGGAGCCGCGTACCGGGAGGATTCCGGCGCTGTAGCCGTTGACGACGCCGGGGGCGGTCCACTGGGAGTTCGTCTCCACCCATGCGTAGTCGTCGCTGGGGAAGGACGAGATGCGGAAGACGCCCTGGTCGACCCGGTTGTGGCCCTGGGTGGCGTCACCGACGTCGCCGCAGTGGCCGGCGGTGGTGAAGCCGAGGGTGGTGCCGCGGCGGGCGGCGAAGCCGACGGAGCAGCGGTAGCCCTTCGACGGGATGTAGTAGGCGTCGCCGCCGCGGATGTCGTAGAACGGCTTGGGCCGTTCGGCCGAGAGTTCTACGCGTACGGCGGCCGCGTCCACGCCGCTGGCGGTGATCCAGTCGCGGGCCTCCTGTTCGGAGGCGGCCTGGACCAGGACCGAGTTGTCGCGTGGCGACAGCGCCCACGCGTGGACGGAGGCGGGCGGTTCGGCCCGGTCGAGGCCGTCCTTGACCGCGGTGAGCTGGGCCAGCGTCCTCGGGACCACCTTGACCTGGGCTCCGGCCGAGGTGATGGTCCTGGCGTCGGCCGCGTCGACCGTGGCCACGACGAGCGCGGCGTGCGGCCCCTCGTGCCAGGCGCCGGCGTAGCGTTCACCGAGCCGCTTCTGTAAGGACGGCGTGGTACGGCCGGCGCGCGCCTCGTTGGCCAGGCGGTCGAGAGCCTGTTCCCTGGTGATGCCGAGGTCGCGCTGGAGGGCGCTGATCATGCCGTCGGCCGGGGGTTTGGCGACGGCGGGCATGGTCGTGACGACCAGGGCCCCGATCGCGATCGCGACCAGAGCCGGGGTGCGACGAAGCATGGTGTCTCCTCGCTGCTGGGGGTGCCGTCACGGTAGACGGGGCCCCAGGGAGCGAGGAGTATCAGCTTGCTCATATCACCGGGTTATGGCGCCGTACCGAAACCCGGATTTCTCACCAGCCAATCCTGGTAGACGGGGCTGCGCCGTACCGCGTCGGCGTGGGCGGCCTTGGCCTGGGCGAGGACCCACGCGGGGTCGGGGGCGGTGGGATGGCGGCCGAGGAGCTGCCGCCAGCGCAGGGGCGCGCCGGTCAGCGGGACCTTCACCAGGCCCGCGGCGGGCTGGTGGGTGGCCTGGCAGAGCACGACGGCGCGGCCGACCTGGGCGAGGTGCGCGCAGGTCGAGACGTCGGTCTCGTAGATGGTGCCGGGGGTGAAGCCGGCGCGGGCGCACGCCATGGCGAAGCAGTCGGCGAAGCAGCCGTCGCCTGGCGTGACCGACCACTGCTCGCCGGCCAGGTCGCCCAGTTCGAGCTCCTTCTCCTCCGACAGCCGGTGGCCGGCGCCGAGCAGGACGAACACGGGATCGACGCTGATCGTCTCCCATTCGAGCGAACCGGTGGGCGCGCCGCTGTCGCCGCAGGCGCCGATCAGTACGTAGTCGAGGCGGCCGAGGTCGGCCATGGTGGTCAGTTCGTGTTCCGACCAGGAGGTGTGGGTGGTGACGGGGCGCTCGGCGGCGAGGCGGTCGACGAGCCCGCCGAGGACGGGTCCGTTGGTGGCGCCGATGCGGTAGCGCACGGAGGGGGTGCTGGCGAATCGCAGGGCTTCATCCTGAAGTTCTTTGGCGGCGGGGAGCAGGACGCGGGCGCGTTCGAGTACCAGTTCGCCGAGGAGTGTTGGCCTGGCGCCGCGCCTGTCACGTTCGAACAGGGAGCCTCCGAGCACCCTTTCGATCCGTTTGAGCTGGGCGGTTAACGCGGGCTGCGCCAGGCCGAGCAGGTTCGCGGCCTTGCTCACACTGCCCGCGTCGGCGACGGCGCGGACGATTCTGAGGTGCCTGAGCTCGAGGTCCATAACGGGAAGGTAAGACGGCCTTTCTTGGGTAGCAATGGGGATAAGTCAGGAAATATGACAGATATTGTCGAGGCCCCCTAGGTTAGCCGGTTAAGCACGACTATACGGGGAGGATTTACACATATGTGGGCATGACGTGCGGACCCGGTCCGACGTCGGCATTCATGTCCGCGTCACTTGCCATCGTGCCCGAAACTGACGGCCACACCACCTCTGACCAGAGCGGTGGTCTAGATGAGTCAGGGCTACCGCAGGGCGCGCAGGACGGCCGCCTGCTCGGCGGTGACCCCCGCCGCCCGCTGGGCCGCGGCCTCCCGCGGCCCGAGCCCGGCGGCGCACCACGCCGCCACCTCCTCCAGCGGCACCGCGCCCCACCAGCCGGCCAGAACCTCCATGGGCGCTCGTCCCAGACGTGCGGCTTCGGGCGCGGTGAATCCCATCGCCCGGAACACCCCCGCCTGCGCGGGCGGGATCCGGCGCGCGGCCCAGTCGCGGGCCGCGCCGCCGTCCCACCCGGCGTCGGTGTAGGCGCGCGCCACGTCCACCGGGACACCCGCCCGGAGCAGGGTACGCAACGCCGCCGCCTGCCCGGGTTCGAGATCGCTCAGCCGTGCTCTCGGGAACAGCCGGGCCATCAGCGGCACCCGGCGCGGAGGTTCGCCGGCCAGGTGGCGGGCGGCGGCCTCCCGGGGCGTCACCCCGTGCTCGTGCCAGCGCACCGCCTCCCTGGGCGTCAGGCCGCCGCGCTGCCAGGAGATGACGCTGGAGGGGGTGGCGCCGGTGGTGCGCCAGAGCCGCGCGTCATCCGGATCCTCCACCCCGGCCTCCCGCCAGGCCGCCGCCTCCTCCTCCTCGAACCCGGCCCGCCGCCACCGGCGCGTCTCGCCCTGCGTGAACCCCTTCCAGGCGCTCACGACTCCACCCGCACCACGTGCGCCCACGCGGGGACTTCGACCGGATCGGGAGCGTCGATCAGGCAGATGACGACCGGGTGGCGGGGGCGGGAGGCCGGCCAGGGGGTGTCGCCGTCGGTCAGGACGACGGTCAGGCCGGGGCGGAGGGCGCCGGCCGCCTTCAGTCCTTCGCGCAGGTCGGTGCCGCCACCGCCGGCCAGGGTGGCCTCGCGCGCCCGCCGTACCCGCTGAGGGGGGTGGGCGGCGGCGTCGCAGCAGATCACGTCCACCTGCGCGCCCGCCCGCAGCACGCCGTCCACCTCGCCCAGCACCCGGCGCAGCGCCTCCTCCCGGACGCTGCCGGAGGTGTCCACCACGACGGCCACGCGCGGGACGGGCTGGACCAGGGACGGCAGCACCACGGACGGGGCGGACCGGCGTGACGGGCGGGCGTAGCTGTAGTCGACGCGGCCGGCGGCGCGGGCGAGACCGTGGCGGACGAGGGTGGCCAGGAGGGCGCGCCAGTCCACGGCCGGGCGGAGCACCTGCTCGGCCCATCGCCGCCAGCCGCCGGGCGCCGCGCCCCGGTGGGTGTCGACGTCGGCGGCGACCGCGCGTACCAGCAGGGAGCGTTCGACGTCGGTCATGACGGCGGGGCCGGTGTACGGCGGCGCCGAGCACGCGACCAGCTCGGGCGGAACGTCGATCAGGTCGACCAGCTCCAGGTACCGCTCGGCGAGCAGCCCCGGGGGCAGCCCCAGGGTGTCGGGGGAGACGGCGGGAAAGGGCGGCGGCGGGAGGTCGTCGTTGACCTCGGCGTCGGAGGCCAGCGGCCAGGCCGCGCCGCGGGCGCGGGCGGGGTGGTCGCGCAGGAGGTGGCCCACATGGTGGATCAGCCACCACCCGGCCTCCTCGGCGGGCAGGTCGCCGGAGAGGTGGACGTTCCAGTTGGCGTCCGCGCTCACCCCCGGCGGGCCGCCGGGGTGCTCGACGGGGCGCAGGGCGAACAGGGCGGAGGCCAGATACGGCGCCTGGGTGACGGCCCACAGGCGGGCGGCGGCGATGTTCATGGCATCAGGCCCGCGGCGCGCAGGATCGGGGCCAGCTCCAGCATCGCGGGCGGGAGCGCGGTGCCCTCCGGGCGGCGGGAGGCCAGGGAGCGGGCGGCCCCGGCGGCCACGTCCGGGGTACGGCGGGCCACCCGGGCGACCAGGTTCCAGGCGCGTTGCCAGGAGTCGCCGCCGCCGTCGGCACGCACGTGGGCGACGACCGAGCCGAGCACCGCGTGCAGCCGGTCCACGCGCTCGGGCAGGGGCGCCGCCGGGTCGGACAGCAGGGTCTCGGGGTCGGGGAGGTCGAGGTCGCGTACCCAGGACAGCAGCTCGAACCCGGCGGCCTCGCCCACCGCGCCCACCACCAGCTCGGCCCGCACCCGCTCCGCCCACGCGTCCGGCCGGGAGCAGGTGCAGGCGAGGGCGGTCGCCGCGAGTTCCCACGTGCGGGGGCTGGGCCACGCGCGCCCGCTGTCCTCCGGGACCGCCAGCACCAGCGAGGGCCGCACCCGCAGAAACGCCCCCACCAGCGCCCGAGCCGCCCCCACCTGCGCCGAGGTGGGCGCCGCGGCCCCCGCGAGATCCGGTACGGCGAAGCCTCCCATGAACCCGTCGGCCACCGAGGCCGCGCTGATCGACCAGTCCAGATGAACCAGCCGATTGGCCAGCGGCGCCGACAGATCCCACCCGTCGGCCGCGAGCGCCGGTGGATTGGCCGCGGCGACGATCCGCACGCCGGCGGGCAGCGCGAGATCCCCGACCACCCGCTCCAGCACGACCCGCAACATGGCGGCCTGCACGGCGGGCGGCGCCGTGGTCAGCTCGTCCAGGAACAGGATGCCGCGCCCGGCGGCGGCGAGCCGCTCGGCCCAGCGGGGCGGCGCGAACCAGGTGCCGCCGTCCCGCACGACGGGCAGCCCGGCGAAGTCGCTCGGCTCGCGGACGGACCCCACCACGACCTCGACGGGCTGCCCCAGCTGCTCGCCGAGGGCGAGCACCGACGAGGTCTTCCCGGTGCCGGGCGCGCCCCACAGGATCACGGGCAGGTTCGCGCTCACGGCCATGGCCAGCGCATGCATGCGGACTCCTCTCGCGTCAACCTTCATTGACGATTCTAGGTCAACGTAGATTGACGCGAGGGCGGATGTCAAACCTCCAGGACGATCTTGCCGACGAAGTCCGCGCTCTCCGCCAGCTCGTGCGCCTTGGCCGCCTCCTCCAGGGGGAAGGTGCGGTCCACGTGCACGTTCAGCACCTTGGCGAGCTCGGCCAGCGCCGCGTGGTCCGGCTCCACCTGGAAGCGCCGCCACCGCACGCCGCGGGCCGCGTACCGGGCGCCCACCTCGTCGGAGATGTCGGCCGCGCCGAGGTAGGCGCCGCCCTCCTTCACCAGCGGCAGCGAGCGCTCCGGGTAGTCGCCGCCGACGACGTCGAAGACCGTGTCCACGGGCTCGACCGCGTGCGCGAAGTCCACGGCGCGGTAGTCGATCACCTCGTCGGCGCCCATCCGCCGGACGAAGTCGTGCTTGCCGGCGCTGGCCGTGCCGATCACGTACGCCCCGCGCCGCTTGGCCAGCTGGACCACCAGGTGGCCGACCCCGCCGGCCGCCCCGTGCACGAGCAGGCGCCGGCCGGGCCGTACGTCCCAGGAGTCCTCGAAGCCCTGCCAGGCGGTCAGGCCGGACATCGGCAGCGCCGCCGCCTCCACGTGGCTCAGGCCCGGCGGCTTGCGGGCGAACTGGCGGGACCTGGCCACCACGTACTCGGAGTAGGCGTTGGCCGGGTTCGGGAACAGGATCATGCCGAAGACCTCGTCGCCCGGCACGAACCTGCCCTGGTAGGCCCCGGACGCCTCCACCACGCCGGAGACGTCGAAGCCCGGGACCAGCGGCGGCGTCACCCAGTGCGGCGGGTACGGCCCGCGCCGCAACTTCCAGTCGGGCGGGTTGACCCCGGCGGCGTGCACCTTGACCAGCACTTCGTTCGGCTCGGGGACGGGCCGGTCGACGTCGGCGAGTTCCAGGACCTCGGGCCCGCCGAAAGAGCGGTAAACGATCGTTCTCATGACTGTCATCGTGGCCGCGGGCGGTATCCCTTGTGAAGAAGGCACCCCTTTGATATCCAGGTACCTGATGGATACCACCTTCCCCGACCTCCGCGGGTACGGCGGCGCGGACGCGTTCCTGCGGGCCTGCAAGCCCCGCGCGATCCTCGACATGCTGACCGGCAAGTGGTCCACGCTGGTCATGGGCGCGCTCCTGGACGGCCCGCGCCGCTTCAACGAACTGCGCCGCATCCTCGACGGCATCACCCAGAAGATGCTCAGCCAGACCCTGCGCGCCCTCGAACGCGACGGCCTCGTCCGGCGCACGGTCTACCCGACGATCCCGCCGCGCGTCGACTACGAGCTGACCGAACTGGGCCGCAGCGCGGGCGGCCTGCTCGCGGCCATCGCGGAGTGGTCGGCCGAGCACGCCGACGAGGTCTTCGCCGCCCGCCGCGCCTACGACGAACGCGCCGCGGAGCCCGTCCGGCCCATCTGATCAAGACCCCGACATCACCCGGGCAAGGATTGGCAAGCCGGCGCGCGCCGCTCTTCCGCCTGGGTACGGCTCGCCGTGTGAAAGCACAGGTTATCGGCGGTCTCCTGGCCGTCCTGGGGTTGGCAACGGCCTGCGGTACGGCGGGCCAGTCGGGCGGCGGCAGCACCGGCGGCACCGCGCCGGGCAGCCCGAGCGCGATCGGCACCGTGGAGCAGGGCTTCAAGATCGGCCTGCTGCTTCCCGAGTCCAAGACGGCCAGGTACGAGAAGTTCGACCGGCCGTACATCACCGCGGGCGTCAAGGCCCTGTGCCCCAAGTGCGAGGTCGTCTACAACAACGCCAACCAGGACCCGAACCTGCAACAGCAGCAGGTCGACACCATGCTGACCAACGGCGTGAAGGTGCTGATCCTGGACGCCGTGGACGCCAAGGCCATCGCGGGCGCGGTCAAGAAGGCGACCGACCAGGGCGCCAAGGTGATCGCCTACGATCGGCTGGCGGGCGGGCCCGTCGACGCGTACACCTCCTTCGACAACATCCAGGTCGGCAAGATGCAGGGCCAGGCCCTGCTGGACGCCGTCAAGGCGGGCGGCGACCCCAAACGCGGCCCGATCGTCATGATCAACGGATCTCCCACCGACCCGAACGCCGGTGACTTCAAGAAGGGCGCCCACTCGGTGCTCGACGGCCAGGTGACCATCGGCAAGGAGTACGACACCCCCGACTGGAGCCCCGACCAGGCCAACACCGAGGCCAACGGCGCCTTCACCGCCCTCGGCGCGCAGAACGTCATCGGCGTCTACGCCGCCAACGACGGCATGGCCGGCGGCATCGCCAAGGCCATGCAGAACTCGGGCGTCAAGGCGGGCACCCCGCTGACCGGCCAGGACGCCGAACTCGCCGGCATCCAGCGCATCCTGCTCGGCACCCAGACCATGACGATCTACAAGCCGATCAAGCCGGAGGCGCGCAACGCCGCCGAGATGGCCATCGCGCTCGGCACCGGCGAGGACGTCAAGGGCACCGCCACGGTCAACAACGGCACGAACGACTCGATCCCCGCCCAGATCATCCCGCCGATCGTCGTCATCAAGCAGAACATCGACGACACCGTCGTCAAGGACGGGTTCTGGACCGTGAAGGAGATCTGCACCCCGCAGGTACAGGCCGCCTGCAAGGCCGCCGGGCTGGGATGACGTGGCACCGGTCCTGGCCCTGGAGGGGGTCTCCAAGCGCTTCGGCGCCGTGCAGGCGCTCACGGAGGTCTCGCTGGAGGTCAACGCCGGCGAGGTCCTCGCGCTCGTCGGCGACAACGGCGCGGGCAAGTCCACGATGATCAAGGTCATCGCCGGCGTCGGCCCGGCCGACGAGGGGGAGATCCGCTGGCAGGGCCGCCCGGTCACCATCCACAGTCCGGGCGAGGCACAGTCGCTCGGCATCGCCACCGTCTACCAGGACCTCGCGCTGTGCGACAACCTCGACGTGGTCGGCAACCTGTTCCTCGGCAACGAGATCCGCCGCCTCGGCGTGCTCGACGAGGTCGCCATGGAGAAGCGCTCGCGCGACCTGCTCGACACGCTGTCCATCAAGATCCCGAGCGTGCGGATCCCGGTCGCCTCGCTGTCCGGCGGCCAGCGCCAGACCGTGGCGATCTCCCGCTCGCTGCTCGGCGAGCCCAAGGTGGTCCTGCTGGACGAGCCCACCGCCGCCCTCGGCGTCGAGCAGACCGCGCAGGTGCTCGACCTCGTCGAACGGCTGCGCGCCCAAGGGCTCGGCGTGATCCTGATCAGCCACAACATGGTCGACGTCAAGGCGGTCGCCGACCGTGTCGCCGTCCTGCGGCTGGGCCGGAACAACGGCGTCTTCGACGCGAGGAGCACCACGCAGGAGGAGATCATCGCCGCGATCACCGGCGCCACGGACAACGCGGTGACCCGCCGCCGGGCCCGTTCCGAGGAGGGCGAATGACGCAGGAGAAGCCGGCGGGCCCCGCGGCCGAGGCGCAGGTGGACCCACGGCTGCTGGTGCGCGAGAAGGGTTTCGCCGGCTACCTCGGCGAGTTCAGGCGCCGGATCAAGGGCGGCGAGCTCGGCCCGCTCCCCGTGATCATCGGGCTGGTCGTCATCTGGCTCGTCTTCCAGACGCTCAACGACCGCTTCCTGTCGCCGCAGAACCTGTCGAACCTCAGCGTCGACATCGTCGCCACCGGCCTGATCTCGGTCGGCATCGTCTTCGTGCTGCTCCTGGGCGAGATCGACCTGTCGGCGGGCGCGGTCAGCGGCGCCTGCGCGGCCGTGCTGGCCGTGCTCAGCGTCGGCCAGGGCTGGGACCCGCTGCTGTCGATGATCGTCGCGGTCGCGGTCGGCGGCGCGATGGGCCTGTTCCACGGCTTCTTCTTCGCCAAGATCGGCGTGCCCTCCTTCGTGGTCACGCTGGCCGGCATGCTCGCCTGGACCGGCTTCCAGCTCTGGGTACTCGGCCCGAACGGCACCATCAACCTGCCCGACGGCCTGATCTCCAGCCTCACCGACACCTACTTCGCCTACGTCATCGCCGCCTACGGCCTGGCCGCCGCCGCGACCGCCGGGTTTCTGCTCGTCTCGCTCGTGGGCAACGCCCGCCGCCGCGCCGCCGGCGTCCCCTCCCGCACGGTCGGCGACATCGTCTTCCGCACGGCGGTGCTGGCCGTCGTGGCGTTCGGCGTCGCCTACGTCCTCAACCTCTACCGCGGCCTGCCGCTCGCCCTGCTGATCTTCCTGGCCGTCGTGGTCGTCACCGACTTCGTCCAGCGGCGCACCAAGTACGGCCGCAGCATCTTCGCGGTCGGCGGCAACATCGAAGCCGCCCGGCGGGCCGGCATCAACGTGGCCTTCATCCGCATGTCCGTCTTCGCCATCTCCGGCGCCTTCGCCGCGCTGGGCGGCATCTTCGCCGCCTCCCGCATCTCCAGCGCCAGCCAGGCCACCGGGCAGAGCAACGTGCTCATGATGGCCATCGCGGCGGCCGTCATCGGCGGCACCTCGCTGTTCGGCGGCCGGGGCAGCGCCTACTCGGCGTTGCTCGGCATGCTGGTCATCCAGTCGATCGCCTCGGGCATGGCCCTGCAGGGGGTGAGCAACGCGATCCAGTTCATCGTGACCGGAGCGGTACTGCTGGCCGCCGTGGTCATCGACTCGGTCAGCCGCCGCAGCCAGAAGGCCAGCGGCCGCGCCTGACCGCCGCGCTCAGGGCGCCCTTCCGATGTTCCGTGGTTCGCCGTCGAACCCGCCGTCACCGACAGATTCTCACGGCCGGGTCAGGGCGCGGGCGGCCGCGGCGGCGATGGTGGTCACCAGGGCCCATCCGGCCACGATCACCACCAGGCTGACCGCCTTGGCCAGGCCCAGCGGGTTCCAGACGCCGTCGTGGCCCAGGTTGGCGAGCGGGATCAGCAGGTCGAGGGTGTAGAGGAACGGGTCCCAGGCCGGATGCTCACCGGCCTTGATCGGGCACAGGGACGGGCAGCTGACCGTGGCGAAGTAGACCGTACCCGCCGCCAGGACCGCCACGAACGCCACGACGGCCCGCCACGGCTGGTAGCCGTACCCGAGCACGAGGTCCTGCAGCGCGCCCCACGCCCGCGCGAGACCGCCCCGCGCCCGCGAGGTACGGCGCAGCTTCTCCCGCAGCACGCGCCCCGCCTCCCGGTGCAGCCCGGCCGCGCGGTAGGCGGCGGCGAGCTGCTCGTAGGGCTGCGGCGTGCCCGGCGCCGCCCCGCGTTCCAGCCAGGCCAGGCGCTCGTCGGCGCGCTCCGGTGACAGGGGGTCGAGCCGCTGGTAGGCGAAGCCGTCCAGGTCGGTCTCGTGGCCGGCTCCGGGCTGGTCGGCGTACGCGGTGATGCGGGCGTTGCGCAGCGAGACGCGGCCGGAACCGCCCGGCGCGGGGGTGACGACGGCGGTGGCCACCTCCGCGTCCGCGAGGTCGATCATGGTGGGGTCGGACGAGGGGCGGATGAGGACGGCGTCGAGGTCGAGTTCCCCGGTGATCCGGGCGGCGCGCAGGCTGAGCGGGCCGCCGATCTCGGCCGTGGCGAGGCAGGCGTAGCCGATGACGGCGCCCCTGGCCCACACGCCGTCGCCGATTCTGGCGCCGTGCAGGTCGAGACCGCCGAGCTGGGCGCCCACGAGGTCGAGCTCGCCGCCGATCGTGAGGCCGGGTCCTGCGTCGTCGTGGCGCGGGGAGCCGCGGCCGTTGAGCCAGCCGCCGGTGACGGCGAGGTTGGCGTTGAGGAACCCGGCGACGCGGGTGCGGTCCAGGTCGATGTCGATGTCGACACGCGCGCCCTGGATCCAGAGGTTCCCGTCGAGCACGGCGTCGCGCATCATGAACGTCCGGGCCCTGAGCAGCTCCGCCGACAGCTCCGGGAGGTGGGAGTCGTTGAGGCAGATCGCGCCCGCGGTCGCCGTGGTCAGGTTCACGCCGTGCTCGAACGTGCAGCCCACCAGGGCCAGCGCGGGCTCGATGACGGCGCCCTCCAGGTCGAGGCGGCCCTGGATCTCGGCTCCGGTGAGCTTCAGCGCGGCGACCCTGCCGGGCAGCGCGTCCGGGCCGTGCAGGAGGAGTTCGGCGATGACGTCCGCGCGGACCTTGCGCTCGGCCTCGTCCAGGGCGCCGAGGTCGAGCTCGGCGCCCTGGCGGAAGGAGTGCCAGAGGCGGGTCTCGGCGTGGTTCCAGTCCGTTGGGGGCACGAGTCACTTTCTACTCGCGCCCGACCGAAAAGCCCAGGGGAGATGACATGCGGGAATCGGCGCTCGACCCGGCGCAGGCGCGGGCCAGGTTCAGGCAGGGGGAGCGGGCGCCCACGGCGGGCTGGTGCGCGGGCTGGACGCAGGCGAACCTCATCGCGCTGCCCGCCGCGTACGCCGCCGACTTCCGCCGGTTCGCCGAGCGCAACCCGAAGCCCTGCCCCATCCTGGACGCCGGTGAGCCCGGCGCCGCCGCCACCCGGTTGTTCCCCGGCGACCTGCGTACCGACCTGCCCGGCTACCGGGTCTACCGAGGCGGCCGCCCGGTCAAGGACGCCGCGGACGTGGTGGCCGACTGGCGTGAGGATCTGGTCGCCTTCCTGCTCGGCTGCAGCTTCACCTTCGAGGCGGCGCTCATGGCGGCGGGCGTCCCGGTCAGGCATGTGGAGCTGGGCGTGAACGTGCCGATGTACCGCACCGCGGTGGCCTGCGAGCCGGCCGGCGTCTTCGCGGGGCCGCTGGTCGTCTCGATGCGGCCCGTTCCCGAAGAGCTCGTGGACCTCGCGCGGGAGATCACCGGCCGCTACCCGGCGGTCCACGGCGCGCCGGTCCACGTGGGGGATCCGGCGGCCTTGGGTATCCAAGACCTGAAAAATCCGGACTTCGGGGATCGGGTGCCGGTGGGCCCGGGGGAGGTGCCGGTGTTCTGGGCGTGCGGGGTGACGCCTCAGCTCGCGATCGGCGCCGTGGACTTCGCCATCGGCCACCTCCCGGGGCACATGGCGATCATCGATGCCCGCGATGAGGATTTTCGAGTGACTTAGCGAGATATTTCGCCGTATGGGTGGAGGCGTCGGCCAGCTCGGCCGGCGTGCCCGTGAACACCACGCGGCCGCCGTGCTGGCCAGCCTCCGGCCCCATGTCGATCACCCAGTCGGCGTGCTTGACCACGTTCAGGTCGTGCTCGACCACGACCACCGTGTTACCGCCGTCGACCAGCCGGTCCAGCAGCGTCAGCAGCGTGTCCACGTCGGCCATGTGCAGCCCGGTCGTCGGCTCGTCGAAGACGTACACGTTGCCGCTCTCGCGCAGCCGGTGGGCCAGCTTGAGCCGCTGCCGCTCGCCGCCCGACAGCGTGCTCAGCGGCTGCCCGACGGTCAGGTACCCGAGGCCGAGCTCGCTCAGCGCGCCGAACATGCCGAACACGCCGTCGGCCTCCTCCGCCGTCATGGCCAGCACGTCGGCGATCGTGCGGCCCTCGTAGCGGTAGGACAGGGCCGCCGGGTTGTAGCGGCTGCCGCCGCAGGCGTCGCAGACCGACGTGACCGGGTCCATGAAGGCGAGGTCGGTCTTGATCACGCCCTTGCCCTCGCAGGCCGGGCAGGCGCCCAGCGCGTTGAAGCTGAACCAGCCGGGCTCCACGCCGTTGGCCGTGGCGAAGAGTTTGCGGATGGAGTCCATGGCGTTGAGGTAGGTGGCGGGCGTGGAGCGGATCGAGCCGCCGATCTGCGACTGGTCGATCGCGATGCCGTCGGCGAAGGCCATGAGCGTGCTCTTGCCCGATCCGGCCACGCCGGTGACCGCCGTCAGCACGCCCAGCGGGACGCGTACCGAGACGTCGTGGAGGTTGTGGCGGGAGGCGCCCGCGATCGTCATCCAGTCCGACGGCGCGCGCACCTCCGGCTTGAGCCCGGTGGTGCGGCGCAGCATGCGGCCGGTGAGCGTCTTCGCGGCGCGCAGGCCCGCCACGCCGCCCTCGTAGACGACCTCGCCGCCGGACGCGCCGGCGCGCGGGCCCATGTCCACCACGTGGTCGGCCAACTCGATGATGTCGCGGTCGTGCTCGACCACGATCACCGTGTTGCCGCTGTCGCGCAGTTCCAGCAGCAGCTCCCCGAGCAGGTGCACGTCGCGCGGGTGCAGGCCGACGCTCGGCTCGTCGAAGATGTAGGTGAGCCCGCTCAGCGAGCTGCCCAGGTGGCGCACGGTCTTCAGCCGCTGCGCCTCGCCACCGCTCAGCGTGCTGGTCTGCCGGTCGAGGCTGAGGTAGCCGAGGCCGACCGCCTCGATGCGGCGCAGCGCCGCCACGGCAGGGCCCGCGACCGGGTTGCCGAGGCCCTCCAGCACGACGATCAGGTCGGCGACCTCCATCGCGGCGTAGTCGGCGATGTTGTGCGCGCCGATGCGCGAGGCCAGCGCGGCCCGGTTGAGCCGGGCGCCGC
Organism: Nonomuraea sp. NPDC050547; assembly: GCF_044457345.1. NCBI lineage: Bacteria > Bacillati > Actinomycetota > Actinomycetes > Streptosporangiales > Streptosporangiaceae > Nonomuraea > Nonomuraea sp. NPDC050547. The sequence goes on from NZ_JBITGW010000001.1 coordinate 60,748, forward strand.
CGCAGGTCCGGCACGGGCCCTCGGCCAGCATCCTCTTCGCCGACACCAGCTCCTTGTCGCGCTTGAGGTAGAGGCGGTCGAAGCGGTCGGCCACTCCCTCGTAGGTGCCGCGCTCCATCTTGAAGCTCTCGCCGTGGAGCAGCTGGCGCGTCTCCTCGGGCGTGAACGCGCCGACCGGCTTGTCCATGTCGAACAGGCCGGACTGCTCATACAGCTTCCAGGTCCACGACCCCACCGACCACAGCCGCAGCGCGCCCTCGTTGAGCGACAGGGTCTTGTCGATGGCCAGGTCCAGGTCGAGCTGGACGGTCTTGCCCAGGCCGTCGCACTCGGGGCACATGCCCTGCGGGTCGTTGAAGGAGTAGGCGCTCGCCGGGCCGGCGGACGGCCGGCCGTACCGGGAGAAGAGCACGCGCAGGATGGGGTGGATCTCCGTCATGGTGCCGACGGTCGAGCGCGCGTTGCCGCCGACGGGCTTCTGGTCGACGACGACGGCGGGCGTCAGGTGGGCCAGCCGTTCGGCGCGCGGCCGTTCGAACTTGGGCAGCCGGTTGCGGATGAACGCGTTGTAGGTCGCGTTCATCTGCCGCTGCGACTCGGTGGCGATCGTGCCGAACACCACCGACGACTTGCCCGAGCCCGACACGCCGGTGAAGACGGTCAGGCGCTCCTTGGGCAGGCTCAGCGAGATGTCCTTGAGGTTGTTCTGCTTCAGTCCGGCCAGAATGATGTCCACGGGCACTCCTCATAGCTTTAGCTACTACCTATAGCTTATGCTATGGCTGTGACAGATCGCCGAGCCCGCCGCCGGACGGAGACCCAGGAGGAGATCCTGCGGATCTCCCTGGAGGTGATGGCCGCCGACGGCGTGGCCGCGCTGAGCATGACCACCGTCGCCCGGCGGCTCGGCATCCAGCCGCCCTCGCTGTACAAGTACTTCCCGTCGCGGGCCGCGGTCTACGACGCGCTCTTCGAGCGCGGTCAGAAGGGCTACCTCGACGCCGTACGGCAGGCCGCCGAAGGCCTGGAACCGGGCCTGGCCGCCATGGGCGCCTCCCTGGAGGCCGGAGCCCGCTGGATCATGGCCAACCAGATCCTCGCCCAGCTCCTGTTCTGGCGCCCGGTGCCCGGGTTCACCCCTTCGGAGCAGGCCTACGCCCCGGCCCTCGCCATCCGCGGGCACTTCGCCACCCTGATCGAGGGCGCGGTCGCCCGCGGCGAGGTCGCCCCGGAGGCCGCGGAGGAGGAGGGCCTCGCCCTGGCCGCGAGCCTGATCGCCGGAGTCGTCTCCCAGCAGCTCGCCAACCAGCCCGGAGCCTCCTACGACGACGGCGTCTTCATGCGCCTGGTCCCGCGACTGCCCCAGGTGTTCGCGGGGGCATACCCGCCGCGGTGAGCTGGTCGCCGACGCCGCGCGCGCCCCGCCGGTTGTCGATCTCCAGGTGCGCTACGGCCGGCGGCTCGTCCACCCGGATCGCCGCCAGGTAGTCCTCGAACGCGCCCAGCTTGCCCGCGTCCCGCTCAAGCCCCCGCGCCACCAGCCGCTCGCGCAGCGTCGGCCCGTCGGAGCGCACCCACACCAGCCGCGCCGGGCCGCCGCCGAGTTCCTCCACCCAGCGCGCCCACAGCTCGGCCGAGTGCACCTGCGAGGTGAACGGGCCGTCCAGCATCACCGGGCAGCCGTGGCTCCTGATCGTGCGGGCCAGCCCGGTCAGGCCGCCGTACTCGTGCCGCTTGACGTGCTCGTCGTACCAGGGGCCCTCGCGCTCGCCGGGCGGCCGGCCGTACGCCCGGAGGGTCTCGGTGACGAAGCCGCCGTAGACGGTGTCCTTGTCCAGCAGCGCCGGGACCGGCGTCAGGCGGGCCAGCAGCGCGGCGGCGACGGTGGACTTGCCCGCGCCCGGCGGACCGCTGATCACCCAGACAGGAACCACGAGGTCAGAGCCTACGCGGATTTGCGTACCCGACAGCCTCCTGCCGTCGGACGCCCTTCGCGCGGCGCGTGGCCAGACTCGGCGCATGCTCACCCTGTTCGTGCGCGCGTTCCGCATCGCGGATCTGCGCCGGAAGCTGCTGTTCACGCTCGGCCTCATCGTCCTGTTCCGGCTGGGCCAGATCCTGCCCTCGCCGGGCGTGGACGTGGTCGCCGTGCAGCGGTGCCTCGGCAGCGTCAAAGGCGGGCTGGCCGAGATGGTGCAGCTGTTCAGCGGCGGGGCGATGCTGAAGCTGTCGGTGTTCGCGCTCGGTGTCATGCCGTACATCACGGCCAGCATCATCATGCAGCTCATGGCGGTGCTCATCCCGCGGCTGGACGCGCTGCGCAAGGAGGGCAAACAGCAGAAGATCACCCAGTACACCCGCTACCTCACGGTCGCGCTGGCCGTGCTCAACGCCACCACCGTGGTGGCGCTGGCCAGGAGCGGGCAGCTGTTCCCCGGCTGCCAGGAGCCGGTGCTGCGCGACGACGGCCTGCTCAGCATCGCCGTGCTGGTCAGCGTCATGGTCGCGGGCACCTGCGCGGTCATGTGGCTGGGCGAGCTGATCACCGACCGGGGGATCGGCAACGGCATGTCGATCCTGATGTTCACGCAGGTCGTCGCGGTCTTCCCGTCCTACATGTCGACGATCTTCACGATGAACGGCTTCGCCGCCGTCGTCATCCTCGTCTCCGGCGTCTTCCTGGTGGCGGCGGTCGTCTTCATGGAGCAGGCGCAGCGGCGCGTCCCCGTGCAGTACGCCAAGCGCATGGTCGGCCGCAGAACCTACGGCGGCACCAGCACCTACATCCCGCTGAAGGTCAACCAGGCGGGCATCGTGCCGGTCATCTTCACCTCCTCGCTGCTCTACATCCCGACGCTCTTCGCCGGCCAGGTGCCGTGGCTGGCGCCGTACCTCGAAGGCGACCATCCGCTCTACATGGCCGGATACTTCGCGCTCATCGTGGCCTTCGCCTACTTCTACGTGTCGATCACCTTCAACGCCGTCGAGGTGGCCGACAACATGCGGCGCTTCGGGGGCTTCGTCCCCGGCATCCGCCCAGGCAAGCCGACCGCCGGATACCTGTCGTACGTGCTGTCGCGGCTCACCGCGCCCGGCGCCGTCTACCTCGGCGTGCTCGCCCTGCTGCCGCTGGTCGCCTTCGCGCTGCTGCGCGACCCGTCCACGCAGCAGAACTTCCCCTTCGGCGGCGCCAGCGTGCTCATCATGGTCGGCGTCGGCCTCGACACCGTGAAGCAGATCGAGGCCCAGCTGCAGCAGCGCACCTACGAGGGGCTGCTCAGGTAGGCAGGACCAGGCCCGCCCGCATCGCGAACACCACCAGCTGGGCGCGGTCGCGGGCGTGCAGCTTCACCATCGCCCGGCTCACGTGGGTGCGGACCGTGTCCGGGCTGATCACCAGCTCCCCGGCGATCTCCTCGTTCGAGCGCCCGGTCGCCACCCACGCCACCAGCTCCCGCTCGCGCGGGGTCAGCGTCTCCACGCCCGCGACCGGCTCGGCGCCCGCGTGGCGGCCGAACAGGCCGATGACCTTGCGCGTGATGGACGGCGACAGCAGCGCCTCGCCCGCCGCCACCACCCGGATCGCGCCGACCAGCTCGTCGGGGGCGCTGTCCTTCAGCACGAAGCCGCTCGCGCCCGCCTGCAGGGCGGCGAAGACGTACTCGTCGACCGCGAACGTGGTCACCACCACGATCCGCGTGCCGCTCAGGCCCGGGTCGGCGGCGATGGCCCTGAGCGTCTCGACGCCGTCCATCCCGGGCATGCGGATGTCCAGCAGCAGCACGTCGGGGCGGGTGTCGCGCAGCAGCCTGAGCGCCTGAGCGCCGTCGGCGGCCTCGCCCACGCACTCCAGGTCGCCCTCGCGCTCGATCAGCGCCCGCAGCCCCATCCGCACGACCGCCTGGTCGTCGGCCACGGCGACCCTGATCACGCGCCGCCTCTGTTCACGCGGTGTCGCCGGTGCGCGGGAAGCGGGCGATCACCCGGAAGCCGCCGCCCTCACGCGGACCCGCGGTGAACTGCCCGCCCGCGGACCGCACCCGCGCGCGCATCCCGGTCAGCCCGCGGCCCTCCGCCGCGCCCGACCAGCCCGCGCCCCGGTCGGCCACCTCCACCACGTACACCCCCGGGTCCGCCGACAGCCGCACCAGCGCCCGGGTCGGGCCCGCGTGGCGCAGCACGTTCGTCAGCGACTCCCGCACCACCTTGTAGACGGCGCCGCTCAGGTCGGCGGGCACCTTCGGCTCGGCGGGCTCGACGTCCACCGGCAGCCCGGCCGCCCGCACGCCGTCGATCAGCCCCGGCAGGTCGCCCTCGGCCTCGATGCCGTCCAGCGCGGCGCGCAGGTGGGCCAGCGCCTGGGTGCTGGTCTCCTTGATGGCCAGCAGCGAGGCGCGTGCCTGCTCGGGGTTCTCGTCGAGGGTGACCAGGGCCAGCCCCGCCTGCATGGCGATCGCCGCGAGGCCGTGGCCCGCCGCGTCGTGCACCTCTCCGGCGATCCTGGCCCGCTCCATCGCGACCGCGTCGCGCCGCGCCGCCATGCCCCACGTCTTGTACGGCCCCGCCTGGCGGACCGTTTCGGTCGGCCGTACCGGATCGTCGGCAGGAGCGGCCTCGTGCCCCTCCACGCCCGGAGCACGCACCTCGGGCGGAGTGCGGATCTCGGCGGCGACACGGGCGGGATCGTGGGGGACGGTCTGGGCGGCGGCCTCCGCGGCGGCGGCCTGCGCCTGTGCGAGGCCGCTGAAGGACCAGGGGACGGCCAGCCAGCCCGCCCACGCCAGCACGACGACCGCGGGCAGGTCGCTCAGCTTGGACAGGCGGGGGAGCTTGCTCACCCCACGATCCTAACCAGTCCTCAGCCGGTCCCGGTGAGCCAGCGCAGCGGGTTGGTGTGCGTGAGGAGGCGGCGCGTCTCGTCGGGCACGCCCGCCTCGCACAGCCGGGGCAGCAGCGCGTGGAACAGGTGCGCGTAGCCGGGACCCTCGTAGCGCTGGAGCTGGGCCACGCGGCTCATGCCGGAGCCGAGCAGGATCCGCTCGGCGTGGCCGTCCTCGATGAGGCCGAGCACGAGGCGCGCGGCCTGCTCGGGGCCCTGGGCGAGGGAGGACAGGCCGACGTACGCGCCCGCCTCGGCGATCTTGCGGGCGGCTCCCAGGTCGGTGCCGGTGTAGCCGACGCTGACACGCTGCGCGGGCAGGCCCTGGCCGAGCATGATCTCCAGGACGCCGGTGGGGTCCTGGCCGTGGGTGGCGACCGGCAGGCGCGAGGACTGCGAGGCGCGGGCGGCGGCGACCAGGCAGCGCTCCTCGACCGCGGTCGGCTCCTCGCCCCAGCAGCCGACGGCGCCGATGACGCCGGGGAAGACGCCGGTGCCGTCGAGACCGGAGGTGATCTCGCTCATCAGCCGGCCGGTCAGCTCCTCGACGCTCGCGTCGCGGGCGTCGGCGAACGGCTCGGCGTACAGGCCGGTGGCGGCGACGACCGGGACCCGGCTGCCGGCGGCGATCCTGGCCAGGGAGGCGGCGTCGCGGCCCATGCCCATGCAGGTGAGCTCGACCACGAGGCCGAGCCCGTCCTGCTGGCGCAGCGAGCGCAGTTCCTCGGTGACGGGACGCTCCTCGTCGAGCCAGCGGTGCGGGTCGGAGTCGACGCCGACCGCCCAGCGCATGTCGTTGCGCAGGTGCTCATGGGGGAGAACGGCACCGGTGATCGCGGCCGCGCGTATGGGGCCGGTGACGGTGCGAAGCATGACCTCGGGCATGCCAGACATTAACCGATATTTGCCGCTCAATGCCTGTTTTGGGGCGAAGATCTACCTGCAAGGAAAATGAAAGCGGCACCGGTATCGTGGTTCGCACACCGAACAGTCGCGGGGGGATCGTGCCTATCCAGAACTCCGAGACCGGCGACGCCGACAAGCTCAAGGACGAGGCGGCGCGCAGGTCCGGCATACACGGGTGGCTGGACGGAGTCAGGTCGACCCGCTCCGGCGCGCTCACGCTGAAGATCGTCATCGGGGTCATCGGATCCGTCATGGTCATCGGCGGCCTCATCATGGTGCCCTTCCCCGGGCCGGGCTGGCTGGTCGTCTTCGCCGGCCTCGCGGTGCTGGCCACCGAGTTCCACTGGGCGCACAAGGTGCTGGAGTTCGGCAAGCGCACGCTGCACGCCTGGACCCAGTGGTACAAGCGCCAGGGCTGGACGGTCCGCATCGTGGTCGCCGTCGTGACCGTCGCCGCCGCCGGCGTGATCGTCTACTTCGGCCTCAGGACCCTCGGCGTCGACCTCCTGCAGATGGCCGAGGACTACCTCTAGACCCGTTCGGCATCACGCGGGACTTCGTCCCCAGGAGTGTCTAATCTGCGGGCGTGCTCGTCAAAAGCGTCCTCGCGGTGATCGCGCTGCTCGCCCCTGCGGGCGTGGCCGCCAACGTGCCCCTGCCCGGCACGGGCGTGACCGTCCAAGAGCAGGCCAACGATCCGGTACGCCTCAGCTCCTACGGGTTCGGCACCAAGCGCACCTACCTGAGGGCGCTGACCGGCGACACCTTCGTCCGGCAGAAGGGCTTCTCCGAGGCCGCGCTCTCACCCGACGGCCGCCGGGTCGCCGCGGTGCCCGACGCCTACCGCTCCGGCTGGGACTCGGTGGTCGTCACCGACCGGGTCGCCGGCAAGCCCGCCCGCGTCCGCACGGTCAGGAAGCCGCTCACCGCCTCCTACGCCTCGTGGTCGCGCGACGGCACCAAGGTCGTGCTGACCGTGGAGAAGAAGGTGGGCGGCAAGTGGCGCACGACCGGGTTCACCGTCGTCGACGCGCTCGCCTCCACCGCCCGCACGGTCACGGTGACCGGCACCGCGGCCCGCGCGGGCTTCTGGTGGACGCCCGACGGCAACCTCATCGCCGAGTACGGCAAGGGCCTGCGCGTCTACAACCCGGCCGACGGCAAGGTGGTGCGGACGTTCCCCTCGATCGGGCTGCCGACCGGCCCCGAGGACGCCTTCTCACCGTCGGGCAGGCAGCTGGCCATGTGGTGCCCGTCGTCGTTCACCGAGCAGCTGTGCGTCGTCGACCCCGCCAGCGGGAAGATCGTCCGGCGGGTGCGGGCCGAGCCCGAGGCGCTGTTCGGGTGGTGGGACGAGAGCCACGTGATCGCGGTCACGGCGTGGCAGGGCGCGTACCGGCTGGTGGTCCTGGATCTGACGGGCAAGACCAAGCGCGTGCTCGCCGGGGTCCCGGCCAAGACGTGGCGCGGGGGACTCTGGCTGCACTTCGTACGCGATCAGTGAGGCGTGCCTACAGGTAGAGGCCGGTGCCGTGGTCGGTCTCGGTGGTGGCCACGGCGTGCAGGTCGCGCTCGCGCATGACCAGGTAGGTCTGGGCGTGCAGTTCGACCTCGAACTGCTCCTCCGGGTTGAGCAGGACCTTGTCGCCGACCTTGACCGTGCGCGCGCTCGCGCCCACGCCGCAGACCTGGCCCCAGGACAGCCGGTTGGCGAGCTTGACCGTCGCCGGGATGACGATCCCCGCTCCGCTGCGCCGCTCTTCGGCCTCGCGCTCCAGCCGGATCAGCACCCGGTCGTGGAGCATCTGGATCTCGAACTTCGGTTCTGCCACATGCGCAGTTTACGTCCATCGGGAACCTCGGCCCGCCCGCATGCCCCGGATGGCCGGGCGCTCCGGCCGGGGGACATTCGACGCGTCAGGCCTTTCGCGCGAAATTTGCGGAAATGTCGGTGGATGGTGTTAGCGCAGGTCAGAGCGTTGTTTGCGGGAACATCCGGCGGGCCTTCCCGGGGCTCGGCTATAACTTGCTCAGCCGCGGTGTCAAGGGGGGCACGTGGCTGTGGTGATATGGGGAGCGGCTCACGGTGATCGTGATGTTCGGCGCCGCCGGCTTCATCGGCCGGCACGTACGGGCCGCGCTGGGGGAGCGGAACGTCGTCGCCGTCCCGCGCGGCCGCATCGATCTGGCAGCCTCAGGGCACGCCGAGCTCACGGGGCTCATGTACGAGATCGCCCCCGACGTCGTGATCAACTGCGCCGGGGCCACCGGCGGCGACCCCGCCACCCTGGCCAAGGACAACGTCGTCGCCGTCGCCCGCCTGCTGGCCACGCTCGCCGTCGCCGCCCCGCGGGCCAAGTACGTTCAGGTGGGCAGCGGCGCCGAGTACGGCCGGGTGCCCATGGGCCCGCCCATCTCCGAGGACGACGCCTGCGACCCCCTCGGCGCCTACGGCCTGGCCAAGTTGGCCGGGACCGAACTCGTCCGCGCGGCGGCCGCCGACGGCCTCGACGCCTCGGTCCTGCGCGTCTTCAACGTCATCGGACCGGGCGCGCCGCCCGGCTCGCTGCCCACCCGGCTCGCCCTCGCCCTGCGCGACGGCGGCGACCTGGTCGCCGGCGGGCAGGACGTCTACCGCGACTTCGTGGACGTACGCGACGTCGCCGAGGCGGTGGCGATGGCCGCCAGGGCCGACGGGCCGCTGCCCCCGGTGCTCAACATCGGCAGCGGGCGCGCCACCCCGGTGCACGACCTGGTCTCCACCCTCGTGGAGGTCGCCAGGCCCGGCGCGCGCGTGCTGTCCGGCGGGCAGGGATCGCCCGCCGTTCCGTGGCAGTGCGCCGACATCACCCGCGCGGCCGACTCCCTGGGCTGGCGGCCGCGCACGACGCTGCGCGACTCGCTCCAGGCCCTGTGGTCGGCCCTGAACGCGCCGGCCCGGCCGGTGGAGAGTGGCACGACACCATGAGCGGGAACGCGGCACGGGACTGGACACCGGGCGACCCGGCACACGGCCACCAGAGGCCCGCGACACCGATGACCCCCGGCGGCCCGGACGCGCACGTGCTGCCGGACGCGCATGTGAAGCCCGGCGTGCACGTGAAGCCGGGCGTGCACCCGACACCGGGTGTGCACGCGACGCCGTGGTCTCACGCGCGCGGGCCGGTCGAGATCCGGCCGGAGCCTCAGGCCGGGTCCGGCGTGAGGAGAAGCACGCCGGTTCTGGGGAGAGGTGGCGGACGGGTGCGCGAGCAGGAGGAGGTGCGCTTGCTGGAGGTCGGGGAGGCACTGGTCGGGGCCTGTGTGCCGGCCTACTTCAACCCTGGGGAGGCGGCGGACACGTGGCGGCGGCTGCTGGCCGTACCGCCGAGGCTGGTGGTGCTCGACCTCGGTGAGGAGCGCGAGGCCGCCTACGCGCCGATCGTGGCCAGGCTCGTCGCGGCGGGCAGCGAGGTGCTGGCGCGGGTGGACACGGACTTCGGGCTGCGCGCCGCCGCCGACGTCCGCGCCGACCTGCGCAGAATCAGGTCCTGGTACGGCCTGCGCGGCGTCTTCCTCGACCAGGTCGCCGCCGACGCCGACCGCCTGGAGCACTACCGCGAGATCGTCGACGGCGTCCGCGGCACGATCGTCCTCAACCCGGGCGTCTACCCCGACCCCGGCTACGCGGCGCTGGCGGACGTCCTGGTGACGTTCGAGGGCCCGCTGGCCGCCTACCGCGCGATCAGGGAGCCCGCCTGGGCGAGGGCGCTGGCGCGGGGCCGCTTCTGTCACCTGATCCACGGGGTGGGCGAACGCGTCCGCGTGGCGACGTTGCGGAAGGCGGCCAGGCTGGCGGGAACGGTCCACCTCAGCGACGGCCCCGGTTGGACAGACCTGCCCGCTTACTACGGTCGGAGGATCGTGGCAGGATAAATCCATGATCATGGCCTTCGGCGCCACGGGCTGGCAGTGGCTGAACCCTCCCCGGGAGTGGACCGCCGACGACGGCCTGACCCTGTTCTGCGACGGCGGCACGGATCTGTGGCGGCGCACCCGCTACGGCTACACCTTCGACAACGCCCATGTGTTCGGCCGCACCCAGAGCGGCGACCTGCGGCTGTCGGTGACGTTCACCGGCGAGTACGCCGAGCAGCACGACCAGGCCGGCGCCGTCCTGCGGATCGACGAGACGACCTGGATCAAGGCGGGGGTGGAGTTCACCGACGGCGCGTTCTGCCTGGCCACGGTGGTGACCCGCGACTACTCCGACGCCTCGATGCTCCCGTTGCACGAGAGCCCGGACGGGGTCACCTTCGAGCTGGACCGGGTGGGCGACGCGGTCAGCATCCGGTACGGCCTGGCCGGCGAACCTCCCGAGCACCTGTTACGCGTGGCCTACTTCCCGCCCGAGGCCCCGGTCATGGCCGGCGCGATGGCCGCCGCCCCGGTGGGCAAGGGCTTCCCGCTCCGCTTCACCGACGTCCGCGTCGCCGCGGCCTGACCGGCTGCGCGTCGCCACGGGTCACGGGAGCCTGAGGCCGGCGAAGACGGGCCGGTGGTCGGTGCCGGGCAGGTCGTGGATGCCGAACTCCGTCACCGCGATCTCCCGCGAGGCCAGGATGTGGTCGATCTGCACTCCCGGCAGGAACGTCCACCCCACCACCGGCCACGTGTGCGTGAACCCCTGCCCGGTCACGTCGGCCGCGTCGCGGTAGCCGGAGGTGAGCAGGGCGCGCATGGGCGGATGGTCGAGGGTGGCGTTGAAGTCGCCGGCCAGCACCCGCAGCCCGCCTCCGGCCCGCGGCAGCGCGTCGAGGCCCTGGCGCCAGCAGGTGACCCGGCCGTCGTACCGGGGCGCGCACGGATGCACCGACACCACCTCGACCGGAACGCCCGAAACGGTCAGCGCCGCCCGGGTCTGCCGGAAGTTCCCGTGCGCGATCATCGGCAGCTCGGTCACCGGATACCGGGCGTACACGGCCGACCCGCTCGCCCCCGGCGCGGAGCGGTCCACCCGGTACGGCAGCAGCCGGCTCAGCCCCAGCGCGTCGGTCCGCTCGCGGGAGCGCGCCGTGAACTCCTGCAGCGTCAGCACGTCGGGACGCAGCCGCCGTACCAGCGCGACGAGGGCCTCGGGCTCGGCCTGGCCGACGCGGAGGTTGACCGACAGCACCCGCAACCGCGCGCCCGCGGCGGGCGGGTTGGCCTCGGGCAGCTGACGGGGCAGCACGCTCCCGGCGAGGGCCAGGCAGGTCACCGCGGCCACTCCGGCCGCCGCCCACCGTCGTCGCGCGGCGGCCAGCGCCAGCGGCACGACCGACGCGATCGCCACGTACGGGGTGAACGCCACCAGCGGCACCCACGGCCAGGCGGGTACCACTCCGGCCACTCGCAACACCGCCCACCCCGCGAAGGGAATCACCAGAATCCACATCACATGGCTGTATTGCCGGACAAGCCGGATACGGTTCACCGTATGCGTGATGTGGAAGCCCGCGTCCTGGACGCCATCGACGACGCGGACACCGTGAACCTGCTGGCCGAGGCGGTCAGGATCCCGAGCGTCACCGGCACCGACGCCGAGTCCGACCTGCAGCACCGCTTCGCCCGCCTGCTCACCGAAGCGGACATGGACGTCGACGTCTGGAAGCTCGATCTGGACGACCTGCGCGCTCGCGACGGCTTCCCCGGCACCGAGGCACCGCGCGCCGAGGGCTACGGCGTCGTGGGCACCACCTCGGGCGAGGGCCCGCCCGCGCTGATCCTGCAGGGTCACGCGGACGTCGTCCCCACGGGCGACCTGGCCAAGTGGGCGGGCAGCGACCCCTTCGCCGCCCGCATCACCGGCGACACCCTGCACGGCCGCGGCGCCTGCGACATGAAGGCGGGCGTGGCCGTCAACCTGGCCGTGGTCCGGGCGCTCCACCGCTCGGGGGTACGGCTGGCCAGGCCGCTGGCCGTCCACTGCGTGGTCAGCGAGGAGGACGGCGGCCTGGGCGCCTTCGCCACCCTGGCCAGGGGCCACACCGGCGAGGCCGCGGTGATCACCGAGCCGACCAGCGGCGCGGTGATCACGGCCAACGCCGGCGCGCTCACCTTCCGGCTGGAACTGGCCGGTCGCGCCGCCCACGGGGCCACCCGGTACGAGGGGGTCAGCGCGATCGAGGTGTTCTGGCCGGTGTTCCAGGCGATCCGGCGCCTGGAGGCCGAGCGGAACCGGAACCTGCCGGTCATCTTCGACGGCAACCGCATGCCGTACCCGATCGAGGTCGGGACGGTGCGGGCCGGCGACTGGGCCAGCAGCGTGCCGGACCTGCTGGTGGCCGAGGGCCGGATGGGCGTGCGGCTGGACGAGGATCCGGCCGAGGCGCGCGAGGCGTTCGAGGAGGCGGTGCTGGGCGCGGCCGACCCGTGGCTGCGGGCCAACGCGCCCGTCGTCACCTGGCCCGGCGGGCAGTTCGCCAGCGGGCGGCTGCCGGCGGGCCACCCGCTGACGGCCGAGGTCTCCTCCGCCGTGGCCGCCGTGCGCGGGGCCGGGCCCGCGGAGACGGCGGCGCCGTACGGGAGCGATCTGCGCCTGTACAACGGCGGCGGGATCCCCTCGCTCCACTACGGGCCGGGCGACGTGGCCTTCGCGCACGCGCCGAGGGAGCAGGTCGAGCTGGCCGAGGTGCGCGAGGTGACGCGCGCCCTGGCCCTGCTCACCCTGCGCCGCTGCGGCGCGCTCTGAATCAGGCGTGCCTTCGTGTCAGGCGAGCACCCCTGACTCGACCGGGAGCCCGGCCTCGACCCAGTCCTGGATGCCCTCGCGGTACTTGCGGACGTTGGTGTAGCCGAGCGCTTCCAGCCGGTTGGCGACGGCCTGGCTGTTGGGGCAGGCCGGGTTGGAGCAGTAGGTGACGATCGCGGCGTCGCGGTCGGGCAGCAGCCCGGCCGCGCGCTCGTTCACCTCGGCCTCGACCAGCGCGATCGCGCCGGGCAGGTGCTGCTGCTCGTAGTACTGCCCGCCCAGCGCGTCGAGCACGGTCACGGTGCCGTCCTCGATCGCGGTCTTGAGCTCCTCGCGGGAAATGAGCGCGGTCATTGCGACCTCCAGAGTAAATGGACTACAGTCCGCTTTGTGGATGGCTCGAAAACTAGCGGACCGCAGTCCGCTTCGTCAAGTGAGACGCTGGAGATCCTGCGTACGCGCCCGGTCGCGGAACGCGCCGACGCGGCCAGGAACAGGGAGAAGGTCCTCAAGGCCGCGGCCCGCCTGTTCGCGGAGAAGGGCGTCGAGGCGGTCTCCATGGACACGATCGCCGCGGAGGCGGGCGTGGGAAAGGGCACGTTGTTCCGCCGGTTCGGCGACAAGTCCGGCCTGGCCGTGGCGCTGCTCGACCGGCGGGAGCAGGAATTGCAGGAGCGCATCCTGTCGGGCCCGCCGCCCCTGGGTCCCGGCGCGCCCGCCGCCGAGCGCCTGGCCGCCTTCACCGCCGCCTACCTGGACTACCTGTTCGCCCACCTCGACCTGGTGCGCATGTCGGAGACCGCCAGCCCCGGCGCCCGCTACCGCATCGGCGCCTACCGCTTCTGGCACCGCCACGTCGTCATCCTGCTGGCCGAGGCCCGACCCGGCGCCGACGCCGAGGCCCTGTCCCACCTCATGCTCGCCGCCGTCGGCGGCGAACTGGCCCACGTGCTCAAGCAGGAGTACGGCGAGGCCCGCGCCCGCCAGGCGGCCCTGGAACTGGCCGGATCCCTGGCTAGTACGTCGCCCTGACCTCGACGATCTCGGCCAGCGGGAACTCCAGGTAGTCGCCGGCCTCCTCGCACCACGCGTCGAGCGCGCTGCCGCGCAGTTCTCCGTGGCTGATCGTGGCGGTCAGCCCGTCGGTGAGCGTGATCCCGGCCCGCACCCCGCGGTCGACCACGAAGCCGAGCAGCGACTGCTGCGCGGTGGGCAGCCGCGAGGCCATCCGGCCGATGACCGCCCACGTCCGCCCGGCCTGGCCGGTCTGCGAGGAGGAGGCGACCAGCCGCCTGGCGTGCTCGTGGGGGTCGGGCCCCGGCTCGGGGATGAGGTGGGCCGGGTCGTCCATCTCCGACAGTTCGGCGACCTGGCCGCCGGGCAGCAGGATGAGCTTGCCGCCCTGGCGCTCCTCGACGCGGGTGCGCCGGATGGCGATCTCGCCGGTGTCGGCCACCGGCACGGGCGAGTAGCCGTGCTCGCGCAGCACGGCCAGGGTGCGCTCGGCCGGCTCCGAGCTGACCAGCACGGTGGGCGCGAGCAGCCGCAGCCCCAGCCTGGCCAGGCGGCGGTGGCCGGCGATCTCGGCCAGCAGCGCCGGGTCGCCGGCCTGCACGATGCAGCCGACCGAGGTCACCGTCACCTCGCCGTGGCGTCTGGCCACGTCGCGGACCATGTACTCCAGCGGCTGCGGGATGGAGCCCACGCCGCTCAGCTCCTCCAGCAGTTCGTCGGCCTCGTAGCCGTCGTCGAGCGCGCGGCGCACGCTCTCGGTGGTGAAGCGCCACACCGAGGCGGCGCCCCTGGACTCCCGTTCGGCGACCCGGTCGAGCAGCGCGGCCAGCTCCGAGGAGGGCGGGCCGGTCACCACCGCGGTGAGGTCGGGGCCGAACAGCGCGCTCCTGCGCACGCTGGCCAGGGCCCGCGTGGACGCGCCGACCAGCACCGGATCGTGCTCCACCAGCGGGACGGAGTCGTCGTTCTCGTCCCCGGCCTGGGCGGCCAGGCCGGCCAGGGCCCGGCCGAGGTCGGTCAGGCCGTCGTTGGCCAGCAGGCCGAGCAGCCGCGCCTCGTCGATCACCCCGGCCGCGCACTCGGCCAGCAGCGCCTGGTCGAGCAGGGGCGCGTGCCAGTGCACGTTGCGCACCAGGCTGCCCCGGTCGGCGAACGCGGTGCCGGAGGGCAGGTGGGCCAGGCCGGTCAGCACGGCCCTGCGTACCCTCGCCACGGAGGAGCCGGACTGGTCGTCGCCGAGCACCGTGCCGTACTTGCCGTCGATCTTGCGCAGCGACGAGCGTTCCATCCGCCACCAGGCCGACAGCAGCACCCGCAGCCGGGCCGAGCCCTCGTCGAGGCGCCAGCGGTCGAAGCGGTCGGTGGGGACCATGCCGCCCAGCTGCTCGTCCCAGGCCAGCAGCCTGGAGACCGCGCAGACCTCCAGCAGCAGCCGGGTCTCGTCCTCGTCGCAGCCGGTCTCCTTGGCCACCCTGCGCACCTCGCGTACGCCGACGCCGCCGGTCTTCAGCAGCGGCAGCGGCGTCTTGGAGGTGTTGTCGAGGATGGCGGCGCAGCGCTCGACCACGTGGGGGGCGGCCAGCGTCATCAGGTGGTCGACCTCGGCGGGGTCGATCGGGATGGTGGCCACTTCCGGCGGGTGCGGGGTGAAGGGCGGGTGGTAGTCGGGGCCGCGCAGGCACAGGGCCACCTCGCGGGGCATCTCGGCCAGGTCCCAGCGGGGGCGGTAGAGCAGGCCGTGGTCGGCGGCCCACTTCTCCGGGGTGCCGGGCAGCACGAAGCGGCCGCCCTCGACGCCGCGGACGGGGCCGTCCCAGGCGAAGGACTCCAGCAGCTGCCTGGTGCCCTCGGGGGCGTTGGCCAGCATGGCCTCCATGCGGGCCGGGTCGGCCAGGACCTCGGTGGCCCGCACGATCGTGCGG
This sequence comes from Nonomuraea sp. NPDC050547, assembly GCF_044457345.1. Lineage (NCBI taxonomy): Bacteria > Bacillati > Actinomycetota > Actinomycetes > Streptosporangiales > Streptosporangiaceae > Nonomuraea > Nonomuraea sp. NPDC050547. Next base: position 76,181 of record NZ_JBITGW010000001.1, read on the forward strand.
CGCTTGTTGCCGTGGGGCGGCACGCCCAGGCTGCGGGCCATGGCGCGCAGCGCGTCGTTGCTGATCGTCCAGGAGTTGAGGTAGTGGTCGAGCGGCTCGCCCAGGCCGAGCGGGGCGGCCCACCAGCGCGAGACCGCCTCCGACAGGTGGATGACGCCCTCGCCGTCGGGCCAGGCCAGCGCGTGGTCGTAGAGGCAGTCGAGCCAGGGGGTGGTCTCCTCGACGGGGGCGCCGAGCAGCGCGGAGACGGTGCTGGGCGTGGGCGCGTGGACCACCAGGCAGGCCTGGGCGAGTTCGAGGCAGGGCAGGGGCAGGCCGCGCATCGACTCCATGACGGCGAAGCCGTTGCCGAGTCGCTGCGCCAGCAGGTCGAGGCGGCGCGGCCATGGGGGAGCGATGGCGTCGGGCCGGTTGGCCAGGACGCGGCCGAGCCTGTCTTCGTCGAGTGTTCGCAGCCAGCCGAGCAGGTGATCATCCATCTGTCAGCACTCTCATGGGGGTCGCGCGGGACTCACCGTGAGCCATGACCAACCACGGTAGTGCAGATGACCCGCCGGGATGGGGCTGTCAGGACAGGACTGCCCAGACGATCTTCCCGTGCGGGGCCAGGGCGGACCATCCCCAGCGCATGCTGAGCGAGTCGACGATGTGCAGGCCCAGGCCGCCGGCGTCGAGGGGACCCGGGTAGCGCAGGACCGGGACCGACGAGCCCGGGTCGGTGAACGCGCAGGTGACCAGGGGGCCGCGCCGTACCAGGGACATGTGGACGGGGCGCCTGTGGTGGGGCTCGTTGAGCCGCAGGCCGTGGCGCAGGGCGTTGGTCGCCAGCTCGGAGACGACCAGCTCCATGTTCTCGGCCAGTTCCGGCAGGCTCCAGCCGCTCAGCGTGCCGGAGGTGAAGACGCGGGCGGAGTGCACGGAGGGTGCGGCGGGCGGGAGTACGAAGGTGGCGCTCGCGTGGGGACCGGACACCAGCAGATCACGCGCCGCCTCCGGCCACCAGCCGACCGGGGGCCACCAGTCGAACGTGGTCCATTGGCCGTGCGCCAAGGTGGATTGCACGTTGATCATTCTGGGGCAAACTATCGTGCAGGTGCAAGAGCGAATGCACGTGCAGAAGCACGCGCTGCGCGCTACGGTTGGCCATCAAATGGTCAATCGGCGGGAAAGGGGATCTTGTCCGCGGCCCATGATCTTTCGGCCGTGAAGTGACAGACTGTGTGACAAGGAATCGACCAAGGAGCAGCACGTGTCCATCGATCCGCCGGGTTCAGCTTCGACAGTTCGGCGCATCATGCTCGGGGCGAGCCTGAGGCGCCTGCGCGAGGATTGCGGACTTGACCGCGGCCAGGCCGGCTTCCACATCCGGGCGTCCGAGTCCAAGATCAGCCGGATGGAGCTCGGCCGCGTCGGGTTCAAGACACGTGACGTTGAAGACCTGCTCACGCTGTACGGCGTCAGCGACGACGCCGAGCGGCGAGCGCTGCTGGAGATGGTCCGCGAGGCCAACACCCCGGGATGGTGGCACAAGTACTCCTCCGTCCTGCCCGGTTGGTTCACCACATATGTGGGGCTGGAGGAGGCCGCGAGCGTGATCCGCACCTACGAGGTGCAGCACGTGCCCGGTCTGCTGCAGACGGCCAACTACGCGCGGTCCGTCTACCGGCTCGGCAACCCCGATGCAACCTCCGAAGAGATAGAAAGCCGCGTGCATCTGCGCTTACAGCGGCAGGAGCGCTTCACCCAGAAGGACGGCCCGCGTCTGTGGGCGGTCATCGACGAAGCGACGCTCATGAGGACCATCGGCGGGAGAGACATCATGGCCGAGCAGCTCCAGCACCTGCTGGAGGTCGCCGCCCTCCCCAACATCACCATTCAGGTGATGCCCTTCAGGTACGGCATGCACGCCGCTGAAGGTGGCGCGTTCAGCATCTTGCGGTTTCCCGAGTCCGATTTGTCGGACGTCGTATACGTCGAACAGCTCTGGGGTGCCCTGTACCTCGACAAGCGTGAGGACGTCGACCCGTACCTCACCGCTATGGAGCAGTTGTGCGTGGAGAGCACCACGCCAGGGGGCACCGTGGAGCTCATCGGCGGTCTTCTCAGAAAGATCTAGATGAAGCACACGTATAACGGCATGCCCGCGGCCGACCTCAAGCAGGTGGCCTGGCGCAAGAGCCGCTACAGCAACTCGCAGGGCAACTGCGTGGAGCTCGCCGAGCTCCCCGACGGGGGTATCGCCATGCGCAACTCGCGTTTCCCCGACGGGCCGGCCCTGATCTACACCCGCGATGAGATCCGGGCGCTCATGCTCGGGGTGAAGGACGGAGAGTTCGACGGCCTCCTGGTTTAACGTCATTTTTACCTCCGGCGCCGCCGCGTAACGGCGGCGCGCCGGGGGTGTAATGGTCCGGACCTCGCGCGCTGTGAGGATCGCTCCATGCTCGACCAGCTGACCCTTTACCCGATCGCCGACGACGTGCTCTTCGCGCCCGGCGGCAAGGTCGTCGTCCGCACGTACGGCGTGGCCCCGGCCCACGGTTCCGTCTCCTATCGCACGTGGGTGACCGGCATCCGCGACCAGCCGCGCTACTGGCACTGGGGGCACTTCGAGGACGCGGCCTCGGGTCACCGGCGTGTCCTGGAATGGCTCACCGGGCGCGGCCCGCAACCGGTCCCGGCCTGATAGCGTGTCTGCCAAGCAAACGCTTGGCAGAGGCGAGGTGGCGTGGTGCGGCGTGGCATCTACCTGCTCGAAGAGGTCGACTTCCGGCCCATGAACTCCCGCAGGCCGATGGAGTACCTCACCTGGCTGACCCGCTACAAGCGCGAGGACCGGAGCAGGCGCGAGCCATCCCTGACCGAGGGCATGTCGATCAGGTCACGCGAGATCGACCTGGTCGGCGCGTTCTACGCGGTCGGCATCACCGGCCACCCGCAGTTCAAGGCCGTCACGCTCTGGGACTGCCACGGCGGCTGGGACGGCGGCTGGCGGCAGATGATGGAGATCTACCAGGGCGTCGACGACCGGCTCTTCCTGTCCGACATCGACGACCTGCGCTTCTCCGCCTTCTCCCGCCCGCTCGGCGCCGCGCCCGGCTCGCCCGCCCTGTCCGACCTGGTGACGGAGGGCTACGGGGCGGAGTTCTACCTGTTCGAGAGCGCCCGCGTACGCCCCGGCGCCGCCCTCGACTACCTGGAGGCGGTCCGCGCCGAGCGCGCCCCGATCCTCGCCGACCACGGCCACCGCCTGGTCGGGCTCTACGAGGTGCTGTTCTGCGACACCGAGGCGGTCACCGTCTGGGGCATGTCGCTCGACGCCCACCTGGCCGCGCAGCGCGCCCACGACGCCGCGCTGGGCCTGGACGACGAGGCCGAGGCCGACGACCGGCTGCCCGGCTGGCGCAAGCGCGCCCGCGACTTCCTGGACGGGCCCTGGCGCGAGACGGTGCTCTCGCCCTTCCCCGGTAGCAAGCTGGCACTCGACGCGGAGCGCGCGCGGACGTAGCGTCGGGCTGCGGAGGTGTCGCCAATGACGGACCCGTACCTCTTCAACGGTCGCAGTCCCGACGAGCACGTGGCCGAGTGCGCCGAGTGCACGGCGGCGATCGCGCTCGTGGAGCGGCCCGGCCACGCGCAGGCGCCGCCGGCCAGGTTGCGCGAGCGCGTGCTGTCCAGGGCACGGGGGCGCAGGCAGCCGGCGACGGCGGAGGTGGCGGCGGTAGCCGTACCGTATGCGACGCAGGTGGCGCTCATGGACGAGCTGCTCGGCGAGCTGAGCGTGCCCCAGTGGGACGCGCCGGTGCTCAAGCACGGCACCGTGCGCGCGATGGTCGAGCACCTGGCCGCCAACGACGCGCGGGTGGCGCAGTTCATGGGCGTGCGGGCGCGGGAGGCGCCGGTGCACCGGCGCTGGCGCGAGCAGGCGGGCGCGCTGCTCGAACGGGTCGCCGGGGGCGCGCACGCGCTGCTCGGCGTCGAGGTCGCGCTGGCCGGGACGCGTCCCTCGCGCGGGTCGCTGCGCCAGGCGATGGTGCAGCGGGCGTTCGAGACCTGGACGCACGCCGAGGACATCAGGGCCGCCGTCGGCCGTCCCCGCGGCGCGCCGCCCGCCGGCGAGCACCTGCGGCAGATCGTGGAGTTCGGGCTGGGCATGCTGCCGAGGGCGCTGAAGGGGCCGCGCCGGCACGTCTCGGCCACGTTCGTGCTGACCGGGCCCGGCGGCGGCACCTGGACGGTGCCGCTGGCCGAGCCGTCCGAGCGGGTGGCGGTCCTGCTGTCGGCCGAGGCCGCCGGGTTCTGCACGCTGCTGGCGGGGCGGGCACGCGAGTTCCCCTACGCAGCCGAGGGCGACCCCGGCCTCGCCCGCGACCTCGTCGCCGCCGCGGCCACGCTGGGCTGCGACTGATGGCCGAGGACGAGGATCTGCGCGCCCGGCTGCTGTGCGGGGACCTGCGCGCGCTGGAGGCCGCCTACGACCTGCACGCCCCTTCCGTGTACGGCGTCGCCGTCAGGGTCACCGGCAGCGCGGCGACCGCGGAGGAGATCACCGAAGAGGTGTTCGCCGCCCTCTGGGAGCGGCCGGGCTCCTACGACCCGCGCCACGGCACCCTGCGGGCCTGGCTGGTCACCAGGAGCCTGCACGAGTCGGCCCTGCGCAGCACGGTCAGTTGAGCACCGGCGCGTCGGCCTTGGGCGGCACGGTCAGTTGAGCACCGGCGCGTCGGCCTTGGGCGGCGCGGTCAGTTGAGCACGGGCGCGTTCCAGTTGAGGACCACCGGCTCGGCGTGCTCGAAGCCGAGCTTGGAGTAGGTGCCGGTGTCCAGGCGGAACAGGCGCCCGTCCTCGGGCGGGAGCCCGAGCCAGCGCGCGGCCAGCACGCGCAGGAAGTGGCCGTGCGCCACCAGGGCCACCTCGCCGTCGGCCGCCCTGGCCCGTGCGATCACCCGGTCGGCGCGGGCGCCCACCTGGGCGGCGCTCTCGCCGGGATGCCCGGCGTCGCCGGGGATCACGCCGTCACGCCACAGGTACCAGCCGGGCCGGGTCTCGCGGATCGTGGCCGTGGTGATGCCCTCGTAGCCGCCGTAGTCCCACTCCCACAGATCCGGATCCACCTCGTAGTCGGTCAATCCGGCAAGCTCGGCCGTACGTCTGGCCCGTCGCGCCGGGCTCACCAGTACCAGGTCGAAACCGTTGCCCTTCACCAGCGGCGCCAGGGCCACGGCCTGGCCCTCGCCGTGCGTGGTCAGCGGAAGGTCGGTGCGGCCGGTGTGCCTGCCGTTCTTGCTCCACTCGGTCTCGCCGTGCCTGAGCAGCAGTAGTTCCCTCATGCACCCATCAAACCAGGACGCCATCGGCTGACTTCCCGCCAGGTCAGGCCAGGTCTTCCACCACGGGGGCGAACGCGTCGAGGTCCCGCTCGTGGTGGAGGACGAAGTAGGTGAGGCCGTGCTCGTCGCGCCAGTGACGTAGTTTGTCGCGGATGTCATGGCGGGTCCCGCGTAGCACCTGCGGGGTCTCGGCCATGGCCGAGGTGTCGGCGTGGCTCCACGCCTCCGGCCCGCCCTCGCCGAGTTCCAGGATGCTCGTGCCCAGCTCGACCGGGCGCGACGCGGCGGCCTGCCGGACGATGGCGATCTTGGCCAGGAAGGCGTCGAGGCCGCCGTCGGCGGGGTCGGGTCCCGAGCCGTCGGCGCGCACGCGGGTCGCCAGGTTGACCGAGCCGGCCTCGCGCGCGGCCAGGCGCAGCAGGCGCGGCCCGCCGCCGGCCAGCAGCAGCGGCGGGTGCGGGCGCTGGACCGGCTTCGGGTGCAGATCGAGGGCGTCCACGCGGTAGTGGGCGCCCTCGTGGCTGAACGGCCCCTCGCCCCACAGTCCCTTCAGTACGGCCAGCGCCTCCGCCAGCCGCTCCACCCGCACACCCGGCGGATCCAGGACCCGCCCGGACGCCGCGTAGTCGGCGGCCAGCCAGCCCGTCCCGATGCCCGGTTCCGCCCGGCCGTCGGAGAGCACGTCGAGCGTGGCCAGTTCCTTGGCCAGCGCCGCCGGGTGGCGGAAGTCGTTGGCCAGGACCATCGTGCCGAGCCGCAGCCGGGTGGTGGCCGTGGCCGCCGCCGCGAGGGCGGGCAGCGGGGCGAAGCGCGCGCCGACGAGGTGGTCCGGGACGAGCATCACGTCGAAGCCCGAGGACTCCAGCCTCCTGGCCTGCTCGGCCCACGCCTTGGCCGAGTCCGCGTGCCGTACGACCGCACCGAACCTGAAGGGACGCATGCGGCAATCCAAACAAGCGCTTGGCTGAGAAGCAAGAGTGGCTAGACTTACCAAGCGCTTGCTACCAATATCGGGTACATGGACATCCAGGCACGGCGGGCGACCGCCGACGAGATCACCGCCTTCCAGGACCAGGGGTGGGTACGGCTGGCGCGCCTGGTGGACCCGGCCGGCGCGGCCGAGCTGCGCGAACGCGCCCAAGCCCACCTGGCCGCCCGCCCGAAGGCCGGAACCACCGCCGTCGACCAGGCCTTCGGCCAGTCCCGCGACATCGCCGAGCGCGACGCCGCCTTCGGCGCGCTGGCCAGGAGCCCCGCCATCGCGGCCAGTGCCGCCGCCATGCTCCACGGCGTCGCCGCCGTGCGGGTGCAGGTCACGAACCTGCTGGTCAAAGAGCCGGGCGAGCACGGCTCCACCGTGTTCCACCAGGACTTCCCGTGGATGCCGATGGACCGCTCCGCCATGCTCACCGTCTGGCTCGCGCTCGCGGACGTGCCCGCCGACATGGGCGCGCTGCGCTTCTACACCGGCTCCCACCGGCACGGCCTGCTCGGCCGCAGCTTCGTCGGCGCCGGCGACGACCAGCTCAGCCAGCACCCCTGGCTGAAGGAGCTGGAGCTGTCGCCGCCGCTCGACCTCAAGGCCGGCGACGCGACCGTGCACCACGCGCTGACCGTGCACGGCGCACCGGCCAACCGGCGCGAGGCGGCCCGCCTGTCGTTCACCGCCACCTACTTCGACGCCGACGCCCTCTACACCGGCGCGCCGTACGGGCAGACCGACGGTCTCGGCCTGACCGTCAACCAGCCCTTCGACCACCCGAGGTTCCCGTGCCTGAGGCCGTAAGAGGTTCCCGTGCCTGAGACCCGTGAGAGGTTCCCGTGCCTGAGACCCGTGTGAGGTTCCCGTGCCTGAGACCCGTGTGAGGTTGTCGTGCCCGAGACCGTGAGAGGGCCGGTCGCCGACCTCGGGGCGACGCTGATGCACGAGCACGTCTTCGGTCTCAGCCCGGAGATCCTCTGGAACTGGCCGGACATCCCCGAAGGCTGGGACCTGGAGGCCCGCGCCCGCGAGGCCGCGGCCAAGCTGGACGCGCTGAAGGCCGAGGGCATCGACTCGATCGTCGACCTGACCGTGCTCGGCCTGGGCCGCCACGTGCCGGCCGTCCAGCGGGTGGCCGAGCTGACCTCGGTCAACATCGTGGCCGCCACCGGGCTCTACACCTATGACGCGCTGCCGCCGTACTTCGGCAACCGGGGCCCCGGCTCGTTGTTCGGCGGGCCCGACCGGCTGGCGGAGTTCTTCGTGCGCGACATCGCCGAGGGCATCGGGCGTACCGGCGTGAAGGCCGCCATGCTCAAGTGCGCCACCGACCGGCCCGGCATGACCGCGGGCTGCGAGAGGGTCTTCCGCGCGGTCGCCGAGGCGCACGTGGAGACCGGCGCGCCCATCACCACCCACAGCCACGAGCCGGGCGGCCTGGACCAGCAGCGCCTGCTGGCCGCCTGCGGCGTGGACCTCACGCGCGTGGTCATCGGGCACGCGGGAGACTCCACCGACCTGCGCTACCTCGAAGAGCTCCTCGCCGCGGGCTCCTACCTGGGCATGGACCGCTTCGGCATCGCGACCATCAGCACGTTCGAGGACCGCGTGGCGGTCGTGGCCGCGCTCTGCGAGCGGGGCCACGCCGGGCGGATGGTGCTGTCGCACGACTCCTACTGCTTCAACGACCGCTTCGACGCCGACGTCGTACGGCGCCGCCACCCCGACTACCACCTTCTGCACATCTCCCGCGACGTCCTGCCCGAGCTGCGCAAGCGCGGCGTCACCGAGGACCAGATCCGCCAGATGCTGGTCGACAACCCGCGAAGGATCTTTGGATGGACTTCGACGTCAGCTCCGACTGGCACGTCGCCGACCCCTACGGCTTCCTGAGGCGGCTGCGGCGCGAGCACCCCGTCTTCCGCAGCGAGCACCTCGGCGCGTACGTGCTGACCAGGCACGCCGACGTGCGCGCCGCCTACGGCGACCCCCGGCGCTTCTCCTCCGAGGGGTCGCTGACGATCTCGCGCAGCCTGACCGGGCGGACGCGCGAGAAGCTGGGGGAGCACGGCTCGTTCCTGTCCAGCTTCGTCGCGAACGTGGACCCGCCGGACCACACGCGGCTGCGCAGGTCGGTCTCGCGGGCGTTCACGCCGCGCGCGGTCGCCGCGCTGGAGCAGCGCTTCCGCGGGCTCAACGAGGACCTGCTGGACCGGATCGAGGCCAGGGGCGAGGCGGACTTCGTGCGCGACCTCGGCCACGAGCCGTCGGTCAAGCTGACCGCCCGCTTCATCGGGGTGCCGGAGGCGGACGAGGCGTTCGTGCGGGCTCATGTCAAGGACTGGTTCCAGCTCTTCCTGTCGCCGCAGCCGCCGGAGCGGCAGCTCGTGCTGGCCGACAGCTTCCTGGAGTACCTGGACTACGTGGACCGCCTCGTCGCCGCCCGCGCCCGCGAGCCGCGCGACGACTTCACCTCCCTGATGACCGGGCTGATCGGGAAGGAGCTGTCGCATCGCGAGGTCGTCGAGCTGATCTCCACGATCCTGCTCGGCGGCAACGACACCGTCCCCAACCAGCTCGGCAACAGCGTGCTGCGGCTGCTGCGCGAGGGGATCTGGCCGGTGCCGCCGGAGAAGCTGACCGCCGCGGTCGAGGAGTGCATGCGCATCGACGGGGCGTCGCTGGGTTCCTTCCGGTACGCCACGTCCGACATCACGCTGCACGGGGTGACGATCCCGGCCGGGTCGCTCGTGCTGCTGTCCACCGACTCGGCCGCCCACGACGAGGCCGTCTTCGCCCATCCCGACACCTTCGACCTCGACCGGCCCAACGCCGACGCCCACATGGTCTTCGGCTACGGCATCCACTTCTGCGTGGGGGCGGCGCTCGGGCGGCTGCAGCTGCGTACCGCGCTGGAGGTGCTGGGACGGCGGCTGCCCGGCCTGCGCCTGGTTCCGGGGCCCGTGGTGTACCGCAGGTCGATCGTCGGTCGAGGGCTGACCGAATTGCCGGTTAAATGGTGACATGGAACCGGTGAGGGTCGGGTTGGTCGGGGCAGGTCCGTGGGCGGAGATGGCGCACGCGCCGATGCTGGCCCAGAGCCCGGAGATCGAGTTCGCCGGAGCCTGGGCCCGCCGGCCGGAGGCCGCCGCCCGGCTCGGGGCGCCGGTGTTCGAGCGGATCGAGGACCTGTTCGACGTGTGTGAGGCGGTGTGCTTTTGCGTGCCGCCGGCCGTACAGGCTGAGCTGGGGGTGAAGGCGGCGCGGGCGGGCAAGGCGCTGCTGCTGGAGAAGCCGCTCGCCGACTCCCTGGACGGCGCCCAGCGCCTGGCCGACGCGGTCGCCGAGGCGGGCGTGCCCTCGCAGATGCTGCTCACGCTGCGGTACGCCCCGCAGGCCCGCGAGTTCCTGGCCCGGTGCGCCGAGATCGAGCCCTTCGGCGGGCACGCCGTCAACGTGAGCGACGTGCTGAACGGCGAGCACCCGTTCGGCACCCCGTGGCGGCTTCAGCGCGGCGCGCTGCTCGACGTCGGCCCGCACGTCATCGACCTGCTCGACGCCGCGCTCGGCCGGGTGACCGGCGTACGCGCGCACGGAAACCCGCTCGGCTGGGTCGGGCTGCTGCTCGACCACGAGGGCGGCGCCGTGAGCGAGATCTCCCTGTGCATGGCCGGCGCCGGCGACCTGCCGCCCTCGACGTTCGCCGTCTACGGCCGCAAGGGCAACGTGACGCTCCCGCACTTCGACGACGACCCCCTGGACGTCGTGGCCGCCGAGTTCGCCCGGACCGTGAGGCAGGGCGGCGGGCACCCCCTGGACGCCGCCCACGGACTGCGGCTGCAGCGCATCATCTCCGAGGCGGAGAATCAAGTCACCACCCCTTGACTCCGACCAGCTTCGGAGAATTGATAGCGTTTGTCCGACGCGCAGTGTCGCAGCGAAGTCCGGTGTGAGTCCGGCGCTGTCCCGCAACTGTCAAAGCCAGGTCGCCTGCCACCGCGCCGACGTCATCAACCCTCGTGGAAAAGGGTGATCCGTCGCTTACAAGCGGGTCTCTCGGTTCCGATCTGAAAGGACTTCTCGTGAGGCCCGTACGCACGGCCTTCGCGGGCGCGCTGCTGGGAACGCTCGTCCTGACCGCCTGCGGTCAGACCGGCACGACCACCACCTCGTCCGCCCCGCCCACCTCCGCCGCCCCCGCCGCCGGCTTCCCCGTCACGATCGAGGCGGGCAACGGCTCCGTCACGCTGGCGAAGAAGCCCGAGCGGATCATCTCGCTGTCCGCCGCCCACACCGAGACGCTCTTCGCGATCGGCGCCGGCCCGCAGGTGATCGCCGCCGACGACCAGTCGAACTATCCGCCCGAAGCTCCCAAGAGCGAGCTGTCCGGGTTCAAGCCCAACGTCGAGGCCATCGTCGCCAAGAAGCCCGACCTCGTCGTGCTGTCCAACGACCAGGACAAGATCGTCGCCGAGCTGGGCAAGCTGAACGTGCCCGTCCTGCTCGAACCGGCCCCCACGAAGATCGACGAGGCCTACGACGAGATCGCCGACCTCGGCGCCGCCACCGGCAACAAGGACAAGGCCGACCAGGTCGTGACCGGCATGAAGGCCGAGATGGACAAGCTCGCCGCCGCCGCGCCCAAGGACAAGAAGCTCACCTATTACCATGAGCTCGACCAGACCCCTTACGCCGCGACGTCCAGCACCTTCATCGGCCAGATCTACTCGATCTTCGGCATGACCAACATCGCCGACAAGGCCCCCGGCGCCGCCGGCGGCTACCCCAAGCTCTCGGCCGAGTTCGTCGCCCAGTCCGACCCCGACCTGATCTTCCTGGCCGACGTCAAGTGCTGCCAGCAGAACAAGGACACCCTGGCCAAGCGGCCCGGCTGGAAGGGCCTGTCGGCCATCAAGAACGACCAGGTCGTCCTGCTCGACGATGACATCGCCTCCCGCTGGGGCCCGCGCGTCGTCGATCTGGCCAAGGCCATCGGCGACGCGGTGAACAAGGCGGCCGCGAAGTAGTGCTCGACACGCAGCTCAGGCCCGCACGGGCGCGGCCGCTCTGGGTGGCGGGCGCGCTCGTCGTGCTCGCCGCCAGCATGGTCGCCGGCCTGCTCGGCGGCGCCGCCGGCATCTCGCCGTGGCAGGTCGTGCTCCAGGCACTGGACTGGCTGCCGTTCGTCGAGATCGACTCCGGCCTCGCGCCGATCGAGAAGGGCCTGCTGTACGAGCTGCGCCTGCCCAGAGTCCTGGTCGCCGCCGTGGTCGGCGGCCTGCTCGCCATGGCGGGCGCCGGGTACCAGGGCGTCTTCCGCAACCCGCTGGCCGACCCGTACCTGCTCGGCGCGGCCGCGGGCGCCGGGCTCACCACGACCCTGGTGATCGTCATGGTTCCGGCGCCGGTCCTGACCATCCCCGTCGCCGCGTTCGCCGGCGCGATCGGCGGCGTCATGCTGGCCTTCGCGCTCGGCAACACCGCCGGGCGCTCAGGCGGCACCGCCACCCTGGTGCTGGCCGGGGTGGCCGTCACCTCCTTCCTCACCGCCATCCAGACGTTCGTGCAGCAGTTCAAGGTCGAGGAACTGCAGCGCATCTACTCCTGGATCCTCGGCGACGTCGGGGGCGGCTGGGACCAGTTCTGGCTCGTCCTGCCCTACGCCGCCGTCTCCTCGGCCGCGCTGCTCGTGCACGGGCGCATGCTCGACGTGCTGTCGGTGGGCGACGACGAGGCGACCGCGCTCGGGGTGCGCGCCTCCCGCGTACGGCTGGCCGTCCTGCTGGCCGCCTCCCTCGCCACCGCCGCGGCCGTAGCGGTCAGCGGCCTGATCGGCTTCGTCGGCATCGTCGTCCCGCACGTCGTGCGCAGGCTCGCCGGCGGCTCCTACCGGATCGTGCTGCCGCTCTCGCTCGTCGGCGGAGCCGCCTTCCTCGTCCTGGCCGACCTGCTCGCCCGGACCGTCATCGCCCCCGCCGAACTCCCCATCGGCGTGGTGACCATGTTCATCGGCGCGCCGTTCTTCGTGGCCGTGCTCCGCATGACCCGCCGGACCTCGACATGATCGGCGTCGACGGCCTGTCGGTCACGCTCGGCGAGCGCGAGGTGCTCTCCGACGTCACCCTCCAGGTACGGCGCGGCGAATGGCTGGCCGTCATCGGCCCCAACGGCGCCGGCAAGTCGACGCTGCTCAAGGCCGTCATGGGCATCGTCGGCCACCGCGGTGAGGTGTCGATCGACCAGCGTCCCGCCGCCTCGCTCAAGCCCAGGGCCAGGGCCCGCCTGGTCGCCTACGCCCCCCAGACGCCGGCCCTGCCGCCCGACATGACCGTCTCGGAGTACGCGCTGCTGGGCCGCACGCCGTACATCCCCTATCTGGGGCGGGAGAGCCGCCACGACCGGGAGGTCACCGCGTCCGTCCTGGAACGGCTCGACCTGGGCGCCTTCGCCGGCCGCCGGCTGGGCGAACTGTCCGGCGGCGAGCGCCAGCGCGTCGTCCTGGCCAGAGCCCTGGCCCAGCAGGCGCCCGTCCTGCTGCTCGACGAGCCGACCACCGCCCTCGACCTCGGCCACCAGCAGCAGGTGCTCGAACTCGTCGACCGGCTGCGCCTGGCCGACGGCCTCACCGTCGTCTCCACCCTGCACGACCTCACCGTCGCCGGGCAGTACGCCGACACCCTCCTCCTGCTCGCAGAAGGCCGCGCCGCCGCGCACGGCAAGCCCGTCCAGGTGCTCACCGGGGCGCTGGTCGGCAAGCATTTCGACGCTCATGTCAAGATCGAACCGGGTCCGGACGGGCGGCCCGTCGTCCACCTGATCCGAGGAGGACCGTGAACCTCTCCTACCGCGCCGAGGACGGCGTCCGGCTCGGGTCGCTGCTGTGGGAACTGGGGCCCGGCTGGCGGACGATCTCCTCGGCCATGCTCGGCGGCGGCATCGGCCCCCGCTCCTGGATCCTGAACGCCCAGGTCGTGGCCGGGTACTCACGCATGGACCCGGTGGACCACCTCACGGCGCTCGGCCCCGGCGGCTCCGGGGTCGGCATGATGACCGCCGCCTCCGTCGACCGCGTCGAGACCGCCACCGACGGGGGCGCGACCGCCTGGGCCACGGTCGGCCTGCGCGTTCCCACCTGGGCCGCCGCGCCTCCGGACGCGGTGGACCCGGAACTCGCCCCGATCCGCGTGGGCACGATCAACATCGTCGTGGTCGTACCCGTGGCCATGACCGACGCCGCCCTGGTCAACACCGTGATGACGGTGACGGAGGCCAAGGCGCAGGCGCTCGCCGAAACCGGCTTCCCGTGCACCGGCACCGCCTCGGACGCGGTCTGCGTGGCCGTCCGCTCCTCGGGCCCGGAAGAACTCTTCGGCGGCCCCCGCTCCGACTGGGGCTCCCGCATGGCCCGCGCCGTCCACACCGCGGTCCGTCTTGGCGCCGAAAGGTGGCGACCTTATGACGGAAAGTGATGGAGATCGGGGAAGTACCATCTGAGCCAGGGCAACGATCGCGATACTGGGTGGGTGACCGCGATGGCAGTGATCGAACCGACCGAGACGAGCACGGTTCTTCCAGGAAAGCCGCCGTTCACCGTCGATGACCTGCTGCGCTTCCCCGACGACGGGAACCGCTACGAGCTCTTCAACGGGAGCCTACTGGTGAGCCCTGCCCCCCTCCCTCTGCATCAGCGTGCGATCCGGCGGTTGGAGCGGATCCTTGAGGAGTTCGCGCCACCGACGCTCGAGCCGTTGTCGACAGTGAACCTCAGAGTGACCGAGAAGGACTTCTTCATCCCTGACCTGGTGGTTGTGCCGACGGCTGCGGTGGAGGCCAATGAGCTGATGTTCGCCCCGGCGGACATCCTGCTCGCCGTGGAAGTCGTCAGCCCGAGCACGAGGGCGCGTGACCGCTCCGCCAAGCCCGCCGCGTACGCCGAGGCAGGTATCCCCACCTACTGGCGGATCGAGCCCGAAGCTCTCTACGTCTACACCCTCGACGAGGGCAGCTACGAGGGTCCCGAGGTCTACAAGGCGGGCGAGGTCGCACAGCTCAACACGCCCTATGAGGTCGCGTTCGACCCCGGCGATCTGGTCAGGCCGCGCGGGGCGTAGTCCCGGTGGGCGCCGCGTTCGGTGATGTGGCCCGAGCGCAGGTCGGCCTCGATCTCCTCGCGGGGCCGGTCGGCGGGCGGGCCGAGGCCGCCGCCGCCCGTGGTCTCGACGATGAACGCCTCGCCCTCCGTGAACAGGACGTTGTTCACCTTTGATGCCAGGCGCTCGACCGTGCCGTCCGCCGACCGTTTGAAGAAGCCACCCAGCCGGCCTGGCTCGCCGCCTTCGCGCCCAGGGGGCGGGATGCGCAGGCGGTCGCCGCGGGTGGTGACGTGGCAGGCGGTCAGGAAGCGGTAGACGGTGCGCGTGCCCAGGCCGCCTCGCCAGCGGCCGGGCCCGCCGGAGTCCGGGATGGTCTCCACCGACTCCACCACCAGCGGGCACCGGCTCTCCACCGGTTCGGCCTGCGGCACCGAGTTGCGGCCGATGCCGAAGTGCACGCCGGTCGCGTCCGGGCCGTCCAGGCCGCGCCGCGCGCCCACGCCGCCGAAGTCGTAGGAAAGGTGGATCCAGTACGGCGCGTCCACCGCGGCGATCGAGAACGGCTGCAGAATCCCGCTGGCCGCGATCGCCCGTTCCGGCACCGCCTCGGACAACGCCTGGATGACCGCCTCCATCGCCGCGTAGATCGGTACGAACCGGCCGCCGCACGGGTAGGGGGAGCGGGCGTTCAGCAGGGAGCCCTCGGGCAGGCGGATGTCCAGGGCGCGCAGGCAGCCCTCGTTCATGGGGATCGTCGGGTCCAGGAAGCAGCGCAGCGCGAACACCGCCGCGGCCAGCGACTGCGACGCCGAGGCGTTGATGGCGGCGGGCACCTGCGGTCCGGTGCCGGCGAAGTCGAGCACGGCGCCGCGGCCCGTCAGCGTGACCGCGACCCGGACGTGGTGCGGGGTGCCGGGATCCAGGCCGTCGTCGTCGACGGGGTACGCGGCGGTGAAGCGGCCACGCGGCAGCCCGGCCAGGGCGGCCCGGGTCCTTTCCTCGGTGTAGTCCAGGTAGCCGGCTATGCCGCGGGCCAGGCCGGCTTCGCCGTACTCCCGGATGAGGGCGCGCAGGCGGGTTGCGGCGACGGCGGTCCCGGCCACGAGCGCGCGGACGTCGCCCATGACCTTGTCCGGGGTACGGCTGTTCGCGCGCAGCACCGCCTCCACCGCCGGCACCACGCCCTCGTCGGTGGCCAGGAGGATCGGGGGGAGTTGCAGACCTTCCAGGAAGATGTCGGTGGCCAGCGGCGCCATGCCGCCCGCCGACAGTCCGCCCAGGTCGGAGACGTGGATCATGGTGGCGGTGAAGTAGCGCGGGACGCCGCCGACGAAGACGGGGCGGAAGACGAGCAGGTCGTTGGTGTGGACGCCGCCCCGGTAGGCGTCGTTGGTGACGTAGACGTCGCCGTCGCGCATGTCCGGGTGGTCCTTGCGCACCTCGGGCAGGGCGACCTTGAGCGCCATGCTGTTCATGAGCGTGGTGGCCATGGAGTGCGCGATCAGGGCGCCGCCGGCGTCGAGGATCGCGGCGGAGGCGTCGGAGCCCTCGACGATGAAGGTGGAGTAGGCCGAGCGCACGACGACGATGCTCGCCTCCTCCGCGGCCACGACCAGCGCGTGGCGCAGCACCTCGGCGGTCAGGTCCATGGCGCGCGCTCCAGGTGTACGGCTCCCGCCCCGCCGAGGCGGGCGCTCCAGCCGGGCGGGACGACGATGGTGGCCTCCGGGTCCTCGATGACGGCCGGGCCGTCCAGGGCCGTGAAGGTGGCGCGGGTGTGCACCGGGACCTCGACGGGACCGCCCAGATACACGGTCCTGCTCGTCGGGGACGCCGCGGGGCTCTCCGCGAGGATGGTGCCCGGCATCGGGGCCTCGGCTTCGTGGATCACGCGCACGCGGTAGCTCACGTGCTCGGTCGGGCCTTGCTGGGCTATGCCGTACACCTGCGTGTATTGCGCGAAGAAGCGGGCGGATAGGGTGGCGGGGTCGTCGCTCCACTCCACGGTCAGGTCGTGCGCCTGGCCCGTGAAGCGCACGTCGGCCAGCCGTGTGACCTTCAGCTCGGACAGGGGCAGGCCGAGGTCGTGCGCCGCCTCCTCGGCCAGTTCGGCGAAGATCCGGGCGGGGCCGGGCGCGGCCAGGGCGGAGCGGACGCGTTCGGTCGCGGGCACCGCCGTCAGCAGGCCCGCCGCCGAGGCCACGCCGCAGTGCGCGGGCACCAGCACGTCCGTGATGCCGAAACGCTCGGCCACCCGGCAGGCGTGCATCGGCCCCGCCCCGCCGAAGGCCACCAGCGTGAAGCCGCGCGGGTCGATGCCGCGCTGCACGGTGACGACGTGCACCGCCGACGCCATCGACGCGCACACGATCTCGTGTACGGCCCCGGCCGCCTCCTCGGCCGACACCCCGAGCGGCACCGCCAGCCGTTCCATGGCCTTCACCGCCAGAGCCCGCGACAACGGGATCGACGCCGAGGACAGAAGGCCGAGCACGAGGTTGGCGTCGGTGACCGTCGGGTCGGAACCGCCCAGGCCGTAGCAGGCGGGCCCGGGGGAGGAGCCGGCCGAGCGGGGACCCACGCGCAGCGCACCCGCCTCGTCCACCCAGGCGACGCTGCCGCCGCCGGCTCCCACCTCGGCCAGGTCGATGGCGGGCGTCTTGATCGGTACGCCGGTGCCGGCGCGCCGCCCGCCGAAGCTGCCCTTGCCGCCGACGTGGAACTCGCGGGTCAGTTCCGGGACGCCGTCGCGCACCAGGCAGGCCTTGGCGGTGGTGCCGCCCATGTCGAAGGAGATGACCGCGGGCAGCCCGCTCGCCGCGGCGGCCAGGACTCCGGCGGCCGGGCCCGACTCGATCGTGGCCACCGCGCGGCGGGCGGCGAGTTCGGCGGAGATGACGCCGCCGGCGGAGTCCATGACGTGCACGGGGGCGTCGATGCCCAGCTCACGCAGGCTGCCGCGCAGGCGGCTGAGGTAGTCGGACATGAGCGGGCCGATGTAGGCGGACATGATCGTGGTCGTGGCGCGCTCGTACTCGCGGATCTCCGGCCACACCTCGCTGGAGACGGCCACGTTGGGGACGCTCTCGCGCAGGATCGCGGCGACCTGGCGCTCGTGGACGGGGTTGGCGTAGGAGTGCAGCAGGCAGACGGCGGCAGAGGTGATGCCCCGGGCGGCGATGGCGGTGGCGGCCCGCCGTACCGACTCAAGGTCCAGGGGAGTGAGTACGGCGCCGCGGCTGGAGACGCGCTCGGCCACCTCGAAGCAGTCCTCGGCGGCGACCGGCGGCGGGGGCGGGGTGAAGCGCAGGTCGTAGCGGTCCTCCTCGACGCGGGCGTAGCGGCCGAGGGGGATGACCGAGCGGAATCCGCGGGTGGTGACGAAGGCGACGCGCGCGCCCTTGCGCTCCAGGACGGCGTTGGTGGCCAGCGTGGTGGCGTGGACGACCCTGGTCACTCCGGACGGATCGGTGAGGACCCGGCGGATGCCCGCCGTTACGCCTGATACCGGATCGTCATGGGTGCTGAGTACCTTGGCCACCACGGTCCGGCCATCGGATCCGCGCCGCACCACATCGGTGAAGGTGCCGCCCACGTCGACGGCGATCACGTAGCTCATCGGGTTCACCGTAGGATGGCGAGCAAGCGCTTGTCTATGTGTCGGGACCTTGACTTATGCCGGGTGGTTGGGACGCTGTTCCTATCCATTTCGTAGGGAGCGGAAATGTCGCGTCTCACGGCTCTGGTGGGCGCCACGGCGATGACCGTGGTCGTGCTCGGCCTGCCCGCGCTGGCTCACGAACACCCGAGCGGCATCACCGATCTGGTGACGCCGGCGGTGGTCAGGATCGAGGCGACGGCGCACGTGGAGATCACGCTGCTGGACCACATCGGCGACCTCGTCCACGTGGAACGTGCCTACGATCTGCCGATCGGCAAGGGCACCGGCATCGTGGTCAATCCCGAGGGCGCCATCGTGACGCTCACCGGGATCGTGCAGAGCCCCGACGACGTGCGCATCTATGCCGCGAACAAGGTCTTCTCCGAGCACCACAAGGTGAAGGTCCCGGCCGACTTCAAGCGGCACAAGCTCGACGACCCGCAACTCGACCGGCACCTGCGCGACTGCTACCCGCCCAAGCGGCCCACCGCGACGTGCATCATCAACGCCAGCACCAGCATCACGATATTTCCGAACATCTCGCCGCCTGACGCCAAAGGCTTCGCCGCCGAGGTCGTGAAGGCGGGCGCCGGCCCCGACACCCCCGCCGTGCTCGTCCCCACCGGCCGCGCCGACGGCAGCGTCGGCATGCCCACCGCGCCCCTGGCCGACAAGGTGCCCGACAAGCCGGGCTCGCCGACCAACGTCGCCGGATTCCTCGGCCGCCCCGCGGCCAAGCTCCAGCACACCGTCGAGATCGCCCACCTCGGCCAGGGCGGCTCCGGACAGGGCGGACGGCCCTTCGCCGACCCGGAGAAGAAGGTCGACGAACCCGTCAAACTCGGCGGCCTCGCCGACCGCGGCATGATCGGCGCCCCCGTCATCGGCGACAAGGACGGCCACGTCATCGGCATGCTCATCGGCGGCGGCAAGGACGCCAGGATGATCGGCGTCAGGGAGATCACCACCGCCCTGGCCGCGGCCGGCGTCACGCCCAGGCGCGGCGCGATCGACTCCGCCTTCGAGGCCGCCCTCACCCGCTTCCACACCAAGTACTACACCGAGGCCGCACCCGGCTTCCAGCGCGTGATGGAGCTCTACCCCGGCCACGTCGTCGCCGGGGCGCACCTGAAGACCTCGCTGGCCAAGCGGGGCACCTCCGAGGACGCCGGCACCAAGCAGGCGCCGGTGCGGCAGGGGAGTTCCGTCCCGCTGTGGCCGTTCATCGCCGCCGCCGGGGTGCTGTTCGTGGCGGCCCTGCTGGGCGCGTACTTCCTGTGGCGCCGCGGCCGCGGGCCCGCCCCCGTGCCCCGTCCGCCGGACGGCCTCGCCGCGGTACGGCCCCGCCTCGACGAAGGCTCCACCGAGACCGTCGTGGTACGCCGCGACCAGGCGCTCCAACCGGCGCCCAACCCCGTGCTCACCGCCTCGGAACAGCGCTACTGCACCGGCTGCGGCATGAGACTCGGACACGGACACCGGTTCTGCGGCTACTGCGGGCTGCCGACGTGAACGACAGATCGTTGATCGGGCAGGAGGTCGCCGGGTACCTCATCGAGAACATCGTCGGCAAGGGCGGCATGGCCGTCGTCTACCTGGCACTCGACCCGCGCCTGAGCCGGCGCGTCGCCCTGAAGATCCTCAACCCGATCCTCAGCGTCGACGACCGCTTCCGCCAGCGCTTCATCCTGGAATCGCGCACCGTCGCCAGCATCGAACACCCCAACATCATCCCGATCTACGAGGCCAACGCCGACCCCTCCGGCGTGCTCTACATCGCCATGCGCTACGTCGACGGCTCCGACCTGCGCCGCCTCATCTACGACCGGGGCCCGCTGCCCGTCGCCCAGGTCAACACGATCCTCGCCCAGGTGGCGGCCGCCCTCGACGCCGCCCACGCCCACGACCTGATCCACCGCGACGTCAAACCCGCCAACATCCTGCTGGCCGCCGACCACGTGTACCTGACCGACTTCGGCATCACCAAGCACCGCACCTCGATCTCCGGGCTGACGCAGACCGACCAGTTCATCGGCACGCCGCGCTACATGTCTCCCGAGCAGATCAACAAGGAGACGGTGGACGGGCGGTGCGACCAGTACGCCCTCGCCTGCGTGGCCTATGAGGCGCTGGCGGGGCGGCTGCCGTTCCAGCGTGACAACGACATCGCGCTGCTGTGGGCGCACCTGGCCGAGCAGCCGGCGCCGCTGTCGCAGATACGGCCCGATCTGCCGCTCGAGGTGGACGGGGTGATGATGCGGGCCCTGGCCAAGGCCCCGGAACAGCGCTACCCGAGCTGCACCGCGTTCGTGGCCGCGCTGCGCGACGCGATCAGCGGCCACGTCTCGGAGACCGCGCCGCGGCAGCAGCCACCCGCCCTCCGCGCGGCCGCGCGCGGCCGCGCGGTCTCAGGCGGCGGCGCGGACCCGAGGCCGGTACGGCGGGGCGGCAGGCTGCCCATCGTGCTGGCCGCCCTGACGGCGGCGGTGGCGGCGCTGGTCCTGGTGGTGCTGTTGCTCATGAACCAGCGCTCCGACGCGTGGACCGGCTACCGGCAGACGGCCGCGGCCCCGCTGACCTTCGACCACCCGTCAGGCTGGACCGCCATCACGCACGGTGACCTGTTCGCGGTGGCGTCGCCGAGGGCGGCCGAGTTCGAGTCGCTGTTCGTGTCGGGGGCCAGCGCGGACTGGTCGAGAGTGGCCCCGATCATCTCCGAGGACCCGGAGTCGGCGTCCGGGGTGTACGTCCAGCTCTCCGACACCTTGGACGGCACCGCGACGGCAGACCAGATGAAGTCGACGCTGGAAGGCTTGTTGCCCGGCCAGGTGACCATCCCGCGCAACCCGGTCGAGGACCAGGCGGGCAGCAGCCAGGCCCGCAGCTTCCACGGCACCTTGCAGGACCCGAGGGGTGGATCGAGACTGGGCTTCGTCGGGTACGTGGTCGACCGCCCGGCGAAACCGATGCTGCTCCTGTACTTCTGCGCCCGCGCCACCTGCGACGACGCCACCCAGGTCCGGGTACGGCAGAGCGTCCGTGTGAACTGACCGGCAAGGTCCTCGCGCTTCGCGCTCGGGCTCCCTCACGGGGGAGCCCAGCTCCCCCTCGCGGGTGACCTTCCGGCCCCCGAGTGCCGGCCGGGTTCCGTGGCTCAAAACAAGGAACTCGCCACGCTCGCGCGCCTTCCCTGCTTTCCGCCCGTCGCCCCGATCGGTGGCCGGCTGATGGGATCCCACTCGACCAGCCAGAGCCCTGTAGGAACCTCCGATCCGATCCGGCAACGCCTCTCCGGTGTCAGGGAATGCGGCGGGTGAGGCGGGCTGACCAGCGTTGCCGGAGTCGTCGCTCGCGGGAGCACGGCTTCGTCCTGCGCAGGTTTTCGGCCGTTGGCTGTCACTGCAGCAACCCGACGGCGAGTGCCATACCCAAGAACAACGTCAGCTGATACGCGCTGTTGATCACGGTGAGCCGTACCGGCTTCTGCTCGAAGGCGTTGTGCTGCGTCAGGGTTGTCAGCGAGAACCCGAGCCAGGTCGCGAGCCCGACGGCCACATCGAGCCAGAGCGGGTCGCTGCCGTGAAAGCCCGACGCGATGGAGCACGCGACGGCGAGCACCAGTGCCGTGACGACGATCGACGCCACGAGGACGGCGAACGGGCGCTTGCCGGCCCGCTTCGAGTCCTCCTTGGATACTCCGGTCAGCTTCCGCCAGATGGTGCCGAAGAGCCCCCAATCGGCGTACCACACCCAGGCGATCGCCGTCCCGGCCACGATCGCGGCCACCACGGCCGGCCAGCTGATGCTCATCATCATGTGGATCCCTCCAATCCGGGAAGTTGATAAAATCAACCGCGATGGAAAATATCAAGCAGACGTCGCGACAATCTCGCTCCTACGGGCAGTTCTGCGCCCTCGCGCGTGCCCTGGACCTCGTGGGTGAGCGCTGGACCCTCCTGATCGTGCGCGAGCTGCTCCCTGGCCCGATGCGCTACACCGAGCTCAAAACCTCGCTCGCGGGGATCGCGACCAACCTCCTGGCGGAGCGGCTACGAGCCCTGGAGTCGCATGGCATCGTCGAGCGCCGCCTGGAGGAGGCGGGTGTCGTCTACGCGCTCACGCCCTGGGGCGCGGGGCTCCGCGAGCCGATGGAGGCGCTCGGCCGATGGGGGGCGCCGCTGGTGATGACAGGGCGTGACGGCGATGCGTTCCAGCCGCGCTGGCTGGCGCTCGCCCTCCCCGGCCTGCTCCGGGGAGTCACCGCGACTCCTCCGGTGGAACTCGGCGTCGAGACGGACGGACTTCTCATGGTGCTGCGCATCGACGAGCACGGGCCCAGCGCGATCATCCGGCCCGATCAGCGGCCGGACACGGTCTTCACCGCCGCGCCCGAGGTCGTCATTGGGCTCGCCGCCGGTGGGCTCACGATCGACCAGGCTCTCTCCCTGGGGGCTGTCCGAGGCGACAGGGAAATCCTCGGCAAGGCATTCCCGCCGGGGCGGGAGACCACGGTGACCGCGCCGGCACCGTCACCGATGGCCGGGCCGTAGGTGCTTCCTCCTTCGGCCAGACCGGACCAGAGCAGACCAGGCCAGGCCAGGCTCGTGTGCCCGCCGTTGGGGGTCGGCGGGCGTGTGGATGGTTCCCGTCCCGGGGCGGGCTGGTGTGGCGCGCCCGGCGACCGCCGGGGTCAGAGCATCTTCTCCATGAGGATGGGCAGGTCGCGGACGCGTTTGCCGGTGGCGTGGTGGACGGCGTTGGCGATGGCGGCGATGGTGGCGGTCATGCCCATCTCGCCGATGCCGCGTGCGCCGAGCGGGTTGGCGTGCGGGTCGGGTTCGCCGACGAACAGCACCTCGATGTCGGGGATGTCGGCGTTGACGGGCAGCATGTACTCGGCCAGGTTCGGGTTGGCCAGGCGGCCCAGGCCGGGGTCGACGACACCGGCTTCGAGCAGGGCGGCGCCGGTGGCCATGACCATGGCGCCCATGAGCTGGCTGCGGGCGGTGATCGGGTTGAGGACGCGGCCGCAGTCGTAGGCGCCGACCAGGCGCTTGAGCCGGATCGTGCCGAGATCTTCGTCGACGGCGACCTCGGCGAAGACCGCGCTCCAGGAGTACACCGAGTACGGCCCGGCCGTGGGCAGCCGGATCAGCCCGAGGGTGCCGTGGAACTTCGCCTGATCCTCGGCGGAGACTCCGGTGAAGGTGTCGTAGGCGCCCTCGACGACCGTACGGCCCGATCTGCCGAGAACCTCGGCCAGGCTCAGTCCGGTGCCGGGCTGGGCGGTCTGCTGGACGCGGCCGCCGCTGACTTCGAGGTCGCCTGCGTCGGTGCCGGTCAGGGCCGCGGCGAGGGTGAGGAGTTCGTCGCGGGCGAGGGTCGCGGCCTGGTGGACGACCGGGGTCAGGGAGCCGGCCAGCATCGATCCGCCGCTGCACGCGGCATAGGGGTAGCTGCTGTCGCCGAGCCGTACCCGCACCGTGTCGGTGTCGACGCCGAACACGTCGGCGACGGTCTGGGCGAGCAGGGTGTAGGTGCCGGTGCCCAGGTCGCTGCCGCCGCTGACGACTTCCACGCCGCCGTCGGCCTGCACGCGCACCATGGCGGCGCAGGGGTGGACGTAGGTGGGGAAGGAGCCGCCGGCCATGCCCCAGCCGATCAGTTCGCTGCCGCGGCGCATGTTGCCGGGCCGGGGATCGCGATCGTGCCAGCCGAACGCCCGCGCGCCGGCCTCGTAGGCTCGGCGCAGGTTCTTGCCCGACCAGGGTTTGCCGGTGACGGGGTCGTGTTCGGTGTAGTTGCGCAGCCGTAGTTCGATCGGGTCCAGGCCGAGGGCGGCGGCGAGTTCGTCCATGGCCGATTCCAGGGCGAAGCTGCCGACGGCCTCGCCGGGGGCGCGCATGCTGGCCGGGCTGACCGCGTTGACGGGCACGAACCGGTAGTCCACCCGCACGTGGGGCACGTCGTAGTACAGGGTGGCCAGGCCGCCCGATGGTTCGACGTACAGGTTGTCGGTGGAGACCTCGTTGACGCTGTCGTAGGTCAGCGCGGTCAGTTTGCCGTCCCGCTCGGCGCCCAGGCGCACCCGGTTGCTGGTGGCGGGGCGCGGTGAGACGCAGGTGAAGTGCTGGGGCCGGGTCAGCACGAGCTGGACCGGCGCTCCCAGTTCGCGGGCGGCCATGGCGGCCAGCGCGGCGTGCGGGTGTGAGCCGCACTTGGAGCCGAATCCGCCGCCGACGTAGGGGGAGATGACGCGCACCTGCTCCAGGGACAGCTTGAACCAGGCGGCGAAGACGGTCTGGGTTCCGGCGGTCCACTGGGTGGGTTCCCACACGGTCAGCGTGCCGTCGTCTTCCCAGCGGGCGGTGGTGGAGTGCAGTTCCATCGCGCAGTGGTAGTGGCGCGGGGTGGTGTACGTGAGATCCAGCGTGACCGGCGCGGCGGCCAGCGCGGCTTCGGCGTCGCCGCGGGCGTAGTTGGGGACGGCCTCGGCGATCTGGCCGCAGTCCTCGGCGCCATAGGAGGTGGTGCCCGGGGCGGAGGCGCCGGGGACGAACGCGGCGGTGTGGTAGTCGACCCGGACGCGGGCCGCCGCGTCGGTGGCCTGTTCGACGGTGTCGGCGACGACCAGGCCGACCGCCTGGCCGCTGAAGCGGATCTTGTCGTCCTGCAGCGGCAGCAGGCTCTGGAACGCCGCGCCGAACGGATACAGCGGCGGCGGCGCCAGCGCGGCGGAGTTGTGGTGGGTGAGCACCAGGCGCACGCCCGGCATGGCCTCGGCCCGCGTGGTGTCGACGGCGCCGATCGTGCCGGCGGGCACCGTACTGGTCACCAGGACCGCGTGCAGCATCCCCTCGGGACGGAACTCCGCCACGTAGCGCGCGGCCCCGGTGACCTTGTCGCGGGCGTCGCGGCGGCTGGTGGGCCGCCCGATCGGCGAACCTGGGGCCGGCTCGATCGGCCTGTCGTCGATACTCATCCTTGCGTCCCTTCTTCCGTCAGCTCGGTCAAAGCTCGGGTGACGGTACGGCGCACCAGCTCGACCTTGTAGCCGTTGTGCGCACGCGGCCGGGCGCCGGCGGCGGCCAGCGCGCCGGCCCGCCGGAACACCTCAGGCGTGGCGGGCCGCCCGATGAGCTCGGCCTCCACGGCGGGCTCACGCCAGGGTTTGGTCGCCACCCCGCCGAGTGCCACGCGGGCATCGGTGATGGTGCCGTCGGCGGCGATCTCCAGCCCCACGGCGGCCGAGGCGGCGGCGAACTCGTAGCTGACCCGGTCGCGCACCTTCAGATAGTGCGAGTACGCCGCGGCGGGTGAGGCGGGCACCTCCACGCCGGTGATCAGCTCACCGCGCTCCAGCGGGTGCTCGCGCCACGGGGTGTCACCGGGCAGCAGGTAGAAATCATCGATCGGGACGCTTCGAGGGCCGTCCGGCCCCAGCACGTGCACGAGCGCGTCGAAGGCCGTGAGGGCGACCGGAAGGTCGCCGGGGAACATCGCTATACAGGACTCGCTGACTCCCAGGACGGCATGGCCGCGGTTCTCCCCGTCCATGGCGGCGCAGCCCGAGCCGGGGTCGCGTTTGTTGCACGCGGCGAAACTCGGATCGCGGAAGTAGCCGCAGCGGGTGCGCTGCATCAGGTTCCCGCCGATGGTCGCCATGTTGCGCAGCTGCTGCGAGGCCCCCTTCAACAGCGCCTGCGATACGGCCGGCCAGCGCCGTCGTACCTCGGGATGGACGGCCACCTCGCTCATGGTGGCCAGCGCGCCGATCCGCAGCGCGGACTCGTCCGCCTCGATGGCACGATGTCCGGGCACGTGCGTGAGGTCGACCAGGCGGGAGGGCTGGGCCACCCCGCACTTCATGAGGTCGACCAGCGTGGTACCGCCGCCCAGCGGCTCGGCCTCGGGATCGTGGCGCAGGATCTCGACCGCCGCCTCGAATCCATCGGCCCGGGTGTAGTCAAGCGCGCGCATAACCGGTCTCCCGCTCCTGCTGTTGGGCGTCGTATGCGGCCTCCTGCCCGGCGGCCTGGCGTACGGCGGCGACGATGTGCGGGTACGCGCCGCACCGGCACAGGTTGCCGCTCATGAACTCGCGCACCTCCGCGTCCGAGCCGGCGTTGCCCTCCCGGATGCACGCCACCGCGGACATGATCTGACCGGGCGTGCAGTAGCCGCACTGGAAGGCGTCGTGCTCCACGAACGCCGCCTGCACCGGATGCAGGCTCCCGTCCTGGCCGGCCAGGCCCTCGATCGTGGTGATGTCCCGGCCTTCGGCCTGGCAGGCCAGCGTCAGGCAGGCCAGCACGCGGCGCCCGTCGACGTGGAGCGTGCACGCCCCGCACTGTCCCTGATCGCAGCCCTTCTTGGTGCCGGCCAGGTCGAGCTGTTCGCGCAGCACGTCCAGCAGCGTGGCGCGCGGATCGACGCTCAACGTTCGCTCGACTTCATTGACCTGCAAGGTGATGTCGTCCGGCATGGGCATAATCCCCACCCTCTGATGATCAGCTGTGGCATAAGGCGAAACCGCAGATTCGTGATCCCGGCCGCCGTCGTAACGGTATGTGACGGCCGTGACTCTATGTGTTCCCCCTTGAGGTGGTGCCCCTCGTGGCTCACCCCGAACCGGAACGCGAGCCGCCGTCGCGGCACCGGCACCTGAGCGCGACCCCTCGTGCCGAATCGCAACGGGCTCCAGCTCCTGTCCTTCCATGGTGGCCTCGTAAGCGGCCGGGGAGGAAGGGAGCATCCTTCCTAGGAATGAAATGTCCTCCCAGGTCAGGGCAGGTGCCGTATCTGCCAGAGTGAGAGATGTGGAACCGATGAACCAGCAGCGGCGCGAGTTCGCCGCGTTCCTGCGCGCCCGCCGCGCCGAGCTCGCGCCACAGGACGTGGGACTGCACACCGCCGACCACCCACGCCGGGTTCCCGGACTGCGCCGAGAGGAGGTCGCCGGCCGGGCGGGCATCAGCAGCGACTACTACACCCGCCTCGAACAGGGCCGGCTGCCCGCACCCTCCGGCCGCGTCCTGGACGCGCTGGCCACCGCGCTGCTGCTGGACGCCGACCAGCGCGACTACCTGCGGCTGCTGGCCGGCCACGCCCCGGCACGGCATCGCCCGCATCGCCGCCAGAGCGTGCCCGCGCCGGTCCAGGTCCTGCTGGCGTCGCTGACGGCCATCCCGGCCCTCGTGCTCGGCCGCTTCATGGACGTTCTCGCCTGGAACCCGCTGGCCGCCGACCTGCTGACCGACTTCGGCGCCGTCCCGCCCGCCCGGCGCAACTACCTGCGCCTGGCCATCCTCGACCCGAACATGCGCGAACGCCTCATCGACTGGGAACGCACCGTCGGCGAATGCATCGCCTTCCTGCGCATGGACGCCAGCCGCTACCCCACCGACGAACGCCTCGCCACCCTCATCGACGACCTCAATCGCCGCGAACCCCACTTCCAGCACTGGTGGACCACCCACCAGGTCGCCAGGAACGCCATCGGCCGCAAGCGCCTGCACCACCCCACCGCAGGCGAGATCCACCTGCACTGGCAGGTCCTGACCGTCATGCAGGACCCCGACCAATACCTGGTCGTCCTCACACCCGCCGACCCCACCAGCGGCACCCGCCTCGCCACCCTCGCCGCGCCCCCGCCCGGACCACCTCAGCAGGCACCGGCAGATACCGAAACCCCCGGCCACCCCCCGTCCCACATGTAGCCGGCACCACCCTCGTCTCCACTTCCTGGCGAGTTGATCATCAGCCAAAGGTGTCCAGTGACAGAGAGGCCTGGACATGGAGCCCGATCAGGCACCGCACCAGCTCTAGCTCAGGTCGTCGTAGACGTCCCGGGTGATGGCGATGAGAGCCTTGGCCATCTTCTGCTCGCTGAGGCCGGCGCCGTTGCCGATGGCGGCGGCCTGGTAGTGCCAGTAGTAGACCGTGAGGGAGGCGTTGCCCCAGCTGGACACGAGCACTCCGGTGGTCATGGTGAGATTGTTCGACGCCTCGGTTCCTGCCTGGTAGTAGAGGTGCGCGCGGTCGCCGACCCCAGCGACCGCGCGGTCGCTGGAGCCTGCACCGGAATTCCCCATGGCCGCCGACTTCTGGCTGTCGGCGTAGGTGTCCAGGTTGAGTTTCAGGCCGACCTCGGCGACGGCGTGGAATCCGCTCTTGCCAGCGGAGCCCGTGGGTTCATAGCGCCCCCGTCTGTCCAGGATGGGCTCGCCATCTCCGTTCTGGGTCCGGGAGTTGTCCTGGAGCTTGAGCGAGCAGGACGTCGCGGGGAGGTACTTGGCGAGGGTCTCCCGATCGAGGAGCTCACACCCTTCGGCGACGGTGGTGAACTTCGTGGCCGGCTTCGGGGCGGCCTGTGAGCTGCTGGGCGGAGCCTCCTTGGTGGCGTCCGTACAGGCGCTTGCCGCGAGCATGAGCACCGCTGCCACCAGTAACACTCGTTTCATAACGAACAGAGGTTAGCGCTTGTCATCGAGAGCGGATCCGGCTCCCTGCCGTATTGGCTACCAGTGCGCCTCTAGGAGGAAGAACGCGACACCAGGGCGCGATGGGGAGCTTCCCGGATGATGCGGTCGGCGCTCTCCTCGGGAGTAAGGTCCGCGGTGTCGAACCACCAGCCGGCATCGCCGAGCTCTCGCTTCATGCCGGCCTCGAGATCTTCGTATCCGTCGAAGGAGAACCGCTCCCGTGGGTCACGGATGGTGTTGCGGTACCGGCACACCTCGATGCCCGGTGCGAGAACGACGAACAGGACCTGCCGAGCTGGAAGGAGAGAGGCGAAGAAGTCCAGTTGCTCGCGGCTGGGGATCACCCAGTCGATCACAGGCGTGAAGCCGGCGTCGGAGAAGTTGTTCGCCAGCGTGCACAGGTTGCGGTTGCACAACTCGACCTGCCGCGCCGCCTCGTCGGCGGGCTCGCCGAGCGCCCCGACTCGACCGCTGACGATCAGCCTGCTGATGAAGTCGCCGTCGAGCCGCGCCGCGCGCCGCAGGCGTTCAGTGACGAGCCTGGTCACCGTCGACTTCCCGGCCCCCGGCATTCCCGTCACGATCAGGCAGTCCGTCGTCCCAGCAGTGATCATGCCGGAATCGTGTCAGCCTGCCTGGTGATCGGCAATCGCCTTTCAGGTGTCCAGCCCCGGGAGAACGCGCGTCAACGCCGTCGTGTGACGCGCCCTACGGCCGTTCTGGAGGTGGGAGCTCGCGGGGCCGGCGCACCACCCTCGGGGTGGAAGGTGAGAAGGAGCGGGGCTCCGCCGGGAGGGGAGCCCCGCGAGGGCCATGGCGGTTAGTCGATGGCCTGGTAGAGGGTGGTCCAGAAGTCGGTCATCAGCCGCGCCGGAGCCGGGACGGTGTAGCCGACCTGGGTGAGCAGGATGCCGGTGATCCCGGTCTCCGGGTCGGCGTAGGTGGAGGTGCCGCTGCCGCCGTCCCAGCCGAACTGGCCGATGGGGGCGAAGTCGCTGCGGTGGGTGCGCACGGCCATGCCGTACCCCCAGCCGCCCTGCTGGCCCTGGCCGAAGGAGATGTGCACGTTCTCCGTGGCCATGGCGTGCCTGGCCGCCTGCTGCTCGGGCGCGAGGCTGTTGGTGGTCATCAGTTGTACGGCGGGCCGCGACAGGATGCGCCGGCCGTCGTGCGTGCCGCCGTTGAGCAGCATGCGGAAGTAGGCGTGGAAGTCGTCGGCGGTGGAGACCAGGCCGCCACCGCCGCCCTGGAACGCCGGCGGCCGGCTCCAGCGTCCGCCCTCGGCCTCGTCCCACACCTGGAACTCGCCGGTCTGCGGGTCGGGGGCGTACAGGGTCGGCAGGCGGTCGATCTGGTCGGCGGGCACGTGGAAGCCGGTGTCCTTCATGCCCAGCGGCTCGAAGACGCGCTCGCGCAGGAAGTCCTCGAACGACCGTCCGCTGACCCGGGAGACGAGCACGCCGACGAGGTCGCTGCTGATCTGGTACTGCCAGCGCGCGCCGGGCTGGTGCATCAGCGGAAGTTCGCCCAGGCGGCGCATCCACTCGTCCTGCTCGGGCACCGGCGTCGGCAGGTTGGGCGTGAGTCCCCGCTCGAAGATCGCGCCCATGATCGGGGTGCCCAGGACGGTCATGTCCATGCCGAGCCCGAAGGTGGAGGTGAGCACGTCGCGGACGGTGATCGGCCGCCGGGCCGGGACGGTGTCGTCCAGCTGGCTGTCGATGCTCTTGAGCACCTGCCGGTCGGCCAGCTCAGGCAGCCATTCCTGGACCAGGTCGTCGAGCCGCAGCCCGCACTCGTCCAGCAGGACCATCGCCGCCGCGATCGTGACCGGCTTGGAGGTGGAGGCCATCCGGAAGATCGTGTCCCGGCGCATCGGCGCCCCGCCGTCATGGCGCATCGTCCCGATCGTCTCCACGTGCGTCTCATCGCCGCGGCTGACCAGGGCGACCAGCCCGGGGATCTTCCCGGACTCGACATGCCGCTCCAGTACCTCACGCACCCGGCGCAGGCCCGCCTCGGAGAAGCCGCTCTTACCGTGTTCCATCATCGATCCCCTTGCGTTCAGTGTTCGATTCGCCAGGCGCCGGGCCCGGAGGCCGCGATCGCCGCGCTGTTCATGAAGGAGACGATCGCCGACCACGTTGACACAGGGCCGTCGCCGTACTGACACGGCCGCTGACACGCCGCCGCTCACTGGTCACAGGCGTGTCAAACCGCCCAAATGGCACCTAAGCATGGCATAAATGGGCGAAGTGACTGGCGGCCGCGATCTCGCGGCTCCGCACGGGTGAAAGCTCCGCTGGCCAGCCGGATGGTTCGCTGGATCCCGTCACCTCAGGAGGGTGCGCCAGCGGCCTGCCGAATCCATGATGTCCAGGCTGACGCGTTCCAGGTAGGTCGCTGCCTTGGCCAGCCGTCGCCCTACGGGGCTGTCGAGCCCGTACCTCTCGGCCGCCGCCATCGTGGCCCGCGCCGACTCGAGCGTCTGCCGCTCGCTGATCATGATCGCGTGGTACCAGGCGTCGTCGTCGATCACGTAGATGTCGCGCCGCCGCCGCGGATCGCGCTCGCGCCGGATGAATCCCTGCTGGAGCAGGAAGTTCACGGCCACCGAGATGGAGGCCGGGCTGACCTTCAGCCTGTGGGCCAGCTCGGCCGCGGTGCGCTTGCCGTCCTCGGACAGCATCAGGTCGTGGTGCACGCGCGCGGTGATCCGCGGCATCCCCGCTCTGACCGCCCTCTCCAGGAGTTCCTCTTCCATCAGGCCGTCGGGCGGTGTGTCCGCCCGCGGGGGCGCCGGTGCGCTGCGTCGGGCTCGCTGGAGCGTCGCCTGATGTGCGTGCTGGGGCCGGTACCCGGTAGGACCTCCGTTGCGTGCGATCTCCCGGGTGATCGTCGAGGTCGGCCGGTCGAGCCGCCTGGCGATCTCGCCGTAGGAGAGCTTGTCGGCGAGTCCGGACGCGATGCGCTCGCGGTCCTGCTGGGTCAATCGTCCTCCTGGCATATCGCCAGTGTTGTCTTCGCCGCCAGTCAATGCAACAGTCTTGCGTTCGAGCTCAGCGTCATTGCTCCAATATATGGCTTTTTACCTGCGCTTATGCATTCCTTTGGATTGACATAATGTCGAATGCAACGTAGCTTTCGATCACCACAAGACGAGTACTATCGTGAATCGAGGAACGGCGATGAGTGAATCCCTCCCCACCGCCAAGAACACCGGAGGCGGGACGCCGAAGGCGGCGCCGCTGACCGGTGCGGGCGGCGAAGACGTGCCGAAGGCCACTGCCGGACAGGACCGCCCGGAACTGCAGCAGGCCATCCAGGCGATCGTCGACGCCGGATTTCTCGGTGTGCAGGCGCGCGTGAACGATGAGCAGGGCGAGTGGGCCGGCAGCGCCGGGCGGCGCAAGCTCGGCCAGAACGCCAAGCCGCCGGCGAACGGACGGTTCCGGATCGGCAGCAGCACCAAGCCGTTCGTCGCGACCCTGGTGCTGCAACTGGTGGCCAGGGGCAAGATCGAGCTGGACGGCCCGGTGGCCGACTACCTGCCCGCGTTCGAGCTGGACCGGGGGATCACCGCGCGGATGCTGCTGCAGCACACCAGCGGTCTGTACAGCTACACCGGCGAGTTTCGCGTTGACGGGTCGGTCGAGCCGGGGATCCCGGCGGGGGGCGCGGATTGGGCGGACGCCCGGTTCACGACCTATCGGCCGGAAGAACTGGTGCGGTTCGGACTGTCCAAGGGGCCGAGGTTCGAGCCGGGCGAGAGGTGGAGCTACTCCAACACCGGCTACACGCTGGCACAACTGCTGATCGAGGAGGTCACCGGCCACTCGCTCGCCGAGGAGATGAAACTGCGGATCCTGGGTCCGCTCAAGCTGCGTGACACGGTGCTGCCGGGCTCCTCGCCCGAGCTTCCCCGGCCGTACTCCCACGGCTACTTCCGCTACCAGGACGCCGCGGGGAAGGGGAAGGTGATCGACGTCACCCGCCAGAACCCCTCCATGACGGCCGCCGCCGGTGACATGATCTCGACCACCGAGGATCTGGCCACGTTCTTCTCCGCGCTGAACCGTGGCGAGCTCCTGCCTGCCGAACTGCTGACCGAGATGCGAAGGACGGACCCGAGGAGCGCCGGCCCCTTCGGCGGGTACGGCCTCGGGACCTACGTGCAGGACCTGGGCCCGGACTGCGGCACCGTCCTCCATCACAACGGCAGCACCGCGGGGGGCTACGTGTCGGTGCTGTACGGCACGCCCGACGGCAGGACCACCCTCGCCGCCTCGATCACCTACGGCGACGCCGCGCCCGATCTGGCGGAGGCCTTCCCGAAGGCGCGGGACAACCTCCTCACGAAGGTGTTCGGCGGCGGGCAAGCCGGACCGGCCGACGAGGCCAAGCCGACCCGGTAGACGCCCCGTGGACAGGCGGACGCACCGGAGTGCGTCTGGGAGCGGGCTCCCAGACGACAATCCTCCGCGCGGACGACGAGACCCGGTCCCGATCGGCGGAGGATGAAAGTCATGATCACACAAGGATCCCCTGGACATCCCCATGGGGGCGACGAGATCCGTGGCGCCGGGGTGGGTGCGGTGAAGAGGACGTTCGCGATCCTCGCCGCCACGGCGGCCATCGCGGCGCTCGCACCGGCGCCGGTCGCGGCGGCGGCCGAGGCCGGGCGGCTGACCTGGGGCGCGTGCTCGGACACGACACTTCCCGCGCCCACGGAGTGCGCGTCCATCGAGGTGCCGGTGAACTGGGCCGAGCCCGGCGGGCGGAAGATCCGGCTCGACCTGGCCCGGCTGCCCGCCACCGAGCCCGCCCGCCGGATCGGCAGCGTCCTGGGCGTGCCCGGCGGACCGGGAAACAGCGGCATCCCCGATCTGAAGTACGCCGCGAGGAATCTCAAGGAACTGGGCCGCCGCTTCGATCTCGTCTTCTACCGTCCGCGCACCAACCTCTGGTTCACGACGATGCCCACGATCTGCAAGAAGGCCGGCGTCACGCTGGAGGACCCCCGCAGCCGCAGGCGGTTCGACGCCCAGGCCGCCGCGATGGCCAAGGCGTTCCTCGCCTGCCAGAAGGCGGACACCACCGGACTGTTCGCCCACCTGGACAACATGGCGATGGCCAGGGACATGGAGGCGATCCGGGTGGGGCTGGGCGAGGAACGGCTGAGCCTCCTGGCCCACTCCTACGGCGGGGTGGCCTCCATCGCCTATGCCCGGCTCTTCCCGCAGCGGATCCGGGCCCTGTACGTCGACGGGGTGATCAACCAGGCCGCCGGATACGACGACCAGACGCTCCGGATCTCGGCCGTCTGGGAGAAGAAGTTCGAGGAGTTCGTCACCTGGTGCGCGGACACGCCCGCCTGCGCGCTGCACGGCGAGGACGCCGGAGCGGTCTGGCGCGCACTCGTCCGAGCCGCCGACCGCAAACCGATCCCGGCCTCCTCTCCCCATTTCGGCGACGGTGAGATGACCGGGTGGATGCTCAGGCAGCTCGCCTTCCCCGCCGCCCCAGACGACGACCACGCGGCCTGGCTCACCTTCGCCGAGTCGGTCGACAAAGCGCGGCGCGGGGACGGGTCCGGGTTCGGCCCCTCGGTCCTCGGCATCCAGGCGTGGGCCTGGCCCGGCATCCTGGCGATGAACTGCGGCGACGGCCGCGGCTTCGCCGGCTACGCCGAACTGCGGAACTACCGGCGCACGGCGGAGAGGACCATGCCGAACCTCGGCTCCGTGCGGTTCGACGGCCCGGGGTGCACGGGCTGGCCGCTGAAGATCGCCAACCCTCCGCGCCCGCTCCCGCCGCACGGCCTCCCGCCGGTCCTGGGCGTGGGCACCACGTCCGGCGACGTGGAGACGACCAGGACCTTCACCCAGATGATCCCGGGTTCGGTGACCGTCGCCTACGAGGGACCCGGCCACGTTCTGTGGATGATGGGCAAGAAGTGCCCGATCGGGCACGCGACCGCGTACCTCACCGACCTGAAGCTCCCCGCGCCCGGCACGACCTGCCCCGCCGAGTGATCCCCGGCGGTGGCCCCTTCGCGGGCGCGTAGAAGGCGCGTATGTCCGGGGACGTCGCGGATGCCACCATCGGCGTGCCGCGGGCGCGGGACCGCCACCGCCACCACCATCGACGTCTTCGGTGCACACTCTCAGATCATGAAGGGACTAGCGTTGCACCCCCTCTCGTCGTGTATATTTTCCGTCAATAGGTGACTTTGGCAGGAGATATTTCATGAAGTCCTTCCCCAAGGTGCTCTTCGACGAGGCCCACAGCGAGTCGTGGACCATCCGGCGCGATGTCGCCGAGGCGATGAACCCCGGCCACCCCGACGACAACAGCTACGCGCGCGCCGCCGCCCAGCTGCGACACCTTGGGCACACGGTCGGCGCCCACACCACCGGCGCCCTCGACGCGGGAACGCTCCAGGACCAGGACGTCCTGGTCATCGCGCACCCGTCGGGCGAGCGCTGGGAGCGCACCACCGGCCACGGCAGCCCGGTCTTCTCCGCCGCCGAGCTGGACGCCATCACCGCCTACGTCCAGGACGGCGGCGGTCTGGTCGTGCTGGCCGAGGAGGAGCAGGACAAGTACGGCAACAACCTCGACGACCTGCTCGCCCGCTTCGGCGTGGCCGTCGAGCACACCACGGTCCGCGACCCCAAGAACGCCCACCGGGACGTCGCCACCTGGGTCCTGGCCGCGAAGAACACCTCTGACGGCCTGCTCGCGGGCGTCGGGGCGGCCTGCTTCTACCGGTCGGGCGTGCTGGCCGCCGACGGGGCCACCGTCCTGTTCGCGTCCTCGCCGTCCGCCACCCCCGCCGGCGC
This sequence comes from Nonomuraea sp. NPDC050547, assembly GCF_044457345.1. NCBI lineage: Bacteria > Bacillati > Actinomycetota > Actinomycetes > Streptosporangiales > Streptosporangiaceae > Nonomuraea > Nonomuraea sp. NPDC050547. Next base: position 111,576 of record NZ_JBITGW010000001.1, read on the forward strand.
CCCGCTGGCCGTGGCGCGCGCGTACGGCAAGGGCCGCGTGGTCGTCTTCGCCGACTCCGACCTGTTCGGCGACGACTCCATCGAGGACTACGACCACCGCCGCCTCTGGGGCAACGTGGTCACCTGGGCCGCGCGCGTACCTGATGACGACCGGGCGGGAACGGGCACGGACGAGGCCAAGGCGGCCGGGTTCGCCAGGCTCAAGGCCACGGTCGAGGAGCTGCGCCCGCTGCAGGTCAAGGACGGCTCGGTGCCGGAGGAGAAGGAGCGGGCCAAGGAACTGGTCGGCTCGATCGCCCGTCAGGTGGGCGAGATGTCGGCGCACTTCCCCCACGACGCCGCCTACCTTCAGGCGGTTCAGGCCGACCTGCGCCAGTGGTCGGAGCAGGACCTTGGCGTCCCCGACTTCCTCGGGTCGCTGGAGCTCTTCCACCCCGACACCCAGCGCGTGGACGGGCTGGAGCACCTGGTGGTGTTCCCGATGTACACGCAGAACGGCAACCCCAACCGCAACGTCGAGGCCGTCTGGATCCGTACGATCTGGCCCGACTGGCTGGCCAGGCTGGAGGCCGGCGGCTACGACAACCCGATGTTCGTGCCGATCGCCTTCGAGGACTTCACCGCGGGCTACGACACCCACTCGGCCGTGCTGTTCCCCGAGACCGTCGCGGTACGGCAGGCGCCCCAGCGGTTCACCTGGGGCGGCATCTTCGCCGACCGCGAGGCGGCCAGGTTCCGGGCGGTCTCCGGCGCCGCCGCCGCCACGCTCAAGCTGGCCCTGCCCCCGGACGCCGCCCGGCTGCTGGACTCCCAGCAGCTCGCCCAGGACACGTTCGTCATGTGGGACCTGATCCACGACCGTACCCACAGCCACGGCGACCTGCCGTTCGACCCGTTCATGATCAAGCAGCGGATGCCGTACTGGCTCTACTCGCTGGAGGAGCTGCGCTGCGACCTGACCGCGTTCGGCGAGGCGGTGAAGCTGGAGAAGGACGGGGTGCCGCACGCCCGCTACGTGCAGCACGCGATCCTGTTCGACCGGCTGTTCCGCTTCCCGATCACCGGTGAGCGGGTGCGCAACTACGACGGGCTCGGCGGCCAGCTGCTCTTCGCGTACCTGCACCGCAACGACGTCGTGCGCTGGACCGACAACCGGCTCACGATCGACTGGGAGCGGGTCGCCGACGGCGTCGCCGACCTGCGCGGAGAGGTGGAGAAGCTCTACCGCGACAGCATCGACCGGTCCAAGATCGCGCACTGGCTGGCGGCCTACGACCTGGTCAGCGCCTACGTGGAGCCGAACCCCGCCTCGACCTGGGCCAAGGGCATCCAGGCGCTGCCGGAGGAGCAGAAGGCCAAGGTGGACGCGGTCCTGTCGGACGAGTTCCCCCTGAGCATGTTCTACGAGGCGCTGCGCCGTAAGCTCGCAGACGTCGTCGAGAGCACCAAGGGGATCCGCGCATGATCATCCTCATCACCGGCGCCGCCGGGCCCACCGGCCAGGCGGTCGCCGAGTACTTCGAGAAGCAGGGCCACACCGTCGTCGGCGTGGACAAGGACGACGTCGACCTGCTGGACCGCGCAGCCGTACAGGCGCTGGCCGAGCGCATCGACATCGAGCACGGCCGCGTCGACGGGGTGGTGCACCTCGTGGGCGGCTGGCGCGGCGGGAAGACGTTCGCCGACACCGACCTGGACGACTGGAACCTGCTGCACGACCTGCTCGTGCGCACCCTCCAGCACGTCACGCTGGCCTTCGAGCCGCTGCTGCGCAAGAGCGCCAACGGCCGGTTCGCGATCGTCTCCGCCAAGGCCGCCGAGTCGCCCACCGCGGGCGGCGCCTGCTACGCCGCGGCCAAGGCCGCCTCGGAGGCGTGGACCAGGTCACTGGCCGACGCGCTCAGGGACACCGGCTCGGCCGCCGTCATCCTGGTGGTGAAGGCGCTGGTCAACGACTCCATGCGAGCGGCCAAGCCGGAGGCCGCGTTCAACGGCTTCACCGACGTGCGTACCCTCGCCGAGGCCATCGGCGGCCTCTACGAGCGCCCGGCCGCGCAGATCAACGGCACCCGATTGGACCTCACCACGTGAATCCCCGGCACGACCCCGAGTTGAAGGCGTTCGCGAGCGACAACTACGCGGGCGTCCACCCGGAGATCCTGGAGGCCATCGCCCGCGCCAACGGCGGCCACCAGATCTCCTACGGCGAGGACGTCTACACCGAGGCCCTCCAGGGCGTCTTCCAGCGGCACTTCGGCGAGCGCGCCCAGGCCTACCCGGTCTTCAACGGCACCGCCGCCAACGTGGTGTCGCTGCGCGCCATGCTCGACACATGGCAGGCGGTCGTCTGCGCCGACACCGCCCACATCCACACCGACGAGGGCGGCGCGCCGGAGGTGGCGGGCGGCATCAAGCTGTTCACCGTCCCCACGCCGGACGGCAAGCTCACCCCGGAACTGATCGACACCCAGGCGTGGGGCTTCGGCGACGTGCACCGCGCCCAGCCCGGCGTCGTGTCGATCTCCAACACCACCGAGCTCGGCACCGTCTACACCCCCGCCGAGATCACCGCGATCTGCGAGCACGCCCACGAGCGCGGCCTGAAGGTCCACCTGGACGGCTCGCGTCTCACCAACGCCGCCGCCGCGCTGGACGTGCCCCTGCGCGCGCTGACCACCGACGCGGGCGTGGACGTGCTCTCCTTCGGCGGCACGAAGATCGGGCTGCTGTACGGCGAGGCCGTCGTCGTGCTCAACCCCGACGCCGCCCGCGGAGTCGACTACATCCGCAAGACGTACATGCAGCTGTCGTCGAAGATGCGGTTCGTCTCGGCCCAGTTCGAGGCGCTGCTCGCCGGGGACCTGTGGTTGCGCAACGCCCGCCAGGCGAATGCCATGGGCCGCCGCCTGGCCGAGGCCGTGCGTGACATCCCCGGCGTCGAGGTGCCCAGGGCGGTGGAGGCCAACGCGGTCTTCGCCATCCTGCCGCCGGAGGTGACCGAGCGGCTGCAGAAGCGCTTCCGCTTCTACACCTGGAACCCGGCGATCGGCGAGGTGCGCTGGATGTGCGCCTTCGACACCACCGAGGCCGACGTGGACGCCTTCGCCGCCGCCGTACGCGAGGAGATGTCGGCCTGAGCCGTCAGGGGTGCTCGCGCAGAGCCAGGCGGGCGGCGTGGTAGCCGCCCATGCCGTGCGCCCCTCCGCCGGGCGGGGTGGAGGAGGAGCACAGGTAGACGCCGGGCAGCGGCGTGCGCCACGGCGCCGGTGACCACACGGGCCGCTTCACGAACTGGCCGAGGGAGCCGGTGCCGCCGTTGATGTCGCCGCCGACCAGGTTCGGGTCGAACCGTTCCAGGTCGGCGGTGTTCATCGTGTGCCGGGCAAGGACCCGCTCGCGGAAGCCGGGCGCGAACCGCTCGATCTGCGCCTCGATGGCGGCGCTCATGTCGGCCGGCGAGCCGCGCGGCACGTGGCAGTACGCCCACAGCGTGTGCCCGCCCCGCGTGGGGTCGGCCGCGTACGGCTGTACCAGCAGCACGTACGGCCGCGGCGAGTGGCGGCCCGCCGACACCTCGGCCTCGCTCAGCGCGATCTCCTCCAGCGTGCCGCCCAGGTGCACGGTGCCCGCCCGCGCCACTTCCGGGTCACGCCAGGGCACGGGACCGTCGAGCGCCCAGTCCATCTTGAACACGCCCGGCCCATACCGGAAGCGCCGCAGCCGGTCGCGGTAGCCGGTGGGCAGCTCGGTCATCCGCAGGAACTGCCGGGGCGTCACGTCCAGCATCACGATCGGGGCGTCCAGCTCGCGCAGGTCGTGCACCCGGTGGCCGCTCACCGTGGTGCCACCGAGCCTTCTCAGCCGCTCCACCAGCGCGTCGGCCAGCACCTGGGAACCGCCTCTGACCAGTGGCCAGCCCACCATGTGCGCGCTGGCCGCGAGCAGCATGCCGTACCCGCTCGTGATCGGCGAACGCAGGTCGAGCATCGAGTGCGCGGCCATGCCCGCCAGCAGCGCCCGCCCCTCGGCGGTCCGGAACAGCGCGCGCCCGAGCACGGTCGCGGGCAGCGCCCCGAGCAGCCCGAACCGCGCCGCCGCCACCGGAGCCCTGGGCGCCGAGAGCGGCGACAGCAGCGTCTCCACGAGCGGCGCGCCCGCGCGGGCCGCCGCCCCGACCGACGCGCGCCACGCCGCCGCGTCCCGCCCCAGCCCTTCCGCGGTACGGCCGGCGTCGCGATGCACCAGCGCGGCCGGCCGGTCGTCCAGCGGATGGGCCACGGCGACCTGAGGCTGCGCGAACGGCACGAGCGTGGTCAGCCCCAGCGCCCGGAAGGCCGGCGAGACCAGCGCCATGGCCAGCACCGTGGCGCCCACGTCGTGGACGCGGCCGGGCAGCGTCAGCTCGGCCGAGCGCAGCGCGCCCCCGAACCGGCCGGCCGCCTCCAGCAGCAGCACCCGGCGTCCGGCGGCGGCGAGGGTGATCGCGGCCACGAGCCCGTTGGGCCCAGAACCGACCACCGCCGCGTCGTAGGTCACAAGATGGACGGCAGCGGCTGCGCCCCGCGATGCCCGAGCATCTCGGTCATCAACTTGATCTCGCCGTTCTGGCCGTCGATGATCTTCTGCGCCATGTCGGTCACCTCGTCGCGCTGCGACAGCGGCAGCAGCCCTCTGGCCATCTGCACCCCGCCCTCGTGATGGCGGATCATCAGCTGCAGGAACAGCACCTCGGCCTCTTTGCCCGACAGCCCCTTGAGCTTGTCCAGCTCCTCGCGCGAGGCCATGCCGGGCATCACGCCCGCCTTCACCGGCTGCCCGCCGTGCCCGTGGCCGCTCATCCACGCCATCGGCCGCAGGTCGGTCGTCTGGCTGAGATCCCACTGCTGCAGCCAGCCGAGGAACATGCCGCGCTGGTTCGCCTGGGTGTTGATGATGTCGAAGGCCAGGTTCCTGACCTCGGGGGCCGGGCCCTTGTCCCTGATCGTGAACGACATCTCCACGGCCTGGGCGTGGTGGGTGGCCATGTCACGGGCGAACCCGGCCTCCGGCGAGGTCTCCGAAGGAGTGCCTCCCCTGCCGAGGAGCAGGAATGCGGCAATGGCCGCGAGGGCGACCGCGGCGACGGCGATGAGCTTGTTCATGTCGCTTCCAGCGTACCCAGGGCCGGCGTGAGCTCGTCGTTAAGCTTCTTATTCTCCATATACGCCCGTAGGGCATAGGGTGACCCGCAGTTGGCATGCCGATGGAGGAAAATCGCGATGACGAAGGAGAAAGCGCAGGCGCGGCGCGAGCATCTGGAGAAGATGCGGGCCGCGCAGAGGCGTAAGGAGCGCCGCACCGCGTTCCTCATGTGGGGAGCGGGTGGCGCGGTCATCGTGCTGCTCGTCGGCGTGGTCGGCTTCTACCTGATCAATCAGTCCAGGGCCAGCTCCCTCGACGCCGTCACCAGCGTCAAGTACGAGGCCGGGCAGCACGTGTGGAAGGCGGTCTCCTACAAGGAGACCCCGCCCGTGGGCGGCGAGCACAACAACTACTGGCAGAAGTGCGACATCTACGACAAGCCCATCCACCCCGAGCACGCGGTGCACTCGCTGGAGCACGGCGCGGTCTGGATCACCTACCGGCCCGACCTGCCCAAGGCCGAGGTCGACGCGCTGAAGAAGGTCGCCGGTGAGACGGGCAACATCGAGTACATGCTCGTCAGCCCGTTCGCGAACCTGCCCGCGCCCATCGTGGCCTCCTCCTGGGGCCACCAGCTGAAGCTGGACAAGGCGACGGACGAGAAGCTGCCCGCGTTCATCAAGAAGTACCAGAACGGCAAGGACACCCCCGAGCCGGGCGCGACCTGCGGCGGCAACGACGCGATCACCACGACCGCGGACCAGCAGCCGCTGCCGCCCGAGCCGCAGCAACAGCAGCAGCCGACCGGCAGCCCCGCCCCGACGCCGTCGTCGTCGAACCAGTAGGGCTAGCCGAGCACGTCCTCGATGGGCACCCACTCCAGCCCGTGCGCCTCGGCCACGGGCCGGCTGGTGAGGTGCCCTTCGTGTGTGCTGAGACCGTGCGCCAGCGCCGGGTCCTCGCGCAGGGCCCGCGCCCAGCCCAGGTCGGCGATGGCCAGGGCGTAGGGGAGGGTCACGTTCGTCAGCGCGTACGTGGAGGTGTGCGGCACCGCGCCGGGCATGTTGGCCACGCAGTAGAAGATCGAGTCGTGGACCCGGTAGGTGGGATCGGCGTGGGTGGTCGGGCGCGAGTCCTCGAAGCAGCCGCCCTGGTCGATGGAGATGTCCACGAGCACCGAGCCGGGTTTCATCCTGCGTACGAGGTCGTTGGAGACCAGCTTCGGCGCCTTCGCCCCCGGCACCAGGACCGCCCCGATGACCAGGTCGGCCTCCAGCACCGCGAGTTCGACCTCCAGCGTGTTCGAGGCGACCGTCTGGCAGTGGCCCTGGTAGATGGCGTCGGCCTGGCGCAGTTTGTCGATGTTGCGGTCCAGCAGCAGCACCTCGGCCTGCATGCCGAGCGCGATGGCGGCCGCGTTCATCCCGGAGACGCCGGCGCCGATCACCACGACGTTCGCCGCCCGCACGCCGGGCACGCCGCCCATGAGCACGCCTCTGCCGCCCTCGGAGCGCATCAGATGGTAGGCGCCGACCTGGGGCGCGAGCCGTCCGGCCACCTCGGACATCGGGGCCAGCAGCGGCAGCGCGCCGTTCGCGGTCTGCACGGTCTCGTACGCGACGCCGGTCACGCCCGACTCGAGCATGGCGCGGGTGCACGGCTCGGAAGCCGCCAGGTGCAGGTACGTGAACAGCACCTGGCCCTTGCGCATCCGGTGATATTCCTCGGCCACCGGCTCCTTGACCTTCAGGACCAGGTCAGCCTCGGCCCAGACGGCGTCCGCGCCGTCCAGGATGAGCGCGCCGGCGGCGGCGAAGTCGGCGTCGGGGATCGCCGAGCCCGTGCCCGCGTCCCGCTCGACGAGGACCTGGTGGCCGTGCCGTACGAGTTCGTGGACGCCCGCGGGGGTGAGAGCCACGCGGAACTCGTTGTTCTTGATCTCGCGGGGTACTCCGACCTTCATGAGACCACTCTCGACTCGCCAGTCAAACAGAACTATCGACAATCTGTAATTGTTCTTCCATTCTTCCTCACACCATGGTGGAAAGTGGAGAAATTCCGGCTGATTACCCCGGTCCGGCTTGTCCTCGATAAGCTCACCGGCAGCCCGCGAACGCCAGGATGGGGTCGTCGTCCATGTCGATGGAGAATCCGCCGGTCTCCGACACACCGCGGCCTGAACAGCCGCAGGCCAGCAAGCTCACCACGATCGTCCTGATCGTCTCGCTCGTCCTGGTGATCGTGATCGCCGGGGTGCTGGGGGCGGTGGCCGTCCTCATGACGAGGAGCCCCGACGCCCCGCTGCTGGGCGCGGTGCCGCCGCTGCAGCTCGCCACCCCCATCCACTTCGCGCCCGTGCGCGAGTCGAAGGAAGCGCCCTGCCCCGGCGAGGAGGCGGTCCTGGACGAGCTCAAGACCACCTGCTACCTGATCGGCAAGGGCGTCACGGTCAACGCCGTGCAGCAGATCGAGACCGTGGCCGAGGACGACGGCACGTACTCGGTCCGCATCGCGATGGCGCCCGCCTTCAAGGCGCGGGTGGCCACGATCATCCAGGAGCTCGCCGGCGACCAGCGCCCGCTGGCCGTGGTGCTGACGCCGCCGAACGTCGTCGTGGCCGCTCCGTCCGTCCTGCAGGCGATGGACGGCGACAGCGTGAGCATCGGCCCGCTGCCGAAGGCCGAGGCCGAAGCCCTCGCGGCCCGCCTGGGCGCGGCCGGCACCGGCGCCCCCGGCACCGGAGCCCCGACCACGGGCCTGCCGGACACGGGGTCGCCGAACACCGGGGTGCCGGACACCGGGTCGCCCAGCACGGGGGCGCCCAGCACGGGGGCGCCGAACACCGGCACCGGCGCACCGAACGCGACCACGCCCCCCGGCACCGGCAACCCGACCGCGCCGGCCGCCAACACCCCGGTCGGCGCCAACCCGACCGGCGGCTCGCTGCTGCCCGCCAAGGACAAGCGCCACCCGTCCTGCAAGGAGGCGGTGGCCGCGGGTCTCGGCCCATACACCAAGGGCCGGCACACCGAGTACACCTGGTACGTGGACAAGGACAACAACGGCACCGCCTGCAACTCCGCCGACCTCTGAGCCGCGCGGGCCCGTCGTCAGCCGAACAGCCCCTCCAGGGCCGTGATCCCGAAGTACGCCACGAAGATCACCGAGACCACCCAGAGCAGCCACGGGATCTCCCGGAACCGCCCGCGGGCCGCCTTGATCAGCGTGTAGGCGATCACCCCGGCCCCGACGCCGTTGGTGATCGAGTACGTGAACGGCATCAGCGCGATCGTCAGGAACGCCGGGATGGCCAGGTCCAGGTCCTCCCACGGAACCTTGCGCGACTGCGTCATCATCAGCGCCCCGACCAGCACGAGCGCGGGCGTGGCGGCGGCGGGCGGCACCACGGCCGCCAGCGGCGTGAACAGCAGCGTCAGCCCCAGCAACGCCCCGGTCGCGACGCTCGCCAGACCGGTACGCGCCCCTTCCCCGACTCCGGCGGCCGACTCCACGAAGACGGTGTTGGCCGAGGCGCTCATGGAGCCGCCCACGACGCCGGCGACGCCGTCCACGGTGAGGATGGCGCCGAGCCGGGGCACCCGGCCCCGGGCGTCGACCAGGCCCGCCTCGTCGCTGACCCCGATGATCGTGCCCATCGCGTCGAAGAACCCGGACAGCACCAGCGTGAACAGCACCACGGTCGCGGTGACCACGCCCGCCCGCGCGAAGCCGCCGAACACGTCCACCTGCCCGACCAGCCCGAAGTCGGGGGCCGCGACGAGCGACTCGGGCAGCCGGGGCACCACGATGCCCCAGCTCTTGGGGTCGATGACGGCCAGCGCGTTCACGACCACGGCCACGATCGTGGTGACGACGATGCTGATGAGGATGGCGCCCGGCGTCTTCCTGACGTACAGGACGATCATGAGCAGCAGCCCGAAGCAGAACACCGCCACGGGCCAGCCGGTCAGATGGCCCGTCGCGCCGAGCTGTACGGGCGTTCCGGTGCCGCGTCCGACGAAACCGGCGTCCACGAGGCCGATCAGGGCGATGAACATGCCGATGCCGACGCTGATCGCGTGCTTGAGCGCCAGCGGGATCGCGTTCATGATCAGTGTGCGCAGCCCGGTCACGGCCAGGATGATGATCACGACGCCTTCGAGTACCACCAGCCCCATCGCCTGCGCCCAGGTCATGAACGGCGCCGCCTGGTAGGCCACCACCGCGTTCAGCCCGAGCCCGGCCGCCAGCCCGAACGGCGCGTTGCCCGCCACGGCCATGAGCAGCGTGCAGATGGCGGCGGCCAGCGCCGTGGAGGTGGTGAGCTGGGCGATGGTGAGCTGCGCGCCGGTGACGTCCTTGGCGCCGCCCAGGATGATCGGGTTGAGCAGGATGATGTAGGCCATGGCCATGAACGTGGTGATGCCACCGCGTACCTCACGGCCGACGGTCGTCCCCCGCCCGGACAGCTCGAAGAAGCGGTCGAGCACAGCGGTCCCCCCCCTAGCGATCAAGGGGGATTGCCGGTTGCCTACCCGGCGGGGGAGCCGGTCATGCCTTCTCGTGCCGTCCGCCGCCGACCATGGCGACGAACTCCTCCAGTCCGATGTGCCCGTCCCCGTCCTTGTCCGCCGATCTGATGAACAGCTCGATCTCGGTGTGGTCGAGGCCGTGCGTCCCCAGTGCCTCGTTGACCTTCCGGATCTCCTCGACGGTGATGACGCCATCGCCGTCGGTGTCGAATCTGGCGAATTCTTCTCTCGCCTCAGCCTCGATGTTGCTCATCCGGACAACCTATAGGAGCGCTATCTCCTCGGGCCGGATCGGCACCCGGGCAAGCGCCAGGCCGGTCGCGTCGCGCACCGCCGCCGCGATCGCGGGCGTCGAGGACAGCGTCGGCGGCTCACCGGCCCCCCTCAGCCCGTACGGCGCGGCCGGGTCGGCGTTCTCCAGAATCTCCAGCCGCATCGGCGGCATGTCGAGGATGGTCGGGATCAGGTAGTCGGTGAACGACGGGTTCACCACGCGCCCGTCCCTGACCTGGATCTCCTCCATGAGCGCCAGCCCGAGCCCCTGCGCCGTGCCGCCGTGGATCTGCCCCTCCAGCGCGAGCGGGTTGAGTATGCGCCCGACGTCCTGCACCGCCGCCAGTTCCACCACCTTGACCAGCCCGAGCTCGACGTCCACGTCCACGACCGCCCGGTGCACGCACAGGGCGAGCTGGGTGTGCGAGTCGCCCTGCCCGGTCACCGGGTGCAGCGGGTACGTCGGCCGGTGCCGGTACTCCCGCGTCTCCTCGATCGGCCCGAACTTCTCCAGCGCCGCCCGCGCCTCCAGACCCTGGAAGCGCGCCCGCACCGCCTCGCACGCCGCCTTCACCGCGCCGCCGGTTACGTAGGACTGCCGGGAGGCCGACGACGACCCCGCGGAGCCGACCGCCGTGTCCGCCGTCGCCACGGTGACGTCGTCGACGCCGAGCTCGGTCCTGGCGATCTGCGCCTGTACGGTCACCAGCCCCTGGCCGACCTCGGCGGCGGCGGTGTGCACGGTGACGTGCGGCTCGCCGTTGACCAGTTCGGCGCGGACCCTGGCCGTGGAGTAGTCGTCGAAGCCTTCGGAGAAGCAGATGTTCTTGATGCCGACGCCGTAGCCGACGCCCCGCCGTACCGACTCGCCGTGGGTGGTCTGTGAGACGCCGCCCGGCAGGTCGCGCAGGTCGGCGCGGTCGTCCGCGGCGGCGGGCAGCGGCATCGACTCCAGCGTGCGCAGCATGTCCGCCAGCGGGGCCGGCGCGTCGATGAGCTGGCCGGTGATGAGCCGCGAGCCCTGCGAGACGGCGTTGCGGACGCGGATCTCGACCGGCGACAGCCCGCAGGCGGCGGCGAGCTTGTCCATCTGCGACTCGTAGGCGTAGCACGCCTGCACGGCGCCGAAGCCGCGCATCGCCCCGCAGGGCGGGTTGTTGGTGTAGACGCCGGTGGCGACCACCCGCACGTTCGGCACCTCGTACGGGCCGACGCCGAGCGAGGCCGCGTTGCCGACGACGGCCGGGGAGGAGGAGCAGTAGGCGCCGCCGTCCAGGAGGATCTCGGCCTTGACGTAGACGAGCCTGCCGTCGCGGGTGGCGCCGTGCTCGTAGCGCATCCAGGCCGGGTGCCGGTGCACGTGGCCGAAGAACGACTCCTCGCGCCCGTAGGACATCTTGACCGGCCGGTTCAGGCGCAGTGCCAGCATGCAGGCGTGGACCTGCATCGACAGGTCCTCCCTGGCGCCGAACGCGCCGCCGACGCCCGACAGCGTGAGCCGTACCCGCTCCGGCGGCAGGCCCAGGCAGGGGGCGAGCTGGTCGCGGTCGACGTGCAGCCACTGGGTGGCGATGTAGAGGTCGACGCCGCCCTCGCCGTCGGGCACCGCCAGCCCGGACTCCGGGCCGAGGAAGGCCTGGTCCTGCATGCCGACCTCGTACTCGCCGGTCACCACCACGTCGGCCTCGAACGTGTCGCCGGCCGTGACGGGCTGCCTGCGCAGGATGTTGCCGCCGGGCTGCACGTGCGGCTGGCCCGGATCGTCGGCCGCCGCCCTCGGATCGGTGACCGCGGGGCGCGGCTCGTACTCGACGGAGATCGCCGCCGCCGCGCGCCGCGCCGTCTCCGGATGGTCGGCCGCCACCAGCGCCACCGGTTCGCCCTGGTAGCGCACCTGGTCGATGGCGAGCACCGGCTGGTCGTGGTGCTCCAGGCCGTAGAACTTCTCGCCCGGCACGTCCTCGTGCGTCAGCACCGCGTGCACGCCCGCCATCCGCAGCGCCGGGCCCACGTCGATCGACCTGATCCAGGCCGAGGCGTGCGGGCTGCGCAGCGTCACGCCCCAGACCATGCCGTCCAGCCACAGATCGGACGCGTACGCGAACTCGCCCGTCACCTTCAGCGTCGCGTCGGGCCGCTGCGCGCTCTCACCGACGCCCTGCCGCGCCGTGCCGACCGTCTCCGTCATCTTCCGAGTACAGCACCGGCCCGCGCGGACGTCCTATGCGCGACAGGTGAAATCACGGTCAGCGGTTGGCGGGCGCACTTGTATATTCCTCCAAGTGCGCATCAGTGACTTGCTGGAGATCCCGGAGCTGCGCCTCAACCTGCTCACGGGCGACCCGTCCGCCGAATTCGGCACCGTGCACATCACCGACCTGCCCGAGCCCGGCCGCTACCTGTCCGGCGGCGAGCTGGTGCTCACCGGTATGCTGTGGCGCCAGGGCCCCGGCGACTCGCCGCGCTTCGTCGCCGCGCTGCGCGAGGCGGGCGTGGCCGCGCTCGGCGCCGGGCAGGCCTGGCTCGGCCACATCCCCGACGACCTCGTCGCCGCCTGCACCGCCGCCGGACTGCCGCTCATCGAGGTTCCCACCGAGGTCTCCTTCCGCACCCTCAGCGAGATCGTCGTGCCGCGCCTGTCGGGCGACGTGCGCGAGGAGCTCGGCCGCCACCGCCGCATCGTCGCGGCCGTCGCGGAGGGCGCCGACCTGCCCGAGCTCGTCGCCCTCACGGCCGCCGAGCTCGGCGTGACGGGCGCGGTCGTCTCCGCCTCGGGTGAGCTGATCGCCGGCACCCTCGACGATCCGGTACGGCTGGCGCGCGCCTACCTGGCCGCGTCCCGGCTGCCGTTCACGACCGGCGGGCACACCGTCTTCGCCGTCGGCCGCGGCCACCGCGCCGCCGGATGGGCCCTCGCCTGCGACGGCGACCTGCTCGACCGGGCCGACCTCGGCTACGAGCTGGCCGCCTGCGTCGCGCTGGAACGCATCCGCATGGACGCGGGCCGCCGGGTGGAGCGCCGGCTGGCCGGGCAGCTGATCGCCGCCGCCCTGACCGAGAGCGACGCCGCCGAGCTCAACGCCGGGCTGCGTACCTGCGGGATCGACGCGGCGGAGCCGTACACCGTCGTGAACGCCACCGCGACCGGCGCGCAGGGACGCGACCCCGACCCCGTGACGCTCGGCGGCCAGGTGATCGAGGAGCTGCTGGGGCGCGAGGTCGTGGCGGCGGCCGGCGCGGACGGCGCGATCGCCGTCGTGCCCCTGCGCGGGCGGTCCGTGAGCGACCTGGCCGACCGGCTGCGCGCGGGCATGGACGTGCTGTCGTCGCTGCCGGGCACCGGCGTGTGCGCCGGGCTCAGCAGCGCGCTGTCCGGGGCGGCGGGGCTGCGCGGCGGGGTGACGGAGTCCGGCCATGCCCGCCGGCTGGCCGAGACCCGCGGCGGCGGCGTCGTCACCAGCGCCGAGATCTACACGCACGGGCTGCTGCTGGCCACCGTGCCGGCCGACGTCAGCCGCTCGTTCGCCGCGAGCCTGCTGGGGCCGTTGCGCGACTACGACCGCCGGCACCAGTCCGACCTGATCCGCACCTTGGGGATCTTCCTCGACACGGCGGGATCGTGGCAGCTGTGCGCGGAGCATCTGCACGTGCACGTGAACACGGTCCGCTACCGGATCAAGCGCGTCGAGGAGCTGACCGGCCGCGACCTGTCCACGATGCCGGACCGCGTCGACTTCTACCTGGCGCTGCGCGCTCCTTGATCAGGCGAGTCGATCAGGAGAGGCCGGGCTCGGACATTCCGGGCACGCCCAGCGCGGCGTGGACCGCGGCGCGTTCGGCGTCGGCCTCGTCCGCCCAGGGCGACGGGCCCAGCGCACGGGCCAGCGGGGCCGCCCGCTCGACATGGTCCAGGGCGTCGTCGAGCCGGTCGATCTCGCGATAGGCGCGCGCGAGCCCGGTGAGGCTGCGCAGCTCCCCGATCCGCCGGCGCGTGTCGTGCTCGAACCGGACGCTCTGCTCCAGGTGGGTGACCGCCTCCAGCGGGCGGCCCTGGTCGAGGCAGACCTCGCCGAGCAGGGTCAGGATCGAGCCCGCGTGCAGAACGTCCCCGTCGCGCGTCGCGCTGTCCAGCGCCTCGGTGAACATGGCGTGCGCCTCGGCGAGCCGGCCCAGGCCGCGGTGGCTCTCGCCCATGACGAGGTGGGCGTACCTGATGCCGATGTCCGAGCCGATCTCCGTGGCGATGGCGAGCTGCGCCTCGGCGAAGCCCAGGGACCTGTCGAAGCGTTTCCACGTCACGTAGAGGTTGCCGAGGTTGCCCAGGGCGCGCTGCTCGGCGAAGCGGTCGCCGAGCCGCCGGGCCAGCGCGAGCTCGGCCTCCCGATGCTCGGCGGCCTCCGGCAGGCGGCCGAGCATGACGAGAGCGCCGGCGAGGTGGCCGTGCGCGTACAGTGCCAAGGCCGGTTCCCCGAGCCGCTCGGCCACGGCCAGCGCCTGCGAGTTGCAGCTCAGCAGGTCGGCCCTGCGGTAGGAGGACGACTGGAACCACATCAGCGCGAAGGCCAGGTCCACGCCGAGCCGGGAGACCTCCTCGTCCACGCAGGACATGGCCTGCGACGCCGCGGCGAGCAGGTTGGCCTCCTCCTTCGACAGCCACTCGTACGCCTGGTCCCGGTCGTCCAGCCGGACGGGCACGCCCTCGACCGGGCGGGCGACGGGCTGGACCCGGTGCGGGTCCAGGAGCACGCCGGCGTGACGCGCGGAGACCACGTAGTGGGTCAGGGCCCTGATCACGGCCTCGCGCGCGCCGTCCGGCTCCAGCCCGGCGGCGAACAGGCGCACCAGATCGTGCAGGTGGTAGCGGCCGGGACCGCCGCGCTCCAGCAGATGGGCATGGGCGAGCCGCTCCAGGGCCGCGTCGGCCTCCACGTCGGGGCGATCCAGGAGCGCCGTGGACACCTCCGAGGTCACCTCGGGCACGTGCAGGGCGCCGAGCAGCGCCAGCAGCCGGGCCGCGGCGCGGTCGCGCGACTGCTCGCCGCCCGCCAGCGCCGACCAGCTTGAGGCGAGGCTGGAGTGCACCGTCAGCTCGCCGATGCGCAGCTCGTGCAGGCGCCTGCGCTCGTCGCTCAGCCGCGCGGCCAGGTCGGCGACGCTCCAGCCGGGGTGCTCGGCCAGCCGCGCCCCCGAGATGCGCAGGGCCAGCGGCAGCCCGCCGCACAGCCGGGCCAGCAGGCCGGTCTGCTCCGGGTCGGCCAGCACGCGACGCTCGCCCGCCAGCACGGCCAGCATGGCGGCCGAGTCGTCGGCGGAAAGCGCGCCCAGCTTCAGCTGGCGGCAGTCGTCGCCGGCGATGAGCGTCTCCCGGCTGGTCGCGACCACCGCCGTGCCCAGCGGCGTGGACAGCACGGGCTCGATCTGCTCCAGCCCGGTGGCGTCGTCCAGGACGATCAGCACCCTCCTGCCGTCGATCCGGCCGCGCCACACGGCCGCCGCCTCGTCGAGGTCGCCGGGCACCGCCTGGGGCGGCGTCCGCATCGCGCGCAGCAGGCGGCCCAGCACCTCCAGCGGGGTCAGCGCGGCGACCCCGTGTGTCTTGCCGCGCAGGTTGACGAACAGCTGCCCGTCCGGGAAGTCGTCCCTGACCTGGTGGGCCACGTGCAGCGCCAGCGCCGACTTCCCTATCCCCGGCGGCCCGGAGATCGCGGTCAGCGGATGCGGCGGGTCCTCGCGACACGGCGCGAGCACGTCCTTCAGCCAGGCGACCTCCTCGGAGCGCCCGACGAACCCGACGAGCGGCCGCGGCAGCTGGCGCGGCGCCCGCCCGGATACGGCGGGCGGCCCGCCCAGGATCAGCTCGTGGCAGCGGCGCAGGTCCTCACCCGGGTCGGTGCCCAGCTCGTCGGCCAGGATCCGCCGGCCTTCCGCGAAGATCTGCAGCGCCTCGGCCTGCCGGCCGCACCGGTGGAGCGCCAGCATGAGCAGCTCGCGCAGCCGTTCGCGCAGAGGGTGGCGCGCCAGCGTCTCCCGCAGCGGCGGCAGGGCCCGCGCGGGCTCCTCCAGCTCCAGCAGTGTGTGCGCCCCGTCCTCGACGGCGGTGGCGTGAAGCTCCTGGAGCCGGGCGCGCTCGTTCTCGGCGAACGGGCCGGGCACGCCGCTGAGCGGCTGGTCCTGGTAGAGCTTCAGCGCCCGTTCGATGAGGACCAGTGCCTCGGCGTGCTCGCCCTCCTCCCGCAGCAGCCGCGCCTCGTCGAGGAGGGAGGAGAACAGGCGGGCGTCGACGCGGCGGGGGTTCAGGCGCAGCGCGTATCCGCCGCCCGCGGCGACGATGAGCGTGGACGGTTCGCGCGGTCCTCTGGCGGGTTCCAGCGCATGGCGCAGCCCGGCGACGTAGGTGTAGATGCTCTGCTGGGCGGTTCGCGGCGGGCCGGCGCCCCATAAGCCGTCGATCAGCGAGGGGATGGAGACGGCGTGGGGCGCGCGGGCGGCCAGTATGGCGAGGAGCGCCTGCCGGCGCGGCGGACCGGGGTCGAACGGCCCGGCCGCGGCGGAGCCGCCGACCGATCCGAAAAGACGGATGCACACGTCCTGGGTCACGCCGCGCCTCCCCGTGGATCGTTCGCCGTCCTCCATGGAGACTAATCCGCGGGCGCCGGGCGCCGTGTAGAGGAAATGTAGACGAGTGTCCTAGGCTCGTGGAACGCCGCGAGCGTGGGGCCGTGAGCGTCTGCTTGTCCGCCCGTGCGGGGCGAGTCGTTGCGGCGACCCGCCCCGGGCCGTGCGGCAGCTCATGTGCGGCAGCTCATGTGCGGATGCGAGAGCGGAGCGACTAGCAACAGCCGATGACGTCAATAGCCTTGGCCATAAGGGACGAATCTCGTACCTTTGCCAAAGGAGACGAATCTGCCAGGCTGGCCGTAGCATGTCCTCCAACGGCTAGTAAAGCCAGGACGACAGCAGTCACGGACAGGGCAAGACGCTTGCGCATGGGGGTTCTCCCTCGCCTTGGGGTTTTGCTCGGGTAATCATCTCAAGGAGCGGCAGATATGACCACATCTGACCTGGTCGGACTGCGTATAAAGACCGTGCGGCGGCAACGGGGTCTATCGCAGGCGCAACTCGCGCATCCTGAGCTGTCGGACAGCTATGTCTCCTTGATCGAGAGTGGCAAGCGTACCCCAACGCCGGCGGTACTCGAACTGCTCGCCCAGAAGCTGGACTGCTCGCTGTCTTACCTGGTCAACGGGGTCACGGCCGAGCAGATGGAAGACATCGAACTCGCCCTGGGCTACGCCCGCCTGGCCCTGGAGAACGGCGAGGTGGCCGAAGCCCGCACGCGCTTCTCCGAGCTGCTGGCCGACAACAACCTGACAGGTCTCACGCAGCTCCGTCAAGACACCGAATACGGCCTGGCGCTGGCGACGGAGGCGTGTGGCGACCTCGACGCCGCCATCGCCATCCACCTGCGCCTGTGTGACGAGGAGCTGCCCACCGAGCGGCAGATCGAGGTCGCCATCGCCCTGTCGCGGCTCTACCGCGAGTGCGAGCGGCCCACCGAGGCGGTGGAGATCGGCGAGCGCTACCTGGGCGCCGCCGCACGCCCGGCCTGGACCGACGTTCACGTCGAGCTCGGCGCGACCCTGCTCAACGCCTACCTCAACCGCGGCGACATGCTGCGCTCGCGGCAGTTCGCCGCCGAGCTGCTCAACGCCGCCGACCTGCTCGGCACCCCGCGGGCCACCGTCGCGGCCAACTGGAACGCGGCACTGCTGTCGGAGATGGGGGGCCACGGCGAGGAGTCCCTCACCTTCGCCACCCGCGCGCTGGCCGTGCAGCTGGAGAACGGGCTGCCGCGCAGCCTCGCCCGCATGCGCCTGGCCTACGCCTCTCTCCTCGTGCGCGCGCGTCCGAACGAGGTGGAGGAGGCCCGCAAGCTGATGCTTCAGGCCGAGGACGAGCTCGCCCAGTCCTCCGCCAGCACCCTTGACCGAGCCCGCTGCCGCATCGAGATCGCCAGGACCGAGATCATCGCCGGAGAGACGGCCGCCGCCGCGGCGTCCGCGCAGGCAGCACTCGACCTGCTGCCGGAGGGCGCGCCGGCGCTCGAGGCCGAGGCCCACTTCATCCTGGGCCGCGCCTACTCCTACCTCGGCCACCCCAAGGCGGCCAAGCAGAGCGTGCAGGCGGTGCGTTCCTGGCTCGCGCCGCTGCCCGACTCCGGCCGCATCGCCGGGGCCTGGTACGCCGCGGCCGAAGGCTTCGAGCAACTGGGCGAGACCGAGGAGGCCGTCGGGGCGTACCAGCGGGCGCTGGCGTCGGCCGGATTGTAGTCCGGCGCGGCGGCGGGACCGGGCGGCGTCGTGGGTAGCCTTGGGGGTGCCATGAACAGATCCCCGCTCGCGGCGCTCGCCGCGCTTCTCGCCGCCCTGATCCTCCTCGGCACCGCTTCCCCCGCCCTGGCGCACGACGCGCTGCGGACCAGCGACCCGGCCAAGGGCAGCACGGTCAAGTCCGTGGACCAGGTGAAGCTGGAGTTCACCGCCAAGGTGCGCATGCCGTTCGTCATCGTGAGGGGTGACGGCGGCGAGTTCCACGAGGGCAAGCCGGAGCTCGACGGCAAGGTGGTGTCGCAGGTGCTCAAGGGCGCGCTGCAGGACGGGAAGTACACGATCGCCTACCGGGTGGTCTCCTCCGACGGGCACCCGATCGAGGGCGAGATCCCGTTCACGGTGAAGGGCGCGCCCAAGCCCGAGACCTCGGCCACTCCGGCGGAGAGCACGAGCGCCGCGGCGCCGTCGCCGTCGCCGTCCGAGCAGGTGCAGACGCCGGATCAGACTCCGGCCAGCGCCGAGCAGGACCAGCCGGCCGGGTTCCCGATCTGGCTGATCATCGTGGTCGGCGCCCTGGTGGGCATCGGCATCGGGTTCCTGCTGAGCATGCGGAGAAAGAAGCCGTGAGCAAAACCGCCCGGGTGGCGCTCGGGACCGTGGCCGCAGCCGTCGCCGGGCTGGTCATCGCGCTGATCGCCGGTGGCGCGGCGTTCCCCCGGGTCATTCCCGGTATTCCGGTGGCGGGGGCGCTGACGCGCTGGGGGCTGCCGCTGTCGAAGCTCGGCATGGACGCGGCGGCCGTGGCGACCGTCGGACTGCTGCTCGTGGCGGCGCTGCTGCTGCCCAGCGACAAGGGAATGCTCGGCAAGAGCGCGCTCGGCTACGTCAAGGCCGCCTCGTGGACGGCGCTGTCGTGGTCGGGCTTCGCGTTCCTGCTGATGCTCTTCCAGCTGTCCGACCTCTACACCGACTCGGTGGCGAACGTCGTTCTCAAGAACTACATCCCGAGCTACGCCACGCAGGTCGGCAACGGCATCGCGCTGACGCTGGTGATCCTGTTCGGGGTGGCCATCGCGCTGTTCTCGCGAGGCGCCATCACGGCCGGGGCGGCCGCGGGGCTGCTCGTGCTCGGGCTGGTCGCGCTGCTTCCCCCGGCGCTGACGGGGCACGCCTCCTCCTCACCCAACCACGACCTGGCCACGGCCGGGCTTTCGCTGCACCTGACCGGCCTCGCGCTGTGGGTCGGCGGGCTGGTCGTGCTCGTGGTCCACGCGGTGCGCAAGGCGCCGCAACTGGAGCAGACGGCCGCCCGCTTCTCCCGCGCCGCGCTCTGGTTCTACGTGGTCGTCGGCCTCTCGGGGCTGCTCAGCGTCGTCGCGCGGCTGACCGCCGTCTCCGACCTGTGGACCTCCAGCTACGGCGTGCTGATCGTGGCCAAGACCGTGGGCTTCGTGCTGCTCGGCTACATCGGCTGGTACCACCGCCAGCGCACCATGGTCAGTCTGGAGGCCGGCCGGCCGGGGGCGTTCACCCGGCTGGCGGCCGGCGAGGCGCTGCTGATGTTCGCCACGGTCGGCCTCGCCGTGGCGCTCTCACGCACCCCGCCGCCGGTGGTGAGCCTGCCCGCCGACCGCGCGTTCGAGCTGCTGGGCTTCGCGATGCCGCCGCCGATGACGCTGGGGACGCTGGCGTCGATGTGGTGGTTCGATCTGTTCTTCGCCGCCATCGCCGCCGCCCTCGCCATCCTGTACGGCGCCGCCGTCCACCGCCTGCTGAAGCGCGGCGACAAGTGGCCCTGGGGCCGCACGGCGTCGTGGTTCGTCGGCGTGGCCATCCTGGTGATCGCCACCCAGAGCGGCGTGGCCCGCTACGCCAAGGTCATGTTCAGCGTGCACATGGTCGAGCACATGACGCTGTCCATGATCGTCCCGATCTTCCTGGTGCTGGGCGCCCCGGTGACGCTGGCGCTGCGCGCGCTCAAGCCCGCCGCCCGCCGCGGCGACCGGGGCCCGCGCGAGTGGCTGACGACGATCCTGCACAGCAGGGCCGTGAAGGTCATCGCGCACCCGGCGATCGCCACCGCGATCTTCATCGCCTCCACCTACGCGCTCTACTTCACCCCGCTGTTCGCCGGCGCGATGGAGGAGCACCTGGGCCACATCGCGATGACGCTGCACTTCCTGCTGAGCGGCAGCCTGTTCTTCTGGGTGATCATCGGTGTGGACCCGTCGCCGCACAAGCTGCCGTACGTGGGGCGGCTGCTGCTGCTGTTCGTGACCATGCCGTTCCACGCGTTCTTCGGCATCGCGCTGATGATGATGGGGACGGTGCTGGCCGCCGACTGGTACGAGCAGCTCGGGCGCACGTGGGGCGGGCCGCTGCTGGCCGACCAGAACAACGGCGGAGCCATCGCGTGGGGGTTCGGCGAGATCCCGACCTTGATCGTTCTGCTGGCGATCGCCGTACAGTGGTATCGCGACGAGGATCGCACGGCGCGGCGGGAGGACCGGCGCGCGGACCGCAACCCGGCGGGCGACACGGCGCTCAACGACTACAACGACTATCTCGCGCGGCTCAACAAGGCGGACAAGGGCGACTAACTCCCGCGTCACAGAATCTTGTCACCCCCCACGAGCGACGGATGCCCCTAGTAGGCTCTCACGTGGGGGAGCCGGGCAGTTCTCACGGCCGCATGCTGTGGCCTCGGGATGCCGGAGTCAGGTCCGGTGCGTTGCCCGCTTGTTAGAAGGGCGAGATCACTTGGCGGAAGAGACGCGCATGCGCGGGGGGCGGAGCCTGGCCGAGGAGCTGGAAGGCTGTCTCGGCGACTGGGGCGAACGCACCGGGATCACGGTGGAGACCTGGGCGCTGCCCACGGTCGAGGTCCCGCAACCCATCGCGCGGGCGGTGCTCGCGGTTGTCCAGGAAGCCCTTGCCAACGTCGAGCGGCACAGCGGAGCACGGGTGGTCTCCGTCGCCGTGACGGCCGGCAAGAGCGGCCTGCGGATGACGGTCAGCGACGACGGAGACGGATTCCACGCGGCCGACGTGGGGCGGGGCATCACGCGGATGCGGGCCCACTTCGTCGAGATCGGCGGCAGCCTGTCGGTCAGCAGCGTCCGCGGCGAGGGCACGACGGTGACCGGAGTGGTGCCTAGGCGAGGGTGAGGATCTCGCTGCCGCCGTCGGTCACCAGGATGGTGTGCTCGAACTGCGCGGTGCGCCTGCCGTCCTTGGTCACCGCCGTCCAGCCGTCGGCCCACATGTCGTAGTCGATGGTGCCGAGCGTGAGCATCGGCTCGATCGTGAACGTCATGCCCGTTCGCAGCTCCACGCGCAGCGAGGGGTCCTCGTAGTGGGGGACCATCAGGCCGGAGTGGAAGCTCGTGCCGATGCCGTGCCCGGTGAAGTCGCGGACGACGCCGTAGCCGAAGCGCTTGGCGTAGGACTCGATGACGCGGCCGACGACGTTGAGCTGGCGGCCGGGGGCGACCGCCTTGATGGCGCGCATCATGGCCTCGCGGGTGCGCTCGACCAGCAGCCTGGACTCCTCGTCGACCTCGCCGACCAGGTAGGTGGCGTCGGTGTCGCCGTGGACGCCGCCGATGAAGGCGGTGATGTCGACGTTGACGATGTCACCGTCGCGCAGCACGGTGTCGTCGGGGATGCCGTGGCAGATGACCTCGTTGATCGAGGTGCACAGCGACTTGGGGTAGCCCTTGTAGCCGAGCGTGCTCGGGTAGGCGCCGTGGTCGAGCAGGAACTCGTGGCCGACCCGGTCGAGCTCGTCGGTGGTGACGCCCGGCCGTACGTGCTTGCCGACCTCGTCGAGCGCCTGGGCGGCCAGCTTGCCGGCGACCCGCATGCGCGCGATGACCTCCGGCGTCTTCACGTCGGACTCACCGGTCTTGGGGCGTTTCTTGCCGACGTACTCCGGCCGCTCGATATGGGCGGGGACCTTACGCATGGGCGAGATCCGTCCGGGCTGGAGCAGTGTCGTCATGGGACACGAGTCTACCGAGCCCCAGTCGGTTGACAGATGTTGCGTCACGCACCCGGCCCGTACGGTCGCAGACATGATTCTTGTTACCGGAGCAACCGGAAAAGTCGGCGGCCAGGTGGTCGCCCAGTTGCGTGAGCAGGGTGTCGAGGCGCGGGCGCTGACCCGCGATCCGAAGCGGTCCGGTGAGGTTTATGGCGACCTCGCCGACCCCGCCACCTTGGACGCCGCGCTCGACGGCGTGGACAAGGTGTTCCTCGTGTGGCCGACGCTGTCGGCCGACGAGCGGGCCGCCGAGGTGCTGAAGAAGATCACGGAGCGGGTGCGCCGGGTGGTCTACCTGTCCTCGCTGGGGGCGGAGGAGGGGGCCGATCCGGTGAACGCCTCCCACCACATGATCGAGGGACTGATCAGGGAGTCGGGCGTCGAGTGGACGTTCGTGCGGGGCGGCGGCTTCGCCGGCAACGACCTGGGCTGGGTGGCGGGCATCCGGGACGACGGGGTGGTGCGGGAGCCGTTCGGCGGGTGGGCCAGGTCGCTGGTGCACGAGGCCGACCTGGCCGCCGTGGGGGTGCGGGCACTGCTTGACGACGACCACGTCGGGGCCGCGTACGACGTGACCGGGCCCGAGGCGCAGACACAGCAGGAGCGGGTGGAGATCATCGGCGAGGTCATCGGGCGGCAGCTGCGCTTCGAGGAGATGCCGCTGACGGAGGCCAGGGCCTACTTCGAGACGTGGCTGCCGCCGGAGGCCGTCGACGACACCTTCGAGGACATGCGCCGGCTCATCGCGCGGCCCGAGCCCGTGACCACCACGGTCGAGGAGGTCACCGGGCGGCCAGCGCGCACCTACCGGGAGTGGGTGGCCGACCACCGCGCCGACTTCGCCCCGCCCACGGTCACGATGACGCTCGACCTGGCCTGCTCCTGGTCCTACCTGGGCTTCAACCGGCTGCGGAAGGCGCTGGAGCGGCGCAGGGCCGAGGGCGCCCGGGTGGAGGTCGTCTTCCGTCCGTACCAGCTGGCTCCCGACGTGCGGGAGGTCGAGCCGCTGACCCTGGTGCACGAGCGGGCCTTCGGCCCTGAGGCCGCCAGGTCGACCGAGCGGATGACCCGCCTGGGCGCGGCGGAGGGCCTCGACTACCGCTTCGACCGCGCCCGGTTCGCCAACACCTTCCAGGCGCACCGGCTGATCGCCCTCGCCTCCGCGCAGGGGCGCGGCGAGGAGATGACCGAACGGCTGTTCCGCGCCTACTTCACCGACGGCCTGGACCTGTCCGACCTCGCGACGCTCAAGGACCTGGCCGCCGAGACCGGCGTGACCTGGCAGGACGGCGGCGAGGACGAGCTGCGGGCCAGGCTCGCGGAGATCGAGGTCACCGGGGTTCCGGTGTTCGAGGCCGGATCGCGCACGCTGTCCGGCGCCCAGTCCGTCGAGACCCTCTACGAGCTGATCGGGGAAGCGTCATGATCCTGGTGACCGGAGGAACCGGAAGCGTCGGCGGCCAGGTGGTCGCCCAGCTGCGCGAGCAGGGTGTCGAGGCGCGGGCGCTGACCCGCGACCCGAAGCGGCCCGGTGAGGTCTACGGCGACCTGACCGACCCCGCGACCCTCGACGCCGCGCTCGACGGCGTGGACAAGGTCTTCCTCGTCTGGCCCGTCCTCGGCGACCCCAGGAAGGCGGAGGCGGTCGCGAAGATCGCCCGGCCGGGCAGGCACGTCGTCTACTTCTCCTCGGCCGAGGCCGGCGCCGCCGATCCGGTCAACTCCGCCCACGGTGAGATGGAACGCCTGGTCAGGGAGTCCGGAGCGGACTGGACCTTCCTCCGCATCACCGGCCTGGCCACCAACGACCTGCGCTGGACACCCAGCCTCGCGCGGGGAGAGGTGGCCCGCGGGCCCTTCGGTGACTGGAAGCGGACGCTGATCCACGAGGCCGACCTGGCCGCCGCCGGCGTCCGCGTGCTGCTCGACCCGGGCCACGCCGGGTGGACCTACGTGCTCACCGGCCCGGAGCCGCTCGACGCCGGGCAGCGGGTGCGCGTGCTCGGCGAGGTGCTGCGGCGGCCGCTGCGCTTCGAGAACATGACCCGCGAGGAGATCGCCGCGTTGTACGGCGACTTCGCCGACGCACTCCAGGACTTCCCGCCGGAACGGGTCACCGACACCGTCGAGAAGCTGACCGGCATGCCCGCGCGCACCTACCGGGAGTGGGCCGCCGATCACGCCGGGGACTTCGCGGGTAGCCTCTGAGGCATGCTGCACGGGCGGACGGACGAGACGGCCATGATCGAGCGGCTGCTGTCCGGAGCCCGGGAAGGCACCAGCGCGGCGCTGGTCATCAGGGGTGAAGCGGGCATCGGCAAGACCGCGCTCCTGGAGGCCGCCGCCGCGCGCGCCGGGGAGCTGCCGGTGCTGCGGGGCGCCGGGATCGAGTCGGAGCACGAGCTGCCCTACGCCGGTCTCAGCCTGCTGCTGGGCCGTACCGCCGAGCGGCTGGACCGGCTGCCGGAGGGTCAGGCCAGGGCGCTGGCCGCCGCGCTCGGCACCGGACCCGCGGGGGAGGGCGAGCCGTTCCTGGTGGGACTGGCCGTGCTGACGCTGCTGGCCGAGGCGGGACCGCTGGTCTGCCTCGTCGACGACGCCCAATGGCTTGACCACGCCTCCGCCGCGGCGCTGCTGTTCGCCGCGCGGCGGCTGGAGGCCGAGGGGGTGGTGATGCTGCTGACGGTACGCGAGCCGCACGCCCCCGGTTTCCCGGCGGCCGGCCTGGCCGAGCTACGCCTGGGCGGCCTGGCCGACGAGAGCGCCCAGGCTCTGCTGACCGAGCGCGCGGGCGGGCTGTCGGCCACCGAGCGCGAGGAGGTGCTGGTCGAGTCGGCGGGCAACCCGCTGGCCCTGCTGGAGCTGTCGGCGTCGCGGCGCCGGTCCGGGCCCTACTCCATGGGGATCGTGCCGGTGCAGAGCAGGATCCAGCAGGGGTTCGCCGACCGGGTCGCCGCCCTTCCCGAGGCCACGCGGACGCTGATGCTGGTGGCCGCCGCCGACGACACCGGTGAGGCGGCCGCCGTGCTCGCCGCCGCAGGACTGCTCGGCGCCGGGCCCGCCGACCTCGAACCGGCCGAACGCGCGGAACTGCTCACCGCCTCCGGCGCCCGCCTGGCCTTCGGCCACCCGCTGATCAGGAGCGCCGTCTACCGGCGCGCGCCGCTGGCCAGGCGGATGGCCGCGCACCGGGCGCTGGCCGACGTCCTCGACGGCGACCGGAGCGTCTGGCATCTGGCCGCCGCCACCCAGGAACCCGACGAGGACGTCGCCGCCGCGCTGGCGGCCACCGCCGAGCGGGCCAGGGACCGCGGCGGCTACGCGGCCGTCGCCGCCGCCTACGCGCGGGCCGCCGAGCTCACCCCCGACCCGGCCGTACGCGCCCGCCGCCACGTCGCCGCCGCCCGCGCGGCCACCGACGCCGGGCAGTTCGAGAAGGCCGCCGAGTTGCTGCGGCTGACCGGGATGGAGGAGCGGGTGCACGCCGCCAAGCTGCGCGCCGTGCTCGCCGAGTCCCGCGACGACGCCCAGGACGCCTACCGCATCCTGCTCCACGAGACCGATCCGTCGGCCCCGGACGACTCCGTCGTCCTGCTGCGCGACGCGGTCGCGGCGGCCTGGCGCAACAACGACTTCGAGTGCGTCGAGATGATGGGCGGCTTCGCGAGCACGCTGGCGGGCGGCGCCCCGGTCGCCACGCTGGCCACCGCCGCCCTGGCCGCCAACCGCGTCGAGCGCGGCGAGGTGGCCGACGGCCTGGCCGCCCTGCGCGACCTGCTCGCCGACCCGCCGGGTGAGGACGCCGACGTGCGCGACCGGCTGCTGTTCGCCCGGATGCGCCTCATCACCGGCGACATCGCCGGCGCCTACGGTGAGGTCTCCTGGCTCGAACGCGACGCCCGTGAGCACGGCGCGCTCGGCACACTGCCCGCCGTCCAGGTGATCCTGGCCCGCTGCCAGCTGTTCACCGGCGCGCACCGCGACGCCCGGCTCACCGCCGAGGACGGGCTGCGCATCGCCGCCGACACCGGGCAGACCCGGCCCGCGCTGGAGTTGCGCGCCGTCCTCGCCGAACTGGCCGCCGTCGAGGGCGAGGAGGAACGCTGCCGCGAGCTGACGGCCGAGGCGCTGGAGCGCGGGCTCGCCCCCGGCTCGGTGCACGCCGCCGCCGCGCTCAGCCTGCTCGACCTCGGGCTCGGCCGCTACGAGCCGGCCTTCGACCGGCTGGCCGCCGTCCTCGCGGGCTCGCGGCCGATGGGGATGCTGGCCGCGCTGCCCATCATGGTCGAGGCCGCGGTACGGCTCGGCCGCCCCGCCGACGCCGCCGGTCCGGCCGCGACCTACGAGCGGTGGGCCCACGAGAGCGGTCAGGCCTGGGCCCGGGGCGTGTCCCTGCGCAACCGGGCGCTGCTCACCGACGACCTGGACGACTACGCGCCGGCCGTACACCATGAGGCCTTTCCGCTCGACCGGGCGCGCGCCGGGCTCCTGTACGGGGAGCGGCTGCGGCGCGAGCGCAGGATGAGCGAGGCCCGCACGTGGCTGCGGACCGCCGCCGAGGCCTTCGAGCGCCTGGGCGCGCCGCCGTGGGCCGAGCGGGCACGGCGCGAGCTGCGCGCGACGGGGGAGAGCCGCGCGGTGCGCGCGCACGCGCCCGACCTCGCGGAACGGCTCACCGCCCAGGAGCTCCAGGCGGTACGGCTGGCCGCCCAGGGGCTCAGCAACCGGGAGATCGGGGCACGGTTGTTCCTGAGCCCGCGCACGGTCGGCTATCACCTGTACAACGCGTTTCCCAAGCTGGGCGTGGCTTCGCGGGGGGAACTGGCCGGACTCGGCCTCTGATGTTCATGCTTGGGAAGGGATCAAAGGGGCATCATTGCTCACGTGAGCGAAGGCCAGTGGTGGTTCTGCCTCAAGCACATGAGGGTGGAGCCCGACCAGGGATGCCCCAACAAGGACCGGATGGGTCCCTACGCCACCCAGGAGGAGGCCGCGGGCGCACTGGAACGCGCCGCCGCGCGGAACAAGGCGTGGGACGAGGCCGACCAGGACGAGGACGACTGAGACGCCGTGCCGTGACTACGGGATGACGGCGTAGGCGCGCACCGGGAAGGTGCCCATGCCGGACACCATGGGCGGCGCGGCGTGGAAGCGGAAGCCGCCGGCCGGCAGCGCGGACAGGCCGGTGAGGTGCTCGACGATGGGGATGCCCGCGGCGAGCAGGACGGTGTGCGCGGGGCGTTCGCCGCGTGGCGGGGTGTCGTCGATGTTCAGCGAGTCGATGCCGACCAGCGCGGCGCCCTGCTCAGCGAGCCATTCGGCGGCCTCGGAGGTCAGGAACGGGTGGCCGCTCGTGTACGCCTCGGTGCCGAAGTGCGCGTCCCAGCCGGTCCGCACGAGGACGGCGCGGCCGCGGACGAAGAGGCCGTCGAAGGCGTCGAGGCCGATCGCGCGGCGGCCCTCGGCGGGGACCACGAGTCCCGGCAGGTCGGCGAGCTTCTCGATCGGGACGCGCGCGAGGTCCGCGCCGCCGGGGTAGCGGTGGTGCGGGGTGTCCAGGTAGGTGCCGGTGTTGGCGGCCAGTGTGATCACGCCGATCTCGAACTCCGTGCCCGGCGCGTAGACCTCCCGGGAGTCCTCCCTGCTCAGGTGGAGGCCGAGCACGGGCCCAGGAACGCCCGGGTAGGTGGTCATGCCTTCGACGATGCGGTGGCTCAGTTCGACGATCATCGGGCGACTCCCAGACGGTAGAGCTTGACGAGGGCGACGATACCGATCCCGGCCCAGATGAGGTTCAGGGCCGCCGACGGCCACGCCGCCTTGTACCCGCTGTTGATCATCAGGCTGACCGACCCGAACAGATTGATCACCTGGTACGGCAGGCCGTCCCCGGACATCCTCCCCGAGGAGACCATGGCGTAGCCGTACAGCAGGGTGGCCGCGCCCAGCCAGCCGAGGGCGTCGAGGAGTAACTCCATGGCGCACATT
Organism: Nonomuraea sp. NPDC050547; assembly: GCF_044457345.1. Taxonomy (NCBI): domain Bacteria; kingdom Bacillati; phylum Actinomycetota; class Actinomycetes; order Streptosporangiales; family Streptosporangiaceae; genus Nonomuraea; species Nonomuraea sp. NPDC050547. The sequence continues at coordinate 139,865 of NZ_JBITGW010000001.1, forward strand.
CTCCGGATGTCCCCAGCTCAAGCACAAGTAACGAGATCTAAATCTGCGCGTAAGCTGACCTGCATGGACATCGATCCTCGGCGCCTGCGTGTCCTGCACGAGGTGGCCCGCCGCGGTGGCGTCATGCGCGCGGCAGAGGCGCTCTTCCTCACTCCCTCCGCCGTCTCCCAGCAGCTGGCCCACCTGGAGCGCGAGGTCGGTCTGGCGCTCATCGACCGTTCCCAGCGCCGCGTGTCGCTCACGCCCGCCGGCCGCGTGCTGGCCGGATACGCCGAACGCGTCGAGGACGAGCTCGCCGAGGCCCGGCGCGAGCTCACCCGCTTCACCGAGCGGCTGGCCGGGCCGGTGCGGATCGCCGCCTTCCCGACCGTGATCAAGCACATCCTGGTTCCGGCGATCCAGCGGCTCGCCGTACACCATCCGAAGATCATTCCGATCATCCACGAGGTGTACGGCCCGCCCGCCCTCCAGGAGCTCAGGCTCGGCCAGGTCGACGTGCTGATCACCGAGCAGGACATGAGCCTGCCCGCGCTGTCGCAGCCGTCGCTGTCCACGCGGACCCTCTACGTCGACGAGTACCGCATCGTCGCCCCGCCCGCCTGGCCCGAGGCCCCGCGCACGATCGGCGAGCTCACCGGGATGCCCTGGGTGGCCGGTGAGCCCTCGCAGGCCTGCGGGCAGGCGCTCGACCGGCTGGCCGCGATCCACGGGTTCGAGCCGCGCAAGGTGCACGTCATCACCGAGTTCGGCCCGACGCTGTCGCTGGTCGTGGCCGGGCACGGGGTCGCCATCGTGCCCGAGCTGGCCCTGCTCGACGTGCCCGAGGGCGAGGTGCGGGTCAGCTACATCAAGGACGTCGGGGCCCGGCGGCTGGACGCCGTGACGCGCGTCAGCCGTACGCGGTCGGGGGAGCCCGACCCCGTGCAGGCGGTCGTGATCGGCGCGATCGAGGACGCGACGCGGGAGCTAGTCGGTCACCTGCGGTCCGCTCACGCGGTCGAGGAGCCTGGCGAGGCGGTCACGTAGGCTCGGCCGCTGCGGGATCTCGCCCGCGGCGGTGCTGACCAGGTGCTGCGCGCCGTCGAAGGTGATCAGCCCGTGCTGCGGGATCGCCAGCGCCTCGTGCGCGAGGCCGGTCAGCTCCGGGTCGCCGCTCTCCAGCGCGACGATCGTCGCGCCGATCCGGCGGGCGTCGTCCACCCGCTCGAGCAGCGGCACCGGCGCCTGCTGCTCCGCGACCACGAACAACGTCTCGCCGCGCCGGGCCGCCTCGATGCGCTCCAGCCCGATCCGCAGGTGGGCGGGGGCGTCGGCGGGCGGCTGCCAGCGCACCAGCGTGGGCGCGAGCTGCGGCAGGCCGGACAGGCGCGCCTCGTCGCCCAGATGCGCGGTCAGGTGCCACGGCTCGTCGTCGGGGGTGCCGACCAGGAGCAGGCCGCCGGGGGATCGGGTGGCCCGCAGGGCCATGCCGAGTTCGCGGGTGCGCTCGATCCAGCCTGTGTCGGCGAGGAGCTCGCGGAGGAAGGCCACAGACCCTGAGTCCATCCGACCATACTGCCGGACGGATGTCCTGACCGGCGTTATTTCGGGCCTTGACAGAAGGTTACCGCCGGGTAACGATCAGCGTGGTTTCCACGCGGCCAGCGTGGTCTTCGCGCGGGAGGACGGCGCCATGAGACTGTCCGTGATCTTATCCCTGGTCATCTCGCTCATCCTGCTCCCGGTACCCGCTCAGGCGGCCTCGGCCGGAGACGTGATCTCCGCCCAGCCGACCACGGTGTACCTGCTGCCGGGCAAGCTCCTGGAAGTCCCGGTGAACGCCTGGAACGTGCTCTACCGCTCCACCTCCGCGACCGGCGCGCCCAATGCCGTCTCCGCGACCGTGCTCGTGCCCAAGGCCTCCTACCCGTTCGGCCGCCGCCCCGTCATCGGCTACGCCGTCGGCACCCACGGCCTCGGCGACCAGTGCGCCCCGTCCCTCGCCATGCGGGAGGGCAGAGAGGCCGAGCTGGCCCTGGTCAGCCTGTTCCTGCTCAAGGGCTTCGCGGTGGCCGTCACCGACTACGAGGGGCTCGGCACGCCCGGCCGGCACACGTACATGGCCGGGATCTCGCAAGGACAGGCCGTCCTCGACTCCGTACGCGCCGCGATCCGGCTGCCCGGCTCCGGCCTGTCGGCCGGCGCGCCCGTCGGCATCATGGGCTACTCGCAGGGCGGCGCCTCCGCCGGGTGGGCCGGCCAGCTCCAGCCCTCCTACGCTCCCGACCTCCGGCTCAAGGGTGTCGCCGCGGGCGGCGTACCCGCCGACCTGAAGGCCGTCGCGCAGAGCCTCGACGGCGGCGCCAACTTCGGCCTCGCCGCCGCGGCCGGTGTCGGCTTCGACGCCGCCTACGACGAGCTCGACCTGTTCAACGACCTCAACGACCGCGGCAAGGCCCTGATGACCGACGCCGCCGACGACTGCGTGGGCGACCTCGGCAAGCTCGCCGGCCTGCGCTTCTCCGACCTGTCGCCCATCGACCTCATGAACCAGCCCAAGTGGCTGGCCCGCCTGGCCGAGAACCGCCTGGGCGCCCGGCCCCCGCGGGTGCCCGTCTTCCTCTACCACGCCCGAGGCGACGAGATCATCCCGCACGCCGTCGGCTCCACGCTGCGCTCGGAGTATTGCCGGGCCGGCGTGAACGCGCGCTGGCTGTCGATCCCCGGCGGCAACCACGTGCTGGGCGCCGTCGAGGGCGGTCCCCTCGCGATCGAGTGGCTGGCCCTGAGGATGTACGGCCTGCCCGCCTTCGGCAACTGCTGAAACCCGCGGACCAAGGGGTCGCGCCCCACACCCCCCAGCGCGACCCCTTCCCGCACCCCACACCCCCTCCCGCGCCTTGTGACACGTGATGACCCGTGGAGGTCCTTCGCCAGGTGGTGTCAGCCGGTCAACGTGGCCGGATCGGTGTTGGAGCCGCAGACCACCACGGCCACGCGTTCCCCGTACGCGGGCCGGTACGCGCCGCTGAGCAGGGCCGCGTAGGCGGCGGCCCCGGCGTGCTCGACGGCCAGCCGGTGCTCCGACCACAGGCGGAGGCGGGCGTCGATGATGGCCTCGTCCGAGACCAGGACGCTCTCCACGCCCGCGCCCGACAGGATGCCGAAGGCCAGGCCGCCCACCTGGGTGGCGCCGAGCGCGTCCGCGCCCACGCCGCTGACCTCGACCGGGACGGGGTGGCCGGCACGCAGCGCCCGGTGCAGGGCGGGGATCAGCTCGGGCTCCACCGCCACCAGCTTCACGCCTTCGCGCAGGCCGAGCGAGACGCCGGACGCCAGTCCGCCCCCGCCCACCGCGACCAGGACGGTGTCGACGCCGGGCGCCTGCTCCATCAGTTCGAGTGCCAGCGTGCCCTGCCCGGCGATCACCTCGGGCTGGTCGTAGGCGTGCACGGTCAGCGCGCCGGTCTCCGCGGCCCGCTTCGCCGCGGCTTCCGCGGCCGCGGAGTAGATGGCGCCGGTCTGGGTGATCTCGGCGCCCAGGGCGCGCAGTCCGGCGACCTTCACCGGGCTGGCCACCGTGGGCACGAAGATCTCGGCGCGGACGCCGAGCGCGCGGGCGGCGTAGGCGACGGCCAGGCCGTGGTTGCCGCCGCTGGCCGCGATGACGCCCGCGGGCGGCAGGGTCCCCGCCGACAGGATGCGGTTGAACGCCCCGCGCACCTTGAACGAGCCGGACCGCTGCACCTGCTCCAGCTTGAAGATCAGCCCTGGGGAGACCTCCAGGACGGGAGTGCGCAGGACGTGGCCCGCGACGCGTTCCCCGGCCGCCTGCACGTTGGCGTGCGTCACCGTCATCGTCATCCCCTCGCTACGGAGTCGTCGTTCCATCCGACCTTAGGACAGCGCCTGTTCGAGGTCGGCCCAGAGGTCCTCGGGGTGCTCGATGCCGACGGCCACGCGGACGGTGCCCTCGCCGATGCCGTGGCGGGTCAGCTCCTCGGGGCTGAGCGAGCGGTGGGAGGTGGTGGCCGGGTGCATGACCAGGGTCTCGACGCCGCCGAGCGAGGGGGCGAGCAGGGCCAGTCGTACCGCGCTCATGAACTTCTCTCCCGCCGCCCGCCCGCCGGCGAGCTCGAAGGAGAAGACGCCGCCGAAGTCGGGCAGCAGCTTGCCGGCCAGCTCGTAGGAGGGGTGCGAGGGCAGGCCCGGCCAGTGGACGGCGGACACGGCGGGGTGGGCCGCCAGGCGGGAGACCAGGTAGCGGGCGTTGGAGCAGTGGCGCTCCATGCGCAGGTGCAGGGTCTGCAGTCCGCGCAGCGTCAGCCACGCGGCGAACGGGTCCGGCGTGGCCCCCAGTTCCACCGAGAAGTGCCACACCTTGCGGTAGAGGGCGTCGTCGGCGAAGACCGCGAGGCCGCCGACGACGTCGGTGTGGCCGGACAGGTACTTGGTGGTGGAGTGGACCACGATGTCGGCGCCGTGCTCGATCGGGCGGCAGAGCAGGGGCGTGGCGAAGGTGTTGTCCACGACCGAGACGACGCCGAGCTCGCGGGCCACGGCGCACATGCCGGGCAGGTCGGCCACCTGGAGGGCGGGGTTGGCCAGCGTCTCCAGGTAGACGAGCTTGGTCTCCGGGCGTACGGCCGCGCGCAGGGCCTCCGGGTCGTCCTCCGGGACGTAGGTGACGGTGACGCCGAAGCGGTGGACCAACTCGTTGATCATGGCGGCGGTGCCGCCGTAGATGGCCTTCTGGGAGACGAGGTGGTCGCCGGGGCCGAGCAGGCCGAGCAGCACGCAGTTGATGGCGCCCATGCCGGAGCCGGTGGCCAGGGCCGCGACGCCGCCTTCCAGGCCGGAGACCGCGTCCTCCAGGGAGCGGACCGTGGGGTTGGCGAGCCGGCCGTACACGAAGGAACCGTCGGGGCGGCCCATGGCGTCGGCGAAGACCGCGGGATCGTCGAACACGAATCCGGACGTCTGGTAGATCGGCACGGTGATCGGCCTGCTGCCGGTGAGCTTGGGCTGGGGCAGGTGGACGGCACGGGTCTCGGGACGAAGTTCCATGTCAACAGCATCTCCAGAAATGTCCTGCGATGTCAGATCCAATGGTGGAGAATTGGTCCATGGATGGAGCCAATCTGGTGGACCTGCTCGGCCGGTGGGCGACCGGCCGGGGGCCGCTGTACCTCCTGCTCACGGCCCGGCTGCGCGCGCTCATCGACGACGGCGTCCTGCCGCCCGGCCACCTGCTCCCGCCCGACCGCGTGCTGGCCAAGCTCCTGGCCGTCGGCCGAGGCACCGTCGTGGCCACCTACGACCTGCTCCAGCAGGAAGGCCGTGTCGTACGCCGCCAGGGCAGCGGCACCCGCGTCGCCGCCGCCCAGTTGTCGGCGGCCCGCGTGGTCGACGGCGTCCCCGCCAACCCGCTGATCCAGCACATGCTCCACCCGCCCGACGGGGTCCAGCTCCTGACCTGCGCCGCGCCGGACGTGCCGCCGCCGTTCATGGTGGAGGCCTACGCCGAGGCCGCGGAACGGCTCGCCGCCCGCCCCCACGACCTCGGCTACTACCCCGCGGGCCAGCCCGCGCTGCGCGAGGCCGTCGCCGCCTACTACCGCGCCCGCGGCCTGCCCACCACCGCGGACGAGATCGTCGTCACCACCGGCGCCCAGCAGGCGCTCTCGCTGCTCACCGGCCTGCTCGTGCAGCCCGGCGACACCGTCCTGACCGAGACGCCCACCTACCCGGGCGCGCTGGAGGTCTTCCGCCACGCCGCCGCCGTCGTGCGCGGCGCCGAGCACGGGGTGGCCGGCGCGCTGCGCTCCCGCCCCGCCCTCGCCTACACGGTCCCCACCGCCAGCAACCCCTCCGGCGCCGTCATGGACGTGCCCGCCCGCCGCCGCCTGGCCACGCTCGCCGCCGAGCACGACGTGCCGCTCATCGACGACGAGGTCTGCGCCGAACTGTGCTTCTCCGGCGAGACCCCGCCGCCGCTGGCCTCGTTCACCCCGGGCGAGCAGATCATCACGATCGCCTCGCTGAGCAAGGTCGTGTGGGGCGGGCTGCGGATCGGCTGGATCCGCGCCGCCGCCCCGCTGGCCACCCGCCTGGCACGGCTGCGCGCCATCCACGATCTGGCGGGCGAGGCCGTCTCACAGCTGGCCGCCGTCGCGCTGCTGCGCCGCCTGCCGGAGATCCGCCGCGACCGCACCGCCGTACTGCGTGAGCGTCACGACCACCTGTGCGCGGAGCTGCGCGAGCGGCTGCCGTCGTGGTCGTTCGAGCCCGCCCTGGGCGGCCAGACGATCTGGGTACGGCTGCCGCACGGCGACACCGACGCCTTCGCCCAGGTCGCCCTGCGTCACGGCGTGGCCATCCCGCCCGGACGAGCCTTCGACCCGGTGGGCGGGCAGGGCTCTTACACGCGGCTGCACTTCCTGTTCACGCCCCGCGAGCTCAGCCGAGCCGTGGCCGGGTTGTCGGCCGCCTGGCACTCCTACGACGGCACCCACCACCCCACCACCACCCACGCCCTGATCGTCTAACCCCTGCCTCCCGACCCCCTGCCTCGCGGTCACCGCTCCACGGGTGTCCCGAAAGGACACCCCTCCCGGCCGTCCCTTCGGGACACCGCTCCCGGGCCACGGCCCCCGGGACGCCCCTGCGGGGCACTTCTGCGGGCTACGCCGTCTCCGGCTGCTTTCGTGCCATGCCCTTCCGGGGTGCCCTCACCAGGGCTCCACGCCTTCCCCTGCCATGTCACTGCCTGGGGCCGCGGGCCTCGCCTCCGGGGAGGGAGCGGGTGCCCTCGGCTGCGGGGGCCACGCTGGGAGCGATATCGCGGCGGAGGGGTTCGCGGGCGTGGGAAGGTGGCGGGCATGCAGGCGATCTTCGTGCTCGTGCACAGCCCCTCGGTAGGTCCTTCGACGTGGCGGCCCGTGGCGGAGGCGCTCGGCCGGCGGGGGAGGCGGGCCGTGGTGCCGGATCTGACCGCGGTGACCGAGGGCGGCCCGCCGCACTGGCCGAGGGTGGTCGAGGCGGTGCGCTCCGCCGTACCGGAGGAAGGGCCGTTGGTGCTGGCCGGGCACAGCAACGCGGGGCTGTTCCTGCCGGTCGTGAAGGAGGGGCTGGGGGAGCGGGTGGTGGCCTGCGTGTTCGCGGACGCCCATCTGCCACCGCGTGACGGGCTCGTGAAGACGGCGGAGGAGGCGTTCCTGCCGTTTCTGCGCGACCTCGCCGGCCAGGACGGGCGGCTGCCTCGCTGGACCGACTGGTGGAGCGAGGAGGACGTCGCCCCGATGCTCCCCGACCCCGAGGTCAGGCGGCGCGTGGCCGATGAGCAGCCTCGGCTGCCGCTGGCCTACTACACCCAGCTCGTGCCGGTCCCGGCCGGGTGGGACGCGGTTCCGTGCGGCTATCTCTGGTACGGCCCGCCGTACGACAAGGTGGCCGAGCGGGCGGCGGGCCGCGGCTGGCCGGTCACCCGCGTCCCCGGCGCCCACCTTCACCAGGTCGTTGACCCGGACGGGGTGGCGGACACGCTGTTGCGGATCGTGAATTCTTCACTGTTCCCCGAACGCTGACCCAGCGACGATCGGAGGCATGACAGCCATCCAGGTATCCGGCCTCGTCAAGCGCTACGGCGCGTACGAGGCCGTGAAGGGCGTCTCCTTCGAGGTCGCGGAAGGGGAGATCTTCGCGCTGCTCGGCCGCAACGGCGCGGGCAAGACGACGACGGTCGAGGTGCTGGCCGGGTTCCAGCGGCCGGACGCGGGCTCGGTGCGGGTGCTCGGGCTCGATCCGGCGGGGCAGCGGGGGGAGGCGCGGCGCCGTACCGGCGTGATGTTGCAGGAGGCGGGGTTCTTCCCCGACCTGACGGTGGCCCGCACGGTCGACACCTGGCGGGACTTCACCGCGGCGGCCCGTCCCCGCGACGAGGCGCTGCGGCTGGCGGGGCTCGGGCACAAGGCGGGCACCAAGGTGCGGCAGCTCTCCGGCGGGGAGAAGCGGCGGCTGGATCTGGCGCTGGCCACGCTGGGACGTCCCGAGGTGCTCTTCCTCGACGAGCCGACGACCGGCATGGATCCGCAGGCCCGCCGCGACACCTGGGAGGTGGTGCGCGGCCTGGCCGCGGAGGGCGCCACGGTGCTGCTGACCACGCACTACCTGGAGGAGGCGCAGCGGCTGGCCTCGTCGCTGGCGATCCTGGACGGCGGCGCGATCGTCGCCGCGGGCGGGATGGCCGAGACGCTGGCCGCCCAGAGCGGCCGGGTGGCGTTCCGGATGCCGCCCGGAGTCGCCCCCGGCGAGCTGCCGCTGCCGGTCACGCTCGACGGCGAGGTGGCCGTCTGCCGCGCCGAGGACCCCGACCTGGCCGCGCAGACGCTGCTGAGCTGGGCGGCCGGGCGCGGACTGCGGCTGACCGGGCTCGACGTACGCGCGGCCACCCTCGAAGACCTCTTCCTCGACAGGAGCACCTCATGAGCCTCGCCGCCACCTACAAGCTCGGCGCCCGCCTGTTCTGGCGGGACAAGTCCATGCTGGCCGGGTCGGTGATCACGCCGGTGGGCCTGACCATCGGGATGCCGCTGCTCATGCGGCACGTCCAGGCGGACGGCGTCGCCTGGGCCACCCAGACCTTCTACGGCTCGACCGCGCTCGTGTTGTCGATCACCGGGTTCATGAACATCGTCGTGGCGCTGTCGATGCGGCGCGACCAGCTCGTGCTCAAGCGGCTGCGCTCCACCATGCTGACCGACGTGCAGATCCTGGCCGGGGAGGTCGCCAGCACGGTCACGCAGACGGTCGCGCTCGTGGTGGGCTGCCTGCTGGTGGTGCGATTCGTGGCGGACGTTCCGTTCCCCGGCGATCCGGTGGTCTTCGTCGGGGCGGCGCTCGGTGGCGCGGTCTGCGTGGCGGTGCTGGGCGTCGCCTACACCGCGGCGATCCCGCGGGCGGAGCTGGCGGCGGCGATGACGGTGCCGGTGTTCCTGCTGTGCGGGGTCGGGGCCGGTGCGATGGGGCCGCTGCTCGACCTGCTGCCTTCCTGGGTGCGCGCCGGGTTCGACCTGCTGCCGACCAGCGCCGCCGTACACGCGATGAAGACGGGGGAGTTCGCGGTGCCCGCCCTGAATCTGGCGGTCTGGACGCTCGCCGGGCTGGTCGCGATCCGGCTCTGGTTTCGCTGGGAGCCGCGACGCTCGTAGATTTGTCGGACAATGACCGCTTCCTCCGCCCAACGCCTCGCCACCTGGCTGATCGCGGTGATCTCCGTCGGCTACCCGATGCTCGGACTGATCTACCTGAGCTCGGGCCGCCTGGACGTCACCCTGGTCGTGCTCGCCGCGCTCGCCGGCTGCTGGATCCCCCACGTCCTCAACATGTGGGCCGCGCTGCGGGGCGTGCGGCCCCCGCTGTTCCCGCTGACGGTCGTGGTCCAGGCCGTGGCGACCTATCTGCCCGACCCGTTCCTGCCGAGTGGCTGGTCGGGGGTGACCGCGCAGTTGCTCGCCGGCACGCTCCTGCTGTACCTGCCGCTGTGGGCGGCCGGTCCGCTGCTCGCGCTGATGACGGCGGTGCAGTTGGGCGGCATCATGGTCACCCTGAACATCCCCGTCGTCGCCGCCCTCTACGCGGTGACGATCCCGATCAGCGGCATCATCGTGTACGTGGTCGTCCGCCTGGTCGCCGTCAGCCGCGAACTCGAGTCGGCCCGCGCCGGGCTGGCCGAGGCGGCCGTGCTGAAGGAGCGGCTGCGCATCTCGCGCGACCTGCACGACGGTCTCGGCCGCAGCCTCACCGCGATCGCGCTGAAGGGCGATCTGGCCGCCCGTCTCCTGGACCGCGATCCCGGTACGGCCCGCGCAGAGGTCGGCGACCTGGTGAAGGTGGCCAGGGAGGCGGCCCAGGACGTACGGCAGGTGGCCCGCGGGTACCGGGAGCTGACGCTGCGGGGCGAGACCCAGCGGGCCGCTTCGCTGCTGGAGGCGTCCGGGGTGAGCGTGCAGGTCAACCTCGCCGACGCCGTGCCGCCCCGGGCGTCGGAGGAGGCGCTGGCCTGGGCCGTACGCGAGGGAATCACCAACGTCCTGCGCCACAGCGCAGCCACGACCTGCACCATCACCACGGCGGCCCAGGCTGGCCGGCTGCGCCTGGAGATCGTCAACGACGGCGCGGCCGGCACGCCCCGCGAAGACGGCAGCGGGCTGACGGGCCTGGCCGAGCGCGCCGGGCAGGCGGGCGGCAGCGTCGCCGCGCACGCGGACGGCGGCGCGTTCCGGCTGGTCGTGGAGGTGCCGGCGTGATCCGGGTCCTGCTGGCGGAAGACATGCTCATGATCCGCGCGGCGCTCTCCGCGCTGCTGCGGCTGGAGCCCGACCTCGCGGTGGTGTCCGAGGTGACGCGCGGGGACGAGATCGTCCCCGCCGCGCTGGAGCACCGCCCCGACGTCGCGATCGTCGACATCGACCTGCCCGTCGTGGACGGCATCACGGCCGCCGCCGAACTGCGCGAACGGCTGCCGCAGTGCCGCATCCTCGTGCTGACCGCGCTCGGCCGGCCAGGTCAGGTGCGCAGGGCGCTGGCGGCGGGGATCACCGCGTTCCTGGTGAAGGACGCGCCGGGGGAGCGGCTGGCCGACGCGGTCCGCCGTACGCACGCGGGGCTGCGGGTGCTGGACCCCGAGCTGGTGAGCTCGGCCATGGAGTACGGCGAGAGCCCCCTGACCCAGCGTGAGACCACGGTCCTGCGGGAGGCGGCCCAGGGGGTGAGCGCGGAGGAGACGGCCGGGCGGCTGCATCTGTCACCGGGCACGGTACGCAACTATCTGACCTCGGCCATCACCAAGACCGGGGCGCGGAACAAGATCGACGCGGTGCGGATCGCCGAGGATGCCGGGTGGTTGTGAACCACTTGGCCGGTGTACGGGCCTCGTGGCGGCGGGGAGTGCGTCCGACGTGAGAAGCGCCCGATGATCGGGGGCCGCTCACGTCGGCGGGAGGCGGGTGGGTGGCGGGAGCCGTATGGGATGGGTCGTCGCCGTCAGGACCGCTCAGACGCCGTCAGGACCGCTCAGACGTCGTCGGGAGCGATCAGATGCCGTCAGGACCGCTCAGACGTCGGTGACGCGCAGGCCCGCGTGGGCCTTGTAGCGGCGGTTGATGGAGATCAGGTTCGCGGTGAACGCCTCGACCTGGTGGGCGTTGCGCAGGCGGCCGCCGTAGACGCCGCGCACGCCCGGGATGACCGCCGCCAGCGCCTGGACGGTGTCGGTGGCCTCACGGTCGTCGCCCAGGACGAGCACGTCCAGGTCGACCTTCTCCACGCTCTCGTCCAGGAGCAGCACGGCCGAGACGTGGTGGAAGGCGGCCACCACGCGGCTGTCCGGCAGCACGGCGGCGGCCTGCTGGGCGGCGCTGCCCTCCTCGACGGGCAGGGCGTAGGCGCCCTGCTTGTCGAAGCCGAGGGGGTTGACGCAATCAATCACGATTTTTCCGGACAACTCGGTGCGGAGGGATGCCAGCAGCTCCTTGTGGCCGTCCCAGGGGACCGCGACGATCACCACGTCCGCCTGGGCGGCCACCTCGGCGTTGCCCGCGCCCCGCGCGCCGATGGGCTCGGCCGCCTGCTGTGCCCGTTCCGCGCTACGTGACCCGATGAGCACGGTGTGCCCGGCCAGCACGAACCGCCGCGCCAGCCCCTTGCCCTGGTCTCCGGTGCCGCCCAGAATGCCGATCGAAAGCCCGCTCACGTCTGTCATGGCTCAGATCATGCCAGCCCGGCCTCCGGCAGCCGCCTCCAGGTACCGCCCTGCGGAACCGCGGACGTCAGGTGTAGGTGTGCTCGGCGGACGGGAACGCGCCCGACACCACCTCGTCCGAGAACGCGCGGACGGCGCGGTCGAGGTCGGCGGCCAGCGTGCCGTAGGCCTTCACGAACTTGGCCGGGTGCTCCGTCAGGCCCATCATGTCCTGCCAGACCAGGACCTGGGCGTCAGGAGCGGCACCCGCGCCGATGCCGATCGTCGGGATGGACAGCGACGTCGTGACCCGCTCGGCCAGCTCGGCGGGCACGCATTCGAGCACCACCGCGAACGCGCCGGCCCGTTCGAGGTCCTTGGCGTCGGCCATGAGCTCGTCACCCGACTGGCCGCGCCCCTGGACGCGGTAGCCGCCGAGGGCGTTGACCGACTGCGGAGTCAGCCCGAGGTGCCCCATCACCGGAACCCCCGCCGACACCAGCAGCTCCACCTGCGGCAGCACCCGGCGCCCGCCCTCCAGCTTGATCGCGTGCGCCCCCGCCTCCTTCATGAAGCGGGCCGAGGTCTCCAGGGCCTGCGCGGGCGAGCCCTGGTAGGAGCCGAACGGCAGGTCGGCGACGACCAACGCGCGCGAGGACCCGCGCACCACCGCCGCCGTCAGCGGCAGCAGGTCGTCGACGGTGACGGGCAGGGTGGAGTCGTAGCCGTAGACGACCATGGCCGCCGAGTCGCCGACCAGCAGCACCGGCACCCCGGCCCGGTCGAACGCGCGGGCGGTCATCGCGTCGTACGCGGTGAGCATGGGCCACTTCTCGCCCCGCTCCTTGGCCTGGGCCAGATCGCGGATGGTGACCCGGCGGCCCGTGACGCCGCCATACAGAGAGGACATGGAACAACCCTCCTGAACAAAGCCTCGAGTCGCCCCAGTGGCGTACCCGGACACCATCGATGATGCCTCACCCGGGCGGGAAGTGTCAGTGCGACCCGTCACAATAGGGGTCGGAGGTAAGTAACAATCATGGCGATCGAGCCTTACCGGCGCCTGCTGCGGCTGCCCGGTGTCCGGAACCTGCTGCTGATCGGGCTGTTCGCCCGTGTCCCGTCCACGGCGACGGGCATGGCGCTGACCCTGCACGTGGCATACTCCCTCGACCTCGGATTCGCCAAGGCCGGCCTGGTCACGATGGCCAGCACGGTCGGCATGGCGGTGGGTTCGCCGTTGTCGGGGCGCTTCGTCGACAAGTACGGCCTGCGCCCCGTCCTCATCACCACCACCCTCGCCCAGGCGGTGTTCTGGGCCACCGCGTGGGCGCTGCCGTTCCCCGTGCTGGCGGTCGCGGCGGCGGTGGCCGGGCTGCTGGCGCTGCCGGTGTTCAGCGTCATCAGGCAGTGCCTGGCCGCCCTGGTCCCGCCGGAGCAGCGCCGGATGGGCTTCTCCCTCGACTCGATGCTGGTCGAGCTGGCGTACATGGCCGGGCCAGCCCTGGCCGTCGCGGGCGTCACGACGCTCGGCAGCACGTGGACGATGACGGTCGTCGCCGTCGGCCTGGTCGGCTCCGGCACCGCCCTGACCCTGCTCAACCCGCCCACCCGCTCGGCCGAGGAACTGCTGGTGGAGCAGGCCCGGGTGCCGCGCCGCCAGTGGCTGACGCCCGCGTTCGTGGCGCTGCTGGGCACGACCGCCGCGGCCACGTTCATCCTGACCGCCTCCGAGCTCGCGATGGTGGCCACGATGAAGAACGCCGGCCACGTCGGCTGGGTGGGCCTGGCGGTGGCGATCTGGTGCTTCTACTCGCTGGCCGGCGGCTTCGTCTACGGCGGCCTGTCGCGGGGCTTCTCGCCGCTGCTGCTGATCGGGCTGATGGGCGTGCTGACGATCCCGGTCGGGCTGGTCGGCGGCGACTGGCGCCTGCTGCTGCTCGCCCTGGTCCCGGCGGGCGTCCTGTGCGCGCCCGCCCTGTCAAGCACCGTCGACACGGCCAGCCGCTGGGTCCCGGCCGCGGCCAGGGGCGAGGCGATGGGCTTCCACGGCACCGCGCTGCTGATCGGGGGCGCGTCGTCCGCGCCGATCGCGGGCGCCCTCATCGACGGGTACGGCCCCGCCTGGGCGTTCGCCGCGGCAGGCCTGGTGGGCGTGGTCATGGTGCTGATCGCCCTCCCGCTGTGGCGGCGCCGCCCGGCCGTCCTCGTCCCCGCCCCGGTCGCCGGGGAGACGGCCGCCCCGCCCCTCACCTCGGCGATGACCCCTGCGCCCCCCATCGCGGGCGAGCGTCTACCGTAGAGCGGGACATCTCGCGAGAGGGGTACGGCGGTGCGGCTCGGCAACCTGGAGCGCTCGGTCATGGAGGCACTCTGGGCGCACCCGGAGGGGATCCTGGCCCAGGACCTCGCCGCCGCGCTGCCCTCCTCGCCCGCCGTGACGACCGTGCTGACCGTGCTGGTGCGCCTGTCGCGCAAGGGGCTGGCGACCAGGGAGCGGGCCGGCCGGGCGCATCTGTACCGCGCGGCGGCGGGCAAGGACGCCTTCGTGGCCGAGGCCATGCGGGAGGCGCTGGACGAGGCCGGTGACGTGGAGGCGGCGGTGAGCCGGTTCGTGGGCGCGGTGTCACCGGAGGTGGCGGCCGCCCTCCGGGCCGCCCTGGTGGACCGCCCCGACCTGACGGCGACCCGGGAAGCGGACAGCGGCGGTGTGGACCGTTTCCCGGGTACGGACAGGGGCGGGGGGTCGTGACGTTCTGGCTGGTCGTGGCCGGGATGGCGCTCGTGCCCGCGGTGTTCGGCGGGCGGGTGGCCGCGGCGCTGGCCGGGGCGGAGTGGGCGCGGCGCCATCCCCGGGCGGCGCTGGTGCTCTGGCAGGCGATCGGGCTGGCCGGTGGGCTCGGGGCCGTGGGGGTGGGGCTGGTCGCGGCGGTCGCCCCGCTGGCGGCGGCCTTTCCGCATGGGATGCACACGTTCGGGCACCAGGTGGTCGACGGGCGCGGCCTGGACGGGCTCGGTCCCGGCCATCATCTGGCGCTGGCCTGGTCGGGCGCCTTGATCGCCTGGCTCGTGGCGCACACGGCCCGCACCGCCGTCAGGACCGTGGCCAGGCAACGCCGCCAGCGCACGCTCGTGGACATCCTGGCCGAACGGGTCGACGAGCGCGAGGTGGGCCTGCCGGCCGGCCGTGAGGTGTACGTGCTGCCGGGCGCCGCGCCCGTGGCCTACTGCGTGCCCGGGTGGCGGTCCCGGGTGGTGCTGAGCCGCGGGGCGCTCGATCTGCTGGATCCCGCCGAGCTCCGGGCGGTGCTCGTCCACGAGCGGGCTCACGCGCGGGGCCGGCATGACCTGTTCCTGATGCCGTTCGCGGCGCTGGCCGCCGCCTTTCCGTGGCTGCCGGTGGTGAAGGCGGCGCGGCGGGCCGTACCGGTGCTGCTGGAGATGCTCGCCGACGACCGGGCGCGGCGGGTGAGCGGCGATCGCACGCTGGCCCGAGCGATCGTGCTCATGGCCGTCCCGAAGGGGCCCGAGGGGGCTTTCCGGGTGGCCGATGAGGGTGTGGCGCAGCGGGTGGAACGCCTGCTCGGCACGTCGCGGGGCCGCAGGTGGATCCCGGCCGCCGTGTACACCGCCGCGCTGGTCCTGATGAGCGGCCCGGTGGCGGTCCTGGTCGCCCCGGTGGCCTGCGGCGCCTTCTGGCCCGGCTGAGTCCGATGTTGTCCGACCGACGGACCGACCACTGCCCTCGTCTTCTACGCTATGTAGAAATCCAACTTTCTACGTGACGTAGAAACTCCAGGGAGGCCACGTGTCGGACGAGCAGGATCGGGCCCAGGCGCGCCGCGCCAAGGTCGAGGCCATGCGCGAGGAAGACGACCGCCAGCGCGCCAGAAAGCGCAACACCGCCTTCGTCCTGACCGCCATCGCCGTCTTCGCGGTCGTGGTCGCCGCCGTCCTGGTGGTCAGCAGATCCGGCGGGCAGGCGCCGGCCGAGCGGGCCCAGGTGGTACGCGCCGACAGCCACCGCCTCCAGACCGCCCAGGACGGCAAGGTCACGCTGGTGGAGTTCCTGGACTTCGAGTGCGAGGCCTGCGGCGCCGCGTTCCCGGTGATCGAGCAGTTGCGCAAGCAGTACCAGGGCAAGGTCACCTTCGTCGCCCGCTACTTCCCGATCGCCAGCCACTTCAACGCCGAGCGCGCCGCGCGGGCGGTCGAGGCGGCGGCCAGGCAGGGCCGCTTCGACGCCATGTACCAGCGCATGTACCAGACGCAGAAGCAGTGGGCGGAGAAGCAGACCCCGGCTGACAAGCTGTTCAGGGAGTTCGCGCAGAGCATGGGCCTGGACATGGCCGCCTGGGACAAGGCCTACGCCGCCGAGGACACGCTGGCCCGCATCAACAAGGACGTCGCCGACGGGCAGGCGCTCGGCGTCGAGGGCACCCCCACGTTCTTCCTGAACGGCCAGAAGCTCCAGCCCAAGTCCACCGACGACATCAAGGCGGCCATCGATGCGGCTCTCGCCAAGTGAGCGGCGGGCGGAGCCGTTCCCGCGGCTGCTGCCGTACCTGCTGCTGGTCGGCGGCGGGATCGGGCTGGTCGCCGCGTTCGTGCTGACGGTCGAGAAGATCGCGCTGCTGAAGAACCCCGGGTACGTCCCGAGCTGCAGCATCAACCCGGTCCTGTCGTGCGGCTCGATCATGTCCACGCCGCAGGCGGAGCTGTTCGGCTTCCCCAACCCGCTGCTGGGCGTGGCCGGGTTCGCGATCGTCACGACCACCGGCGCCGCGCTGCTGGCCGGGGCGGCGCCGAAGCGGTGGTTCTGGGCGGGGCTGCAGATCGGGGTCACCGCGGGCGTCGTGTTCGTGCACTGGCTGATCTACCAGAGCCTCTACGTGATCGGCGCGCTCTGCCCGTACTGCATGGTCGTGTGGGCGGTGACGATCCCGGTCTTCCTCTACGTCACGCTCAGGAACCTCGCCCGCCCCTTCGCCCGCAACCACGTGATCGTGCTGACGCTGTGGTACCTGGCCGTCCTCGCACTGATCACCATCCGCTTCTGGACATACTGGAGCAGCCTGGTCACCTAGGACGCCGTGCGCGCGGTGACCTCGGGGCAGCTGAGCGTTTCCCGCAGGCTTCGTTCCCGCCTAGAAATGCGGCGACATTCAGGCGATCGTGATGCCGCCGGGCTCGCGGGTTTTCACCGCTGCGACGACCGCCCCGGCCTCGGTGCTTCAGGACATCGCCGACGTGCACCCGCGGAAGTCCGGGTCGAGGCCTCCGGGTGCCGGTGAGGCGGGGAACTCCGCTACCCCTGGAGGCGTGTGCCGCCGGGATCGTGGGCAGGTGCGTCCAGTCGTAGTGCGAGGTAGGCGCGGAGCATGGTCTTGGTCTCGGCGATCAGGTGTGGCTCGTCGTGGTGGGCGCGTAGCAGCGCGTCCGCCGCCTCCACCGCGATGAGCAGCACTCCGCTGTCACAAACCAGCCCAGCCTGTACGGCCAGCACCTCCGCCAGCGCCTCGGCCACCTCGGCGTTCGCCCCGAAGTCGACCACCGCGAACCCCGGCACCGTCCGCTTCATCTCCAGGTACTCGTCGACCACGGCCTCCACCAGCGGCTCCCAGTGGGTGATCCCGCGCCCGCGCACCCGGCGCACGAACGCGGCCAGGTTCCGTGCCGCCAGCGCGTCGGCCAGTTCCCGCTTGTCGCGGAAGTACCGGTAGACCGAGCCGATCGGCAGTCCGGTCACCGCCGCGACCCTGCGGGTGCTGAGCCCTTCGTAGCCGCCCTCGTCGAGCAGCCGGGCGGCGGCGTCGAGGATGCGTTCGACCCGCTCGGCGCTGCGCCGCTGGACCGGTGCCCGCCTCATGCGGCCAGCAGCAGGGTCAGGCCGCCGACGGTGTAGCAGATCATGAGCACGAACATCGGGATCTGGCCGGCGACCGCCCGCGCGGGCGGCAGCAGGCGTACCGACCGGTCGTGCGCGGCCACCACGCCCGCCACGTGCCCGATGACGATGGCCAGCACCTGCACCGCGGCGATCGTCGCCGGGCTCACCGCCTCCAGGTCCACCTCGGCCCGCAGCCCCAGCGCCAGCACGAACGCCCGCTGGCCCTCGATCACCAGCAGCGAGAAATAGTGGGCGACCAGGTAGCCGACGGCGATGGGCACCAGCGAGTGCGCGAACCTCGGCGCCAGCCCGCGCGCGCCGCCGATGCGCCCGGCCAGCCACAGGCAGCCCGCGTACAGCGCCGCCACCAGCACGATCGCCCCTGCCAGCCCGGCGGTGCCCAGCACGACCCGGCCCGGTGCACCCGACTGCAGCGCCTCCACCCAGACCGGCGCGCCGGAGAACCCGTCGTACCCGGTGCTCCCGAGCAGCACGCACACGGTCGCGACCAGCCCCGGCGCCGGCCGGACGGCATCCAGCCCGTCGAACGGATTGCGCAGCACGAGCCGCCCGTCAGCCCGCCGGCCGAACGGGGCGAGCTGTCCGATCAGCGTCGAATACACCTCGAAGGCCTCGCCTCGGGCCAGCCACGCGTGGCCGTACCGGAGCGTGGCGAGGATGTGCGCGCCGCCGTACACCAGCAGAAAGACCAGCAGTGTGTACGGCGCGGCGGGCTCCGGCGAGACGAGCTCCACCCACGTGAACGCCAGCAGCCCGGCGGCGGCCGGCCAGTAGCCGAGCCGTGGGGGCAGCGGGCGGCGCGCACGGTCCGGCAGCAGCCGCAACGGGCTCAGCACCCGCCACACCGGCCCGAACACCAGCGAAGCCGGCACCAGCCCCACCCAGAAGATCACATAGACCAGATGCGGCCCCGCGTTGCCCTCCTCGGGCCCCAGCACGAGCCACCCCACCGTGTACCCGACGATCAGAAGCGTGACCACCCGCAACATCCGCGACATCGCGGGCAGACGCAGCGGCAGCACGCGTCCCGCGACCTCACCGCGGAATCGCGAGTCCGGCCACAGCAGCCCCAGCGCCAGGAACGACACCACCAGCGCCGCGAACGCCCCCGCGTACGCGTAGAACAGCGGGATCGGCAGGTCACCTCGGCTGCCCACCCCGTGCGCCAGAATCCCGCTCACTTCACCGCCAGCTGGGTGAGCACCAGCTTGTTCTCATGCGTCTCCACCTGGAACACCCCGGCCACGTCCGCCGTGAACCGCACCGTGACCGCCTTGCCCGCCAGCAGCTCGGCCTCGACGTCATAGCCGTGCACGTGGACCTCGTCGGAGACGTCGCTGGTCACGGTGATGGCGACCCGCTGTCCCTTCCTGATCTCCACCCAACCCGACGGCGGGCTGACCTTCCCTTGCGCGATCGCGATCGGCACCACGACCTCGCCGTTGACCGTACGGGGCGGCGCGGTGGCCACCTCGTGGCTGTTGCCGGGCCGATGATGCGTCTCGGACAACTGCCCGCACCCCGCCACCAGCACGACCGCCACCACCAGCAGCCGTCTCACCCGACCACCCCCCGCTCTCCGGTACGGCGGCGCGGCGCCAGCACCACCACCGCCCACAGCACCCAGACCCCGGTGAGCAGCCCCCGCACCCAGCCGGGACCCAGCGGAATGAACGGAATCAGGTGAACCGCCCGGTCAAAGGCATCCGCCGCGGTCAGTACCCCGAGCACCACCGTGAACCATCCGAACACCGCCCTGACCCGCCGCGCCACGGCACCCAGGCAGACCAGCCACCCCGCCACCCCGGCCAGCGCGACCGCCGTGAGCAGCGGTGAGTCGAGGGAAGCGGCCACCACGTCAAGCACCAGCCCGGCCACCCCCACCACCGTCCCCACCACAAGCCCCACCCCACGCGTCGGGTCTGGCGTGGCCCGAGCGTTCGCGGTGGTGCTTGGTTCAGCCGTTGCGGGGACCGTCACCTCGGCGGGCGCGCTCTCCCCGAGGCTCGGTGTCCCGGGAGGCGCCTGTGCCGTCTTCTGCGGGGTCGCGTCGGCGGACGGCCGGGCCGGGCCGCGGTACCAGAACAGAACGGCCAGCAACCCCAGCACCAGCGACCCGCCCAACGCCAGCTGCGCCTCCACCCTCCCCAGCCCCGCAGCCCCGAACCAGTCGCACCCCGCGGGCAGCCGGACGTCCTGGGCCGAGAAGTCCGAGCACAGGTACAGCTTGAGGATCTTCACCGGCTCGGCCACCCACCGGTGCGACCCGCCCGACACTCCGGGCGCCGAGGCCGCGCACACCGGCAGCGCCTGCGGCGAGGACGGCCCGGTGTCGCCCTGGAAGCAGTTGCCCGTGCCCTGTCCGTCCCACCACACGTCGCGCCCGTTGGGACGTTGTTCGCCGGTCGGGCTGAGGCCGAAGACGTTGCCCTCGTAGCGGTTGTGGTTGGAGGTGTCGGCCTGCTTGGCGAGCGACTCCTCGCCCCGGATGAACGCCGGCACCCCGAACAGGTGGAACGCGCTGCCGGCGTGGCCCCAGATCCGGTTGTTCCTGAAGACGTTGTAGTTGCCGCCCGCGACCAGGATGCCGGTGCCCGGCGGCACGCCGACCTGGGGGCAGACCACGCCCTTCTCGTAACCGCGTTCGGCGGGCGGCTTCGCGCAGGTGCCGTCGCGCGTGTACCGGTAGTAGTCGCGGTTGTTGTTGTAGATCTTGTTGTTCTCGAACTTCGCGTGGTTCTGCGGGAGCCCGGGGTGGTCGGGCCAGAGGCTGTCCATCGTGGCGCCGACCATGTTGTCGTAGAACTCGTTGTCGTGCACCCACATCGAGTCGCCCGCGGTGCCCGAGTAGCCGAGCGCGTTGTCGTGGCTCTTGCAGCGGCGGATCTCGATGGCGTAGCGCGGGACGTCGTGGCCCCGGCCGTCGTTGAGGTTGGAGGCGCTGCCGGGGTAGAGGCCGCCGTCGCCGTTGCCGTAGGACTCGCAGTCGGTGTAGAGGCCGTGGTCGCTGGCGAAGGTGAGGAAGCCGTACTCGTCGTTCCAGCGGGTCAGCACCTTGTCGATGACGAAGCCATCGGTCTCCAGGACGTACAGGGAGTTGAAGGTGGTGCGCTGGGCGGTGAAGTTGCGGAAGTAGATGCCGTTCGTGCGGTCGGCGCGGATGGCGTTGAGCTTGCGGTACTCCGCGTCGATGACCACGTCCAGCGGCCCGGCGCCGGTGCCCTCGATCTGCAGATCCTTCTTGCCGAGGATCGCGACGAGGTTCTGGTTGTGCGGGCAGGCCTGCTGTTGCTCGAAGGAGAGGATCTGGTAGCCCCAGCTGGACCAGCGGGCGGGGAGGTTCGCGCACGCGCCGGTGGGGGCGGCCCGGCTGGGCTCTTCCAGGTAGAGCCCGGGGAGGATGGCGATCGCCATGCCCGGCCTGCCGACCTTGTCGACGGCTTCCTGGAGGTTTCTGAAGCCCTTTTGCTGACATAACTCGTAGAGCTGGATATTTCGCTGCTTGAGGGCTTCGGGGAAGTTCTCGATGCGGCGCTCGAAGTCGGGCCGGTCGCTCTTGCAGACCAGCAGATCGGGCTCGGCCTGCCGGTGGGCCGGGACACTGCCGCTGCCGTCCGGGAGCGTGACCTCGCGCTCCTCGTGGGCCAGTGCGGCGGTGGCGGGTAACAGGAGCCCTAATGTCAGGGCGCCTAAGGCCACGATCCTGCGCATGGGGGGCATGGCCGCGAGACTAGAACATTGCTCACGTTCTGCCCAGGCCCAGCGACGCCACTCCCCATCCCTGGTACGACGCGCCGTCTCCGCCGTACCGGCAAGGGATGGTTCAGGGTGCGATTCCGGCCAGGACCTGATCGACGATGCCCTCGGCCAGTTCGGGGCCGCGCTCCGCGGTGTCGCCCCACTTGGTGAACCAGACCATCGTGCCGGTCAGGATGGCCATGGCCAGCTCGACCTCCAGCGTGGAGCGGAGCTCGCCGCTGGCCATGCCCCGCTCCAGGACCTTACGCATCGCCGCCCGCCGCGGCTCGATCGCGATCTTCCTGAACTTCTCGAACAGGTGCGGATAGCGGTCCGACTCGCTCAGCGCGATGTTCATCACGCACTTGGTCCTGACATGTCCGGACTCGTCGCGCATCTGGTCGAGCAGCGTGACCAGGTCGTCGCGCACCGACTCGCCCGCCAGCGGCGGCACCGGCGCCTTCAGCGTGGCCAGGGCGTCGACCACGAGGTCCTCTTTGTTCGACCAGCGCCGGTAGATCGTCGTCTTGCCGGCCCCGGCCCTGGCCGCGATCGCCTCGATCGACAGCTCGGAGATGCCCATGCCCTCGCCGATGAGGTCGAGAGTGGCCTCGAGAATGGCCTTCTCGGCCTTTTCGCTACGCGGCCGGCCCGCCGGACGGGCCGCCCCTGCATCCTGAATCGTCATCGCGGCCTCACACTACCGCTGGTTCCTTGTCGTCCACGGGCAGGACCGCCGCGGCCTTGCCCGGCATCCACTTCGCGACCACCCCGACGCCCACGAGGGCGATGACGGCCGAGACCAGAGCGGTCACGTGCATGCCGTCGATGAAGGCGTTGAAGGCGGGGCCGAGGATCGCCGGGTCGCCCTGCGCCGCGGCGACCGTGTTGGTGATGGATTCGCCGGCCGCGTGCCGTACCGCCTCGGGAAGGCCGGTCAGAGCGGGGGCCACCTCGCTGCGGTACGCGGAGGACAGGACCGCGCCCAGGACGGCCACGCCGAGCGCGCCGGCGACCTGGCGGACGGTGTTGCTCATCGCGGAGCCGACGCCCGCCTTCTCGCGGGGCAGCGCCTCCATGATCGCGGTCGTCGCGGGCGGCATGATGTTGGCCATCGCGGCGCCCTGGATGAAGAAGACGATCTCGATGAGCACGATCGGGGTGTTCTGGTCGAACAGCGCGTAGCTGGCCAGGATCAGCGCGATGATCGCCATGGCGACGGTCGAGGAGAGCTTGGCGCCGAAGCGCTCGTTGATCCGCTGGCTGAGCGGCGCGAAGATGAGCTGCGCGGCGGCGAACGGGATCATCATGGCCCCCGCCTGCAGCGCGCTGAACCCCAGCACGATCTGCAGGTAGAAGGTCAGGAAGAACATCCCGCCCATCATCGCGAAGAAGACGATGCCCATCATGCCGATGGCCGAGCTGAAGCGGACGTTGGAGAAGTTGCGGACGTCGAAGGCGGGGTGCTCGACGCGCCGCTCCCACCAGACGAAGGCGCCCAGCACGAGCAGGCCGAACAGCGTCGGCAGCAGGACCTCGGCGTTGACGACCGAGCCCAGTTCGCCGCCGCGGATGATGCCGTAGACGACCGCGACCAGGCCGATGATCGACAGGATCACGCCCACCGGGTCGAGCCTGGAGGGCTTGGGGTCACGCGACTCGGGCACGATCGTGCCGATGAGGATCATGCTGATGATCACGATGGGCACGTTGATCAGGAAGACCGAGCCCCACCAGAAGTGCTCGATCAGCAGGCCGCCGGTGATGGGGCCGATCGCCACCGCCAGGCCGACGCCGCCGGCCCAGACGCCGATGGCCTTGCCGCGCTCGTGGGGCGGGAAGACGTTGGAGATGATGGCCAGCGTGGCCGGCATGATCGCTGCGCCGCCGATGCCCATGGCCGCCCTGGCCAGGATCAGCTGCGTCGGATCCTGGCTGTAGGCGGAGGCCAGGGAGGCCAGCCCGAACAGCAGCATGCCGATGAACAGCATCCTCTTGCGCCCGGTACGGTCACCGATGACGCCGAAGGTGAACAACAGGCCGGCGAACACGAGGGTGTAGGAGTTGATCGCCCACTCCAGCTCGCTCTGGGTGGCGCCCAGTCCTTGGACCGGATCGGCGATCGTCTTCATCGCCACGTTCAGGATGGTGTTGTCGAGCACGACCGCCAGCAGGCTGAAGACGAGCACGCCAAGGATCGCCCATCTGCGGGGGTGTCCGTTGGTGGTTTCCATGGGGGAAGGGTCCTTAATTTCGATACGGGAAAGTTTCGCAACGTCACCGTATCGCAAGAGATTCCGATACGCAACGGTCCCGTTTCGTAACGAAGCTCACAAAAAAGGGGCCAAGGGGATGCGCCCCTCGGCCCCTCCGGAACCCGCTACAGAACCGGCAGGTAACGGCCCAGCTCGAACTCGGTGACCTGGCGGCGGTAGTCACGCCACTCGGCGCGCTTGTTGCGCAGGAAGAAGTCGAAGACGTGCTCGCCCAGCGTCTCCGCGGCCAGCTCGCTCTGCTCCATGACCCCGATGGCCTCATCGAGCGACTGGGGGAGCGGCCGGATGCCCAGGGCGCGGCGTTCGGCGCTGGTCAGGGTCCAGACGTTGTCCTCGGCGGCCGCCGGGAGCTCGTACCCCTCCTCGATGCCCTTCAGGCCGGCGGCGAGGATGACGGCGAAGGCGAGGTAGGGGTTGCAGGCGGAGTCCAGCGAGCGGAATTCGATGCGGGTCGAGCCGCCCTTGTGCGGCTTGTACATGGGGACGCGGACCAGCGCCGAGCGGTTGTTGTGGCCCCAGCAGATGTAGGAGGGGGCCTCGCCGCCCTGGCCGGCGATGGCCTCGGCGCCGCCCCAGAGGCGCTTGTAGGAGTTGACCCACTGGTTGGTGATCGCGGTGATCTCGGCGGCGTGCCGCAGCAGGCCGGCGATGAAGGAGCGGCCGGTCTTGGAGAGCTGGTACTCCGAGCCCGCCTCGTAGAAGGCGTTGCGGTCGCCCTCGAACAGCGACATGTGCGTGTGCATGCCGGAGCCCGGGTGCTCGGTGAACGGCTTGGGCATGAACGAGGCCCAGATGCCCTGCTCCAGCGCGACCTCCTTCATGACCAGGCGGAAGGTCATGATGTTGTCGGCGGTGGTGAGGGCGTCGGCGTAACGCAGGTCGATCTCCTGCTGGCCGGGCGCGCCCTCGTGGTGGCTGAACTCCACCGAGATGCCCATCGACTCCAGCATCATGATCGCCTGGCGCCGGAAGTCGTGGCCGGAGCTGTGCGGGGTGTGGTCGAAGTAGCCGCCCGCGTCGATCGGCTCCGGCTTCTCCCCGGTCACCGGGCGGTTCTTCAGCAGGAAGAACTCGATCTCGGGATGGGTGTAGAAGGTGAAGCCCATGTCGGCGCACTTGGCGAGCGTGCGCTTCAGCACCCAGCGCGGGTCGGCGTGGGAGGGCGAGCCGTCCGGCATCAGGATGTCGCAGAAGATACGGCCGGCGCCCGGATTCTCGCTGCGCCAGGGCAGGATCTGGAACGTCGACGGGTCCGGCTTGGCGAGCATGTCCGACTCGTAGACGCGGGCGAAGCCCTCGATGGCCGAGCCGTCGAAGCCGATGCCCTCGGCGAAGGCGCCTTCGAGCTCGGCGGGGGCGATGGCGACCGACTTGAGGAAGCCGAGGACGTCGGTGAACCACAGCCGGATGAACCGGATGTCGCGTTCCTCGAGCGTGCGGAGCACGAACTCCTGCTGGCGGTCCAAGGCAGCCCCTCGTGAAGACATCGGTGGTCGCTTACAGGATGCCGTGTCCGTGTTTCGCACACGTTACGTGCCCCTCCGGTGCGTGGCTCACTGACAAACCACCCGCGCCCACCTAATGTGAGCACGCAGATCAGTCTCGGGGGAGGCATTTCGTGGCTATCGACCTGCGCAATCACAAACTCGACCGCGCCTTCGACCACATCGACGTGAGTGGCGGCGGCGAGATCGAGCGTGCGGACCTTCTGGGTCTGGGCGCGCGCATCCTGGTGGGCTTCGGCGAGTCGCCGACCTCGGCGACCGGCACCAAGCTCGTCGACAGCTTCGACGGGATCTGGGCCGCCCTGTCCGGGGCGCTGGACCGCGACGCGGACGCGCGCATGACCCGGGAGGACTTCCACAAGGCGATGGCGGCGGCGTTCATCGACGGGGAGCGCTACGAGCCGGTCTTCCGTCCGGCGATCCAGGCGGTGGCGGAACTCTGCGACGCCGACGGCGACGGGTTCGTCAGGCCGGGCGAGTTCCGCACGATGCTGAGCGCCTTCGGCACCGCCTACGACGACGTGGACGAGGCCTTCGACCGCCTCGACCGCGCCGGGCAGGGGGTGCTTTCAGTGACGGACCTGGTCGAGGCGGCCAAGGAGTACTACACCGGCGAGGACCCGCACGCCTGCGGCAACTGGCTCTTCGGGCCCCTGTGATGGTGATCGCCTCGATGAGGGACGCGCTGCGTTCCGTGCTCGCGAGGAAGCCGGTGCTTCCCGCGCCCCGCCGCGGCGGCATTCCGGCCGAGGCGCTGCTGCCGCTGGTCGAGCGGGTCCCGGCGATGGCCGCGCCCTGCCGCATGCATCCGTCGGTGTACGCGATCGAGGCCGCCGTCCTCGACTGGGCCCGCAGGACGGGGCTGCGCGCCGATCCCGGCGTGGGCTTCCACCGGATGGCCGGGCGGGCGTTCGCGGAGTTCGACGCGGCCGCGGCGGCGTTGTTCGCGCAGTGGCTGACGTGGCTGTTCCACTTCGACGACGAGCTCGACGAGGGCCCGTGCCCGCTGGAGATCTTCCAGGGCCTGCTCCAAGGTACGGCGCAGCATCCGCTGGAGTCGGCGTTCGCCGATCTGTGGCGGGTGACCAGTGCCAGGATGAGCGACCGGTGGCGGGCCAGGTTCGCGATGGGGCTGCAGCGCCAGCACGACGCCTGCCGTACCGAGGCCAGGAACCGGGCGACGGGCCGGATCCCGACGATCGAGGAGTACCCGGCGCTGCGCAGGGGCACCGTCGGCCCCTACCTGTACGACCTGGTCGAGCCGTGCCTGCGCGTCGAGGTCCCGGACTGGGTGCACGCCTGCGACGCCTGGCGCGAGCTGGTGGAGGCGTGCAGCGACACGATCGCCTGGTGCAACGACGTGGCCTCGCGCCCGAAGGAGCAGGGCGACGCGCACAACCTGGTCGTCATCGCCATGCACGAGCTCGACCTGGACGAACGGGCGGCGACCGCGTGGGTGCTCGACCGCGTCGAGGAACGGTGCGCCGACATGCGCGCGGCGGCCCGCATGCTGCCGCTCGACGAGCTGGAGCCCAAGGAGGCCCGCGACGCCAGCAAGGTGGCCTGCGCCTACCTGGCCGCGCCGCGTGCCCACCTGGACTGGCTGCTGGAGTCGGCGCGCTATACGTAACGTGATCGCACGATCTCGCTATGTACTCATGTGGCGCGGCACAGACGGCGTAGGCGGCGGCGGGGGCTCAGTGCGATCTCGGCGCTGGGCGCGGCGGGCGTGGTGTTGTGGACGGTGAACCTGCTGAACGGGCCCGCCTGCGCGGCGCCGCGTGCCGATCCGCAGCTGGAGCGGTCGCTGGGCTTCGTGGTGAAGCCGGGTTCGGACGAGGAGTGGCTGGCCGTACAGGTGCTCGACCACGGCGGGCCGCTGCGCAGCGTCGAGGTCCGCGTGGACGGCCACTGGCGCGACCTGCGGCGGCGCGCCGACGGCTCCTGGGTGGCGCGCGACGGCGCGGGCGACGGCCCGTTCGCGTTCCGGGTGACCGACGTGCGCGCGCACCGCAGGACCGTCGACGACCTGGACCTGGTTCCCGGCGAGGTGCAGCGCACGGGCGTCTTCCTGTACGGCCCCGCCCGCCCCTCACCCGCTCCCACGCCGGCTCCCGCCGCTGCCGACAGCCAGCGCGTCGCCTGTTGAGGTACGCCGGTAGACGACCTGCTTGCCGACCCGCATGCCGACCGCGAGCCCGCCGTCGCTGAGCACGCCGAGATGCTGGCTGACCGCGCCGGCGGTGAGCGACATGCGGCGGGCCAGCGCCGAGGTCGTCGCCGGCTCGGCCAGCGCGAGCAGGATCTGCGCCCGGCTCCTGCCGATGAGGGCGGCCAGCGCGCCGGGCGCGGGCGGCGGCCCGTCCTCCCACAGGGTGCCGACGCCCAGCACGGGATAGATGAGCGCCGACTGGTACGGCGCGGTCATCACGGCGACCGACGGCCAGTAGAAGGCGCTCGGCACCAGGACCAGGCCGTCGCCGTGCAGGTCGCTGTCGTCGCACCAGGGGCGGTCGACGAGCAGCCGCTCGCCGGTCCAGACGACGGCGGGGTCGAGGGAGGCGAACAGCTCGCGGGCGCCGCCGGTGGCCAGTTGCCGCGAGCGGCGCAGCACGTCGCGTTCGAGCAGGCCGTAGACGCGCGGCCAGTACTCGGCGAAGCAGGCGTCCCAGTACGCCTGGAGCGCGTCGGCGGTCCGCCGCAGACCGGTGGCGGGGTCGGCGCGGAATCGTTCGGTCACCGCCCGGTCGACGTTCGCGACCTTGGACGCCTCCAGGGCGGCGGTGTCGGGCGGCGTTCGCCGTACCCGGTCGAGTTCCTGCGCGAAGTCGGGCAGCGGGGTGTCGGGCGGCGGCGTGAGGAAGTCGGCGAGGTAGCCCTCGGCGGGCACGAGCGCGAAGAGCTCGTCCATGTCGAGCTGGGCCAGGCGGGGGCGGACCGCCTTGATCCACGGCAGGTGGACCAGCTGGCGGGCGGGGTCCTGGAGCGTGCGCAGGCTGGCGACGAGCTCCCACAGCGGGGAGAAGCCGAAGCGGATCCTGGCGACGTCCTCGCTCTTCAGCTTCCAGGTCACTCCCATAGGTTTTAGTGTGCCCTAAATCGTTGGAGCCTCAAAAGCGGATATTTCATGCTCTGGGGGTGACTAACGCACTTGCCGAGAAGCCGTCTTTCCTACGATCGAAGGTCGGCGGGCTGCCCAGGCCCTTCTGGGCCCTGTGGAGCGGCACGCTCGTCAACCGCCTCGGCACCATGGTGCTGCCGTTCACCGGCGTCTACCTGACCCAGGCGCGCGGGCTGTCGGTCGCCGCCGCCGGACTCGTGATGGCCGTGTTCGGCGCGGGTTCGCTGATCTCCCAGTTGCTGGCCGGGGTGCTGACCGACAGGATCGGCCGCCGCGCCACGCTGGCCGGCGGCATGCTGGCCACCGCCGCCACCATGATGTGGCTCGGCTACAGCACCTCGTTGCCGTCGATCCTGGCCGCCATGTTCGTGCTCGGCATCGTGATCGACGCCTACCGGCCCGCCTCCAACGCGCTCGTGGCCGACCTGGTCCCGCCCGCCGAACGGCCGCGCGCCTACGGGCTTCTGTTCTGGGCGATCAACCTGGGCTACGCGGTGGGCATGACGGCGGGCGGCTGGCTGGCCGAGCTCGGGTTCGTCTGGCTGTTCTGGATCAACGCCGCCACCAGCGTGGCCTTCGCCGTCCTGGTGTGGCGGGCGGTGCCGGAGACCGCGCCGCCCCCGGCCGAGGGGACGGCCGGCGGCGGGTTCGGCACGGTGCTGCGCGACCGGGTCATGGTGGGCTTCACGCTCGTGGTGCTGGGCGACGCGCTCATGTACTCGCAGACGTTCACCATGCTGCCCGTCGCCATGACCAAGGTCGTCGGGCTCAGTACCGGCGAGTTCGGGCTGGCGATGGCGCTCAACGGAGTGCTCATCGTCGTGGTACAGCCGCTGGTGTCCAACTGGCTGGGCCGCCTGGACGCGCCCGTCACGCTGGCCGCCGGGCTGGCCGTCATGGCCGTCGGCTTCGCCCTCACGGCTTTCGTCACCAACGTGGCCATGCTCGCGTTCACCATCGTCGTCTGGACCGCCGGCGAGATCGTGACCGCGGGCATCGTCGGCACCATCGTCGCCGCCCTCGCCCCCGCCCACCTGCGCGGACGCTACTCCGGGCTGTTCGGCTTCGCCTGGTCGGTCTCGACCGTGCTCGCGCCGCTGGCCGGCAGCGCGCTGCTCGGCGTGAGCGCCGGCGCGCTGTGGTTCACGCTCGGCGGCGTCGGCATCCTCTCGGCCGCCGGGATGATCGCCCTCGGGCCCGCCGTCCGCCGCAGAAGCGCCCTGGCGGCCTAGAGCCCCGGGACATCCCCGCGCGGCAACGCTTCCGCGGGTACGAATGCGACGCGGACTAGGCTGGTCACGTGGCTCAACTGCGCATCGCGCTCGTCCAGACGAACCCGACGGTCGGCGACCTGTCCGCCAACGCCGACAAGCTGCTCGCGTGGACCCGCGAAGCGGCCGGGCGCGGCGCCCACCTCGCGGTCTTCACCGAGATGTTCCTCACCGGATATCCCGTCGAGGACCTCGTGCTCCGCACCTCCTTCGTGGAGGCCAGCATCCGCACGCTGGAGGAGTCGGCGGCCCGCCTGGCCGCGGAGGGGCTCGGCGAGCTGCCGGTGCTGGTCGGCTACGTCGACCGCGCCGGGCTCGCGCCGCGCGCCGGCCGGCCGAGGGGCGCGCCGCTCGACGCCGCCGCGCTGCTGCACCGCGGCGAGGTCGTCTACCGTACGGCGAAGCACCACCTGCCCAACTACGGCGTCTTCGACGAGTACCGCTACTTCGTCCGCGGCGACCGGCTGCCGATCTTCCGGCTGCACGGGGTCGACGTGGCCGTCGCGGTCTGCGAGGACCTCTGGCAGGACGGGGGGCCCGTGGCCGTCGTCGGGCAGGCGGGGGCCGGGCTGCTGGTCGCGCCGAACGCCTCGCCGTACGAGAAGGACAAGGACGACGTGCGGCTGGAGCTGTGCGCGCGGCGCGCGCGCGAGGCCGGCTGCCCGCTCGTCTACGTCAACCAGGTCGGCGGGCAGGACGAGCTGGTCTTCGACGGCGACTCGCTGGTCGTCGACGCGACGGGCGCGCTGGTGGCGCGGGCGCCGCAGTTCCAGGAGAACCTGCTCGTGGTGGACCTGGAGCTGGCCGTGTCCGACGCGCCGCCCTCGCAGGTCGCCTACGACGCCGGCGACGGCTCCACGATCACCGTCGACCGGTTCGTGCTGTCCCCCGAACCGCTCGCCCCCTACGAGCCGGCCCCGGCGCCGCTGGCCGCGCCGCTCGACGCGCCCGCCGAGGTCTACCACGCGCTTGTGCTGGCCGTACGCGACTACGTGGCCAAGAACGGCTTCCAGTCGGTCATCCTGGGCCTGTCAGGCGGCATCGACTCGGCCCTGACCGCGGCCATCGCCTCCGACGCCGTCGGCCCCTCGCGGGTCCACGTCGTGCTCATGCCCTCGCGCTACAGCTCCGAGCACTCCATCGGCGACGCGGAAGAGCTCGTGCGGCGGCAGGGCGTCCACGCGCGCGTCGTGCCCATCGGCGACATCGTCAACGGCTTCGAGAAGGAGATCGAGCTGTCCGGCCTGGCCGCGGAGAACCTCCAGGCGAGGGTACGCGGCATGATCCTCATGGGCCTGTCCAACGAGCACGGCCACCTGGTGCTGACCACCGGGAACAAGAGCGAGCTGGCCACCGGCTACTCCACCCTCTACGGCGACTCCGCCGGCGGCTTCGCGCCCATCAAGGACGTGCCGAAGACGATGGTGTGGGAGCTGGCCCGCTGGCGCAACGCCCACCACAGCCCGCTGTTCGCGATGGACGCCCCGTCCCCCATCCCGGAGAACTCCATCACCAAGGAGCCGAGCGCCGAACTCCGCCCCGACCAGCGCGACACCGACTCGCTGCCGCCGTACGAGGTGCTGGACCGGCTGCTGGACGACTACGTGGAGAAGGACATGGGCTCGGCCGAGCTCATCGCCGCCGGCCACGATCCGGCGCTGGTCACCCGGATCATCAGGCTGGTCGACCTGGCCGAGTACAAGCGCCGCCAGTACCCGCCAGGCCCCAAGATCACCCCGAAGAACTTCGGCCGTGACCGCCGCCTGCCCATCACCAGCCGCTGGCGCGAGGAGGTCTAACCCGCGGCCAGGACGGCCCGGCAGGTGGTCAGGATGAGGTCGTCCAGCTCCGGGGGAGGGGTGCGTCCGGCCAGGAGGTGGCGGCGGACGGCGCCGTAGGGGACGTCGGCCAGGACGAACATCAGGTGCTGCCGGTCCGTGCCGGGGTGACGCGCGAGGTAGGCGTCGAGGGCGCCGGTGGTCCGCTCGTCCACCGCCGCCAGTTCGGGCCCCAGCTGGTCCGGCCACTGGGCGGCCAGGTCTTCCCTGCGGTACAGGAGCAGGGCGGCGGCCGCGGCGGGGTTGGCGCGGCACCAGCGGGGCGTGTGCAGGGCGGCCGCCTCGACGTCGTCGTCGGCCATGGCGGCGGCGAAGCCCGCCTGGAAACCCTTCACGCACCGCAGCCACAGCGTGGCCAGCAGCAGGTCGCGGGAGGCGAAGCGGTGGTAGAGGGAACCGATCGGGGCGCCCGTGCGGGCCGAGACGGCGGTCATGGTGACGGCGGCGGGGCCGTCGGCGCCGAGGATGGCCAGCGCGGCGTCCAGCATCTGGTCCTGGGTGAATTTCGCCGGTCTTCCCACGCTCGCCCTTCGATGGTATTAGTGGATTGGTTCTAGAATGTACCATCTAATTGAGGAGGCAGGCATGTCCGCCGCGAGCCACGTCGTCAAGGGTTTCTACAGCGCCGCGCAGACCGCCGACGGGGGCGCGATCCTGGCGTTGCTGCATCCGGACTTCGAGGCGCGCACCGCGCCGGGCATGCCGTGCGGCGCCGGTGGCGTCTTCAGCGGGCCGGCGGAGGCGCT
The DNA here is from genome assembly GCF_044457345.1 of Nonomuraea sp. NPDC050547. Classification (NCBI taxonomy): domain Bacteria; kingdom Bacillati; phylum Actinomycetota; class Actinomycetes; order Streptosporangiales; family Streptosporangiaceae; genus Nonomuraea; species Nonomuraea sp. NPDC050547. The sequence continues at coordinate 171,990 of NZ_JBITGW010000001.1, forward strand.
GACCCGGGTGTGGGGCGCGGTGTTCGCGGAGTACGACACCGCGCCCTACGACGAGACCTGGCAGGAGACCGCCGACGGGACGGTCGTGGTCACCGGGCACTACCGGGGCCGCGCCCGGGCCACGGGCCGGGAGTACGAGGCCGAGTTCGTCCACCTGTGGCGGGTGGCCGACGGCCGGATCTCCCGGCTGCACCAGTACACCGACACGGCCCGCTGGCACGAGGCGCTGGCCGCCTAGATCCCGGCGCCCGCCACGATGTCGGCCACCGCCGGGTCGGACTCCAGCGCGCCCTCACCGAGCACGGTGTTGTCGGACAGCGTCACGCCCTTCGGCGCCTCGCCCGGGTCGGCGTCCCAGAAGTTGCCGATGAACGCCACGTGCTCCAGCGGCGGCGACACCTCCAGCACCACCGGGTTGTCGGCCCGGTGCACCACGTTGCCCTGCACGGTCACCCAGGCCGCGCCGTAGTCGGTGTAGAGGCCGTAGTTGTACGGCGTGACCGTGTCCTTGATCACGTTGCCGCGGATCAGGGCGCCGCTGGCGTAGGAGGAGCCCTGGGGGCCGGAGACGTACAGGCCGCCGCCGTCGGCCAGCACCTGCATCGTGTCGTGGATCAGGTTGCCGAGCACCTGGGTGCCGCGGCCGGCGTTGACGACGACGCCGTTGTGCGGCACCTCGCCGACGTCGTTGCGCGCCACGACCGTGGACTCGGTCCCGGCGATCAGGATCGCGGGGGAGCCGTGGTAGTCGAGGCCGACGCGGCGCAGGCGGGTGCGCTCGATCCGGTGCTCGCGGGCGCCGCCGCGGATGACCACGCCGCCGCCCGCCACCTCGTCGATCTCGCTGTCGAGCAGCGCGTTGCGCGCCCCGGCGCCGCGGAACTCCAGCGCGACGCCGCCGAGCCGGGTGAACCGGCAGCCTTCCACGCGCACGTCCGAGGCGCCGTCGACGACCACGTTGCCGGGGATGTCGGCCGGGTCGCCCGGCACGGTGACCTGGCCGCCGTCGAACGTGACGACCTGGAGGTCGCCGCCGGCGTAGAAGCCGTTGCCGTGGTAGTGGAGGAACCCTTCCCGCCCGCTCGGCCGGGTCCACGCCGCCTCGGCGAAGGTGATGCCGCGGAAGGCCGCGCCGCGTACCCCGTCGGCGTGCACCAGCGTCTCCAAAACCGGCGCCACCACGTCGTCCGGGCTCTCGCTGGGCAGCGGCAGGTAGTGGATCACGCCCTCGCTCACCGCGAACGTGCCCGGGGTCAGGAAGGCGGGGCTGTTCTCCGCCGAGGTCGGCGCGTCCACGGCGTAGTGCTCGCCGCCGCCCTCCCAGGTGATGATCGAGTGGTAGAGCTCGCGCGCCCAGCCGAAGGCGGGCTGAGCCATGGTGACGCTCGTGCCGGAGACCGACGCCACCGGGATGCGCGCCTCCGACCAGGGGTAGGCGCCGCGGTAGACGAACTCGACCGCGCCCGGCCAGTCCACGGCCTCCTCAAGGACGTAACCGGTCTCGGTGGCGGTGATCGCCGTCTCGCCGAGGGAGAGTGAGGCGCGCTCGGCGCGGCGTCCGCCCACGTAGAGCTGGCGCACGGGGGTGGCGGGCGCCGCCGCCGTCCACACGCCGCCGTCGCCCTCCTGCCAGCCGGTGATCGGCGTGCCGCCGCTGACGACCACCTTTTCCGGTACGGCGGTGCCGTACCCGTGGGCTTGCAGGACGATCCCGGAGTCGGCCTCGGTCAGCCGGAGCGTCTCGGTCAGCCGGTGGACGCCGGCCCTGAGGGTGATCACGCCGCCGGCGGCGCGGGCGCGTTCCAGGGTGGCGAAGGGGCGCTCGATCGTGCCGGGGCCGGAGTCGTCGCCGGAGGGGTCGACGAAGATCATGAGGAATTCCTTCCAGGTATGCGGTGTACACATCTGGTATACAGCATAGACAGGGAGAGGAGTCAACAGGTGGCCGATCCGGAGCGCAGCACGGAACTGCTGTGGGGTGCCAAGGGGCGCGGCGGGCTCAACCTGGAGCGCATCGTGCGCGCCGGGATCGAGCTCGCCGACGCCGAGGGGCTGGCGGCGGTGTCGATGCGGAGGGTGGCCGAGCGGCTCGGCTACACCACGATGTCGCTCTATCGTCACGTTCCCGGCAAGGCCGAGCTCGTGGACCTCATGCGAGACGCCGTGCTGGGGGACGAGCCGGACCTCGGCCCGCCGCGCGGGTGGCGGGCGGACACGGAGGAGTGGGCGCGCTCGGGCCTGGAGTTCTACCGGCGTCATCCGTGGCTGCTCGAGTCGGCGGGCGTGCGGCACGTGCCGGGGCCGAACGCCATCGCGTCCTTCGAGTCCGCGCTGACGATCATGGCGGCGACCGGGCTGCCGCCGGCCCAGGTGGTGGCCGTGGTGGGGCTGGTCGGGGCCTTCGTGGAGAGCGCGGCCCGCGAGGTCGTCGAGACGGCGAAGGTCGAGCGGCGGACCGGCGTCGGCCACGACGAGTGGTGGGGCGCGCGCGACTCGCTCTACCGGCACCTCGACCGCTATCCCACGCTCACCCGCATCTACGGGGAAGGCGGCTTCGACGAGCCGCTCGACCCGTTCGAGTTCGGGCTGCAGCGGGTGCTCGACGGGATCGAGGCACTCATTCGTGATGAAGTTCGTGACGAAACTCGATGTGCGGTCTGCGAGAAGGTGATCGATCCGGCCGAGACCGGACGGCCCCGCGCCTACTGCTCGCGCGCCTGCCAGCAGAAGGCCTACCGGCGCCGCAAAGTATGAAACGCTGGCAGATGTCATGATCCGCACGCACACCATCATCGAGAGCCCCGTCGGGCCGCTCACGCTGGTCGCCCTCGACGGGCTGCTGACCGGCCTCTACATGCGCGAGCAGCGCTACCGGCCGCCGGAGGAGTTCTTCGGGCATCCGGACCCCGAACCCTTCGGCGAGGTGACCGGCCAGCTGCGGGCGTACTTCGCCGGTGACCTGAAGGTCTTCGACCTGCCGATGAACCTGGTCGGCACGCCGTTCCAGAAAGAGGTCTGGACGGCGCTCATGGAGATCCCGCACGGCGAGACCCTCACCTACGGCGGGCTGGCGCAACGGCTCGGCCGCCCGCCCAGCGCCGCCCGCGCGGTCGGGCTGGCCAACGGCCACAACCCGGTCAGCATCATCGTCCCCTGCCATCGGCTCGTCGGCGCCAACGGCGACCTGACGGGGTACGGCGGCGGGCTGCCCGTCAAGCGCTACCTGCTCGACTTCGAGCGAGGGACGCTCTTCTGAGCCGCGTCGACAGCGTGATCTCGCGCAGTTCGCCGCGGGTCGTGGCGCAGTCGACCAGCCGCAGCTGCTCCATGACGCGGGCGGCCTGCGGGTTGTAGGTCAGCTCCTCCGGGCAGCCGTCCAGCACCCTGCGCAGCATCGCCGTGGCGCCGGCCGCGTCACGCTCCATCGAATGGGCCCTGGCCAGCGACAGGAAGTAGCGGGCCTGGCGGTCCCTGGCGCGCAGGCGGGCGGCGTCGATCCCCCCGGACAGGCGGATGGCCTGCCGGTAGCGTCCCAGGCGCACCGCCACGGCCACCGCCTGCGCCTCCACCTCGGCCGCGCCGAACGGGGCGTGCAGATCGTCGCGGTCCTCGCCCAGCGACTCGCCGATCTTCCTGGCGCGGTGCAGCAGCTCCTCGGTGTGCGGGACGTCGTTCTCCTCGGCGGCGGCCTGCGCCGCGGTCAGGTAGCAGCCACCGGCCACGGCGATCGCGGACGGCCCCGCCTGCCCGACGCCGTCGATCGCGGCCAGGCAGAGCTGGCGGGCGTCGCCGTACCTGCGCAGGTGGATGAGGACCTCGGCCAGCTCCGCGCGCGCCACCGCCGACAGCAGCGGGTCGCCCGCGCGCCCGGCGGCGGCCACGCCCCGGTCGGCGGCGAGCAGCGCCAGCGCGTGCTGGCCGCAGCCGCGCAGGAACGTGGAGAAGAGCCGGTAGACCTGCGTGAGCCCCGCCGCCCCCGGCTCCTCGTCCGGCGGCGCGCTCTCGGCCATCACCAGCAGCTCCGGCAGGCGCCTGCGCACCTCCGAGTAGCGGCGCGGCGAACGCTGCCAGACGTCCCACGCGGCCGAGACGTGGCGGGCGATCCGGTGCGCGCTCTCGGCCGGGTCCCCGGACAGCCGCCTGGGGTAGAGCAGCGCGTGGCCGATCTCGTCGTACTCGCCCTGCGCGCCCATCGCCGGCAGCGCCACGTCGCCGCCGACCAGCTCCGACAGGTCGCTGATCCGCAGGACGTCGGCGATGCGCAGGATGGTGGACAGCCGGTCCAGCGGCCGGGCGCCGTTCTCGATGAGGCGCAGCCACTCCTCGCTGCAGCCCACGAGGTTCGCCAGGATCCGCCGCGAGATGCCGCGCGAGCGGCGTACGGCCATGATCCTGGCTCCGTCGACCATGAAGTCGCTGGTCATGATTTCACCGTAGGCGAGGATCCGGCGGCGCCCCGCGGCTCCCGGCGGCCAGGAAGGGCGGCCACTTGCTGCCGGTTCCGCGGGGCCGGATCCGGGTTACCGTGGAAAGGATCGCCTGCCGTACAACAGCAGTTGGATCTAGCCCGATCTCCAGTGCCCAGACTGCCCCTACACCTTTCGGCAGAAGGAGATCACGATGGGGCTACTGGACGTCGAAACGATTCGGAAGGCGTTCCCCTTCTTCGACCCGGCCGCTGACGGCTCCCGCCCACCGGTCTACCTGGACAGCGCGGCGACCACGCAGAAACCCGCGGCGGTGCTGGACCAGCTCAACGCCTATTACACACGTTCCAACGCCAACGTCCACCGCGGCGTCTACCGCCTCGCGGTCGAGGCCACCGAGCTGTACGAGGGCGCCCGCAGCAAGGTGGCCGCCTTCGTCGGCGCGCGGCGCAGCGAGGAGATCGTGTTCACGAAGAACGCGACGGAAGCCGTCAACCTGCTGTCCAACTCGCTCATGTGGGCCGCCGACGAGCACCGCATCGGCCCCGGCGACGAGATCGTCGTGACCGAGATGGAACACCACTCGAACCTCATCCCGTGGCGGCTGCTCGCCGAGCGGGTCGGCGCGAAGATCAGCTACCTGGGCATCACGAACGACGGCCGCCTCGACCTGTCCGCGCTCGAAGAGCGGGTGACCGAGCGCACCAAGCTGGTCGCCGTCGTCCACGCCTCCAACATCCTCGGCACCGTCAACCCCATCGCGCCCATCGCCGCCCGCGCCGCCGAAGTGGGCGCGCTGCTCGTGGTCGACGCCGCCCAGTCGGTGCCGCACCTGGGCATCGACGTGAACGCGCTCGGCGCCGACTTCGTCACCTTCTCCGGGCACAAGATGTGCGGGCCCACCGGCATCGGGGTCCTGTGGGGCAAGTACGACCTGCTCGCCGAACTGCCGCCCTTCCTCGGCGGCGGCGAGATGATCGAGACCGTCACCCTGGACGCCATGGCCTACGCGCCGCCGCCCCTGCGCTTCGAGGCAGGCACGCCGCCGGTCGCCCAGGCCGTCGGGCTCGGCGCCGCCTGCGACTACCTCGACTCCCTCGGCATGGACGCCATCGCCGACCACGACCAGGCCCTCATCGAGTACGCGCTCGACCGGCTCGCCCAGGTCCCCGGCATCCGGTTCATCGGCCCGGAGGACACCACCGACCGGTTGCCCCTCATGTCCTTCGTCCTGGACGGCGTACCGCTCCAGCAGGTCAGGACCGCCCTCGACCAGGCCGGCATCGCCGTACGCTCCGGACACCACTGCGCCCAGCTGGCCTGCAGCCGCTTCGGCATCCCCGCCGCCGTGCGCGCCTCGTTCTACCTGTACAACACCCCCGACGAGGTCGACTTCCTGGCCGACACCCTGGAGCGCACCCGCTCCACCACCACCGTCTACGCCACCCCGCCCGAGCTGACCGACACCCGCCCCGTCCGCCCGTACAAGGAGATCCTGATGCCCGGGATCTTCGAGCCGTGGGGCCACGCGCTCGTCGGCGCCCTCGCCCCCGCGCCCGGCGCACGGGCCCTCGACGTCGGCACCGGCCCCGGTACGGTCGCCCGCCTCCTGGCCGCCGCCGTGGGACCCACCGGAGCCGTCGTCGGCACCGACATCAGCGCCGGCATGCTCGCCCTCGCCAAGGAGGAGCCGCCCGCGGCGGGCAGCGCCGCCATCCAGTACGTCGAGTGCGGCGCAGCGCCGCTCCACGTCTCCGACGAGGCGTTCGACCTGGTCACCATGCAGCAGGTCCTCCAGTACGTCCCCGACCGCCGGGCCGCCGTCGCCGAACTGCGCCGCGCGCTGCGGCCGGGGGCGCGTCTCGCGATCGCCACCTGGCTGCCCCTGGACCGCAACCCGCTCTTCCAGGCCCTGCACGCCGCGCTCACCTCCGTGCTGGGACGGGAGACGGCGGCGCTGTTCGAGGAACCGTGGTCGCTGGGCGGTGAGGAGGTCGCCGACCTGGTCGCGTTCGCCGGGTTCGGGCAGGTGCGGCTGGACCATTGGACGGTGCCGGTCACCGTGTCCGGCGGGGCCGAGGCGCTGTCGTGCCTGTACTCGTTCTCGGCCGTGGGGCCCGAGGTGGCCGGGCTGGGGGACGAGCGGCGTACCGCCCTGCTGGACGCGGTCCGCGCCAACCTCGCCGACCGCACCGACGCCGACGGCGTCCACGCGCTGACGGCGTCCAGCGTGGTGACGGCCACCGCCCTCTAACGTCTGCGCCGACCCGCCGCGCCCGCCCCCTTCACACACCACCGGCCCCGGGGGCGGGCCTCGTGGTTGTCGCAGATCCTGCGGTTGTGCGGGTCTTGCGGTCCCTTGAGCCCTGCGGGTCCTGGCGCCGGGCAGCCTGGGGTACGGCCGGCGCCGGTCTGGAAGGGTTGGCGCCCTGGGAGTCGTCCAACGTCGCGCAACGGGCCAGGTGGGATCGGTCCCTTGGGGATGCGCCTCTGTTGCCGAGGCGTGCGTGGCGGATTTTCCGTGAGGTTTGGGCTTGATTCGCCTACGCGCAATGTGAAATTTTACATATCACATTACCCACCCCCCAACTCAGGAGTATGCGATGCGAGTCGCAGGATCCTTACTCGTGGCGGCCGGGCTGGTGCTCGGCGGCCTCGCCGTACCCGCCCATGCCCAGACGCCCGCCTCACAGACCGTCACCCAGCGCACGGACCCCGCCCCCCGCACCGACCCGGCCCCCCGTCCGGCGACCGAGACCACCGAAGCCCGGCACCAGCAGGACGAGCCCCTCAAGGCCGATGTCCGGCCGCCCCTCCCCGCCACCACGGACCAGCTCAAGCAGGACTACGACGAGCCCGCCCGGCAGCAGAGATCGCTGGCCGCCTGCGAGGTCGAGGGCCGCACCGGAGCCGCCCTCGTCACCGCCGTCAAGGCCGCCGACCTGAGCTGTCTCAACGGGCTCTTCTCGCTCACCGGCTCCCGGGCCCGCGCGGCCTTCCAGGAGTCGCAGATGGTGACGGTCGCGAACGCCCTGCGCGCCACCGCCGCCGCCTACCCCGGCGACAACAGCACCAAGACACTCCAGCTCGTCCTGTACCTGCGCGCCGGCTACTACGTGCAGTGGTACTACCCGCAGGACGTCGGCCAGTACGGCGCCGCGCTCAGGACCGCCATCCGCGGCGGGCTCGACGCCTTCCACAACAACTCCCGGTCCGGCACGGTCAGCGACGCCAACGGCGAAGTGCTCGGCGAGGCGGTCATCCTGATCGACAGCGCCCAGGAGAACGCCCGCTACCTGCCCGTCGTACGCCGCCTGCTGACCGCCTACAACAGCACCTACGACGCCTCGTGGTCCATGGTGAACGCGGTCAACAGCGTCTACACCGTCCTGTTCCGCGGCCACCAGCTGCCGGAGTTCGTCACCGCCGTCCAGAACGACCCCAGCACCCTGACCACGCTGCGCGACTTCGCCGTCAACCACCTGAACCTGCTCAGCACCGAGCGCGCCTACCTGACCGGCAACGCCGGCCGCGAGCTGGCCCGCTTCGTGCAGCACGCCCAGCTCAAGGCGACGGTCCGCCCTATGCTGCGCGACCTGCTGCAGCGCTCGCGGATCACCGGCCCGACCGCCAAGCTCTGGGTGGGCGTGGCCGAGATGGCCGACTTCTACGACCGCGCCAACTGCGCCTTCTACGACACCTGCGACCTGCAGAACCGCCTGACCGCCGCCGCCCTGCCCGTGCGGCACACCTGCGGCCCCACGCTCAGGATCCGCGCCCAGCAGATGACCGCGGCCGAGCTGAGCGGCACCTGCTCCAGCCTGAGCGGCCAGGACGCCTACTTCCACAACCTGGCCGCCGACAACGGCCCGGTCGCCGGTGACAACAACACGACGCTGGAGGTCAACGCCTTCGACTCCAGCGACGACTACCAGACCTACGCCGGCGCCATCTTCGGCATCGACACCAACAACGGCGGCATGTACCTGGAGGGCGACCCGTCGGCCGCAGGGAACCTGCCCAGGTTCATCGCCTACGAGGCCGAGTGGCTGCGCCCGGCGTTCCACATCTGGAACCTCAACCACGAGTACACGCACTACCTCGACGGCCGCTTCAACATGCACGGCGACTTCGGGGCAGGCGTGAGCACGCCGACGATCTGGTGGATCGAGGGCTTCGCCGAGTACGTCTCCTACGGCTACCGCCGCCTGGTCTACGACGCCGCGATCGAGGAGGCGGCCAAGCACACGTACCAGCTGAGCACGCTCTTCGACACCACCTACGACCACGACACCCAGCGCGTCTACCGGTGGGGCTACCTCGCGGTCCGCTACATGTTCGAAAAGCACCGCGCGGACGTCAACACCGTCCTCGGCCACTACCGCACCGGCAACTGGAACGCCGCCCGCACCCACCTCAGGTCACTGAACCACAACGCGAGCTTCGACACCTGGCTGACGGCCTGCGCGGCCGGAGCCTGCGGCGGCGACACCGGTGAGCCGCCCGTCCCCGAGTGCACCGGCTCGGACGCGCGGGCGCTCGGCCAGAACTGCCGCCGCAGCGGCCTGTCGGCCACCCAGGGCAACTACGCCTACCTGTACATCCTCGTCCCGGCCGGTACGGCGAAGCTCACCATCAAGAGCGACGCCGGCACCGGTGACGCCGACCTCTACTACAGCTCCTCGTCGTGGGCCACGACCGGCTCCTACACCCAGCGGGCGACCGGCGCCGGCAACGCGCACACGCTCACCGTCACCAACCCGCCCGCGGGCTACCACTACGTCAGCCTGTACGGCACCGCCGCCTTCACCGGAGCGGCGGTGACCACCAGCTTCTAAAGGTGATCACCAGCTTCTAGAAGTAGCGCGACGTGAGGTCCCCGGTGGGCCACGAGCTCACCGGGACCTTGTTCATCTGCTCGGAGAACCCGTCGAAGTCGGGCGAGCCCTGTTCCTCGCGCCGGTTGAAGCAGGCGGCGTAGCTGAAGCCGTTCTGGATCCGGCACAGGTAGGTGTAGGTGCCCGGCATCGAGCCGTTGTGCCAGGTGTTGATGTTCCCGGGCACCTGGCGCACCCAGATGCCGCCGCCGTACCAGGAGCCGAACTCGTTGACCCCGGTCTCCGGCTTGGTGATGAGCCGGGCGATCGACGCCGAGCTGAGCACCTTGCCGGGCCGGTCCATGGCCAGCGTCCAGCGCACGAGGTCGACGGCGGAGGCCAGCCAGCCGCCGTTGGCGTCCTGGTTGGGCATGTTGAATCCGCCGTACGGGTAGGGCAGGACTTTGCCCGAGGCGTCCACGACGCTCTTGTTGGTGTACTTCGACTCGTAGATCGCCTCGCCGGGGAACGCCTCGGCGCGCAGGCTGCGCCCGAGCCGCATCCGGGTGATGCCGAGCGGCGCGAGGAGCTTGGAGCGCACGTACGACTCGTAGGACTGGCCGGAGACCTTGGCGATGATCCGGCCCAGCAGCATGTAGCCGTAGTTGCTGTAGACCATCTTGGTGCCGGGGTCGTGGTCGAGGCGGCGCTGCGAGCCGTACTTCATGATCTGGGCGTGCCCGATCGGGAGCGGCACGTCGAGGGCGGCGGCGATGGTGTGGTCGAGCCAGAGCTGGTCCTTGGACACGTCGCGGTCCCAGCCGCCCAGGTGGTGGATGAGCCGGAGCACGGTGACCTGGGCCAACCGCGGGTCGGTGGTGGTGGACAGGCCGAGCAGCGGCGCGACCTTCGCCGACAGGTTGAGCTTGCCGTCCTGGACCAGCCGCATGACCGCGGCGGCGGTGATGTTCTTGCTGAGGCTCGCGATGCGCATCGGCGATGTCGGCGTGATCGCGGGCACCGCGCGGGAGCCGTCGTTGTAGCGGTAGGCCCGCGCGAGCACGATCCGGCCGTTCTTCATGATCGCCAGCTGGGACTGCGAGATGTTGCGGTCCTTGACGAACTTCTTCATCAGGTTGTCGAACCCGGCCAGCTGCGACGGGGCGACGCCGTTCGCCTCGACGACGGGCACGGGCGCGGCCTGCGCGGGGCGGGTGACGAGCGCGGCGGCGGGCAGTAGTCCCGCGCCGGTCTTGAGCAGGGTCCGGCGGCTGACGGTCATCGGGTGGGATCTCCTAGGGGTACGACGGGTCAGCTGCGTCCCGGCCGCGGCCGGGTAGTCTCACAGGTGACCCCCGAGTCACATCCGTCTCAATGAGGTCCGTATATTACGGACCTTTCCGGATGTCTCGCACACCTGGGGTCCCCGAACAGCCTGGGGCGAGCGCAATGGTCCAGGCAAGAGCCCCTAAAATAGGTCTGTTTGAAATGAACTTTCTGGCGTGGGCGTTATATCGCGATGAAGGAGGATGACGCATGACGACGGCTGCTCTGCAGACTGTTTTGACCGTTCCTGAGCGCTTCCAGGGTCCCCAGGGGATCGTCAACGGAGGCTGGCTGGCCGGTACGGTCGCCGAAGCTCTGGGAGGCCGAGGCAACGCCGTCGAGGTCACCCTCCACGCCCCCACCCCCGTGGAGACCGAACTGCGCCTGGAGCACGTGGCCAACACCGCCTCGCTCTACCACGGCGACAAGCTGCTGGTCGAGGCCATCCCCGTGCACGAGGACCTCAAGGCCCCCGAGTACGTGCGCTTCGCCGACGCCGCCCGCGCCGAGGCCGGGTTCCCCGGCTGGCAGGGCCACGCCTTCCCCGAGTGCTTCGTCTGCGGCCTGCGCGCCCCCGGCGACGGCCTGCGAATCTACCCCGGCCCGGTCGAGGGCACCGACCTGGTCGCGGCCGGCTGGCGGGTGCCGTACAACGTCGCCGGTGACGACGGCGTGCCCGACGCCATCGTCGGCGCCGCCCTCGACTGCGTCACCGGCTGGGCGCACTTCGGCCCCGGCGAGTCGGCCCTGCTCGGGCGGCTGGCCGTACAGATCCACCGCCGGGTCTACCCCGACGGCACCTACTCGGTCGTCGGCCGCGCCACCGGCCGCGAGGGCCGCAAGCTCTTCGGTGAGAGCGCCATCTACGACGGCGACGGCACCCTGGTCGCCGCCGCGCGCGCCACGTGGATCGCTCCACGCTGACCCGTCAAGGGGTACGGCCCGGCCGTACCCCTGACAGGCGGGCGGCCACCAGCGCCGCGCACCGCCCGTCGAACATGATCGTGTAGTGGTTGCAGCCGGGCACCAACTCGTCGCGCAGCCCCGGCACCCGCTGCGCCCAGTGCGCGGCCAGCGGGCCGGGCAGCATCCCGACCTCCTGGTCGAGCAGCCCGCGCGGCGCCCGCAGCAACGTCACCGGCGCCTCGATCGCGGCCAGCGCCGACCCGATCTCCGCCCCCTTGAGCCGCATCCACCGGCCGTCCTCGCGTACCGCCGTACCGACGGCCCGTGAGCGCAGCGCCCCCTCGGGCCCGGTCAGGTCGTAGCGGACGTACTGCTCGGCCGCGGGCGTCCAGTGGCCGGCGAAGGCCGGATGCGCCTGAAAGAAGGCCACGTAGTCGTCCGCCGACGCGAACGTCTGGCTCAGCCGGGCGATCGCCGGGCCGAGCGTGGCCTCGATCTCGGCGTCCACGTCCGCCCCCGGCGCCAAGGGCGGGAACGGCAGCCCGCCGTCCACCAGCACCACCCGCTCGAACGCGCGCCGCGCCGCCGCCAGCACCGCCACGTACGCGCCCATCGAATGCCCGGTCAGCACCGTGCCGGGGCCGGCGCCCACGTGCCCGGCCACCCGCAGCACGTCTTCGGCGTGCCGTTCAAGACCGTAGGGGCCGGGCAGGTCCGCGCTGTGGCCGCGTCCGCGCAGGTCCATGGCGACCAGCGACCACTCCGGCGGCAGGTGCGCGGCCACCGCGTTCCACGCCATCAGCGAGGCCGTGATGCCGTGCACCGCGACGATCAGCTTCGGCCCGGATCCGAAGACCGCGAACCGCATCCCGTCCACCTCGTCGTATCGCATGACGTGATCCTAGGAGCAGCCTTTCGCGTAGGGGAGTCCCGGATTCACGTAGGTCCGCCATTCCGCCTCGCTGAGCGAGCGGCCGGCGCGTGCGCAGACGGCGGCGGCGACCTTGGCCGGGGCGACCGGGTGCTCGTTCAGCCGGCCGTCGCGGTCCAGCGTCAGCAGGGTGGAGCCGTCGGCGCTGAAAGCCAGCGAGAGCACCTCGCGCACCTGGGGGTCCATGGCGCCGCCGGTGTCGCGCAGCGTCGCGAGCTCGGTGCCGCTGACCGGCTCGTACAGGCGGACCCTGCCGTCGGCGGTGGTCCAGGCCGCGACCACGTCCTCGCGGGGCGAGCGCGCGCTGATCGTGCCGACGCCGGTGGAGACCCCGCCCGTACGCCGCCAGGTGGCCAGGTCCCAGCCGGTCATGCGCTCGCGGGAGTCGATCACGAACAGGGTGCCGCCGGCACGGTCGAAGTGCAGGCCGACGACGGCGCTGTCCCTGCCGCTGCCGGCGAACGGCGGGCCCATCGGGTTGCCGGTGGCCACGTCTATCACCGTCACCTGCCGCCCGCCCAGGGCCAGCCGCCGGCCGTCGGGGGAGAAGGTCGTGAGCGGCTGACCGTCGTGCCTGAACTGCCACAGCATCCGGCGGGTCCGCCAGTCCCAGACCTGAACCAGATAGTCATCTTTTCGCTTGAACCCCGGCGAGGTCATCGACAGCGCGAGCAGGGCGCCGTCCGGGCTGACGGAGACCAGCTCCGGCCCCAGTTTCGCGTCCGGGGTGAACGTGTGGACCGTGCCGTCCTCGACCACCGTCACCCGCCGTCCATCCAGGTCGGTGCTGACCATCAGGCGGCCGTCCGGGCTGAAGTGGGCCGTCTCCAGCTCCAGCGCCCCGCCCTCGGGCCTGCCGTCGGACACCCGCCGGATCCGCACGCCGTCGTCCAGGCCGCCGATCGCCATCCTGGCCCCGCCCGGCGCCAGTTGCCCCACCTCCACCGGGTTGACCGGCCCGCCGCGCAGGTCGGCGACGTCGAGCGAGAAGACCTGGTCGGCCTGCAGGTAGCGGAAGGTCGTGCCGTCGAAGCCGCCGGTCGGCCGCGACGCCTCCTCCGCCTCGCCCCTGACCGGCACCGAGGCGAGCAACTGGGTGTCGGACATCCGCCAGAACTGGACGGTCTCCTCCGCCACGGTGGCCACCAGCCGCCCGTCGCCGTCGAAGACCGGGGCGCCCTTGTTCCAGACGCCCTGCGTGCCCGCGCCGTCGAGGTCACCGAGCTCCTCCATCCGCCCGCGCCCGGTCAGCCGCACCCGATCAGGGTCGGGCACGCCGGTCTCCTCTGCTCGCCAGCGTCCGTCCTGGCTGAAGACCATGCCGTCGCGCACCCGCGAGGGCCCGCTCGCGCCCGTGCGCAGGTCCCACCGCAGGCCCGTGTCGGGGCCGACGACCACGGGCGTGTCCTCGGAGCGGAAGACCACGCCGGCCCATTCGTCGACCAGGTCGAACGGCTTGGCGAAGGCCAGGCTCCGCACCGGACGGCCCGAGCGCGCCTCCCACGCCTTCGCGCCCTTCGCCGTCACGACGACGAGCGTGCGCCCGGACGGCGACAATTCCACCGCGCCCACCAACGCACCCTTGAGCCCGAGCGCGCGCACCCCGCCCGCGCGCCGCCCCGTCCGCAGGTCCCACAACCGGGCCTCGTCGTCGCCGACGCTCACCAGCAGGCGGCCGTTCGCGCTGATGGCCCGCATCGTGTCCGGGCTGGTCGCGGGATCACGGAACATGCCGGTCTCACGCTGGTTGGCGGAGACCGTCAGCTCCGCCCGCGTGCGCGGCGTCCGGTCGAGCCTCCACGCCGTCGCGCTGAACAGCGCCGCCAGCATCGGGTCGGCGCGCCGGGTCGAGGCGGCCAGCGTGGCCAGCCGGTCCGCCTCCGACCTGCGTAACTGCCCGGCGATCTGCTCGGCCCGCTCGTCGGCCAGCCGCCCCTGGTGGATCGCCAGCCCGCCGGCCACCAGCGCGATCACCAGCATCCCCGCCAGGCTCAGCGCGGCCAGCCGCGAGCGCCTGGCCCGGCTGCGCGACAGCCGCGCGGCCGCCTCCAGGAAGTCGCGCTCGGCCGTGGACAGCGTGATGTTCCGGCGCGCCGTGGCCGCCCACTGCAGGGCGTTCTCCAGGCCGCTGCCCTGGAACAGGTCGCCGTCCCTGCGTCCCGCCGCCTCCCACCGGCTCGCCGCGGCGAGGATCTCCCGGTGTACGGCCAGGCCGTCGCGGTTGGCCTCGATCCAGCGCCGGTAGCGCGGCCAGGCGTGGGGGAGTGCCGGGCGGGCCAGCGTCACCTCGTCGTCCGTCCTGGTCAGGAGGTAGCCGAAGACCTCCAGCAGGCGCTTGGCCGCGGCCGCCTCGGGCAGGGGGCGGCCGTCGAGGATCTCGGCCAGGGCGGCCCGCCGTACCGTGAGCTCGCCGCGCGCGCCGACCGTGACCAGCCGCAGGAACACCTCGGGCGCCAGCTCCCGCACGGCCGGATCGAGGAGGCCGTAGGTCTCCTCGGCGAGCGTGCCCAGAGCGGGGTCGTCGGCCTCGGCGCCCATCCGCGCCGCCTCGCGCCCGCCCGCTGCCAGCAGGCGCCCGGTGTCGAAGCCGCCCGGCCCGCCGCGGCTCAGATGCGCGGCGTCGAGCCGGGTGTCGCCGCTGACCAGGGCGAGCAGCAGCTCCCGGGCGCTCGGGCGCTCGGCCGGGTCCTTTCTCATCGCCGCCTCGGCCATCGGGCGCAGCGAGCCGGGCAGCACGCTCAGGTCGGGCGTGGACGACAGCACGCGGTGCATGATGGCGCCCAGGCTGTCGGCCTCGTACGGGTCGGCGCCGGTGGCGGCGAAGACGAGCACGCCGGCCCAGGCGAACACGTCCGCCGGCGCCCCCGCCCGCTGCCCCGTGAACACCTCGGGCGCCATGTAGGCGGGCGTCCCGGTCACCAGCCCCGTCGTCGTGAGCGACATCTCGGCGGTCCTGGCGATGCCGAAGTCGATCAGCCGGGGCCCGTCGGGCCCGAGCAGCACGTTGTCCGGCTTGAGGTCGCGGTGCACCACCCCGGCGTCGTGGATCGCGGTCAGCGCGGTGGCGATCGCCGTGGCCAGCCGGTGCAGGTCCCCGCCCGCGAACCGGCGCCCGCCGGCGACCGCCGCCCGCAGGCTCGGCCCCTCGACGTACTCACTCACGATGTACGGCCGCGGCCCCTCCAGATCGGCCCCGACCACCTCGGCGATGCAGAAGGACGCCACCCGCTGGGCCGCCTCCGCCTCCCTGACTAGCTGGGCGGTCTGGTCGCCGTGCAGCACCTTGACCGCGACCCGGCGGCCGTCCTCGCCGTACCCCTCGTAGACGACGCCCTGCCCGCCCGCGCCCAGCCGCCCCGCCAGCCAGTACGAGCCGAGCCGCTGCGGGTCCCCGTCGATCAACTTCCCCATGGCCACTTGGATGCGTCTGATCTGGGGAAAGTTGCCGGTAAATTACGCCATATGCGGATCACTGTCATCGAACACGAGGCCGACGCGCCCCTCGGGTACTTCGCCGCCTGGCTCGGCCTGCCCTGTGACATCGTCCGCCCCTACCTCGGTGACCCGATCCCCGCCCGCGCCGCCGGCGGCCTCATCGTGCTCGGCGGCGAGATGGCCGCCTGGGAGGACGAGGCCTACCCCTGGCTGCCCGCCACCCGCGACCTGATCCGCCGCTCGGTCGCCGAGGAGACCCCGGTGCTCGGCATCTGCCTGGGCGCCCAGCTCATGACGCTGGCCTGCGGCGGAACGGTCGAACGCGGCGCCGCCGGCCTGGAGGTCGGCGCCTGCCGGGTGACCCTGCTCCCCGTCGCCGACCCCCTTCTGTCCGGCTCCGGCCTGGCGGGAACGGTCCCCGCCGCGCAGTTCCACAGGGACGCCATGACCACCCTGCCGGAGGGCGCGACGCCGCTCATGACCGGCGAGCGCTACCCCCACCAGGCCTACCGGCTGGGGACGAGCGCGTGGGCGGTGCAGTTCCACCCCGAGGTCACCCCCGAGATCTTCGACCGCTGGATCGCCGCCTCCGGGCAGGACCAGAAGCTGGCGGCCGAGGTGAAGGCCGCCGACGCGGCCCTGGTCGCGACCTGGCGGCCGGTCGCCGAGGCCTTCGCCGCCGTCGTCAGAACCAGCGGTCGTTCTCCCGGGGCTTCCGCGGCCGGGTGAGCAGGTGGGCCAGCGCGTGGACCCCGCCCAGCACCACGGGAAAGTACAGCAGCCCCGCCGTGCTCCCGCGCACCGCAACCCCCTCGGCCTTCAACCGCCGCCACGCCCACACGGAGAACGGCAGCACCACCAGCGGTGAGGTCACCAGCCCCGGCGTGTAGCCGCGGGTGATCGCGGCCTGGGCCAGGTGCACCAGCCCGTGCAGCCCGAACCCGGCCAGCACCGTCTGGAACAGCGGGCTGCGCCCACCCGTACGCGCCCCGTCGGCCGCGGCGCCGGCGATCACCCCGGCCATGAGCCCGATCGCCACGTTCACCTGCCGCTGCGACATCTCCAGCCGCTCCCACGGCACCTGCGGGAACCGCTCCTCCAGCCGCTCCCGGTTGTCGCGCACCCACCCGGCCATCGTCGCCAGCTCCTCGGCGTCGTGCACCGCCCACGCCGCCAGCAGCCCCCACGTCACGGTCTTCGGAACCTGCCCCATCATCGCCCTCCCGACAAAACACAACGCACCGTTGCGTTTCACTCTAAGCGTTTCACGAGGCCACCTGTCAAGATGGGGAGGTGCCCAGGATCGAGTCCACCGCAGCCCGCCTGGCCAAGCTCGGCTTCGCCGACGGCGCCCGCGCGGCCCGCCTGGTCGCCGGCCTCACCCCGGACCCGTCCGGCGCGTCCGTCGTGGAAGAACTGCTCGACGACCTGGTGCGGGTGGCCGATCCCGACCTGGCGCTGACCTCGCTCACCCGGCTCGCCGAACGCGACCCCGCCGTCCTGGCCGCCCTCCACGCCGACCGCCCGCTGCGCGAGCGCCTGTTCGCCGTCCTCGGGGTGAGCGCGGCGCTCGGGGAACACCTGGTGCGCCATCCCGGGCAGGTGGGGCTGCTGGCCGTACCGGAGCCGGGTGAAGCGCGCGCCGAGCTGCTGCGCGCGGTCGGCGCCGAGCCCGCCGCGACCGAGCCCCGCGCGAGCGCGGCGACCGACACCCTGGTGGCGCTGCGGGTCGCCTACCGCGGCCGCCTGCTCCACCTGGCCGCGCGCGACCTGACCGGTCAGGCCGCGCCGGCCGAGGTGACGGCGGAGCTGTCCGACCTGGCGGGCGCGGCGCTGGAGGCGGCGCTCGCGATCGCCCGCGCCGAGGCCCCCGACGGCCTGGACACGGTACGGCTGGCCGTCATCGGCATGGGCAAGTGCGGCGCCCGCGAGCTCAACTACATCAGCGACGTCGACGTCATCTTCGTGGCCGAGCCGCGCGACGGCGCCGACGAGACCAAGGCGCTGCGCACCGCCACCCGCCTGGCCCAGGCGATGATGCGCGCCTGCTCGGCCGCCACCTCAGAAGGCGCCCTGTGGGAGGTCGACGCGGGCCTGCGCCCGGAGGGCCGCTCGGGCCCGCTGGTACGCACGCTCGCCAGCCACCTGGCCTACTACCGCCGCTGGGCCAAGACGTGGGAGTTCCAGGCGCTGCTCAAGGCCCGCCCGATCGCCGGCGACCTGGAGCTGGGCGCCTCCTACGTCGCCGCCGTGAACGACCTGGTCTGGTCGGCCGCCACCCGCGAGAACTTCGTCGAGGACGTCCAGGCGATGCGCCGCCGCGTCGAGCGGCACGTGCGGGCGGAGGGCGAGCGGCAGATCAAGCTGGGGCCCGGCGGCCTGCGCGACATCGAGTTCGCGGTGCAGTTGCTGCAGCTCGTCCACGGCCGCCTCGACCCGCTGCTGCGTCGCAAGGCCACGCTGCCCGCCCTGGCCGCGCTGTCCCGAGGCGGGTACGTCGGCCGCGAGGACGCCCGCCAGCTGGCCGAGGCCTACACATTCCTGCGCCAGGTCGAGCATCTGCTGCAACTGCACCGGCTGCGCCGTACCCACGTCCTGCCGACCGCCGACGAGGACCTGCGCCGCCTCGGCCGCGCGCTCGGCACGCAGGTGAACCCGGTGGGCGAGTTCACCGCGCGCTGGCGCCGCCACGCCATGGAGGCCAGGCGGCTGCACGAGAAGCTGTTCTACCGGCCGCTGCTGCAGGCGGTCGCCCGGCTGCCCGAGTCGGAGGCGCGCCTTTCCCCGTCGGCCGCGGCGGCCAGGCTGGAGGCGCTCGGGTATGTGGACCCCGCCGGAGCCCTGCGCCACATCGCCGCACTGACCAGCGGAGTCTCCCGCCGCGCCGCCATCCAGCGCACGCTGCTGCCGGTGATGCTGGGCTGGTTCGCCGGCACCCCCGATCCCGACGCCGGACTGCTGGGCTTCCGCCAGGTCAGCGACAAGCTGGGCTCGACGCCGTGGTACCTGCGGCTGCTGCGCGACGAGACCGCCGTGGCCGCGCGGATGGCCCGCGTGCTGGGCACCAGCCGCTACGCGACCGGCCTGCTCACCAACGCCCCCGACGCCGTCGCGCTGCTCGGCTCCGACGACGAGCTCGCCACCCGTCCCGCCGCCGCGCTGCTGGCCGAGGCCTCCGCGGCGGTCTCCCGGCACGACGACGCCGAAGCGGCCGTGGCCGCCGTGCGCGCGCTGCGCCGCAAGGAGCTCTTCCGTACGGCCGTCGCCGACATCTCCGGCCTGATCGACATCGAACAGGTGGGCGTGGCCCTGTCGGAGCTCAACGACGTCACCATCCAGGCGGCGCTCGACGCGGCCGTGGCCAAGGTCACCCTGGAACGCCGGGCCCCGCCGCCGACCCGCTTCGCGGTGATCGCGATGGGCCGGCTGGGCGGGATGGAGTGCTCCTACGCCAGCGACGCCGACGTCATGTTCGTCCACTCGCCGCTCACGGGCGCGGCGGAACGGGAGGCGTCGGAGGCCGCGTTCGCGGTGGCCAACGAGCTGCGCCGGCTGCTGGCGCTGCCCGCCCAGGACCCGCCCCTGCTCATCGACCCCGACCTGCGGCCGGAGGGCAGGCAGGGCCCGCTGGTGCGTACGCTCGCCTCCTACGCCGCCTACTACGCCCGGTGGTCCTCGCCCTGGGAGTCGCAGGCGCTGCTGCGCGCCCGCTTCTCGGCCGGGGACGCCGGGCTGGGGGCGGAGTTCACGGCGGCGGCCGACGGCCTGCGCTACCCGAAGGGCGGCATCGGCGAGGAGGCGGTCAGGGAGATCCGCCGGCTCAAGGCCAGGATGGAGGCCGAGCGCCTGCCCCGAGGAGCCGACCCGGCCCTGCACACCAAGCTGGGCCGCGGCGGCCTGTCCGACGTGGAGTGGGTGGCCCAGCTGCTCCAGCTCCAGCATGCCCACGAGCACCCGCCCCTGCGTACCACCCGGACGTTGCGCACGCTGCGCGCGGCGGTGGAGGAGGGCCTGCTCGACGCGGCCGACGAGACGGTGCTGGGCGAGGCGTGGCGGGCCGCCTCCCGCATCCGGGACGCCATCATGCTCGTCAAGGGCCGTCCGGGCGACAGCCTCCCGGCCGGAGCCCCGGAGCGCCGCCTCATCGCCCGCACCCTCGGCTACCCGCCGGACGGCTCCGAGGACCTCCTGGACGACTACCGCCGGGTCACCCGCCGCGCCCGCCAGGTGGTGGAACGCGTCTTCTACGGCTCCTGAGCCGGGATGACGTTTGTCAGGCGGGATCGATGACGGGGGAGTCTGCACCCGCCCCGGCGGCAGGAGGCACACTCGGGGCATGACGTTGAGCATCGCCGAGGAGTTCGTGCTCCTCGCACACGGGGACGAGGACGGCAAGCCGCTGGTCAAGGAGGAGCGGCTCAAGCTCGTCCTCGTCGCGGCGCTGATGGCGGAGCTCGCGCTCAGGGAGCGGATCGAGCTCGACGAGGACGGCGGCGTCCTGCTGCTGGACGGCGCGCCGACCGGCGACGCGGCGCTCGACGCGGTGCTGGCCAGGTTCGGCGAGGTCGAGACCACGCTCCTGCCGCGCACGTGGTTCGCCAGGCTGCACGCCGAGCAGGACCCGGCCCCGATCCTGGCGGGCCTGGCCAGGACCGGAGCGCTGCGGGCCGACCGGCGCAGGAGCTTCGGAGTCTTCACCAGCACCCGCTACCCGCAGGGCGACCCGGCCTTCGAGCAGGAGGTGCGGGAGCGGATCCAGGCGGGGCTCGGCGGCGCGGAGGTCACGCCCCGCACCGCCGCGGTGCTGGCCCTGGTGTACGCCGCGCGCCTGCTGCCCCAGCTGTTCCCCGGCGCCGACACCGCTCGGGCCGACGAGCTCGTCGCCGGCGACTGGGTCGGCCAGGAACTGCTCGCCTACTACGGCGGCGCCAAGGGTGACCTGGCCACGACGGCGTTCAACACGATCCTCGGGGACGGCGCGCTCTAAGGACGGCTCAGCCGGTAAAGAACGGTACGGCGGAGCGGGCTGCCCTCGGGAACGTTCGGGTGGTCGAAGTCGTCGGCCGGGTCGCGGGTCATGCCCAGGCGTTCCATGACGGCACGGGAGCGGACGTTGCGCACGGCGGTCATCGAGACGATCTCCTTCAGGTTCAGCTCGCCGAAGCCGCGGGCCAGCGCCGCCCCGGCCGCTTCGGTGGCGTACCCGTGGCCCCAGGCGGACCTGGTCAGCCGCCAGCCGATCTCGACGGCCGGGGTGAAATGGGCGGGGAAGTCCCAGTAGATCAGCCCGGTGAAGCCGACGAACTCCCCGCTCTCCCGCACCTCGAGCGCCCACAGCCCGTAGCCGTCGCGCGCGAAGCCCATCTCCATGCGGTCGATCATCATGTCGCTCTGCGCACGCGTCAGCCGGGCCGGGAAGTGCTCCATCACCTCCGGGTCGGCGTTCATGGCGGCGAACGGCTCGCGGTCCTCCTCGCGCCAGCGGCGCATGATCAGTCGCTCGGTCTCCATCCTGTCAACGATAGGACGAAAGCCCCGCCTCCACAGCCTCCCGCTCGTCGTGCAGGAGCCCGTGCACGGCCTCCTGGAGGGCGAAGGTCGCGGCATAGGCGCGCGCCCGTTCCGCGAGATCGGGAAACCGTACGGCCAGCCGCCGCCTGACCGGATCCGGCGAGGAGACCGACAGCGCCGCGAAGTCGACCGCCGGATCGCCGGGCCCCGCCTCGTCCCAGTCGAGGACGCCGCTCACCCGGCCGTTCTCGATCAGGACGTTGGCGCCGCCCAGGTCGCCGTGGACGAACCCGGCCGGGGCGCTCGCGGCGGTCTCGGCGGCCGCGGTGACCTCGGCCAGCGCCCTTCGGCCCGCCTCGGGGGACAGCAGGGGGACGACGCGGTGCCGTACCTCGGTGGCGAGGGTCCGCCACTCCGCGCGCCAGGATGCGGCGCCGTCGTGCGGGACGGCGGCCAGGCGCGCCAGGAGCGCGGCGAGCGCGTCCGGCTCCACGGGCGTCAGCTCCGACAGCGGCACGCCCGGCAGCAGGCGGGTCACCAGGCAGCCGGCGCGCACGAGCACCACCTCCGGAGCGGGCAGGCCGTGGGCGCGCACCAGGCGCATCCGCTCGGCGAGCGGCTCCACCGGGGCGCCGTAGCGGGGGAATCGCCAGGCCAGCCCGGCGTCGTCGTCGAGCACCACGTCGGCGTGCTCGCCGCGCACCAGACGCAGGCCGTCGGGGGTGCGGCCCATCGCGCGGGCGTAGTCGTCGATCACGATCGTCCTCACTGCCGGGAGTGAGGACGATCTTATCGGCGGCCCTTGAGCCCGGTGACGCGGCGGAACAGGTCCCACCAGAACGGCGCCCCGAACAGCAGCGCCACGTAGGTCAGCAGGTAACCGGGCCAGTGGCTGAGCGTGGTGAGGCGTTCCCACCACACGCCGCCGTTCCAGTGGACGCTGGGGTCGCCGTCGGCCGGGATGGCGATGCTCATGATCGCGTTGTCGAAGATCTTGACCAGCGCGGGCGAGCTGAGGGTCTCGGTGAGGCAGTCGGTCAGCTGGATGTTCTCGGTGCACTTGGCCTTGAGCTCGTTGACGGTGGCCGGGTCACCGGCGGCCACCGCGGCCACGCCGGCGCGCAGCGCGTTGTCGCGCAGCAGCGTCTTGGCGTACTCCAGGCCGTCCATGCTGAACAGCAGCGTCACCGCCAGCCCGAGCGCGGCCATGACCCACTTCACGTAGCGCTTGTACAGCATCGACAGGCGCTGCATCTCGCCGTCGAACCAGGTCTCGACGCCCTGCCTGAAGCGGTCGAGGTCGCGCTGGGCGCCTTCCCAGACGCCCATGAGGTGGCCGTACAGCGGGCTCTTCATCGCCTTGAGCTTGGCCAGCCAGCCTTCGACGCCGTTGGGGTCGGTGGCCGCCAGCTCCATCAGCGCCACGGCGAAGCGGGCGGGCGGGATGTTGGAGATGCTGGTCTTGCCCGTCTTGGGATGGTCGATCTCGCGGACCCGCTCGTACAGCAGCTTCGTCATCGCGTCGTCGCCCGCCGACTCGTGGGCCGGCATCGTGGACTCCACCGGCGCAGGCTGGTCGCTGTGCTTGGGCCGCGGGTCGCGCAGGAACGGCAGCGCCGTGAAGACGTCGCGGATCTTGGCCGGCAGCCACGCCCTGCCTCCGGAGGACCCGTCCAGGGTGTCGCGCAGGTAGGCCCACAGAAACTTGCTGCGGATGGCCAGCAGCCGCACGATGCCCTCGTTGATGCCGCTGACCAGCAACGACAGCAGCAGGAACGACAGGATCAGCCCGATCGCGAGATCAACGTAAAGAGACAGCACAATGGATCACCCCGCGCCTTGATACACCCCGGCACGTACGGCCCGCAATGCGATCGGCGGATCACGCCTGCGACGGACCCCCGAAATGCACATACTGGACTATGACCCAGGACGCGGCGGGCGACCGGGCCGTGGCCGCCGGCTCTGTCGGCGAGCGCGCCATCGTCATCCCAGGCGATCACAACACCGTTCAGGTAGGGGCGCCTCCGGCTGCCGCCGGGCGGCTCGTCGTGGGGGACATCCCCCAGCCCCCGGCCTCCTTCCAGGAGCGTCCCGGCATCATGTCCGGACTGCGCGGCGAGGACCGGGTGAGCGTGGTCCGCTCGGTGAGCGGGGCGCCGGGCGTCGGCAAGACCACGATGGCCGCCGCGTACGCCCGCGAATGCCAGGGCGCCTCGTTCGCCGTCGTCGCCTGGGTCCACGCCGAGACGCATGAGCAGATCGTCGCCGGGCTCGGCCGTCTCGCCGATCGGGCGGGCCTGCGCGGCGCCGGCGACTCCGCGGCCGAGGCCGCCGAGAAGGCCCGCGACTGGCTGGCCGCCGCCCGCGAGCCCTGCCTCGTGGTCTTCGACAACGCGGCCAGCGTACGCGAGCTGCGCCGATGGGTGCCCGCGACCGGCAACGTGCAGACGGTGATCACCACCAGGGACCGGGCGTTCGACCGGCTGGGCGCGCGGGTGCCCGTGGACGTGTTCACCGAGCGCGAGGCGGTGGCCTTCCTGGAGCGGGCCACCGGCCTGGACGACCCCGCCGGCGCCGCCGCCCTGGCCCGCGAACTGGGCCACCTGGCGCTCGCCCTGGCGCAGGCCGCGGCCCTGATCGAGGATCGCGGCTCCACCTACGCCGCGTATCTGGCCACGCTGCGCCGCGTACCGCTGGCCAGGAGCCTGCGCAGCTTCGACAGCGACGCCTATCCCGACAGCGCCGTGCAGGCCGTGACCCTCGCGGTGGAGGCGGCGGAGGCCGAGATCGACGGCGCGGCCGACGTCCTCAACGTCCTGTCCGTCCTGTCCCCTGACGGCGTCCCGCGCTGCCTGCTCTACCCGGCGATCGACGACGACGCCCTGGACCGCCTGGCCGCCCTCGTGCGCAGGTCGCTGCTGACCTGGAGCCAGGACCGCCTGTCCGTGGTGGTGCACCGGGTGACGCAGCGCGTGCTCAGGGAACGCGACCCCGGCGCCACGGGCCACGCCCTCGACCGCGCCGCCGAACTCCTCCAGGACTACCGCCCGCTGGACACCTGGGTGGACCGCGACAAATGGGAGTCCTTCGTCACTCAGACAGAGGCGGTCTACGCCCATGTGGGCGAGCGCCCGGTTCCCGTACTGGCCGCCCTGAGGCAACTGGCCGTGGGCTACCGGGCCCGCCACTCCAGCAACGCCGACGCCGTGGCACTCTACGAGCAGTGCGTGGCCGACTTCGAGCGCGTCTTCGGCCCCCACCACGAAATCACCCTGAACACCAGGGCCGACCTGGCCTTCTCCTACAGCCACCTACGCCAGCCGGAACGAGCGGTGGAACTCTACGAGCGCACCATCGTCGACTACATCCGCGTCCTGGGCCCCGACCACCGCGGCACCCTCAAGTCCTACGCGGGCCTGGCCGACGTCTACAGCCTGAACTACGACCCGGTCGACGCGGTGCCGTTGCAGGAGCGGGCGGTGGCCGAACACGTCCGGGTCCTGGGCTCCGGCCACCGCACCACGCTGGCCCGCCGCGGCCTCCTCGCCCTGACCGTCAGCCACGCCGACCAGCACGAACGCGCGATCGCCCTCATGGAGTCGACCTGCGCCGACTGCGTCCGGTCACTGGGCGAGAACGACTCCGACACGCTGATGGCCCAGCGGGGCCTGGCGATGGTGGTGGGCAACTCCGGAAACGACCGGCGCGCGACGGAGCTCTACCGCGCCTGCATCGCCGGATACGAGCGCGTACTCGGCGCCGACAACGTCTTCACCCTGCAGACCAAGCTGGTGTTCGCCGACTTCCTGGCCTTGACCGGCGCCCCCGCCACCGCGCTCACGCTGTACGCGGAACTGCTGGAAACCGGCGAACGCGTCCTCGGCCCCGGCCACGTGGTGACCGAACAGGCCCGATCCCACCTGGCCACCCTCGCCCGGCCACACGACCCGGCCGGGCCCTGAACAGGCGAAGGCCCGGCACCGAGGTCGATGCCGGGCCCAGGCCGCCGCCTACACGTCGTAGTACAGCTCGAACTCGTGGGGGTGGGGCCGCAGGCGGATCGGGTCGACCTCGTTCTCGCGCTTGTAGGCGATCCACGTCTCGATGAGGTCGGGCGTGAAGACGCCGCCCTCCAGGAGGTAGTCGTGGTCGGCTTCCAGGGCGTTCAGGACGTCGGTCAAGGAGCCCGGGACCTGCGGGATGTTGCGCGCCTCCTCGGGAGGCAGCTCGTAGAGGTCCTTGTCCACCGGCTCCGGCGGCTCGATCTTGTTGCGGATGCCGTCGATGCCGGCCATCAGCATGGCGGCGAAGGCGAAGTACGGGTTGCACGACGGGTCGGGCACCCGGAACTCGATGCGCTTGGCCTTCGGGTTGGAGCCGGTGATCGGGATGCGGACGCACGCGGAGCGGTTGCGCTGGCTGTAGACCAGGTTGACCGGGGCCTCGTAGCCGGGCACCAGGCGGTGGTAGGAGTTCACCGTCGGATTGGTGAAGGCCAGCAGCGAGGGGGCGTGCTTGAGCAGGCCGCCGATGTAGTAGCGGGCGGTGTCGGACAGGCCGGCGTAGCCCACCTCGTCGTAGAAGAGCGGGGAGCCGTCCTTCCACAGCGACTGGTGGCAGTGCATGCCGGAGCCGTTGTCACCGAAGATCGGCTTGGGCATGAAGGTGACCGTGTGGCCGTACTCCAGGGCGGTGCTCTTGATGATGTACTTGTAGAGCATCAGGTTGTCGGCGGTCTTCAGCAGCGTCCCGAACCTGAAGTCGATCTCGGCCTGGCCCGCGGTGCCGACCTCGTGGTGCTGCATCTCGACGTCGATGCCGCACTCGATGAGGTTGCGGACCATCTCCGAGCGCAGGTCGGTGAAGTGGTCCATGGGCGGGACGGGGAAGTAGCCGCCCTTGTAGCGCGGCTTGTAGCCCAGGTTGCCGCCTTCGGTGGACTTGCCGGTGTTCCAGGCGCCCTCGATGGAGTCGATGTAGTAGTAGCCGGCGTTCGCGCTCGTCTCGAAGCGGACGTCGTCGAAGATGTAGAACTCCGCCTCGGGGCCGAAGAAGACGGTGTCGGCGATGCCCGTGCCCTTGAGATATTCCTCCGCCTTGCGGGCGACGTTACGCGGGTCGCGGCTGTAGGCCTCGCCGGTCAGCGGGTCGTGCACGAAGAAGTTGATGTTGAGCGTCTTGTGCTGGCGGAACGGGTCCACGACCGCGCTCGTCGGGTCGGGCAGGAGCAGCATGTCCGACTCGTGGATGGCCTGGAACCCGCGGATCGACGAGCCGTCGAACATGAGGCCGTCGGTGAAGACGCTGGCGCCGAAGTTCTCGACCGGGAAGGTGAAATGGTGCGTCGTCCCCGGCAGGTCGGTGAACCTGACATCGACGAACTGCACCCCTTCGTCCCGGATGAACTTCAGGACGTCGTCGGCGGAGTTGAACACTCTCGAACCTCCCTGGGGACGGGTATCAGCCCGACGTTAGGGCGAGGCGATTTCCACGCCGTGTCTCGTTTGTTTCGCCGGTGTTAAGGGGCCTCACGTGGCCGACGAGGCCGTGCATCCGTCGCCCTGGGGCTGATGCAGGTCATAGGGGTCGCTCGGCGCGCCGGTGCCACGTACCTGGCCCGGGTCGGACACGGGGAACTGCGGGTGGATGTAGTCGTCGGTGTCGCAACGCACCGGGGTGGCGCCGGCGCCCAGGCTCTCGACCCACACGCGGACCTTGCCCGCAGACTCGAAGATGTCGAACGAGCCCCGCGCGTGCGTCACCAGCCGGACCACCTGGTCGGGGTGGCCCGGTGGCTGGACGGCGTAGACGACCAGGTAGGTGACCTTCACACGGGCGCCCTCGCGGTAGCGGGAGAGCGTGGCCTCGCCGCGGACCTTGATGACGTCGGTGGCCAGTTCGGTGGTGCCGGGCGCGAAGCTGTTGACCCAGGCCCGGGTGACCTTCCTACGCTGCTCGGCGTCGGCCAGGGCGGCGAAGGCCCTGGGCTCGCCGCCCATGAGTGTCGCGGGGTCGAGGTAGGCGGCGGTCAGCAGGTCGCGCACCCGCGCCAGCCCCTTGCCCGCCTCTTTCGCCGACAGCCCGCCGATCGCCTTGGGCGCGGGCAGCTCGAAACCCGCCGCTCCCGAGGCGTATCCGGCGGCGGGCGAGCCCTCGAAGGGGTCGGCGGGCGCGGGCGGCTCCGGCGTGCTCGTCGGCGCGGGCTGGATCCGCCGCACGGCGGGCTCGGGCGTCAGCAACTCGGGGCGGAAGGCCAGCACGCTCGCCGCGGCGACCAGCACGGCCAGGACCAGGACGACGGCCAGCGCCCACCGCCGCGCGCGTGAGGACGGCCGCCGGGACGAGGGCGGCGCGGCCCGGCGCGCGGCCTTGGCGGCGGCCTCGCGCATCCTGCGCTGTTCGTCCTCCCCGATCTGGGACACCAGCTCCTGGAAGCGTGCGTCGAGGTCGTCCATGAGGAGACATCATGCGTGCGGAAACGCCCAGGCAGAAGCGCGATTGGGTCACAATCGCGACCGGCGCCCCCGCCGGATACCGTGGTGGGCATGAGTGAGAAGCAGCCGCGCTGGACGCAGACCTGGCTCGGCGGCGTGCGCGCCGCCGGGGTCGACCTCGGGTACCCGGGTCAGCGGCTGGGACTGCCGGAGCGGGGCAGCGGGTCGGTGGCCGGGTGGGGGCGGCGGATCGCGGCGCTGGTCATCGACTGGATGATCTGCACCTGGGCGATCGCGCAGCTCATCCTGGGCATCAGCCCCACCGGGTCGCCGTGGGCGCCGGTGCTCATCTTCGCCCTGCAGTACCTGCTGCTGGTGGCCTTCCTGGGCCAGACGTTCGGGCACCGGCTGATGAAGATCAAGGTCGTCGCCATGGACGGCGGCATCCCGAGGCTGCTGCCGGTGTTCGTGCGGACCGTGCTGCTCTGCCTGGCGGTGCCCGCGGTGATCTACGACCGCGACAACCGCGGCATGCACGACCGCGCGTCCAACACGATCACCGTCACCATGTAGCTCAGAAGTAGTCGGCGGGCCAGTGGGCCGCGCCCGGCGCCCGCACGACCGGGTCAGGGTCGGCAAGCAGCGCGCGGGCCATCCCCGTCCGGTCGCTGCCGCGCCGCACACTCGCCAGCAGGTACGGCACCGCCGGATCGTCCCACGCGAGCCGCGCCCGCGCCCGCAGGATCCCGCGCCGCAGGGCCGCACCGGCCAGCGCGGGCAGCAGCGTCTCCAGGTCCCCGGCGACCTCGAGGATCTCCAGCTCGTCGGCGTGCCAGCGCACGGCGGCGTAGGCGTCGTCGGTGCGGAGGAGCTCGCCGTACCAGACGGGCACCCTGACCCGCCAGTGCGCCGGATCGCGGACGGTGGTCAGCGGACGGCGGCGGTTGTGCGCCTCGTGCAGGGCGGCCAGCTCCCCGGGAACGGCGGCCCGCAACGGCGCCCGGATCCGGCCGGGAACGGCCAGCGGCCCGCTGACCAGCGGTAGCTCGAAGGAACGCCAGCCGGAGTAGACGGCGGGGGTGCCGGTGAACAGCAGCGACCAGGCGCAGCCGTCGGCGGCCATCGCGGCCGCCGCTGCCGCCAGCAGGCGGCGGACGTGGCCCTGCCCACGGGCGTCGGGGCGGGTGGCGACGTTGGCGAGGCCGCCCACGCGGAGCACCCCGCCGCGGCCGTCGCGGATCGGGCGCGGCAGGTAGTAGACGCCGGCCAGCAGGCCGCCGGGGCCGGGCACGACGAAGGTGCGCTCGTGGCGGCCGGGGTCGCTCTCGTACAACGGCACGAGGTGCTGTGCGTCGAAGCACGTCGCCCACAGCGCGTAGAGCGCGTCGCGGTCGCCGGGGCGGGCCGTCCTGATCATCCCATCCTCGCCAGCATGTCCGCGGTGACCTCGTGCTCCAGAGGCTCCCCGGCCAGGAACCGGGCGATCTCGGCGACCACGATCTCGCCCTGGCGCCGGCGGCCCTCGACGGTCGCGGCCGCCTGGTGCGGGGTCAGCAGCACGTTCGGCAGCGCGCGGAAGGGGTGCCCGGCCGGCAGCGGCTCCTCGTCGAAGACGTCGAGCGCGGCGTCCAGGCGGCCGGAGCGCAGCTCGGTCAGCAGCGCCGCCTCGTCCACCAGCCAGGAGCGGGCCGTGTTGACCAGCATGGCGCCGTCCGGCATCAGGGCCAGCTCGCGCGCGCCCAGCAGATGGCGGGTCTCCGGCAGCGCGGGCGCGTGCACGGCGACGACGCGGCTCCCTGCCAGCAGCTCGTCCAGCTCGACGGCGCCCGGGTGGAAGGGGTCGGCCACCTTCACCTCGGCGCCGAGCGCGCTGACCAGCTCGATGTAGGCGCGGCCGGTGCGCGAGGCGCCGATGACGCCGATCGGGCAGCCGCCGATCTCGTGCCTGGCCGGGGCCCGCTCGGCGACCGCCCACGGCAGGCCGCCGCGCAGCGCGTGGTCGAAGCGGTGCACCCGGTGCAGCAGCGCGAGGGTGAAGGCCAGCGCCACCTCCGCGACCGGCCTGGCCATGCCCGCGCCCGCCTGCGTCACCCGGATGCCGCGCGCCCACACCTCGTCCGTCACGAACGGCTTGACCGAGGCGCCCGTGTGCGCGACCAGCCGTAGCCGGGGAGCCAGGTCGAGCACCTCACGTGTCAGCGGCGGCACGCCCCACGAGGTGACCAGAACCTCGGCCTCCGCCGTCAGCTCCCCGTCCGCCCCGGGCGGCGGGACCGGGCCGGGGAAGAACTGCTCCCGCAGCCCCGGCGGGACCGCGACCACCACCCGTCCGCCCATCAGCCCTTGATCCCCGACATCGTGACGCCTTCGGTGAAGTAGCGCTGCCCGACCAGGTACGCGGCGAAGATCGGCACGAACGCCACCGTCGCCCCGGCCAGCACCACGCTGAGCGGCACGTTCTCCTGGTGCAGCGAGGCGATGCCGACCGTCAGCGTCCGCATGTCCGCGCTGCCGCCCACGATCAACGGCCACAGCAGGTCGTTCCAGTGCCACAGGAAGACGAAGACCCCCAGCGTGGCCAGGATCGGCTTGCACAGCGGCAGCACGATCCTGGTGAAGATCCGCCACTCGGAGGCGCCGTCGAGCCGCGCCGCCTCGAACAGCTCGTCCGGCAGCCCCATGATGAACTGCCGCATCAGGAACACCGCCTGCGCGTTGGCCAGCGTCGGCAGGATCAGCCCCCAGTAGGTGTCCACGCCGCCGAGCTGCGCGATGAGGACGAACGTCGGGATCAGCGTGACGTGGTAGGGCACCATCACCATCGCCAGGAACGACCAGAACATGGGCTCGCGCCCCGGGAAACGCTTCTTGGCGAAGGCGTACCCGGCCAGCGAGGCCAGCAGCAGCACGGCCACGACGCTGACCACGGAGTAGACGAGCGTGTTGAACGTCCACTTCAGCAGGTCGCGCCCCCCGAGTACCTCGCCGTAGGCGCTGAAGTCGACCGGCCAGGGCAACATGCTCTGCGGGAAGGTGACGGCCGCTCCGGGCTTCAGCGACAGCACGACCATCGCGTAGAAGGGGAAGAGCGTCACCGGCGTCGCGATCGCCAGCAGGACGATCCTGGCGATCTTCCCGCCGCGCGTGGGCTCCAGGGCCTTGTAGGACGGGTGTTTCGAGCGTACGGCGGGCGGCCGCGTGGCCTGACGCGTGGCCTGCATGGTCACTTGCTCCTCCCGATGATCAGGCGCTGGATGAGCGCCACCACGAGGGTCATGACGAACAGGGCGACGCCGATCGCGCTGGCGTAGCCGAACTCGAAGTTCTTGAACCCCTGCTCGTACAGCGCCATCACGAGTGTGAAGCTGCCGTGCGCGGGTCCGCCGCCGGTCATCACGTAGACGAGGTCGAAGACCTGGAAGGAGGTCGTCGTCTCGATGACGGCCACGAAGAACAGCGCCGGGCGCAGCTGGGGCAGGACGATGTGGCGGAAGCGCTGCCAGGTCGAGGCTCCGTCGGACAGCGCCGCCTCCTCCAGTTCGCGGGGGAGATCCTGCAGGCGGGCCAGGACGATGAGCATGCCGTACCCGAATCTCGACCAGACCGAGACGATCACCAGCGCGGGCAGGACCAGCGTCGGCGAGGCCAGCCAGGACAGGCCCGTCAGCTTGGTGATCGGGCCCTCGGAGGAGAACAGCCAGGTGAAGACGGTCCCGGCGAGCACGAGGCTGGTGACGACCGGCAGGAAGAAGACCGAGCGGAAGAAGCGCGCGCCACGGAAGGAACGGCGCACCAGCAGCGCCATGCCGACCGAGGCGGCCATGGAGATGGGCACGTAGAGCACGGTGTAGATCAGCGTGACCTGCAGCGAGTCCCAGAACACCGGGTCGCCGGCCATGCGGCGGAAGTTGTCCAGGCCGGTGAACGCCGGGCTCTCGCCGATGCCGAACTCGAAGAAGCCGAGCAGCACGCCCGCGATCGACGGGCCGAAGCGGAAGGCCAGGAAGAGCAGGAGGCACGGCAGGACGAACAGCAGTCCGGTCCGCGCCTCCCAGCGCAGCGTGAACCTCATCGGCCCAGCAGGGCGTCGGCGGCCTTGGTCGCGTCGGCCAGCGCCTGCTCGGGCGTCTTCTTGCCGATGAGCGCGGCCTGGATCTCCGGCGCCAGCACGCCCATGACGTCACGGGCCTTGTCGTGCAGCGGCCCGGCCGTGGTCAGGTCGAGCGTCTTCTCCACCTCGGACTGGACCGGGTCGGCGGCGTACAGGGCGCCGGTCGTGGTGCGCGGCGAGAAGAAGCCCGAGGCCAGGTTGAACGCCTTGCTCGGCTCGGCCCCGGTGGCGAAGGCGATCCACTTGCCCGCCGCCTCCTTGTTCTTGCTCGCCTTGAGCATGCTCAGCGAGCCGACCGTGCCGTAGGCGACCTGCTTGGCGCCGGTCAGCGGCGGCACCACCTTGATGTTCTCCTTGCCCCAGAACGGCTCGACGTCGGCGGGCAGCTGCTGCCAGGTGCAGGCCACCTTGTTCTGGGCGGTGCGCGTCTGCTCGAACTTGGGCAGCCCCGTCAGCAGGTCCTTCTCCACGAAGCCGCCGTCGGCGAGCTGCTTGAGGAAGGTCAGCGCCTTGACGCCCTCGGGGCCGCCGAACGCGCTGGCCTTGCCGTCGGCGGTGAAGACGTCGCCGCCGGCCTGCCACAGCAGCGGGTAGAACGACTGGTTGAGCGTCGCGGCCGGGTCGGCCCAGTAGTTGGTGACGTCCACGCCCTTGGCCTTGAACTGCGGGGCCAGGCGCAGCACGTCCTCCCACGTCTTGGGGAAGTCCTTGATCCCGGCGGCGTCGAAGGCCTTCTGGTTGCACACCAGCGGGTTGGCCGACATGAGGACGGGCGCGCCCATGGCCTTGCCGTCGACGGTGACCGCCTGGAGCGCGTTGGGCCGGTAGCCGGCCTTGTCGGCGAGGTAGGCGTCGACCGGCTCCAGCGTCTTCACGTACTTGGGCAGCTGGTCGGGGATGAGGTAGACCACGTCGGGCGCCTTGTTACCGGCGATCGCCGTGGACAGCGCCTCGTCCCGCTTGGCCCACGGGTAGATCTCCACCTTGACGTCCACGTTCGGGTTGGCCGACTCGAAGGCCTTGATCTGCCCGTCCCAGAACGCCTGGTGCTTGGCCTGGTCGGCGATGATGGGGTAGATCCACATGGTCACGGCCTGCTTGCCGTCGCCGCCGGACCCGCCGCAGGCGGCGAGCGTTCCGACGGCGAGCAGCGCGGCTGCCAGTGCGCGAGGTCGCATGATCGTTCCTCTTCTAGGATTCGGGCATTTAGGCATAGGGCACGGTGACGACCGTGCCGGTGTGACGGGCCCGCTCGGCGGCGAAGACCGCGAGATGGCTGTGGAGCGACTCGGTGTGGTCCGAGCGCACGAACGAGCGGTCCCCGGTGGCCAGCGCGCTCACGAAGGCGTCCATGACGCCGGCGTCGCCGCCGCCGTGGCCGTCGCCGGCGTTCGACCCGCTGCTCACGCCTTCCCACCGGGTGGTACGGCTGTCGCGGAAGTCGAGGACCTCCACCGACTCGCCGTCGCCGATCAGCCGCCCATGGGTGCCGAAGATCTTCGTCTGCCGGTGCGTCTGCTCGGTGAAGGCGGTCATCGTGAACGTGGCCGTGGCCCCGCCGGTCAGCTCCATGGCCAGCACCTGGTGGTCGACCACGTCGTTGTCGCTCGCGTAGACGCACCTGCCGTACGGGCCGGTGCGCAGGGCGTCCATGACCTCGGCCTCGGTGCCGCCGAGCACGCTGGTCGGCCAGTCGTAGCCGCGGTTGAGGTACAGCTTGGGCGCGGAGTAGGGGCAGACCGGCTCGATCGGGCAGTCGAGGCAGCGGTCGGCGGCCCCGGGCGGGCGCCGCTCCGGCCGGAAGTGGCCGAGCGAGCCGAAGCTGGAGACCCGCCGGATCCGGCGGCCGGTGACGTAGGTGAGCCAGTCGAGGTCGTGCGAGGACTTGGCGAGCAGCATCGGGCTGGCCAGCCGTTCGCTGCGCCAGGGGCCGCGCACGTAGGAGTGGGCGTGGTGCCACCAGCCGACCGGCTCCAGGTGCTCGACGCTCATGATCTCGCCGATCACCCCACTGCCGGTGACCCGCTTCACCAGCTCGGTGTAGGGCGTGTAGCGCAGCACGTGGCAGACCGCGAACAGCACCCCCGACTCGGACACGGCCCGCACGATGCGCCGGCACTCCTCCTCGGTGGGGGCCAGCGGCTTCTCCATGAGCAGCGCGTAGCCGGCGCCGGCCAGCGCGATGGCGGGCTCGACGTGCATGCGGTCCTGCGTGGACAGGATGACCGCGTCGGCCACCCTGTCCGCGAGCAGGTCCCGCCAGTCGCCGAACTCCTGGATGCCGGGGCTCCGGGCGCCGATCGCGCGGCGCCTGGCCGGGTCGGGGTCGGCGACCGCGATGAGTTCGGCCCGGTCGGGATGGGCGGCGATCCAGGAGGCGTAGGTCTGCCCCCTGTTGCCCGCTCCGGCGATGGCCAGCGTGACTTTCCGCACCTAGATCACCAGATTTCCGGAAGTGAGGACCTTCGGGCCGTCCGGCGGCAGCTCCCTGGTCACCGCCTCCTCGACGTTGCCGGTGTGCTGGACCAGCTCGAACTGCTTGATCGTGAGCTTGCCGCCGCTGAACTGGCTGCCGGTCGCGGTGTAGCGGTTGCGCCCCGCCTCCAGCAGGACGTGGGCTCCGGTGGTACGGCTGCGCATGCCGTACAGCTCCCAGGACACGAGGCCGGCCGGCTCCGCGCGGGAGAGCAGCGCGCCGCCCTCGCCCCCGCCCGAGATGTCCGTGCCGCCGTCGAGCCGCAGGCGCTGGTCGGCCTTGCCCGCCGCGCGCAGGCCGAGGCCGTTGAGCGTGCAGCCGGTCAGCGTCGCCGACCCGGCGAAGGTCAGCGGCGCGGCGTTCTGGGCGGCGTTGAAGACGACGTGGGTGAAGACCGTCTGGGCGCCGTTGAACGTGTTGCCGTCCAGGCCGTGCAGGACCGAGCGGCTGAGGTGCACCGGGCTGGTGACGCCGGCCTGCACGACCTCGCTCTTGGCGGGCAGCGTGAACGTGCATCCCTCGATGAGGTTGGGGCGGCCCGACAGCTTCGACTGCTGCGAGACGATCAGCGTGTGGCTGGCCGAGCAGCCGCGCATCTGCACGCCGTCGGCGTTGACCCAGATCATGCCCGAGCCGCTGAGCGAGGGCTTGCCGATGACCTGGACGTCCTCCAGTGTCAGATCGGTGATCTTCACGCGGGCCACGAACCACGAGCAGACGTGCTTGCGCACGGTGATGCGCTTGGCCGCCGAGCCCCAGGCGGCGCCGGAGTTGGCGAAGGTCATCAGGCCGGAGTTGCCGGTGTAGGTGAGGTCGTGCTCGTACTGGCCGTGGGTGACGAAGGGCCCCTGGTCGTCGCCGTCGCCGTGGCAGTTCTCGACGTAGCAGTACGCGCTGGCGGTGAAGTCGTTGAGATGGCGGGAGTTGGCCACGTGGCAGTCGGCGACGTGGCCGTACAGGCAGTAGATCTGCTGGGTGAGGTAGCCGGCGCCGCCCCACGTGACGCTGGCCGGGTTCTTCAGCGTGCAGCGGTCGGTACGGAAGTGCGTGGCCCAGCGGCGCATGATCACCGGCCAGAACGTGCCTTCGGCGTGGATCGACTCGACGTCGCAGTGGACGGCGTACTCGTAGGCGAGGGGGTGGGAGCCGGTGTACTGGTCGCCGGGAACGACGCCGCGGAAGCGCAGGTTGCGGACGTGGACCCGGGCGACCGGCTCGACCAGCGTCCAGGTGACGCTCCGGCCGGCCTTCAGCTCCCAGCCGTTCTTGTAGTTGACCCGGATCTGCGTGGGGCTGACGATCTGCGTGACCTCGACGAGCTTCTGCAGCTCCTTCTCCCAGCGGCCGGCGCCCTGGTCGACCTCGGCCGCCCACCACTGGCCGACCTTGAACCGGCCGGAGTCGCCGACCTCGAAGACGTCCGACAGGTCGGGCATGACCTGGGTGAGCTTGTGGGTGACCTTGGTCTCGGTGACCTTGCCGCGGAACAGGAGCACGGCGGCGAAGGGGTCGTCGGCGCCGGCCTTCTCGATGCCGTCGGTGGTCATCAGGTGGCCGCCGAAGTCGAGCACCAGGCCGGAGCGGTGGAAGGTGTGGCGCTTGGTGAAGTTCAGGTCGGTGTGGGCTTCGATCCGGGAGACGCCGGGGTCGTTGACCATGGCGTCGAGTGCGGCGTCTGCGGGGGTTTTGGCGTCGAAGATGCCAAATTTCCGGAAATCTAGGCATCCGTCGTGAATTTGGAGCCAGCGGCCCTTCGCGGCGGCGCCCAGGACGGTGCCGCCGTTGGCCGGGGCGGTGGAGTTCGCGTCCCAGCGCGCCAGCATGCCGCCGCCGTCGCCGGGGGAGCGGTAGCCGGCGACCTGGGCCAGGGTGCCGTCGGCCAGCTTCGCCGCCTCGAAGGCGAGCAGCTCGGCGACGGTGGCGGCAGCGCGTACCTCCTCCTTGGGCTTCTTGCCCGGATCGGCCAGCGCGGGCTGGGCGAGCAGGAGGGTGCCCGCGGCGGCCAGGCCGGAGGCGCGCAGGATGTCACGACGTTCCATGGGTGGTTCCTTGCTGGGAGTGGGGGTGATCGGCTCAGAGCGTGATGGTGTGGCTGACCAGCACGCGCGGGCCCGGCGGCGGTAACCGGCGCTCGACGCCGTCCTCGACGCAGCCGGTGTGCAGGACCTCGGCGGCCCCGGTCAGGGCGAGCGTGCCGCCGGTGAAGGCGGAGCCGGTGGCCCGGTAGCGGTTCTCGCCGCCGGTCAGCTCCAGGTGGGATCGCTCGGCGCGGCTGCGCACGCCGGCCAGTTCCCAGGTGATGGCGCCGGGGCCGTCCGCCCTGGTCAGCGGGGACCCGTCCAGTTCCACGCCCTCAAGCCTGAGGATCTGGTCGCGCACGGCGGTGAGCTGGACCGGGGTGCCGGTGATGCGCCCGCCCCTGACCGTGACGCTCGCCGAGCCCAGCAGGAGAGGGCCGGCGCCGTCCAGGACGCAGTCCGTGAACGTGAGCGGGCCGGAGCCGCGCAGGGTCGCGCCGTCGAGGCCGGTGAAGGCGCAGTCCTTGAAGTGCACCGCGTTCGTGACCGGCGTCTGCACGACCACCTGGCCCTTGGGCAGTTCGAAGGAGCAGCCCTCGATCACGTTGGGCCGGGTGGAGCGGCTGGAGCGCTGGCCGATCGCGAACGTCTTCGCCGAGCAGCCGCGCATCTGGACGCCGTCGGCGTTCACCTGGAGCGTTCCCGCCGGGTCGAACGTCGAGCGGGGGATGACCCTGACGTCCTCCAGCGTCAGATCCGTGATCTTGGTTCCGGCCACGAACCAGGAGCACAGGTGCTTCCTGACCGTGATCCGCTTGGCGCTGGTGCCCCACAGGGCGCCGCTGTTGGCCAGGTCCATGAGGCCGGAGTTGCCGGTGAAGACCAGGTCGTGCTCGTACTGGCCGTGGGTGGTGAAGGGGTTGCCGCCCTCGTCGTCGCCGTCGCCGTGGCAGTTCTCGACCGTGCAGTACGCGCTGGCGGTGAAGTCGTTGAGGTGGCGGACGTTGGAGGTCGTGCAGTCGGCCACGTGGCCGTAGAGGCAGTAGATCTGCTGGGTGAGGTAACCGGCGCCGCCGTACATGACCGTGGGCGGGTTCTTGAGCCCGCACCGCTCGGTACGGAAGAACGTGCACCAGCGGCGCATGATCACCGGCCAGAAGGAGCCCTCGGCCTGGACGTCGGCGACGTCGCAGTGGACCGCGTACTCGTAGGCCAGCGGGTGGGAGCCGGTGTACTGGTCGCCGCCGGGGACGCCGGTGAAGCGGAGGCCGCTCACCTGGACGCGTTCGACCGGTATTACGCGCGTCCAGGTGAGCGACCGGCCGGGAGCCAGCTCCCAGCCGTTCTTGTAGTTCACGCGGATGTGGGAGCCGTCCACGATCCGCGTGATCTGTACCAGGCGCTGGAGCTCACGCTCGTACGTCCCGGACAGGGCGTCCACCTCGACCGCCCACCACTGGCCGATCGCGAAGCCGGCCGAGTCGCCCACCTCGAAGACGTCGGACAGATCGGGCAGGACGGCGGTGAGCTTGTGGACGTGGGTGGTCTTCGTGCGCTCGCCCTGGAAGAACAGGACGGCGCCGAAGGGGTTGTCATGGGAGTTCTTCTCGATGCCGTCGGTGGTCATCAGGTGGCCGCCGAAGTCGAGCACGAGGTCCGAGCGGTGGAAGGTGTGGCGCTTGGTGAAGTTCAGGTCGGTGCGGGCTTCGATCCGGCTGACGCCGGGGTCGTTGACCATGGCGTCGAGTGCGGCGTCTGCGGGGGTTTTGGCGTCGAAGATGCCAAATTTCCGGAAATCTAGGCATCCGTCGTGAATCTGGAGCCAGCGGCCCCTTCCGGCGGCGCCCAGGACGGTGCCGCCGTTCGCCTTGGCGGTCGAGCGCGCGTCCCATCGGACGAGCATGCCGCCGCCGTCGCCCGCGGCGCGGTAGCCGGCGACACGGAGCACCGTGCCATCGGCGAGCTTGGAAGCGTCGAGCGTGAGAAGGCGCGCGACACTGGCCACCTGTTTCATGGTTCTGGCCTCAAAGGGGATGGAAGGCCGGGCGACACGCATTGAGGCGTGCAGGCGGCGGTGCTGCTGGCCGTACTTCCCGGCGCCGGGGCTGCGGCGGCGGGAGCCAGTGATGCGCCCGAAACGATTAGCCGTGGACGCTAGACAGCGTCCGTGGGTTCTGTCAAGCGCCGAGTTCCCCCGA
Source organism: Nonomuraea sp. NPDC050547 (assembly GCF_044457345.1). NCBI lineage: Bacteria > Bacillati > Actinomycetota > Actinomycetes > Streptosporangiales > Streptosporangiaceae > Nonomuraea > Nonomuraea sp. NPDC050547. Next base: position 210,583 of record NZ_JBITGW010000001.1, read on the forward strand.
GATCTGCTCGGCGGTGGCCCTGACCTGGCGGCCGAGCTCCTGATAACGCCAGGCCGGCAGGTCGCGCTTCAGCGAGGTGATGCTGATCGCGCCGACGCAGGCGCCGGTGTGGTCGCGCAGCGCGCTGCCGATGCAGAAGATCCCGTCGGCGTCCTCCTCGTCGTCGACCGCGTAGCCGAGCTCCCTGACCGTCTTGAGGTGCGCGAGCAGCACCGGCAGGTCGGTGATCGTGTGCCCCGTCCGGTACGGCAGGCCGACCCGCCCGACCAGCGCCGTCACCTCCTCGTCGGCCATCTCGGCCAGCAGCGCCTTGCCCAGGCCGGTGCAGTGGGGCAGTTCGCGGGTGCCCATGCGCAGGTCGACCTGGATGCGCTCGCCGTTGCTGACCTGGTCGACGACGACCGCCTGACCCTCGTCGGGCACCGCCAGGCGGGAGTTCATCCCGGTCTGCCGGGTCAGCTCGACCAGCGCGGGCCGGGCCACGTCGCGCAGGCTCAGCTGGTCCTGGGCGCGGGAGCCGAGCCTGGCCAGCGCCATGCCGAGCCGGTAGCGGCGGTTCATGCCCTCGCCGTCGTCGGCCACGAGGCCGTACTGGCGCAGCGTGTACAGGGTCGCGAAGGCGGCGCTCTTGCTCAGCCCGCAGGCGGCGGCCAGGTCGGTCACGCTCACGCCGCCGTCGCTCTTGCTCAGGGCCTCCAGAACCTCGGCGGCGCGGGCCACGCTCCGCACCCAATATCGCGAATCCTCAGCAGGAGTGTTCGTCACAACCGAACAGCTTAGCGGAGTTCGTCGTTGACACCCAGGCCTTGGGCTGTTTATGGTCCTTCCAAGCTGTTCGGTTATGCCAAACAGCGTTCGGCAAATGCACATCAGCGGTGGATCGTCAGTGCTCGCCGCGGCCGGGCTGGGCCGCGACGTGCGCGCTTCGAGGAGAGATCTTGAATCAGCGTGTCCTTTCCGAGCGCGCCCGCCGGGTCATCCCCGGCGGCGTCAACAGCGGGCAGCGCAACGTCCCGGGACTCGGCGACCTCGTCATCGCCAAGGCCGGTGGCGCCCGCTTCCGCGACCGGGACGGCCGGGAGTACGTCGACTACCACGCGGCCTTCGGCCCGCCCCTGCTCGGTCACAACGACCCCGACGTCTCGGCGGCCGTCGCCGAGGCCGGCCGTACCGTCGACCTGTGCGGGGTGGGCGTCACCGAGGACGAGGTCGAGCTCGCCGAGGCGCTGACCGAGCTCGTCCCGAGCGTCGAGCAGGTGCTGCTGACCAGCACCGGCAGCGAGGCCACCTTCCACGCGCTGCGCGTGGCCAGGGCGGCCACCGGGCGGCGGTTCGTGGTCAAGTTCCAGGGCTGCTACCACGGCTGGCACGACGCGGTCAGCCTCAACGTGATCTCCGCCCCCGACCGCGTGGGCGGCAAGGACCCCATCTCCGCCGGGATCCTGCCCGAGGTGCTCGACGCGACGCTCGTGCTGCCGTTCAACTCCGCCGAGGCGGTACGGCAGGCCTTCGCCGAGCACGGCGCCGACATCGCCGCGGTCATCGTCGAGCCGGTGCCGCACAACGTCGGCTGCCTGCTTCCGGAGCAGGAGTTCCTGCGGACGTTGCGCGAGGAGTGCACCCGGGCCGGCAGCGTGCTGGTCTTCGACGAGGTGATCACCGGCTTCCGCCACCACCTCGGCGGCTGGCAGGCGATCAGCGGGATCACACCCGACCTGACCACCATGGGCAAGGCCATCGCCAACGGCTACCCGGTGGGCGCGATCGGCGGCCGCGCCGACCTCATGGACCTGTTCAGCTCCCGGCCCGGTGGGCCCGCCTTCTTCGCCGGCACCTACAACGGCCACCCGGCCGTGGTCGCCGCCGCGCTGGCCACCCTGCGCAAGCTGCAGTCCGAGCCGGTGCACGAGCACGTCTTCCGGCTGGGCGAGCGCATCCGCACCGGCCTTTCCGGGATCTTCTCCTCGCTGGGCGTCCCCTCACTGGTGACCGGATACGGCTCGGTCTTCGTCGAGTACTTCATGGACGGACCCGCCCGCACCTACGACGACCTGCTGCGCAATGATGCCAGCATGTTCATCGGCTACCGGCGCCGGCTGCTCGAACACGGCATCTTCGAGCTGCCGCTGAACCTCAAGCGCAGCCACGTCTCCTACGCCCACACCGACGCCGACGTCGACCACCTGCTGGAGGCGGCCGCCCTGGCCGCCAGCGCCCAGCTCGCCACCGGCGCCGACCTCGACCTCAGCGGCGCCAGCACGATGGGCGGGACCCGCTGATGCTGACCGTCGACAAGAGCCGCCCCACCGGACCGGCCGGGCGCATCAGCCGCGTGGAGACCCTTTCCCTGGGTACGGCGTGGCGGGACTTCTCCTACGTGCGCGTCCACACCGACGAGGGACTGTCGGGCGTCGGCGAGATCACCCACCCCTACCGGGGCCGCGAGACGTGCTCGCTGGCCGAGTCCATGGCCGAACGCCACCTGATCGGCGCCGATCCCTTCGACGTGGAGGAGATCTGGCTGCGCATGTACCAGGGCGACTTCCTGCGCGGCGGCGACGTGGGCGGGATCGTGGTCTCCGGGATCGACCAGGCGCTCTACGACATCATGGGCAAGGCGCTCGGCGTCCCCGCCTACCGGCTGACCGGCGGCGCCTGCCGCGAGCGGGTCCGGGTGTACGCCAACGGCTGGTACACCGGCGAGCGCGACCCCGAGACGTTCGCCGCCAAGGCCCGCGAGGTCGCCGCGCGTGGCTACACCGCGCTCAAGTTCGACCCGTTCGGGGCCGGGCTGGGGTCCCTGTCCAGGCAGGAGCTGCGGCTGTCGGTGGAGATCGTGGCCGCGGTGCGCGCGGCCGTACCGGATGCCGACCTGTTCGTGGAGGGGCACGCGCGCTTCGCCATGCCCACCGCCCAGCGGCTGGTGCGGGAGCTGGAGCCGTTCGACCTCGGCTGGTTCGAGGAGCCGCTGCCCTGGACCCACATCGAGCGCTACCCCGAGCTGCGGCAGCGGGCCACGATGCCGATCTCGGGCGGGGAGCACTTCCACAACCGCTACGAGTACGCGCGGCTGTTCGCCACCGGCGCGGTGGACATCATCCAGCCCGACCTGTCGATGGCCGGTGGGTTCACCGAGGTCAGGAAGCTGGCGGCGCAGGCGGACGTGCACGCGATGCTGGTCGCGCCGCACAACTCCAACTCGCCGGTCTGCACCACGGTCAGCGTGCACGCGGTGCTCGGGATGCCGAACTTCCTGATCCTGGAGACGTTCGACGGCATGGTGGACCCGCATGTCCACGACGCGGTGCGGGGCGCGCTGCCCGTCGAGTCCGGATACATCAGCATTCCTGAGAGGCCGGGGCTCGGGATCGAACTGGTCGACGAGGTCTTCGCCGAGCACCCGCCGTCCCACCGCTTCTGGAACATGTTCGCCGAAGGCTGGGAAAAGCGTGATCGTTGACGTCCACTCGCACCTGTTCTCCTGCCCCGGCGACCTGGGCGACCCGTTCGCGGCCGAGTCGGCCAGGGCCCACGGGGGAGAGGTGGACCTGACCGTGCGCTGGGCCGGCTACGCGGCCACCGCACCCGAGGACACGACGACCATCGTCGTCGGCGGCAAGGCGCGCCGGTCGGGCCTGTGGGTGGACGACGCCGAGGTGGCCGCCTACGCCGCGGCCCACCCCGGCCGCCTCATCGGCTACCTCGCGCTCGACCCCACCCAGCCCGGCTGGCGCGACGAACTCGTCCACGGCCACCAGGACCTGGGACTGCGCGGCATCAAACTCATGCCGATGTACGCCGGATTCGACCCGGCCGACCCGGAACTGGACGACCTCTACACCTACGCCGAGACCCATGGGCTCCCCCTGCTCGTGCACACCGGCACCACGTTCGTCTCGGCCGCGCCCCTGCGGTACGCGCTGCCCGTCCACCTGGACGAGGTCGCGATCCGCCATCCCGGGCTGCGGATGGTCCTGGCCCACCTGGGCCATCCGTACGAGGGGGAGTGCATCGCGGTCATCCGCAAACACCGCCACGTCTACGCCGACGTCTCCGCCCTGCACTACCGGCCCTTCCAGCTGTGGCACAGCCTGCGGCTGGTCCAGGACTACGGCGTGTGGGACAAGCTGCTGTTCGGCAGCGACTACCCCTTCACCACGGTGAACGCCTCCGTGGACGGCCTGCGCGCGGTGGGCGCGGTACCCGGCATCCCCGGCCTGCCCCCACTGGACCGCGAGGAGATCGAGAAGCTCATCCACCGCCCGTCGCTCGACCTGCTGGGCCTGTCGTGAGCGCCGAACTGGCCGTGGTGACCGGCGCCGCCCGCGGCCTGGGCCAGGCGATCGCCGCCGACCTGCTCGCCGCCGGCCTCCGTGTGGTGTCCGTCGACCTGCCCGGCACCGAACCCCCGCCCTCCTACGCCTTCGACCTCGCCCACACCGAGGCCATCGCCGCACTGGTCGACCGCGTCCGGCGCGAGCACGGCCCGATCGGCGTCCTCGTCAACAACGCGGGCATCGCCTCGCTGCGCCACTTCAACGAGATCACCGTGGCGGAGTGGCGCAGGGTCATGCGGGTCAACAGCGAGGCGCCCTTCTTCCTGGCGCAGCGGGTGGCCGAGCACATGATCGCCGACGGCGTCCGGGGGCGGATCGTCAACATCTCCTCCAAGAACGGCCTCGTGGCCGAGGCCGGACTGGCCCACTACAACGCCTCCAAGGCCGCGCTGGAGCTGACCACCAAGTCGCTCGCCGCCGAACTGGGCCCGCACGGCATCACCGTCAACGCGGTCGCCCCCGGCATGATCGCCACCCCCATCGACGGCGACTTCCCGCTCGACCGCGCCGCGTTCGAGGGGGCGTGGGAGGAGCGCATCCCCCTTCACGGCGGGTACGGCACGCCGCAGGACGTGGCAGGGGCGGTCCGCTACCTGGTCTCGGAACAGGCCCGCTACGTCACCGGCGCCACCCTCGTGGTGGATGGCGGCGTCCTGGCCGACCAGATGCCGCGGCTACGCTTCATGCCGCCCTACCGCAACTCGTTGTGAGGCGGCTCCGGGCGGAGGTCGTGGTACCGGGGACGGCCGAGCTGGGGGAGTGCCCGGTATGGGACGAGGGCCGCGGCCTCCTGCTCTGGGTGGACCTCCCCCGCGGCATGATCCACACCTACACCCCCACCCCTTCCACCCTCACCCCTTCCACCCCCACCCCTCGCACCCCCGCCCCCTCTCACGGACGCCCGCCCCCAACCCCTCCCGGCACGACCACCTCCACCTCCCTCGACTCCACGAGCTCCAACCTCGCCACCCCTTGGGGCTCCACGACTCCCGGCTCCATGAGCTCCGTCGCCCTCGGCTCGGCCCCCTCCCGTGGCCGCGCAACCTCCTCTCCCGATCTGCTGGAAGGCACGGACTTCCCCGGCCGGGGCGCCCCAGGCACGGGGTTGCGAGGCGGGGGCTCCGGAGGGCGGGGTGGCGATCCTCGGGCCGGGATGGTGACGGCGATCGCCCCGCGACGGGGCGGGGGCCTGGTGGTGGCCCGCGGCGACCGGCTGACCCTGGAGCCCGGGGGAGTGCCGCTGGGGCGGTGGGAGCTGCCGCACGACACCCGGTTCAACGACGGCGCCGTGGACCCGTGGGGACATTTCTGGATCGGCACCATGTGCACCGACCGCCCCGGCACGGCCGCCCTCTACCGGGTGGCTCCCGACGGCCGTACCACCACCGAGCTCGCCGGCGTCACCTGCTCCAACGGCCTCGGCTGGGCCCCGGACCACCGCACCATGTACTACATCGACACCCCGGCCCGCACCCTCGACGCCTTCGACGTCCACGAGGGCCGCATCAGCGGCAGGCGCGTGGTGGCGCGGGTCCGGGGCGGGCTGCCCGACGGTCTGGCCGTCGATGAGGACGGCTGTGTCTGGGTGGCGGTCTGGGACGGCGCCGCCGTACACCGCTATACGCCTGAAGGGCGGCTCGACACGGTCGTCGAGACGCCCTGCGCCCGCCCCACGAGCTGCGCCTTCGGCGGCGGCACGCTCTACGTGACCACCGCAGCCCCCGACGGCGGGTCGTTGCTGGCGGTGACCGGTGTGGGCGGGGGAGTCCCGCCCACACCGTTCGCCGGGTGAGCCCTGACGGGTCAGAGTGAACGGCACTGCCCGGTGACCGGTCCACCCACGGTGCTGGGCAGGCCGTTGGCGGTCGGGGCCGGCCGGTTGCCCGTGCAGGTCAGCGGACCCCGCACAGCCGAGGCGGCGATCAGCGGGCCCGTGTTGCCGGTCAGCGCCGCGGGTCCGCCGATGGTCACCGCCTCCAGCGACAGTTCCGCCACGCCGGTGGCCGAGAGCGGGCCGCCGATCGACGTGCCGAGCAGCGCGACCGTCTCGGCGCCCGCCGCGCTGAGCGGGCCGCCGATCGTGGCCGAGTCCAGCGCGTACAGGCCGGCGCCCTCGCGGACGACCACCGGCCCCGTCACCTTCGCCCCGGCGGCCAGGCACGTGACGCCGGAGTTCACGGTGAGCGGGCCGGGATGGGTGCCGGCGACGGTCTGGGTGCAGGCCGGGTCGGGCCGGGCCAGGAGTTCCAGCTCGGCCAGCGTTCCCGTGGCGGTCAGGCGGTAGTGGGCGTAACGGCCCGGGTTGGCGATCTTGAAGGGGCGGGTCTGGCGGGACCACGTGAACGGCTCGTTCTGCCGCCGGTCGGCGACCGTCCAGGTGGTGCCGTCCAGGGAGCCCTCCAGCGTCCACGACGACGGCCCCGTCTGCGCCGAGGTGAGCGTGTAGAAGGAGACCTTCTCCCTGGTGCCCGCGCGCAGCGTGACCGGGCCGGACAGCTGCGCGGTCGTGGCCGAGGTGTCGTCCGACAGCGCGGCCGGGCCGCCGCTCACGGGGATGTCGCGCAGCGGGCGCGGCGTCGCGCCGTCCGGGGTGATCGAGTTCAGCGGCTCTCCCCAGGCCGACGGCTCCGGTCCCATCGCGAAGTCCAGTACGGCGCCGCGGGCCAGCACGTCGTGCGGCAGCGAGGTCGACGACCACGCCTTGCCGTCGACCTTGAGCTCTTGGACGTAGACGTTCTTCGCGCTGTTGGCCGGTGCGTTGATCACCAGGTCGCGGCCCGAGGGCAGGTGGACCGTGGCCTTGGTGAACAGAGGCGAGCCGACGGTGTAGTGCGGGCTGCCGATCTGGAGCGGGTAGAAGCCGAGCGCGCCGAACAGGTACCAGGCCGACATCTCGCCGTTGTCCTCGTCACCGGCGTAGCCCTGGCCGATCTCACTGCCGAGGTACAGGCGGGACAGGGCCTCGCGGACCTTCGCCTGCGTCTTCCACGGCTGCCCGGCGTAGTTGTACATGTAGGGAATGTGGTGGCTGGGCTGGTTGCTGTGGCCGTACTGGCCCATGCGCACGTCCCTGGCCTCGCGCATCTCGTGGATGACGCCGTTGTACGAGCCGGGGAAGGTGGCGGTCTCCGGGGTGGTGAAGAAGTCGTCGAGCTTCTTGGCCAGGGCCGGGCGGCCGCCGTACAGGCCGGCCAGTCCCACGCCGTCCTGCGGCGCGTGGAAGGCCATGTTCCAGCCGTTGGTCTCGGTGTAGTCGAAGCCCCAGACGCGGGGATCGTAGGTGGCCTTGCTATGGCGCCACTTGCCGGTGGAGTCGCGGCCCTGGAAGAAGCCCGTGGCGGGATCCCACATGTTCAGATAGTTGAGCGCCCGATTGCCGAAATATTCGGCTTCATCGAGATATTTCGTCTTCTCTGGGCCGGTGGCGGTCTTGGCCAGTTCCTTGGCCATCTCGGCGATGCCGAAGTCGTTGATGTAGCCGTCCACCGCCCACGACAGGCCCTCGCCGACCTCGTTGAGCGCCGTGTACCCGCGGAAGACCGACGTGGCCATGCCCTTGCGGCCCACCGAGGCGTTCGGCGGCACCGTGGTCGCGTTGCGCAGCGCCGCCGTGTAGGCGGCCTTGGCGTCGAACCCGCGCACGCCCTTGGTGTACGCGTCCGCGAAGGCCACGTCCGAACTGGTGCCCACCATCAGGTCGGCGTAGCCGGGCGAGGACCAGCGCGCGATCCAGCCGCCGTCGCGATACTGCTGGACGAAGCCGTCCACGAGTTCCCCGGCCTGCGGCGACAGCAGCGCGTACGCGGGCCAGGTGGTGCGGTAGGTGTCCCAGAACCCGTTGTTGACGTAGATCTTGCCGTCCACCACCTTCGCCCCGGTCTGCGTGGGCGTGTTCTGCCCGGCCGGGGGCGAGACCGGACTGGCGTACCTCGGCCCCTGCGGCGTGTTCTCGAAGCCCGAGTTCGGATACAGGAACAGCCGGTACAGGTTGGAGTACAGCGTGGTGAGCTGGTCCCGCGAGGCGCCCTCCACCTCGATCACGCCCAGCTTGTCCTCCCACGCCCGCTTGGCCCGCGCCTTCACCGGCTCGAACCCGTCCGCGACCTCGGCCAGGTTCAGCCTCGCCTGCTCCACGCTGATGAACGAGGTGGCGATGCGCATGGTCACCTGCTTGGCGCCGAAGGCGGTGTAGCCGGTGACGTTGTCGCGGCCCGCGCCGGTCAGCTTGCCACCGGCGGTGACGGGCTGGTCGAACACGGCGTACACGAACATCCTCGTCGCCCCGGCGGACAGTCCGCTGCGCGCGTCCGTGAAGCCGCTCACCACGCCGTCGGCGCCGACGGTGAGCCCGCCGTCGTTGTTGTAGTTGTCGAAGATCAGGCTGCCGCCGTCACCCGGGAAGGTGAAGCGGAAGACCGCCGCGTGGTCGGCGGGCGCGATCTCCGTGCGGATCCCGTTCAGGAGATCCACCCCGTAGTAGTACGGCCGCGCCGTCTCCTTGTCATGCGAGAACGGCGTCGCCCTGGCCACCCGGTCCGCGTTCGGCCTGGCCAGCGGCGACGGCATCACCTGGAACGACTGCCGGTCGCCCATCCACGGGCTCGGCTGGTGCGAGGCGGCGAACGCCTGGATGGTCGGCACGTTGTCGGCGTTGCCGTTGCGGTGGTACTCGTACAGCCAGGAGTTCGACCCCGACCCCGTCATCGGCGTCCAGAAGTTGAACCCGTGCGGCACCGCCGTGGCCGGGAAGTTGTTGCCCCGCGAGAAGCCGCCCGTCGAGTGTGTGCCCCGCGTGGTCAGCGCGTAGTCCGCCACGCTGCCCGGCTTCCTGTCGTCGGCCGGGGCGAGCGTGACGTCGTCCAGCCATCCCTTGAACGACAGCGGCCCGGCCGGCGCGTCGAAGCCCACGAGGATGCGCTTGATCCGCTTGCCCTTGGCCACGTCCCCGACGCGTACCTTCTTGTGGTTCCACTGATCGGCGTACAGGGTCTTGGACACCCCCTGGGCGCGCGGGCTCAGGGTGACCCCGTGATGGTCGGCCGCCTTGAGGTCGCTCAGATAGGTCCCGTCGGCGAAGGCCAGATCCACCGCCCCGAAGGTGCTCGGATAGGCCGTCGACGCCCCCGTGAACTCGGGGAAGATCTTGTAGGACAGCTCGGTGTCGGCCGCCACCTCGATGTCGGTCTCGAACACCTTGTTCGTGGCCCGCCCACCCTGCTCACGCGTGGTGCTGCCCGAGTACCGGAAGGCCTGCAGCCCCGTGTACCCGGCGCGCAGCTTGGCCGCGAACCCGCTGCCGGGGCCCGGCCCGACCACACCGCGCATCGGCGAGGGCGGCTTCGGCGCCGTGTCCCCGTCGGACAACTGCAGCTCGGCGAGCTGCACGATCCCGCCGGACCCGTTGCGGGTCACGTTCAAGCGATAGTGCAGGTACGGCGCCGCGTTCGCCACCTCGAACTCCCGCGTCTTCAGCCGTGCGTCGAACACCTCGCCCGCACGGGTGTCGACGGCAGTCCAGCTCCGCCCGTCCTGGGATCCCTCCAGAGCCCAGTCGCGCGGATCCCGCTCGGCCGCGTCGTTGGCGCTGGCCAGCGCGTAGCGGACGACCTTGATCGGCTTGGTCAGCCTGACCGAGACCCAGCCGGTCGAGGTGAACACGAGCCACTTGGTGTTGACGTCCCCGTCGAGCAGGTTCTCCTTGACCTCGCCCGCCTGGGAGTACTCGCCGCTGGCCGCCACCTCGGCGATCTCGTCGGTGATGTTGCCCGGAATCCCGCCCGTGGTGCTCCCGGTGACCCCTTCCGCCGGCCTGCCCTCCTCGGGCGTGTTGACCCAGTCGGGCTGGGGTTGCCCCGTTTCAAAGGAGGAGTGGAACAGCGCCCCGGGCGGCGCCGCGCCGACCCGGCTCGGGCCCGCCGCCCGCGGGGCCGAGGGCCGCTCCTCGATCGGAGCCGGATGGGTGGGGGCCGCGGACGGGGCGTCCGACGGCAGCGGTGACGGCGGTGGATCGGCCGCCGCCACCCCGGATAACCCCGCGAACACCGCCACGGCGACGGCCGTCACGACCGCCAGATGCGTTCTGCGCATACGAGCCTCCCTGACAACGTTGTCACCAGAAGAAACCCAAAAGACAACGTTGTCAATGGCCGATGCACAGAACCGTACCGGGTTTACTTTTGAACCCGGTACGCATTATCGTTCCTCTCATGGTCGGGGTGAGCAAGGAGAAGAAGGCGCAGCGGCGCAAGCACATCGGCGACACCGCCCTGCGCCTGTTCGCCGAACGAGGCTTCGAGGCCGTCACGGTCAACGAGATCGCGGAGGCGGCCGGCGTGGCCAAGGTGACATTGTTCAACTACTTCTCGAACAAGGAGGCCCTGGTACTCGACGGCGTCGAAGAGGACATCGCCGGCGTCGTCGGCTGCCGCAGACGTGGCCAGACCCCCCTGCGCGCCCTGCGCGAGCACTACCTGCTCTTCGCCGAGCACCTGGAGGCGGAGGTGGACATACCGGAGCTCATGACCAGGATGAAAGTGATCATCGCGAGCCCCACGCTGACCGCCGCCATGCAGGAGATCCAGTACGGCCAGCGCGCCGCCCTGGCCATGGTCCTGAGCGGGCGCGACACCTGGCACCTGCCCGCCGACGACCTCACCGCCGACCTGATGGCGGCCCAGATCACCGCGACGATCCTGCTGCTGCAGGAGGCCTTCTTCGATCGCCTGGCCGGAGGCATGGGCCTGCGCGAGGCGGGGGAGTCGCTGCGTCCCGACGTGGATCGGGCCTTCGACCTGCTGGAAAGGGGACATGGGACATGAAGAAGGGCATCAACTACGACACCGGCTTCCTGCCGGAGCCCGGCACGCGAGCGGTGTTCGACCGGGAGACGGCCCGCGCCGACATGCGGGTCATCGCCGGTGACCTGCACTGCTCGACCGTACGTGTGTCGGGCAGGGACCCCGGGCGGCTGAGCGTCGCGGCGGAGGAGGCCGTCGCTGCCGGGCTGGAGGTCTACTTCGCGCCGTTCCCCGTCGACCGGTCCACGGCCGAGATGCTCGACCTCTACGCCGAGTGCGCCCGCCGCGCCCAGGCGCTCGACGGCCGGACGGTCATGGTGACCGGCTGCGAGACCAGCGCCTTCGGCCAGGGCTTCATGCCCGGTGACACCTACTCCGAGCGCCTGGAGCTGATGGCCGACGCGGAGACCGCCTGGTGGGAGAACCTCGGCCCGATCATCGAACGGCTCAACACCTTCCTGGCGGAGGCCGCCCAGACGGTGCGCGAGCACTTCGACGGCCCGGTCACCTATGCCAGCGCGCCGTGGGAGCCCATCGACTGGACGCCGTTCGACCTGGTGGGCGTCGACGCCTACCGCGCGGCGTACAACCTGGAGAGTTTTCCCGAGGAGATCCGCGCCCACGCCCGCCACGGCAAGCCCGTCGTGGTGACCGAGTTCGGCACCTGCGCCTACACGGGGGCCGGTCTGCTCGGCGGCATGGCCTGGCAGCCGCCGGCGGACGCCGTACCCGATGAGCAGGAGCAGGTCCGCTACCTCGAGGACCTGATGGACGTCTTCGAGCGGGAGGGCGTCGACACCGCGCTGTGGTTCACCTTCGCCGGCTACACCCGCCAGAACGCCGGCGACCTCGGCTCCTACGGCGTGGTCAGGATGCTCGACGACACCCGCTGGGAGCCGAAGGCGGTCTTCCGCGCCATGGCTAGGCGCTACAGCTGAAGATCGCGGTGCCGGGCAGGTTGCGCCCGCGCAACGGGCTCCAGCCACCCCACACCCGCTCGTGCCCCGGCGGCCACTCGGGCTCGACCAGCCCGTCGATCCGCAGTCCCGCCGCGGCCACGAGCCCGATCCAGTCACCCAGCGTGCGATGGTGCTCGACGTAGGTGACCTCGCCGCCTTCGCCGGTCTCGGTGTACGGCGCGCGGTCGAAGTAGGACCGGTCGGAGGTCAGCCCCCGCGGCCCGGGATCATCGGGAAACGCCCACCGGATCGGATGGCTCACCGAGAAGACGAACCGCCCGCCCGGCCGCAGCACCCGGCGCACCTCACGGAGGACGGCCGCCGGATCGGCCACGAACGGCAGCGCCCCAAAAGCCGAGCAGACCAGGTCGAACCGGGCGTCGAGGAACGGCAGCGCCTCGGCGTCCGCCTGGACGGCCGGAACCGTCACCCCGGTCTCCAGGTCGATGCGCTGGGAATGGCGCAGCTGCCGGTGGGAGATGTCGAAGGCGGCCACCCGGGCGCCCTGCCCGGCCAGCCACCGCGCGCACTGCGCGGCCCCGCACCCGATCTCCAGGATCTCGCGCCCGCGCACCTCGCCCAGCAACCGGGCCTCGGCCTCGTCGAGACCCTCCGGGCACCACACGAACCGCGCGTCACCGAGGAAGTGGCCGTGCTCGACCTGGTACTCGTCGGCGTTGCCGTCCCACCACCAGCGGTTGGCCCGCGACGACGGCGACAGCACTAGCGCATCTTGGGGCCGCGCGGGACCCGCGCGCCCTTGGGCATCGGGCCCTTGGGCAGCGGCATGTTCTTGGGCAGCGAACGCAGCCGGTCCTTGACCTCGTTGACCGCGGGCTTCTTCAGGTTGCGCGGCAGCTTCATGATGTGCCGCTGCAGCTTGGCCAGCGGGATCTGGCCCTCGCCGTCACCGCACTGGAGGTCGTAGATCTCGATGCCGAGCGCCACGCGGGAGATGCGCTTCTTCTCGGCGGTGAGCATCTTGGCCACCCGGTTGCCCGGACCTTCCGAGACCAGCACGACGCCGGGGAAGCCGACGACCATGTGGATCAGGTCCTGGTCGCGGTTGACCGAGATGGCCGGGGTGACCTGCCAGTTGCCGCGCATGCCCTGCAGGACCGCCGCGGCGGCGCCGGTCTGGCCGTGCAGGATGGAGTACTGCGCGCGCTGGGCGAGCTGGCCGAAGACCACCAGGCCGACGGTGAAGGCCAGCATGATGCCGAGGATGATCGAATAGATCAGCTGGTCGATGACGAGGCCGATGACCACGGCCACGGCCAGGGTGGCGACCGCCGAGAGAAAGACGATCGGCAGCCCCTTGGGGTTGGCCTGCTTGATGATCTGCGCGATCATGCGGAGCTGCTTGATACGCCCCGGCTTCTCTTCTGCGGTTGCCATGCTTTGAAGGATACAAAGCCCAGCCCCCCGAGATGAAAACGTGACCACGGGAAAGGGGCGCGCCCGGACCGGGCACGCCCCTGTTCACCGGTCTCAGACGCTGATGTCAGCCGTCAGCCGCCGGTCGGCGACGCTGGCGCCCACCTCGACCGTGTACGCGCCGGGCACGGTGGTCCAGCCGTCCCCGCCCCACACCTGGAACGTGCGCTCGGGCAGGAACACCGTGCTCACGACGGTCTCACCGGGCTCCGCCTCTACCACAGCGAACCCGGCCAGCCAGCGCGCCGGCCGCTCACCGGGACCGGCCGGAGCCACGTACACCTGCACGACCTCCCGCCCGCGCCGCTCACCGGTGTTGGTGACGGAAACCGTGACCGATTCGGTGTTGGCGTCCACGGCGTTGTAGGCCCACGACGTGTACCCGAGGCCGTGCCCGAACCAGAAGGCCGGAGTCCGCCCCGCCTTCTCCCAGCCCCGATAACCGATGAAGGACCCCTCGTCGTACGGCACCGCCCCGTCCAGAGGTGTGACGTTGACCACCGGGCTGTCCTCCAGCGACACCGGCCAGGTCGTGGGCAGCCGCCCGCCCGGCTCCGCGTCGCCGAACAGCACGTCGGCCAGCGCCGGTCCGGCCTCCTGGCCGGGGAACCAGGTCAGCAGGACCGCCGCCACGTCCGAGACCCACGGCATCTCGACCGGGGAGCCGGCGTTGACCACGACCACCGTGCGCGGGTTGGCCGCGGCCACGGCGGCGATCAGCTCGTCCTGGCGGCCGGGCAGCTTGAGGTCCTCCCGGTCGAACCCCTCGCTCTCCACCTCCAGCGTGGTCGAGGCCACCACCACCGCCACGTCGCTCCCCGCGGCCAGCCGCGCCGCCTCGGCCAGCAGCTCGTCCTCGCCGGCCGACGGGTTGGCGTGCCCGATCGTGAACAGGATCAGCGTCATCCCGTTGAAGCTGGCCACCTCGTGCTGGCGCAGCGACAGCTCGACGGTCTGCCCGGCCTCGAGCGCGTGCGTGAAGCGCCGCTCCGGCGCGTGCAGCAGCCCGGCGGCCGGGTCGTCGCCCTCGAAGACGATGGCGTCGTCGAACACGGTCGCGCCGTCGATCGTGAAGGTGTAGCGGCCGACGCCCGCGACCGAGAACTGGTGCTCCCCGGCGACGTCCGCCGTGTAACTGGTGCGCAGTTCCACCGCGGCCAGCCGGTCGAGCTCCACGCCCGCGGGCGGCTGGCCCACCCAGCGCGCCTCGGCGATCGGCACCGCCGCCTCGGTCAGCACCTGGCCGTCGCCGTCCAGGAAGAGCGCGGTGGCGGGGGCGTTGAGCGGCGAGAAGCGCAGCCGCGGGTCGGTCCCGAGCGCGTACCGCACCTCGACGCCGTCCCGCTCGCGCAGCCCCTGCAGCGGCGAGACGATCCGGTCGGGGAAGACCTGGGCGCTGCCGCCGCCCATGATCCGCGCCTCGTCGGCCGCCGACCCGATGAGCGCGAGCGTCCGCACGCCCGCGAACGGCAGCACGCCGCCCTCGTTCCTGAGCAGCGTGAACGAGCGCGCGGCCACCTCACGCGCGAGCGCCACCCCGTCGATCGAAACCGCCGATCCGCCGGTACGGCCCGCGCCCCCGTGAAGCGCGCCGGTGCGCTGGGCCAGCCGCAGGATGCGGCGGACGCGGTCGTCCACGGCCGACTCCGGCACCCGCCCCTCGCGGACCGCGGCCTCCAGCTTCTCGCCCCACGGCCCGTTCGGTCCCGGCATGGCCACGTCGGTGCCGCCGAGCGCGGCGGCCTCGGTGGAGCGCACCGCCGTCCAGTCGGACACCACGTACCCGTCGAAGCCCCACTCGTCCTTCAGCACCCCGTTGACCAGGTCGGAGTGCTCGGTCATGGTCGTGCCGTTGACCGAGTTGTAGGCGCTCATGAGACCCCACGCGCCCGCCCGCACGACCCGCTCGAACGGCGCCAGGTACGTCTCCCGCAGCACCTTGTCGGTCACCTTGACGTCGACGGTGAAGCGGTCGGTCTCGAAGTCGTTGGCCACGAAGTGCTTGGGCGTGGTGCCGACCCCGCCGTCCTGGACGCCTTCGACGTAGGCCGCGCCGACCTCCCCGGTGAGGAACGGGTCCTCGGAGAAGCACTCGAAGTGCCGTCCGCCGAGCGGCGTGCGGTGCAGGTTGATGGTGGGGGCCAGCAGCACGTGGACGCCCTTGCGCCGGGCTTCCTGGGCGAGCAGCCGGCCGACCTGCCTGACCAGGCCGACGTCCCACGTGGCGGCCAGCGCGGTGGGGCTGGGCAGGGCGATCGACGGGTCCACGGCGCTCCACTGCTCGCCGCGTACGCCGATCGGGCCGTCGCTCATCACGAGCCGGTCGAGCCCGATCTCCGGGATCGCGGGCAGCGACCACATGTCGGCCCCGGTGAGCAGGCGGATCTTGGTGCTGAGATCCAGCTTGTTGATCAGTTCGTCGAAATCCACCCCGTCAGTGTTAACCAGAAAACCGACCGAGAGCTAGGTTTGTGACCTTTGCGTTACATAGAGGGCCTGAAAAAACCGCACCCCTCGGTGAGGGATGCGGTTTCCCGTCAGCCGGATCAGGCGCTCTGCCGCGCCTCGATCGCCTGCTTGTAGAGCTTGCCCGCCCGGTACGACGAGCGGACCAGCGGACCGGACAGCACACCGGCGAAGCCGATCGCCTCGGCCTCGGCCTGCAGCTCCACGAACTCCTCCGGCTTCACCCAGCGCTCCACCGGGTGGTGGCGCGGCGTGGGCCGCAGGTACTGCGTGATCGTGAGCAGATCGGTGCCCGCCTCGTGGAGGTCGCGCATCGCCTGCACGATCTCCTCGCGCTCCTCGCCCATGCCCAGGATCAGGTTGGACTTGGTCACCAGCCCCGCCTCGCGGGCCATCGTGATGACGCCGAGCGAACGCTCGTACCGGAAGGCCGGCCTGATCCGCTTGAAGATGCGCGGCACGGTCTCGACGTTGTGCGCGAACACCTCCGGCTTGCTGGAGAAGACCTCCTCCAGCTGCTCGCGGTCGCCGTTGAAGTCGGGCACCAGCAGCTCGACGCCGCAGCCGGGCAGCAGCGTGTGGATCTGCCTGGCGGTCTCGGCGTAGAGCCAGGCGCCGCCGTCGGGCAGGTCGTCACGGGCGACGCCGGTCACGGTGGCGTAGCGCAGGCCCATCTGCTGAACCGACTCGGCGACCCTGCGCGGCTCGTCCTTGTCGTACTCCTTGGGCTTGCCCGTGTCGATCTGGCAGAAGTCGCACCGGCGGGTGCACTGGTCGCCGCCGATGAGGAAGGTCGCCTCGCGATCTTCCCAGCACTCGTAGATATTGGGACAGCCCGCCTCTTCACAGACCGTGTGCAGGCCCTCCCGGCGCACGAGCGATTTGAGCTCGGTGTACTCGGGGCCCGTCTTCAGCTTGGTCTTGATCCACGGGGGCTTGCGCTCGATGGGGGTCTCGGCGTTGCGCACCTCCAAGCGGAGGAGCTTTCGGCCTTCAGGGGCAACGGTCACGGACCCAGCTTACGTCCCCTCGAGAACATCCCATGACCCGACCAGTATCACGAGATCAGCCCGAACCCGCGGATGGCCCGCGTGTAGTGCTTCAGCAACTCCTCGTCGATCAGCCCGGACTCCCGCGCCCCCAGCAGCTCCGAGCCCGGCGCCGAGGTCAGCACGCCGTCGTCGGAGAGCCTGGCCCTGGTCAGCGCGTCCTGCCTGATCGCCGAGACGCTCTCCCCGCGCAGCGCCGCCGCCTGGATCGGCGCGAGATAGCGGCCGCTGGCCATGAGGCCTTCCAGCTCGTCCAGCTCCTCCGCCGACGTCACCCTGGCCGTCAGCACCCGCCTTTCCTCCCGGGTACGGCCGTCGCCCGCGCGTACCAGGCGGGTCAGCGCGTACTCGGCCAGCAGCACCGGGCCGCCCAGCACCCGCCCGAAGATCCGGCCGAG
Source organism: Nonomuraea sp. NPDC050547 (assembly GCF_044457345.1). Classification (NCBI taxonomy): domain Bacteria; kingdom Bacillati; phylum Actinomycetota; class Actinomycetes; order Streptosporangiales; family Streptosporangiaceae; genus Nonomuraea; species Nonomuraea sp. NPDC050547. Next base: position 228,026 of record NZ_JBITGW010000001.1, read on the forward strand.
CAGTCCCGCCGCCTCGTAGGAGGCGCCGGGCGCGTGCATCACGCCCAGGGAGGCGCGGTCCATGACCACCCTGGCCTCCTCGCGCTGCTTCAGCGGCGCCGCGCCGACCAGCCCCATCCGCCACTCCGCCAGCGTGGACAGCGCCTCACCCACGATGAGCCCCTCGCCGATCTTGCCCTCGGCGTAGGCCCTGGCCAGGAGCGTTACCCGCTGCCTCGGTGTCAGCGCCAGCCACAGCGGCAGCCCGACGACGACCACCGGGGTACGCCGCAGGCCGATCCGCGTGTAGGTGGCGTCGACGCCCAGATCCATGATGGCCACGGTGGCCGGCGGCTTGACGGCCAGCGCGCCGGCCACGCGGGCGGCGGCGCCGTACAGCTCGGGGGCGGACGAGCGCGCCAGCACCTCGGCATCGGCGGCCAGCCGCCCGAGACGCGGCCGCAGCATGACCCCGACCGCCAGCAGAAGAGCCCCGGCGACCCAGGCGGGAACCTCGCCGGGATTGACCGCGATGAGCGCGCCACCGGCCAGGATGAAGGCCAGGGTCAGCGCGTGGACGATCAGCGACAGCACGAGAGCCAGAAGACGCTTCACAGGCCCGATCGTAGAAACGCCTCATCCGGAATCAACCGCAATTGGATGCCGATTCGATTACCAGCCCGACATTTCCCCAACCCCGGCCTCTTCGCCCCACTCCATCCCACCCACCGCCCCAGCCCCGGCCCCGCCTTCCGCCAACCCCTGCCTCACTCGCCATCGGCCTCACACCTGTGCCGTCTCACACCTGTGCCGTCTCACATCTGTGCGGCTGCACGGGTGCCGGCCTCACGCCCGCCCGGCTCCACCGCTCTTCCGCGCGCCAACCTCCGACACGGTCGCCCGCTTGTCGGCCTCGACCCCATTGCTCGGCCCACTGTCCCTCCCGCCAGGCCTGCGCCCTTCGGTGGCCGAACTCGCGGCCCATCCGTTCGGGTCCGGCCCACCTGGCTCGGCCATCCGGGCGTGTCGACTCGTCGGGCCGGGCCAGGCACACTCCCGTCCTGGCCGGTCGGGCACATCCCGTCCGGGCCGGGCGGGGTGGGTCAGCGGTGGCGGAGGAGGTCTTCTTCGTGGACGTCGTAGGACTCGAGGCCGAGCACGTCCGCCAGCCGCTTCTCCATGATCGGCATGACCTCCTCGACCACGATGCGGCGGCCGGTCTCGGCGGAGAGGGTGGAGACGCCGGCGCCCGGGATGCCGCACGGGTCGATGCGGTTGAACCAGCGCGGGTCGTTGGCGCAGTTGAGGGCGAAGCCGTGCATCGCCACCCCGCGCGTCACCCGGATGCCGACCGCGCCCAGCATGCGGTCCGGCAGGCCCAGGGCGGCGTCCCCGACCGCCCACACCCCGCCCCTGCGCGGTACGCGCCGCGCGCTGACCCCGAAGTCGGCGCAGACCAGCACCATGGCCTCTTCGAGGCGGCGCACGTAGTCGCTGACGTCGGAGACCGCCACGATCGGGTACCCGACCAGCTGGCCGGGCCCATGCCAGGTGATCCGGCCACCCCGGTCGACGTCGATGACCGGGGTGCCGTCGGCGGGGCGCTGGTGCGGGGCGGTGCGCTTGCCCGCGGTGTAGACGGGCGCGTGCTCCAGGATCAGGGCGGTGTCGCCCAGCTCTCCGGCGAGATGCTTCTCGTGCACCCAGCGCTGGAGGTTCCAGGCCTGCTCGTAGGGGACATCGACACCGAGCCGCACAATGGCCAAGGCGTGGCGCATGTGTCCATTGTGCCGTTCCCTCACCTATGAAGGGTAATTCAGGACGTCAGCAGCCGGGGCTCGATCCTGAACTCCTTCACGCCGGCGTCGCCGTCGTGCTCCAGGCGGTAGGCGTAGCCCCTGGGGTCGACGGTGACCGCCTGGATGAACTCGGTGCCCACGTAATGCAGGCCGACGCCCTCGTCGGCGGCGTACCCGCCGGGCAGCTCGCCGCCCGCCACCGAGGCCTGCAGCATCTCGCGGCGCTGCGGCTCGGAGTTGTAGTGCACGCCGCACGAGTAGGGGAGCAGGCCCATGCCCTCCGCCCATACGTGCAGGTCGGGGCCGAACGAGTCGGTGTTGCCGCCCACGTGCCAGCACAGCGCGCCCGCGCTCTGCCCGGACAGCACCACGCCGGACTGCCAGGCCTCCTCCAGCATCTCGTCGTAGCCGTGCAGCCGCCACAACGCCATCAGGTTGGCCACGCTGCCACCGCTGACGTAGATCATGTCCTGGTCGAGCATCCAGGCCCGCGGATCCTCCAGATTGGGCATGGGGAACACCGTCAGGTGGCTCACCTCGACGTCCCACTGGGAGAAGGCGCCGTACATCTTCAGCAACCAGTCGGCGTCATCGCCCATCGCCGTGGCGAGGAGACCCAGCTTGGGACGGTCCTGCCCGGTGAGGTCGAGTCCGTAGCGCAGCAGCGGGCTGGCTTGGAGAAAGCCGTGGCGCCGCGTCGGGCGGAACGATCCACCACCGATGGCAAGGATGTGTGACTGGCCGGTTCTGGTCATGACTGTGCTCCCCCACATCGTGTCGGACAGACTAGATTACGGCGGCCAGTGCCTGATCGAGACGCGTATGGATGAAGCCGTAGCCGCTGTCCACCAGCTTCTTCGGCACGATGCGATGGCTCGGGAGCAGCGCTTCCTTGGCGAATTCGCCCAGCCCCAGCTCCAGCGCGAACCCCGGCACCCCGATCGGCATGGTCGGCCGCCGAAGCGCCCGCCCGAGAGTTTTCGTGAATTCCGCGTTGGTCAGGGGAGAAGGCCCCACAAGATTCACCGGTCCTGAGATTTCCCGATTTTCCAGGACATGGAGCACGGAACCTACCCAATCCTCCACGGCAATCCACGACCAGTACTGCCGCCCCGAGCCCAGCGGCGCCCCGAGCCCCATCCGGAAGATCGGCAGCATCGGCCCGAGCGCCCCGCCCTTCCCGCTCAGCACCAGCCCCGTCCGAAGCTGCACGTTCCGCACCGGCGCGTCCCGGGCCGTCCCTTCCCAGACCTCACACAGCCGGGCAAGGAACCCACGCCCGAGCGGCGCACCCTCATCGATGACCCGATCCCCGGTATCCCCGTAGAAGTCCACCCCGGAGGCGGACACCAGCACCTCGGGCGGCGCCGAGAGCCTTCCGATCGCATCGACGAGCGTGGCCGTGCTACGAACCCGGCTCTCCACCAGCAGCCTCTTGTACGGCCCGCTCCACCGCTTCCCGGCGATCGAAGCCCCGGCCAGGTGCACAACCGCGGCAACCCCTTCAAGCACACCCGGATCAACAACCCCCGCACCCGGATCCCAGAAGGACTCATGATCGGCCCGCACCGGCCGCCGCACCAGCTGCCGCACCTCGTGCCCACGCTCCCGAAGCGCCGCCATCAACGCCGGCCCAAGCAGCCCAGAACCCCCGGTCACGGTGATCACCATGCCCCCACCCTACGCTCCACCCACCCAGCAAGCCGGTCAGGCAACCCCGGGGAAACCGAGACACGCACCCCAAACAACAACCACGCCCTGCCCTCCGATCACACGGCACACAGGCCATGGCGCGCGGGGCGGACGGCGGGGCTCGGCGCCCTTGTGCGGTGCTGAGCCGGGCCATGGTGCCCGGCCCCATCGTGCCTTGTGGCGGCGGGAACCTCGTCCGGCTGCCGGCCGCTCGGAAGAGGCCGCCCGCCCACGGCGGCGGTCGGTGGCCCGCTTGGCCTGCCGTAACCGATAGGCCGCCGGAAAGGACCGCACTGAGAAAACGCACAGGGCCGTCCGACGATCCGTCGGACGGCCCTGGGGGCGAAAAACTAGGCCAGGCCCAGCTGGGCCTCGAAGCGGCCTTCTTCGAGGCGACGCTTGATCGTCGTCAGGAAGCGGGCCGCGTCCGCGCCGTCGACCAGGCGGTGGTCGTAGGTGAGCGCCAGGTACACCATCGAACGCACCGCGATGACCTCGCCCTCAGGCGTGTCCACCACCACGGGACGCTTGACGACCGCGCCGGTGCCCAGCATGCCGACCTGCGGCTGGTTGAGGATCGGCGTGTCGAACAGGGCGCCGCGGCTGCCGGTGTTCGTGAGCGTGAAGGTGCCGCCGGTGATCTCGTCGGGCGTCACCTGGTTGTTGCGGGTGCGCTCGGCGAGGTCGGTGACCTTGCGGGCCAGCCCGGCCAGGTTGAGGTCGCCGGCGTTCTTGACGACGGCGGCCAGCAGGCCGCGCTCGGTGTCCACCGCGACGCCGAGGTTCTCGACGTCGAAGTAGGTCACCTCGTTGGTCTCGTTGTTGATCGTGGCGTTGAGCTTCGGGTGCTGCTTGAGCGCCTCGACCGTGGCCATCGCGAAGAACGGGGTGAAGGTCAGCTTCACGCCCTCGCGGCGCAGGAAGTCGTCCTTCGCCTTGGCCCGCAGGCGGGCGATCTTCGTGACGTCCACCTCGACGACCGAGGTGAGCTGCGCCGCCGTCTGCAGCGACTCCACCATGCGCTTGGCGATCGTCTGACGCAACCGCGTCATCTTCTCGGTACGGCCCCGCAGCGTCGTGTCCACCTCGACCGGCTCGGGCGAGGCGCTGACCGGAGCCGGAGCCTGCGCGGCCGGAGCGGCGGCAGCGGCCGGGGCGGCAGCGGCGGGAGCCGCGGGCTGCGCCGGTGCGGCGGGAGCGGGGGCGGCGGCCTCGCGCTGGGACTTGGCGGCCTCCAGCACGTCCTGCTTGCGGATGCGGCCACCCACACCGGTGCCCGAGATCGCCTCCAGGTCGACGCCGTGCTCGTTGGCCAGCTTGCGCACCAGCGGCGTCACGTACGGGCTCTCACCCGACGACGGCAGCGGAGCCTGGGCCTGCGCGGGCGCCGGAGCGGCGGGCTGCGCCGGAGCAGGGGCCGGAGCGGCCGGGGCGGCCGGAGCCGGAGCGGCCGGAGCCTGGGCGGCGGGCGCCTGGGCGGGGGCCGGGGCGGGCTCGGGCTGCGGGATCGAAGAGGCGGGGGCCGGCTCCGGCTGCGGCGCGGGGGCCTCCTCGGCCGGGGCCGCCGGGGCGCCCGCCTGGCCGTTCTCGTCGATGATCGCCAGCTCGGCCCCGACCTCGACGGTCTCGTCCTCAGCCACGACGATCTTGGTGATGACGCCCGCGGACGGCGACGGGATCTCGGTGTCGACCTTGTCGGTCGACACTTCGAGGAGCGGCTCGTCAGCCTCGACGCGCTCGCCCTCCTTCTTCAGCCAACGGGTTACCGTGCCCTCGGTGACGCTCTCGCCGAGCTGGGGCATCTGTACGGAGACCGGCATGGGTATGTCTTCCTCGAGTTCTTAGTTGTGGACGTGCAGGGGCTTGCCGGCCAGTGCCAGCATCGCCTCGCCCATGGCTTCTGACTGGGTGGGATGCGCGTGGATGAGCTGGGCGACCTCTGCTGGCAGCGCCTCCCAGTTGTAGATGAGCTGAGCTTCGGTGACGAGTTCGCCGATGCGGCGCCCGACCATGTGGACGCCCACGACCGGCCCGTCCTTCTGGGCGATCACCTTGACCGCCCCGGAGGTGCCGAGGATCTGGCTCTTGGGGTTGCCCGCGAGGTCGTAGACCTGCTCGACGGTCTCGATGCCCCGGTCGGCGGCCTGCTTGGAGGTGATGCCGACGGAGGCGACCTCGGGGTCGGAGTAGGTGATCCGCGGCACGCCCGCGTAGTCGATGGGCGGCGGGTTGAGCCCGGCGATGTGCTCGGCCACCAGGATGCCCTCGGCGAAGCCCGCGTGGGCCAGCTGCGGGGTGTCGATCAGGTCGCCGATGGCGTAGACGCCGGGGACGGAGGTCTGGCAGTGCTGGTCGACCACGACGGCGCCGCGTTCGATCTGGACGCCCTGCTCCTCGAAGCCCATGCCGGCCGAGACGGCGCCGCGGCCGACGGCCACGAGCAGTTGCTCGGCGTCGAGGGTCTTGCCGTTGGCGAGCGTCACCACCACGCCGGTGCCGGTGGTCTTGACGCCGTCGAAGAAGACGCCGAGCTCGTACTTGATGCCGCGGCGGCGGAAGGCTCGCTCCAGCAGCTTGGAGCTGGACTCCTCCTCGGCCGGCAGCAGGTGCGGCAGCGCCTCGACGATGGTCACCTCGGCGCCGAACGAGCGGTAGACGCTGGCCAGCTCGACGCCGATGACGCCGCCGCCCAGCACGACGATCGAGCTCGGCACGCGCTCCATCGTCAGTGTGTGCTCGCTCGTGATGACGCGCTCGCCGTCGATCCGCAGACCGGGCAGCGACTTGGGCGCCGACCCCGTGGCGAGTACGACGGCGCGGCCCTCGTAGACCTCGGAGCCGACCTGGACGCTGTTGGCGCCGGCCAGGCGCCCTTCGCCCTCGACGACCGTCACACCGGCCGACTTCAGCAGGCCCTGCACGCCCTTCCAGGCACGCGTGACGATCTTGTCTTTGAAGGCGTGGACGCCGGGCACGTCGATGCCCTCGAAGCGCGCCTTGACGCCGAAGGACTCGCTCTCGCGGGTCTCGTCGGCGACCTCCGCGGAGTGCAGGAGGGCCTTGGTGGGGATGCAACCCCGGTGCAGGCAGGTGCCGCCGATCTTGTCTCGTTCGATCAGGGCGACCGACTTGCCCAACTCGGCCGCCCGGAGCGCGCAGGCGTAACCGCCGCTGCCGCCACCTAGGACGACGATGTCGTAGGCCACAGGAAGGCTCCTTGTCGGGATCGTGATGCCGTCATCTTTTCATTTGTTTCAGGCGCTCGCGTGCCGCTCTGCGAGTCCGATGAGGGTCCGGGTGATGGCGCCGGTCCCGCCCTTGGGGGTGTAACCGTGCGGCTCGCCCTTGTTGAAGGCGGGTCCGGCCATGTCGATGTGCGCCCACTTGACACCGTCGGGCACGAACTCCTTCAGGAAGATTCCCGCGGCCAGCATGCTGCCCCAGCGCTCCGGCTGGAGGTTGGCGATGTCGGCGATGGGGGAGTCGAGGCCCTTGCGCAGTTCCTCCGGCAGCGGCATGCCCCAGGCGCCCTCGCCGACGGAGCCGGCCACGTCGACGACCAGTTCGCGCAGGTCGTCGTCGTTGGCCATGACGCCGGCGGTGCGCCAGCCGAGCGCGACGATCTGGGCGCCGGTCAGCGTGGCCACGTCCACGATGAGGTCGGGCTCGTCCTCGGCGGCGCGGGCGATGCCGTCCATGAGGACCAGGCGGCCCTCGGCGTCGGTGTCGAGCACCTCGACGGTCTTGCCGCTGTAGCTGTGGATGATGTCGGAGGGGCGCTGGGCGGTGCCGCTCGGCATGTTCTCGGCGAGGCAGAGGTAGCCGACCGCGTTGACCTTGAGGCCCAGCTTGGCGATGCCGAGCAGGGCGCCGAGGACCGCGCCCGCGCCGCCCATGTCGGATTTCATCCAGTCCATGGAGGCGGACGGCTTGAGGTTGAGCCCGCCGGTGTCGAACGTGATGCCCTTGCCGACGAAGGCCAGCGTCTTGGTGGCGTCGGCGTGGCTGTAGGACAGGCGTACCAGGCGGGGCGGGTTGACCGAGCCCTGGCCGACGGCGACGAGGCCGCCGAAGCCGCCGTTCTTGAGCTGGACCTCGTCGAGCACCTCGACGTTCAGCCCGGCCTTGCCGCCCTCCTCCTCGGCGATCTCGGCGAAGCGCGCGGGGAACAGGTCGGATGGCGGGGTGTTGACCAGGTCGCGCACCAGCGTGACGGACTCGGCCAGGACGCCGGCGCGCTCGGCGGCGCCCGCGGTCTCGGCGGCCAGCACGGTCAGCTCGGCGACCGGGTTCTTCTGCTCGCCGTCGGTGCGGTAGCGGGCGAAGGAGTAGGCGCCCAGGAGCCCGCCGAGCGCGACGGCCTCGGGCTCGCCGCCGAGCGCGAGCGCGGCGCGCGTGGTTCCGGCCAGCGACCGTACGGCGGCGCCGGCCGCCCGCCGCAGCGCTTCGGCGTCGGGGTCCTCGCCCAGCCCGATGGCGACCAGGAGCGGCGCGGTGATGGCGCCGAACGCCGGGATCTTGGCCAGTTCGCCGGCCTTGCCGGTGAAGCCCACCGCGGTGAGCGAGGCGGCCAGCTTCCCGCCGAACGCGGCGTCGAGCCCTTCGGCGACGGGGCGCGGGCCCTCAGCGCCGGGGTGGAAACCGACGATCAGTGCGTCGGTGTCGAACGAGACGGGATCTGCTGAGTTCAGCCGCACAGTGGTCACGTAAACCGATGCTATCCGCGCTTTCAGTGTACCCACAAACAGGGGTTCATCCCATGAATCGCAGGTGGGCATCATCGAATGAATGGTGCTAGTGTCATTAGCACCATGTTGCTCACTCTCGACCTCAACGACGCCCGCCCCCTGCACGAGCAGGTGGCCGGCGCGATCAGGCGCGCCATCGGCGACGGCTCCTACGCCCCCGGCGACCGGCTGCCGTCCGCCCGCGACCTGGCCGACGTGCTCGGCATCAACGCCAACACCGTGCTGCGCGCCCTGCGCGACCTGCGCGACGAGGGGTTGCTGGAGTTCAGGAGAGGGCGCGGGGTCAGCGTGACCGGCCAGGCGGACGGCCGGGCGCTGCTCGTGCAGCGCGCCCGCGAACTGCTGGAAGAGGCCCGACGGTACGGCTACCGCCGTGACGACCTCATCGCGATTTTGGAGGAACTGCCATGACAACCCGGATCTTCGGCGCAGTGTGGGGACTGATCATCACCGCTGTGCTCGTCACGGTGCCCCTCTCCTTCCAGGATCGCCTGCCCGATCCGCTCGCCACCCACTGGTCCGACAGGGCCGACCGGTCCTCGTCGTTCACCCAGTTCATGCTGATGGCCGTCGTGCCGTGGGTGGTGACGTGGGCGGTGATGCTGGGCATGGCCGTACACGGCCGGATGCTGCGCCGCCGCCTCAGCCGCGGCTACTGGTGGGGCTTCCTGGTCGGAGTCGGCCTGTTCGCCGTGGGCATCACGCTGACCACCGTCTACGCCAACCTCGGCCGTCCCGTCTGGACCGAGGCCGAGCTGCCGGGCTGGGTGGTGCTGGCCGTCACCGTGGCGGCCGTGAGCGGCGGGCTGGCCGCGGGCCTCCTCGGCAGGGGCGAGCACGACCAGCCGCCCCCCGCCGGTGAGGCGCCGCCCAAGCTGCGCCTGCGCGCCGGCCAGCGCTCGGTGTGGGTGAGCCGGGTCGGCAACCCCTGGCTGCTGGCCCTGACCGTGGCGGGCGGAGCGGTGTTCATCGCGGCCTCCGGCGTGGCCTTCATCGGCGCCACCCCGACCCCGGTGTGGAGCTCGCTGCTGTTCGCCGGCGCAGTGGTGTTCGTGTCCGGCCTGTTCACCAGCGCCGCCATCGTGCGGGTCACCGACGACGGGCTGGCGCTCGGCTTCGGCCCGTTCGGCTGGCCGGTGCGGCGGATCCGGCTGTCGAAGATCGAGAAGGCGTGGTCCGAGGTCCGCTACCCGAGCCAGGTCGGCGGCTGGGGCATCCGCGGGGTGCCCGGCATGGCCGCGATCATGCTGCGCGGCGGCGACTGCCTCGTCCTGCGCTACCACTCCGGCGGCCAGCTGCTCATCAGCGTCGACGACGCCCGGCGCGGCGCCTCGCTGATCAACGCCCTGATCGAGGAGAAGGTGGCGTGATGGCGCTCTTCCTGGTGGTCACGTTCGGGCTGGCGTGGGCGTTCTGCCTGCCGCTGTGGCTCGGCGACGGGCTGGCCTCTCCCGCGTTCATGATCTGCGCCACGGCGCTCATGTTCACGCCGGCTCTGGGCGTCCTGGCGGTGTGGGCCAGGACCCGCACGCCGTTCCGTGACTGGGCGCGCGAGAACGGCCTCACGTTCGGTCCCGATCGCCGCCGCACGCTCCTGCTCGTGGCCGCCGCCTGGATCGGCACGCCGCTGGTGGTCGCGCTCTGCCTCGCCCTGAGCGCGGCGCTGGGGCTGGTCTCGCTGGACCTGGGCGGGCTCAGCCTGTTCAGGCAGGGCATGGAGGCGGCGGGCGTCGCGGTGCCCGCCGACGCGAGCGGCGTGCTGATCGCGCAGATCGTGTTCGCCGTGGTGGCCACGCCGCTGCTCAACGCGCTGCCCGTCCTCGGCGAGGAACTGGGCTGGCGGGGATGGCTGCTGCCGCGCCTGGTGGCCGCGCGCGGGGTGCTGGGCGGATTGCTGCTGTCCGGGGTGATCTGGGGCGTGTGGCACTTCCCTCTCACCCTGCTCGGCTACAACTACCCGGCTCTGGGTCCGTGGGCGGGGCCGTACTTCGTCGTCACCTGCGTCCTGCTCGGGGTCGCGATGGGCTGGCTGCGCCTGCGCACCGGCAGCGTGTGGCCCGCCGTGGTGGCGCACGGCGCGCTCAACGGCATCGCGGGCACGTCCCTCCTGCTGGGCGACGCCGCCGCCCCGCCCAACCCGGCCGTCATCGGCGTCACCGGTCTCGTGGGCTGGGTGGTCCTCGCCCTGCTGGGCGTGGCCCTCCTCAAGCTCTCTCCGGTACGGCCCGCCGAACCGGCCGCCGCCTGACCCCGGCCCGGTCTGGGCAAGGGCGAGTGCGGCGGTTCGAGGTGGGCCGTGGCCGCCCTCAGGCGAGCAGGGCGCAGGTGATCAGGGCGGCGGTGGTGGCCGTTTCCACCAGGGCGCCGAGAACGTCCCCGGTGATCCCGCCCAGCCGCCGCCTCGCGTGCCCGAGCAGGGCCATGGCCGCCGCCAGCCCCGCCACCACGGCCGAGGGCAGCACCACCGCGACCGGCAGCAGGCCTCGCGAGCTGCCGGTCACCGCGACCGGCAGGGGGCTTTGCGAGATGCCGGTCATGAGGGGCAGCGACAGGACGAGGGCCAGGGCCAGGGTGGCGAGGGTGGCGGTCCAGCGGGCGGCGGGCCGTACCGTGGCGGCGACCATGGCGCCCAGACCGTCGGGGCGGGCGGCGGGGACGCCCGCCCGGCAGGCCCACGTGAGCGCCAGCCGTCCTGTGGCGCAGGCCGTGACCAGGGACGCCGCCCCCAGCCACGCGGGCAGGCCGGACAGGGCGGCGGCCTGGATGAGCAGGGTGAGGACCAGCGTCACCACCCCAAAGGGCCCGATGTCCGACTTTTTCATGATGTCGAGGGCCTGGGGCGCGGGCTTGCCGCTGCCCAGCCCGTCGGCGAGGTCGGCCAGGCCGTCCAGGTGCAGGCCCCGGGTGAGAACGGCGAGCAGCCCCAGCGACAGCGCGGCGGCCAGGAGCGGCGGCCCCGGCGACACCAGCGGCAGCAGCAACGGCACCGCCGCCACCACGCCCAGGGCCAGCCCGGCCAGGGGCGCCAGCGCCATCGCCCGCCCGGCCACCTCCCGGTCCACCCGGGAGACCCGCACCGGGAAGACCGACAGCGTGCCGATCGCGAACCTCAGCCCGTCCACGGTCAGAACAACTCGTCGATCAGCCGGTAGTAGGCCAGCTTGGCCTCGTCGGGCGCCTGCGGCCCATAGGCGGACAGGAAGGCGGCCACGGCCGCCGGACCGAAATCGCCGCTCAGGTCCCGCAGCGCGATGGCCAGGTCCCGGTGGCGGTCGGCCACGCCCAGCCGCGCCAGGTCGATGAGCACGCCGTTCGCCATCACGTTGGACGGGGTGAAGTCGCCGTGGGCCACGACCAGATCCTCCCCCTCCGGCCGCTCGGCGAGCAGCCGCTCGTAGACCTGCGTGGGCGTGCGGCCGAGGTTGTCGTCGTCGAAGTCGCCCGCGTCCACCCGCCCCTCGACGACGTTGCGCCGCGCCTGGGCGAGCAGCACGTCCAGCCGCCCGTCGAAAGGACAGTCCGTCACGGGTACGGCATGCAGCGCCCGCAACGCCCTGCCCATGGCCGCGCCGACGCCCGGATCGTCCGTTCCCTCGGCGGCGGCCAGCGTCTCCACCCCGGTGTCGCCGGTGACCAGCACGTCGCCCTCGAACGCCGCCACCTCCGCCACCCCCGCCCGCTCCCGCAGCCACACGAGCCGCGCGTGCTCGGCCACCGCCTCCGGCCCCCGGCGGACGAAGTACGAGCCCGCCCGCGCCAGCGACCCGCTGGCGCCGTCGTGGTCGAGGTCCCACTCGGGCTCCGCGCCCAGGAGCGCGGAGACGGAAGGCGGCAGCGGCGCCGCGAGCCCCTCCACGTCCACCTCCACGTCCACCTCCGCGTCCACCTCCGCGAACAGCTCCGCCTCCGGCATCTCACCGGACTCCGGGCCCGCTTCCGGCGCATGGCCGGGTTCCCGGCCCGCTTCCGGCGCGGGGCCGAACTTCCGGCGGAGCTCCAGCGCCTCGCCAAGCGCCTGCCTGGCCGCCTCGGGGCGCCCCTGCCCGGCCAGGGTCCAGCCCAGGCGCAGCAGCGGCAGGGCGGCCATCTCGGGCGCCTGCGCCCTGGCCAGCTCCAGCGCCATCCGGCAGATCAGCTCCGAGCCCGGCAGGTCGCCTTCGTGCCGGTACACCTCGGCGAGGTCGACCCGGGCGGCGATCACCTGGCGGGGCGACCCGGCCAGCTCCACCGCGCGCCGCAGGTGCCCGGCCGCCCGCTCGTACTCGCCCAGCGCCAGCAGCGCCACACCCAGCGCCCGCAGCGACCCGTGATCGGCGGCCTCGCCGGACGGGGCCCGCTCCACCAGCGCGCGGAGTTTCGGATGGTCCGCAACGGCCATCCGCCGCCGCGCGTCGTAGGTGATCAGTTGGCGGACCTTGTCACTTAGCATGATTGAGGACGTTATCGTGGCCGGATGCACGTGCTGGAACTCGAAGGTGTCGGTGTCCGTGTCGTCGGCAAGACTCTGCTGTCCTCGATCGACTGGCGGGTCGAATTCGGCGAGCACTGGGTGGTGCTCGGCCCCAACGGCGCGGGGAAGACCACCCTGTTGTCGCTGGCCTCGGCCGTACGCCACCCGACCGAGGGGTCGGTCCACGTGCTCGGCCACCGCCTCGGCCGGGTGGACCTGCGCGAGCTGCGCCGCCACATCGGCCTCGTCGCCGCCAGCCAGCGGCTCGTCGACGAGAGCCTGATGGAGGACGAGGACGCCACCGCGCTCACCGTGGTCCTCACCGGGCACACCGGAACCAGCGTTCCGCTGTGGGACAAACTGGGCGAGGCCGAGCGCGATCGCGCCCTGCGCCTGCTGGCCGACCTCGGCTGCAAGGACCTGGCCGACCGGGAGTTCCGCGTCTGCTCGCAGGGGGAGCGGGCGCGGGTGCGCATCGCCAGGGCGCTCATGGCCGACCCGGCCGTCCTGCTGCTCGACGAGCCGGCCGCCGGCCTCGACCTGCCCGCCCGCGAGGACCTCATCTCCGCGATCGAGGACCTGGCCGCCACCCGCCCCGTCCTCACCACGGTCACGGTCACCCACCACCTGGAGGAGGTGCCGGCCACGACCACGCACGCGATGCTCATGAAGGACGCCCGCGTCCTCGCCGCCGGCCCCGTCGACGCGGTCCTGACCCCGGACAACCTCTCGGACTGCTTCGGCCGCCCGCTACACGCCGACCGTCTCGACGGCCGCTGGTACGCCCGCGCCGTCCGCCCCTGACAGCAGCAGCTCGGTCAGCCTGTCCACGTACGGCCGCGCCGCCCCGCCCCGCCGCCGGGAGGTGGCCACCCCGATGAACCGCGACGGGCTGGGCGCCTCCAGCGCGAGCGCGACCAGATCGGAAGCGCCGTTCAGGGCGATCTCCGGGACGAGCGCCACCCCGACGCCCGCCGACACGAGCGACTGCGCGAAGAAATAGTCGGTGGCGCTGCACGAGACCCGCAGCTCGAACCCGGCCAGCGCCGCGTACTGCCGCAGCAGATCCATGGTCTTGATGCAGCCGAGCACCCAGCGCTCCCCGCTCAGCTCGCCCAGGGCCACCCGCTCCCGCCCGGCCAGACGGTGCCCGCGCGGCAGGACCACGCGCAGGGGATCGCGTGCCAGCGGCGTCCAGTCGAGTCCCGAGCGGTCGCCGGGCCGGGCGGGCGGCAGGCCGTCGAAGTGGTAGCCGAGCGCCAGATCGGCCCGGCCCGCGCGGACCAGCGGGAGCGAGTCCTCGGGCTCGCGTTCGAGGATGGTGAGCTCCACCTCGGGATGTTCGGCCACGAACGTGGCCAGCGCCTTGGGCAGCACCGCCCGGCCGCCGCTGGTGAACGCGGCCACGGTCAGCTGGGCCCGCTCGGCCGACAGGCGGTCGATGCGCTCCTGGGCGTCGCTCAGCTCGGCGGCGATGGCGTCGGCCGCCTCCACGAGCATGCGGCCGGGTTCGGTCAGCGTCACTCCCCGGGTGCTGCGCTGGACCACGGCGACGCCGAGCCCGCGTTCGAGCGCGGCGATCTGCTGGGAGACCGCCGACGGCGTGAAGCGCAGGGCGCCGGCGGCGCGGTTGAAGCTGCCGTGCTTGGCCACCTCGCGCAGGATGCTCAGCCGGTGAACGTCGATCAACAGTTCTCCTAATGACCGATTGAGTAGGTCGTCACTACCACTGTCGACTATACGGTCGGCATGCTGGCCGCATGAACGAGATCTGCGTCATCGGCGGCAGCCGCTACTTCGGCCGGCGGCTGGTCGAGAACCTGCGCGACCACGGAGCTCGCGTCACCGTCGTCAACCGGGGCTCGTCCGCGCCGCCCGAGGGGGTCACCCACCTGCGCGCCGACCGGGGTGACGAGGAGGCCATGCGGCTGGCGCTGGGCGGCCGTACCTTCGACGTCGTCGTCGACCAGGTCTGCTACACCCCGGGGCACGCCGCCGTCGCCCGCCGGGTCTTCGAGGGCAGGACCCGGCGGTACGTGATGACCTCCACGGTCGAGGTCTACGCCGATCTCGGCGGCGGCGGGCCGTACCGGGAGGACGCGCTCGACCTGACGGCCGAGATCGTCCACAAGGACCTGCTCCGCAGCGGGGAACGTCCCTATGGCGCGGAGAAGCGGCTGGCCGAGGCGTTGCTGGCGCGGCCGGCGGAGTACGTGTTCGCGTCCGTGCGGACCGCCCACGTGCTCGGCGGAGACGACTTCACCGGGCGGCTCGAGCACTACGTCCGGCGGGTCGACGCGGGGCTTCCCGTCGGGATCTGCGCCGATCCGCGTCCCGCCTCCTTCATCGAGGAGCGTGAGATCGCCGCCTTCCTGGCCTGGGCCGCGCTCGGCGACTTCGGCGGGCCGGTCAACGCCTGCTCCCACGGCACGCTCGACGTCAGGCGGCTGTGCGAGGCGATCGGGCGGCCGCTCTACACGCGCGGGGAGTCGCCGTACTCCTTCGAGCGCGACTACACCATGGACAACGGCCGGGCCACGGCGCTCGGCTTCACGTTCTCGAACGTCGGCGACTGGCTGCCCGGCGTCGTGGAGGAGGCACGCGCATGCGTCTGATCGGAGCCGTCAAGGTCGGAGCGGTGGGGTTCGGGGCGATGCCGTTGTCCGTCGAGGGCCGGCCGGAGGAGGGGCGGGCGCTGGCCACCGTCCACGCGGCGCTGGACGCCGGGGTCACGCTCATCGACACCGCCGACTCCTACCACTGGCACGCGCACGAGACCGGGCACAACGAGCGGCTCCTCGCGCGGGCCCTGGCCGCCTACGGCCCCGCCGACGTGCTCGTGGCCACCAAGGGCGGGCGCGGGCGTCCGGGAGACGGCTCGTGGACCGTCGACGGCGACCCCCGCCACCTGCGCCGGGCCTGCGAGGCGTCGTTGCGGCGCCTGGGTGCCGAGGCGATCGGCCTCTACCAGCTGCACAAGCCCGACCCGGCGGTGCCGTTCGCGGAGTCCGTCGGGGCGCTGCGCGACCTGCTGGACGAGGGGAAGATCCGCATGGCCGGGATCTCCAACGTGGACACCGGCCAGATCCGGCAGGCCGCCGCCATCCTCGGAGGGCGGCTGGCCTCGGTGCAGAACCGCTTCTCGCCCGCGGCGCCGGAGGGGATCGGGGAGCTGCGGCTGTGCGCGGAGCTGGGCATCGCGTTCCTGCCCTGGAGCCCGCTTGGCGGCATCTCCCCCAGCGCCCTGGACGCCGGAACCGCCGCCCCGGGCTCCAGCGCGGCCGGGGCCGCCGTCCCGGGGCCCGGCGCCTTCCACGAGGTCGCAGCCGAGCGCGGGGTCAGCCCGCAACGGGTCTGCCTGGCGTGGCACCTCGCGCTCGCGCCGAACGTGATCCCCATCCCCGGCGCCACCAGGCCCGCCTCCATCGGGGACTCGGCCGCCGCCGCCGATCTCGTGCTGACCGCCGGCGAGCTGGCCCGCCTCCCGTGATCACAGGGGCAGCAGCCGCCCGGCGACCACCAGCGCCACGTACTCGGACTCGGCCGCCAGCCGTTCGTTGAGCTTGCCCAGGACGTCGCGGAAGGCCCGCCCGCTCGCGGTCGACGGCACCACGCCCAGGCCCACCTCGTCCGAGACGGCCACGATCGCGACCGGCGTCCGCCGCCACGCCTCGACCAGCTCGTCGCAGCGCCGCCAGACGGGCTCACGCGGACCCTCCCAGGCCCCGTGCTCGTCGAACACCGCCGCCACCCACGTCCCCAGCCCGTCCACCAGCAGCGGCGTGGTGGCCGCCGCGACGGTCCCGGCCAGGTCCGTGGTCTCGGCGGTCTCCCAGTGCGCGGGCCGCCGCTCCCGGTGCGCGCGCACCCGCGCCGCCCACTCGCCGTCACCGGCCCCCGACGGCCCGGTCGCCACGTACGTCACGTGCGGCTCGGCCGCCAGCCGCAGCTCGGCCTCGGCCGACTTGCCCGACCGCGACCCGCCCAGCAGCAGCGTCCTGCGCGGGTGCGGGACCCGCGCGGGGCCGGGCAGGTCAAGGACCGTTCCATCCGGTACGGCCCGCGCCCCCCACAACTCCAGCCGCCTGCCCAGCTCCTCCTCCGAGCGGACCCGGTGATCAAGCCCCACGGCCACGACCTGCGCGCGCTCGGCGACCATCCCGGCCCGGCGCAGCTCCCCGAGCCGCTCCGGCCGTCCGAGCAGATCGAGCAGCACCACGTCGTACGGCCCGCCCGGCTCACCGCACGCCAGAGCGGCGTCCGGCTCGTACAGCAGCCGCACCCCTCCGAGCACGTGCGAGCCCGGCGACAGGGGCCGTCCGTCCACGAGCACCTCGGCGGGCCGCCGCCGGCCGCCGGGCAGGGTCAGGCAGGAGGCGCACGGGCAGCCGGGTTCCGGGCGGCCGCGCGGCCCCGCCGTACCGGAGAGCACGATCTTCACCGTCCGGAGCCTAGCGCCGGACGCGCGGGCGTCAGGAGCGGGCGTCAGGAGCGGGCGTCAGGAGCGGGTGCCGTGGGCGGCGGGCCTGGCGCGGCGGCGGGTGGCGACGAGGACGCCGCCCGCCAGCAGGACCAGGACGCCGGCCCCGCCGAGGATCAGCGGCAGCGGCGGCCCGCCCGGTGAGGACGCGGCCGCGGGCGCCGAGGCCTCGGTGCCGCCCTTCTCCTGCGCGGGGTAGTCGTCGACCGCCACGACCCGCCCCTGCGCGTCCACGCGCGTCCTGGCGGCCTGGGCGAGCAGTTGCGCGGCGGTCGCCTCCGTGGCGCCCCGCACACAGGTGCGGATCGGCGCGGGGGGACGCTCGCCCGGGTAGGCGTCGTTGTCGGCGTCGCCGAAGTCCACGAGCACGGCGACGCGCTTGCCGTCGCCGCCGGCCCGCTGCCCGCACACGGTGGTGAAGTCGGCCAGTTCGCCGCCGGGCGGCTCGGCGGCGGTGCCGTCGGGGGAGGCGGCGAAGCGCCAGCCGGCCACGTCGCCGTCGGAGGGCACGTCGGCGGGGGCGGCGGCCAGCCAGGCGGTGCCGTCGCTCTCCCATACGCTCCAGACGCGCACGGCGTTCGGATCGGGCGCCCCCGGCACGGGATCGCCGGGTGAGACCGGCGGAGTGGCGAGGGCGGGAACGGTGAGGATGGCCAGTGCCGCCGCCGCACTTCCCGCGGCAACACGAATTCTGCGCAGCATCGAATGACCTCCAGCTGGGGAGTAGGGTTCCATAACCGTCGGAAGGTGCACCGGCGAACCCGCGGAAAAAGGAGCGTATGGCATGACATGGCGGTGGCGTTATGAAAATGCAAATGGTGGTGAGGTAACCGACCGCCCATTGCCGCGAGAAGTCTTTCCGAGCCAGGCCGATGCCGAGTCCTGGCTCGGGGAAAACTACCGTGAGCTGCTCGAAGCCGGTGTCGAACAAGTTGCGTTGCTGGAAGAGGACCGTGTCGAATACACGGGAATGACATTGCGCTCGGAGTAACGAAAAACCCCTTGAGTGACTCAAGGGGTTTTTGTTTTCCGCCGGGACGACGTCAAAAGACGTCAGGGGCGCTTCTCCGGGCTGACCGTCCTGGCCGGGTCGCGCTCCACGATCGGGCCCAGCGCGTCGTCGATGCGCTTCAGCACCTCCGCGTCGAGCTTGACGCCGACGGCCTTCACGTTGTCGCGCACCTGCTCGGGGCGGGTGGCGCCGACGATGGCGCTGGCCACGTTCGGGTTCTGCAGGACCCAGGCGACGGCGAGCTGGGCCATGGTGAGGCCCAGGTCGGCGGCGATCGGCTTGAGCTCCTGCACGCGGGTGAGCACGTCGTCGTCAAGGAATCGGGAGATGAACCCGGCGCCCGACTCGGAGGTGGCGCGCGAGCCCGCGGGCGGCGGGCGGCCGGGCAGGTACTTGCCGCTCAGCACGCCCTGGGCGATCGGCGACCAGACGATCTGGCTGACGCCTTCCTTCTCGCTCAGCGGCACGACCTCCGCCTCGATGACCCGCCACAGCGCCGAGTACTGCGGCTGGTTCGACACGATCCGGTCGAAGCCCATCTCGTCGGCGATCCTCAACGCCTGGGCGATCTGGCCGGCGGTCCACTCGCTGACGCCCACGTACAGGACCTTGCCCTGGCGTACCAGGTCGTCGAAGGTCTTGAGCGTCTCCTCGAGCGGTGTCGAGTTGTCGAAGCGGTGCGCCTGGTAGAGGTCGACGTAGTCGGTCTGCAGGCGGCGCAGCGAGCCGTGGACGGACTCGGTGATGTGCTTGCGCGACAGCCCGCGGTCGTTCGGCCCGGGGCCGGTGGGCCAGTAGACCTTGGTGAAGATCTCGAGCGACTCCCTGCGCACACCCTTGAGCGCCCGTCCGAGGACCTCCTCGGCCTTCGTGCCCGCGTAGACGTCGGCGGTGTCGAAGGTGGTGATGCCCTCGTCGAGCGCAGCCCGCACGCACAGCTTGGCGGCGTCCTCCTCGACCTGTGAGCCGTGGGTGATCCAGTTGCCGTAGCTGATCTCGCTGACCAGGAGACCGCTGCGGCCGAGGTGACGGAATTCCATACGTCCGACCTTAGGTGCTCTGGGCGGGGCGCCCCGCCACCGGGCCGTCCGGGCGGAGTTTTCGGGATAGGGTGCCCGGCGTGCTGAAGCTCGTGCGGGTCGCGCTGACGGCCGCGATTCTGGTCGCACTGGGGGTACGGCTGCGCCGCCGCGCCAGGAGGCCGAGCCCGGCGCCCCCTCCCGCTCCCCGGCCGGTGGAGGTCCGGGAGAAGACGGGCATGTGGCTCGCCTGGGCGGTCATCGCGGCGGTGGTCGCGGTGGTCCTGGCCGTGGCGCTGATCCCCGCGCAGGGCCGGGACCGGGCCGAAGGGACGGACCAGGAGGAACCCGGGCGGGCGCTCGCCCCGAACTCGCATGAGCAGGGGATGCCGGCCGCGACGCCCGCCGCCGCGGAGACGACACCGTCCCCTGCGGAGACGACACCGTCCCCCGCGGAGGCCACGCCGTCAGCCGGGGAGGCCACGCCGCAGGCGCTCGCCGGGCCTGCCACGTGCACCCCCGCCAGGCGGCCGGTGGCGGTCCGGCCCATCGACCCGGCGGTGAAGCGGCAGGTCACGAGGGAATGGCGCAGGATCGAGCGCTGGCTCAAGGCGAACGCCCCCACCACCTACCGCACGCTGGGCGGCCCGGGACGGGCGCGCACGATCGCGGTAGCCGAGTCGCAGATGGGCGTGAACTTCCCCGACGACCTGCGGGCCTCCCTGCTGCGCCACAACGGCGGCAACGACGTGATCGCCGGCGGCCTCGACCTGACGATCAGGCAGATCCGCGACACCTGGCGCGGGCAGTGCCGCGTGGAAGGGGAGTGGTGGCAGGCTCCCCGGATGATCCCGTTCCAGTACCGATGGTCGGGGCGCTGGGCCGTGGTCGACGCCGCGTCACACAACGTGAGCTGGGACGACGACGTCGCGGGCTTCGGCCTCGACGCGGACCCCACGCCCGTCACCTTCCTGCTGCGCACCACCGCGGACGTGCTGGAACGCGGTGGTGACGTCGCCGGTTGGACGCCGAAGGCGGAGCGCGGAGTACTCCAGTGGGAGCTGGAGTACCTGGAATACTGACCGCGCCGCCGTACCGGAAAAAGATCTCCTACTTCTTGGGCGGGACGGGCCTGCCGCCGGGAAGAAGCTGGGGCGGCGGGAAGCGCAGCTTGCGGATCTGCAGCGCCCGCATCGCGGCGTAGAACCCGACGCCCTTCATGGGCTCGTTCGGGAACTTGGCCGCCGCCTCCTTCTTGACCTTCCAGGAGACGTACACCGACGTGAACAGCACGCCGACCATCATGATCGGCCAGCCCGTCAGCATCACCCAGTAAAGGACGACCTCCCGCTGGCCGGCCGGCCAGGGAATCCAGGTCAGCAGCAGGATGAGCAGGGAGAACGGCAGGAAGTACTGGCTGGGCAGGCGGCGCGAGTCGACCCAGTCACGGGCGAACTTGCGCGCGGGCCCCCGGTCACGGACCGGGAAGTACTTCTCGTCACCGGCCAGCATGCCCTTTCTGGCACGGTCGCGCTCGGCGGCCTGTTTCGCCCGCGCGGCGCGGTAGGCCTCCTTGCGGTCCTTCGGCGCGGAGACCGGCTGGCGCCTTCTGCCTTCGGCATCCCGGCGCTTGGGTGTGGGACGACCCTTACCCTGGGGTTTAGGATCGTCAGCGGGGACGGGGGTGTCGTCCACGGAGGTTTGGGAACGGCGTCGCAACACGTCGTCAACCCTACCTGTACTGCAACTTAGTGACGCCCTCGTGCGTTATGCGTAGGGTAATCCCAAGGCGGCTGCGCTGCAGTGGGTGACCAACAGCACGACCTAAGAAGGGGACGGCCGACGCGCATGAGCGTGATGAAGAGACTTTCGATGATCTTCAAGTCCAAGGCCAACAAGGCCCTGGACAAAATGGAGGATCCGCGCGAGACCCTCGACTATTCGTACCAGCGCCAGCTTGAGCTGCTGCAGAAGGTACGCAGGGGCGTGGCCGACGTCGCCACCTCCCGTAAGCGGGTCGAGCTGCAGATCAATGGACTGGAGCAGCAATCCAGGAAGCTGGAGGACCAGGGCCGCAAGGCGCTGTCCGTTGGCCGTGAGGACCTCGCGCGTGAGGCGCTGAGCCGTCGCTCCGGTCTGCAGACGCAGATCGCCGATCTGCGCATCCAGCACGACAACCTTCAGGGCGAGGAGGAGAAGCTCACCACGGCCTCCCAGCGCCTGCAGGCCAAGGTCGACTCCTTCCGCACGAAGAAGGAGACGATCAAGGCGACCTACACGGCCGCCGAGGCGCAGACGCGCATCAACGAGGCTTTCTCCGGCATCTCCGAGGAGATGGGCGACGTCGGCCTGGCGATCCAGCGTGCCGAGGACAAGACCGCGCAGATGCAGGCGCGGGCGGGGGCGATCGACGAGCTGCTGGCCAGCGGCGCGCTCGACGACTTCAGCGGCACCCGTGGCGACGACATCCAGAACGAGCTCGACCGCATGGGCGGCGGCATGGACGTCGAGCTCGAGCTGGCCCGCATGAAGGCCGAGCTCGGCCAGGGCCCGGCGCCGCAGGGCTCGATCGAGCAGGGGCAGCCGCAGCAGGCCCAGCAGCCTCAGCCGCAGGCCCAGCCGCAGCAGCAGCCCCAGACCCAGCAGCTTCCCAGGCAGGGGGATGGAGCATGATCGTACGGATCATGGGCGAGGGTCAGGTGGAGATCTCCGCCGACGACATCGCCGTCCTGAACCAGCTGGACAGCGAGCTTGAGTCGGCCATCGAGGCCAACGACGAGGAGAACTTCCGAGTACGGCTGCACGCCCTGCTCGACAAGGTGCGCCATGTGGGCAAGGCGCTTTCCGACGACAGCCTTGAGCCGTCAGAGCTGATCCTTCCCCCCGCGGACGCCTCGATCGAGGAAGTCCGGGAGATGCTGGGCGACCAGGGCTTGATCCCTGGTTAACCCGTGCGCACGCGGTTCGCGTCCGACGGCGGCCTGACTCGCCGCATGGTCGTGACGATGTTCCTGCTCGGGTTGCTCTACGTTGCTTTCGTCGGCGTTCTCATCGCTTTGGGGGTGAGGGCGCTGACCGTGTTGGTCATCGCCGGTGTCATGCTGTTCGCGCAGTACTTCCTGTCCGACCGGATCGCCTTGTTCGCGATGGGCGGGCGGGAAGTATCTCCGCAGGAGGCGCCAGAACTCCACGGCCTGATCGACCGGCTGTGCGCGCTGGCCGACATGCCCAAGCCGCGCGTGGCCATCGCCGACTCCGATGTGCCCAACGCCTTCGCGACCGGCCGCAACCAGAAGAAGGCCGTGATCTGCGTCACGACGGGCCTCCTGCGCCGCCTTGAGCCGCAGGAGCTCGAAGGAGTGCTGGCCCACGAACTCTCGCACGTCGCCCACCGCGACGTCGCGGTGATGACGATCGCCTCGTTCCTCGGCATCGTGGCCGGGCTGATGACCCGCTTCGCCCTCTACGCCGGCCTCGGCGGGCGCAGCCGTGACGACCGGGGCGGCCTGCCCGTCGGCCTGATCATCCTGCTCGTCTCCATCCTTGTCTACGCGGTCAGCTTCCTGCTGACCAGAGCCCTGTCGCGCTACCGCGAGCTGGCCGCCGACCGCGCCGGGGCCCTGCTCACGCAGCGGCCGAGCGCGCTGGCCAGCGCCCTGACCAAGGTGAGCGGGGAGATGGCCAGGATCCCGACCCGCGACCTGCGCGCGGCGGAGCCGTTCAACGCCTTCTACTTCGCCCCGGCGCTGTCGAAGGGGCAGTCGCTGGCGAACCTGTTCGCCACGCACCCGCCGCTGCAGAAGCGCCTGGACAACCTGGCCAAGATCTCGGCGGAGCTGGGCCGATGAAGTGGCTCGACTCCCTCCTGGGCCGGACGAAGGCCGCCGAACCCAACCTCGACGCGCTGTTCGCGCTGCCGTCGGCCGCGGTGACGCTGCGGGCCGCGACCGGGCTGGCGCCCACCGGGCTCGGCTCGGTGAGCTTCCGCGCGGCCGAGGGCGGCGCGTTCGCCACGCTGGAGAGCGACGTGCGCGCGCTGCTGGGCGAGCGCGTCGAGCGCTCCACGGACGCCTACGGCTACACCTGGCTCCTGGTACGGCGGGCTCCGTCCGACCTCAGCGACCTGGTCACCGAACTCCACGCGGTGAACTCCTCGCTGGAGGGCGCCGGGTTCGGCCCGTCGCTGCTGTGCTCGCTGGTGTCCTTCGCCGACCCGGCCGGCCGCCGCATGGCCGTGGTCTACCTCTACAAGCGCGGTACCTTCTACCCGTTCGCCCCGCGGCCGGGCGAGCGCCGGGACAACGCGCTCGAACTCCAGGCCAGGGGCGCGCTGGCCGGTGAGCTGCCGATCGAGGAGGATCTGTCGCGCTGGTTCCCGGTCTGGGGCGCGCCCGGTCTCTGAGATGGTGCCCCGGAGCGCCGGAATTGTCACGCAGAGTGATCTAATGGCGACGTGGAGCGTCGTCTGATCATGGTCTCGGCCTGCGCCTTCTTCGTCGCGGGCGTGGTGTACAGCGCCTGGGTGCCGGGCCAGTTCGCCAGCCCGGCGGTCGACTCGGCCGAGGGCTACCTCAGTGAGCTGGCCGCCCGCGACCAGCCCTGGTCGCGGCTGTTCCGGCTGGCCGACGTGCTGGCCGGGCTGGCCGTCGTGATCGGCGTCGCGCTCGCGCCCAGGGCGCCCGCCGCGTGGGGCGGCTGGCTGGCCTTGGCGCTGTTCGGGGTGTTCACGGTCGCCGACGGCGCGCTGCCGCTGGACTGCGCGGTCGTCAGCGATCCCGCGTGCGCGCGCGGCCCGCTCTCGCTGCCGCACCACCTCCACACGCTCACCAGCACGCTCGCCTCCGTCGCCGCCCTGGCCGCGATGGTGGAGCTGGCCAGGAGCTGGCGTACGCGCGCCGCCGTCTTCCTGGCCGGGGCGTACGTGCTGGCCAGCGTGCTCACGCTGGCCGCGGTCACCGCCGCCCACCTCATCGGGGTGGCCCAGCGCGTCCAGGTCCTGGTGATCGCGCTCTGGCTGGTGTACGTGGCCGCGCGCCTGCTGGCCGCGCCCCAGCCCGTCCGGGACGAGAGCCGCCCGCACGTGGTCGAGGACGGCCGCGGCCCCGCCGTCCTGGTGGCGGCCGGGATGGGCGGCGCCTGGTTCCACTGGGACGCCGTGGCCGCCGGGCTCGCCTCCGCGCACCGCGTGATCCGCTTCGACCGTCCCGGACTCGGCCGCAGCCCCGCCCCCCAGACCCCGCCCACCCTGTACGGCGAGGCCGCCCGCCTGGCCGCGCTGGCCCCCTCCCACCCCGAGAAGGTGGCGGTGATCGCCCATTCCGTGGCCGCCTGGCACGCCGAGGCCTTCGCCCGCCTGCACCCGCTGCGTGTCTCCCGCGTGGTCCTGGTGGACCCGAGCTGCCGCACGAAGCCGGGCCGCGGCACCTCGGCCCCCGGCAGGGCGCTGGGCCGCTGGCTGCCGGCCTTCGGCGGCACGTGGGCCGCCGCGGCGCTGGCGCGCTGCTTCGGTCCGCTGGCGCACCGGCTGGCCGGTGGCGGGCCCGACCTGGCGGGCGTCTACCGCGAGGGCAAGGTGCTGGCGGCGGTCGCGGGGGAGTGGCTGGCCTACCGGGACATGGCCGCCGAGCTGGAGCTGATCCGGCGGGAGCATCCCTATCCGCGGGTGCCGACGCTGGTGATCACGGCCGGGCGTACCGACGGCTGCCACGAGCGGCTGGCCGACGCGCTCGGCGCGGACCTGCTGCGGCTGCCGCGGGCCGGGCACCAGGTCCAGCTTGACGCTCCCGAGGCCATCACCAGGTCATTTAACGGAAAGTAGCCGGGTATATCCGGCCAATGACGACGCGCTGGAGGTGGGTGCCGAAGGTCCTGGCCGGGATCCTCGCCGCCCTGGCCGTCTACTGCGCGCTGATCGCGCTGGTCCGGCCCCTGCGCGCGCTGCTGCGGCCGGTCACCGACACCTTCAACGACCTCGTCTTCCCCGCCGAGCCCAACCTCGCCTACGCCGTCTTCCTGGCCCTGCTGGCCGGGGCCGTCGCCCGGCGCAAGCGGGCCGCGTACCGGCTGATGCTGGTCTTCCTGATCTTCACGCTGGTCCTGCTGGCGCTCTACTGGCTGATCGTCTGGCTGGAGCCGGCGGCGGGCGAGGACTACCCGCTCTGGAGGGTCGCGGTCAACCTCGGCGTCACGCTCGTCCTGCTCGTGCTGCTGGTGGCCGCGCGTGCGGAGTTCTTCGCCAAGACCCAGCGGGCCGCCTTCCGCAAGGCCCTGCTCACGCTCGTGGCCGGGCTGCTGGTCTCGGTCGGGGTGGGGTACGCGCTGATCAGCGCCTTCCACGGCACGCTCCGGCGGCAGGACCGGCTGCCGTGGGTGATCGAGAAGGCGCTCGGCGGCGCGATCACGCTCGACTTCGACCGCGAGGGGCACGGGCCGGCCTGGGTGGCGTTCACGATCGGGCTGCTGAGTGCGATCGCGCTGCTGTGGGCGTTCGCGGTGCTGTTCCGCTCGCAGTGGGCCATCGCCGAACTGCTGCCCGGCGACGAGGCCAGGCTCCGCGAACTGCTGGCCGCCGCGGGCGAGCGCGACTCGCTCGGCTACTTCGCCACCCGCCGCGACCGGGCCGCGATCTTCTCGCCGAGCGGCAAGAGCGCGATCTCCTACCGCGTCGTCAGCGGGGTGAGCCTGGCGGGCGGCGACCCGATCGGCGATGTGGAGGCGTGGGAGCCGGCCATCGCCCGCTGGCGGCGCCAGGCCGAGGAGTACGGCTGGACGCCCGCCGCCATCGGCGCCGGCGAGGACGGCGCCCGCGCCTACGCCCGCGCCGGGCTCAAGATCCTGCAACTCGGCGACGAGGCGATCCTGCACGTGGCCGCCTTCACCCTGGACGGCCGCGAGATGCGCGGCGTGCGGCAGGCGGTCAACCGGGTCGGGCGCGCCGGATACACGCTGCGGGTACGCCGGCACGCCGAGCTGTCACCCGAGGAGATGCGCAGCGTCATCGCCAAGGCCGACGCCTGGCGCGACACCGAGACCGAGCGCGGCTTCTCCATGGCGCTCGGCCGGCTCGGCGACCCGGCCGACGGCCGCTGCGTGCTCGTCGAGGCGCTCACCGCCGGCGGGGACGAGGCGGCGATCCTGTCGTTCGTCCCGTGGGGCGAGCGCGGCCTCTCGCTCGACCTCATGCGCCGCGACCGGGGCGCCGACAACGGGCTCATGGAGTTCATGGTCGCCGGCCTGGTCGAACGGGCGGCCGAGCTGGGCGTCGAGCGGATCTCGCTCAACTTCGCCGTCTTCCGCGCCGCCTTCGAGGAGGGCGCCAGGATCGGGGCGGGCCCGGTGCTGCGGGCGTGGCGGCGGCTGCTGCTGTTCTTCTCGCGCTGGTGGCAGCTGGAGTCGCTCTACCGGTCGAACGTGAAGTACCGGCCCGAGTGGGTGCCGCGCTTCCTCGCCTACGCCGACACCCGCGACCTGCCCAAGGTCGGGCTGGCCTCGGCGGTGGCCGAGGGGTTCCTGGCCGGTCCGAGCCTGCCCACGCTGCTGCGGCGCGGTGAGGGCCGGGCGGCCGGGTCCGTGACGCCGGTCGCCCTCGAAGCGACCGCCGCCGAGGTCGCGCCCGCGGCCACGCGCTCCGCCGGGCCGCCGGAGCAGGACGGGGTCCGGGCGGGGAAGCTGGCGCTGGTGGCGGAGCCGTACCCGGTGAACTTCCCGCGCACGCACACGACGGCGCAGGCCGGGCGGGTCGGCGAGACGGTGGCGGTGGCCGGGCGGGTGATGCTGGTGCGTGACCACGGCGGCATCCTGTTCGCGACGCTGCGCGACTGGGCGGGGGAGCGGCAGCTCATGGTCACCGACCCGGAGCTGCTGGCGCGCTGGCGGCGCGTCGTGGACCTCGGCGACCACGTCGGGGTCAGCGGGCGGGTCGAGCGCTCCGGCACGGGCGAGGTCTCCGTGCTGGCCCAGGACTGGACGCTGACCGGCAAGTGCCTGCACCCCCTGCCCGACAAGCACCGCGGGCTGACCGACCCCGAGGCCCGCGTGCGCCGCCGCCACCTCGACCTGATCACCTCGCCCGCCGCGCGGGAGATGCTGCGGGTACGGGCCGCCGCCGTCCGGGCCCTGCGCGACGGCCTGGTACGGCGGGGCTTCCTGGAGGTCGAGACCCCCATCCTGCAGCCAGTGCACGGCGGGGCGAGCGCACGCCCGTTCCGCACCCACATCAATGCCTACGACCTGGACCTGTACCTGCGGATCGCGCCCGAGCTCTACCTCAAGCGGCTGTGCGTGGGCGGGGTGGAGCGGGTGTTCGAGCTGGGCAGGACGTTCAGGAACGAGGGGGTGTCGTACAAGCACAACCCGGAGTTCACCATGCTGGAGGCCTATCAGGCGTACGCCGACTACCGGGACATGCTGGACCTGGCCCGCTCGCTGATCCAGGAAGCGGCCCAGGCGGCGCTGGGCGGACTGGTCGTGCGAGGGGCGGACATCTCGGGCGAGTGGCCGGTCGTCCCGGTCAACCGGGCGATCTCCGCTGCCGCCGGTGAGGAGGTGGGCGCGGCCACCGGGGCGCCGGAGCTGAGGAAGCTCTGCGACCGGCTCGGCGTGCCGTACCACCCGGAGTGGCGGCGCGGGGAGCTGGTCCTGGAGCTGTATGAGCGGCTGGTCGAGGCGCGGACCACCGCGCCCGTCTTCTACGTCGACTTCCCCGCCGACGTCTCGCCGCTGACGCGCCCGCACCGCGACGACCCCCGGCTGGCCGAGCGCTGGGACCTGGTGGCGTTCGGGGCGGAGCTGGGCACCGCCTACTCCGAGCTGACCGACCCGGCCGAGCAGCGGCGGCGGCTGGCCGAGCAGTCGTCGCTGGCCGCCGGCGGCGATCCCGAGGCGATGGAGCTGGACGAGGACTTCCTGGCCGCGCTGGAGTACGCGATGCCGCCGACCGGCGGGCTCGGCCTCGGCGTGGACCGGCTCGTCATGCTCCTGACCGGCGCGCCCATCCGCCAGACGCTGCCTTTCCCGCTGGTACGTCCCGCAAAGAGATGACGAGATTGCCAGACACCCACCACAATGGCCGGGAAAGTCGCCAAATGTGGGGGTGGGGATGCCGGAGCTCGTTGCCCTGCGGGCGGGAGACCCCGGCAGGGTCGGGGCCTACAACCTGACCGGCCGCCTGGGCGAGGGCGGACAGGGCACCGTCTACCTCGGCGAGGACTCCGCCGGCGTCAGGGTCGCCGTCAAGCTGCTCCGCGCCGACCTGGCCGGGGACGAGGACGCCTCCGAACGTTTCGTCCGCGAGGTCGCCATGGCCCGCCGGGTCGCGCCCTTCTGCACCGCCCAGGTGATCGAGACCGGGCTGCTGAACGGCCGGCCGTACATCGTCAGCGAGTACATCGACGGGCCGACGCTCCACGAGGTCGTCCAGCGGGAGGGGCCGCGCTCCGGCCCCGCGCTGCACCGCCTGGCGATCGGCACCGTCACCGCGCTCGTCGCGATCCACCAGGCCGGGATCGTGCACCGCGACTTCAAGCCGTCCAACGTGGTGCTCGCCCCCGACGGCCCGCGGGTGATCGACTTCGGGATCGCCAAGGCGCTCGACCTCACCTCCACGCTCACCGCCACCGCCATCGGCACACCCGCGTTCATGGCGCCGGAGCAGCTCACCGACGCGGTGCCCGGCCCACGGGCGGACATGCACGCGTGGGCCTCGACGATGCTGTACGCCGCCACCGGGCACACGCCCTTCGGGGCCGACAGCCTGCCCGCCATGGTCAACCGCATCCTCAACGCGGCGCCCGACATCAGCGGCATCGCCGATCCGCAGCTGCGCGCGCTCGTCCAGGACTGCCTGGCCAAGGACCCGAACCGGCGGCCGAGCGCGGGGGACGCGCTGATGCGCCTGCTGGGGCACGCGCCGGGCGGCCCGTTCGGGCAGGGGCCCGACTCGGGCCCGCAGCCGCCCGGCCTGCTGGTCGAGGGCACGGCCGTGGCCGCGGGGCCGGGCGGAGCCGCGGGGCCGGGCGGAGCGCCGTTCGCGCCCCCGGACGCCCGCCCCTACACCGGCCCCGCCGGGACGCCGCCGGGCTCCGGGGCACCGCCGCACACCGGGACGCCGCCGGTCCCCGGTACGCCGCAGCACACCGGCATGCGGGGTCCCGGGATGCCGCCGCGGCAGGGCGTCCCGCCGGGGCAGCCGACGCCGCCGCCGGGGATGCCGCACGGACAGCGGATGCCCGGTAAAGGGCCGCCTCCCGGTCAAGGGATGCCCGGTCAAGGGCCGCCTCCCGGGCAGGGGACGTGGGTGGGGCCGCCGGCCGTACCGGCTGCTCATCTGCCGCCCCCGCAGCACTCGCGGCCCATGCGTCAGGCGCCGGCCACCGTGCCGCGCGGCATGCGCACGGGCTGGGTGATCGCGGCGGCCGCCGTCGCGGTGCTGGTGCTGGCGGTCGTCGGCGTGGTCACGGCCACCCGGCTGGCGGGCGGCCCGGTGACGACCTCCGCCACCCCCAGGACGTCGCGCCCGGCCACGCCCGCCCCCACCACCCAGAACCCCACGCCGCCACCGGTGGCCTCCAAGCGGTTCACGCTGCCGGGAACGGTGGTGACGGTCGAGGAGCACGAGGACGATCCGATCAAGCTGGTCTCCTACAGCGCCGACAGCGGCAAGCGCGTCTACGTCAGAAAGGCGGGCGCCGACCGCTTCGTGCTCAACCGCGCCTACTTCGAGTACGCGCTCAACACCACCGGCGCCCGCGCCCTGGCCACCGACGCCGACTACAGCAGCGACGGCTACTCCCAGGTCTCGATCGTCGAGCACGTCACCGGCGTCAAGCGCACGATCAAGCTGACCGCCGCCCCCGTCTACCCGAGCGCGCCGCGCTGGTCGCCGGACGGCAGGCTGGGCCTGTTCACCCTGTACAAGGCCACCGACAACGACAGCGTCCCGTACGGCTACGCCATCCTCGACATCGCCACCGGCAAGCCACGCGTCTTCCAGATCAAGGACGTCGACACCAGCACCTACGACTACTTCTGGGACGGCGACGGCGAGTCCGTCGGCACGTGGGCGAACGGCGACATGCGCTTCTTCGATCTCGAAGGCAAGCCCGTCACCCGCACCCTGCCGGACGGCGGCCACCCGCTGTGGGTCGAGAGCGACGTGCTGTCGCCCTCGGGCACCCACTACCTCGCCTACTGCGACGAGGCGGGCAGCAGCCTGTGCGCCAAGCCCGTCACCGGCCAGGGCGAGAGCAGGCCGCCCATCCCGGTCCAGACCAACCGGCTGATCGGCTGGTGGGACGAGGACCACGTGGCGATCTGGCGCGTGCACGCCGGCGGCTACCAGGCCGTGGTCGTCGACATGAAGGGCGACACGAAGCGGATCCTGGCCACCGCGCCCAAGAAGAAGGACTTCGACGCCATGGGCTTCCTCTACACGCGAGGAGCACACTAGGCGCTTAGGATCAAGAAGCTCCGGACGCCTCGAAGGGGGTACACGTGGACAGCCAGCAGATCACCGTGCTCGGTCAGGGCGCGGTCTCGGCCGCCCCCGACGCCATGCGGCTCAACGCCGGCGTCGAGGTGCGCAAGGCGAGCGCCGGTGAGGCCTTCGCCGCCGTCCGGGCCGCCGCGGTGCGGCTCCTGCGGACGCTGGCCGAGGCGGGCTTGGCCGCCAAGGACCTGCGCACCAGCGAGCTGTCGCTGGGGCCCGAGTACGAGAACTACCCGAAGATCTCCGCCTACCGCGCCGCCCAGGGCGTCGAGGCGGTGGTGCGCGACCTGTCGCAGGCCGACCGGATCATCGACCTCGTGGCGGGGGTCGGCGAGGAGGCCAGGCTCAACGGCGTGAGCTTCGAGATCTCCGACCCGGTCGCGGCGCTCAGGGACGCGCGCGACCGGGCCTTCAAGGACGCCAGGGCCAAGGCGGAGCAGTACGCGGGCCTGGCGGGCCGCCCGCTCGGCCAGGTCGTGTCCGTCAGCGAGGAGGCCGACGCCCCGCCGCGGCCGATGATGATGGCCGCGGCGGCCATGGCCGACCAGTCCTCGATCAGCCCGGGTGAGCAGTCCGTCACGGTGTCGGTCCGGGTCGTCTACGCCTTCGGCTGAGCCGTTACGGCAGCGCCAGCATGCGGTCGAGGGCGATCTTGGCCCAGTGGGCGGTGTCCCCGTCGACCGTGATCTGGTTGACCGTCTCGCCGAGGGCGAGCGACTCCAGCGCCCACACCAGGTGGGGCAGATCGATCCGGTTCATGGTGGAGCAGTAGCAGACCGTCTTGTCCAGGAACGAGACGCTCTTGTCGGGGAACATCTGGGCCAGCCGCTTGACCAGGTTCAGCTCGGTGCCGATGGCCCAGCTGGACCCGGCCGGAGCGGCCTGGAGCGTCTTGATGATGTACTCGGTCGAGCCCACCTGGTCGGCCTTCAGCACCACCTCGTGGCGGCACTCCGGGTGCACCAGCACGTTGACGCCGGGGATGCGGGCCCGCACGTCGTCCACGGACTCGGCGGTGAAGCGCCCGTGCACCGAGCAGTGGCCCTTCCACAGGATCATCTTCGCCTCGGCGACCTTGCCCATGTCGTTGGGCCGGTGCGGGTTCCACACCACGCAGTCCTCCAGCGACATGCCCATCTCCAGCACCGCGGTGTTGCGCCCGAGGTGCTGGTCGGGCAGGAACAGCACCTGCTTGCCCTGCTCGAAAGCCCACTCCAGAGCCCGCCTGGCGTTGGAGGACGTGCAGACGACGCCGCCGTGCCGTCCGCAGAAGGCCTTGATGTCGGCGCTGGAGTTCATGTAGGTGACGGGCACGACGTCGCCGGCCAGCCCCGCGTCCTCCAGCGCCTCCCAGCACTCCTCCACCTGGTCGAAGGTGGCCATGTCGGCCATCGAGCACCCGGCCGCCAGGTCCGGCAGGACCACACGCTGA
This sequence comes from Nonomuraea sp. NPDC050547, assembly GCF_044457345.1. NCBI lineage: Bacteria > Bacillati > Actinomycetota > Actinomycetes > Streptosporangiales > Streptosporangiaceae > Nonomuraea > Nonomuraea sp. NPDC050547. Next base: position 260,122 of record NZ_JBITGW010000001.1, read on the forward strand.
TCCGGCCCGGTCAGGATGTCGGCCGACTCGGCCATGAAGTGCACGCCGCAGAAGACGATGAACTCCGCCTCGGGCCGGGCGGCCGCCTGCTGGGCCAGCTTGAAGGAGTCGCCGGTCACGTCGGCGAACTGGATGACCTCGTCGCGCTGGTAGTGGTGGCCGAGCACGAACACGCGCTCGCCCAGCGCCTCCTTCGCCTTGCGCGCCCGTTCGACCAGGTCAGGGTCGGAGGCGGCGGGAAGCTCGCCGGGACAGTCGACGCCGCGCTCGCTGCCCGCGTCGGCGCTCCTGCCAAGGATGAACAGCTGGGTGGTGGTCATGGCCGAACCCCTTATCGTCGGATTGACGATACTCATGATGACATACCCTTCCCTGCGCTTTGCCGTACCCCACCCCTTTTGAGGGGGTACGGTCGGCCGCACGGACGGTGGGGAATGTGAAGAGGCCTGCCGGTGTTGCTAACGTCTTAGTAGGAAGTCAGAAACAGACCGCGGGAGTTCGCACATGACGGTTGAGAGCAGCGAGACCACGACGCAGGGCCTGATCCTGACCGACGCGGCCTCGGCCAAGGTCAAGAGCCTGCTGGAGCAGCAGGGTGAGGAAGGCCTGCAGCTGCGGGTGGCCGTCCAGCCCGGTGGCTGTTCCGGCCTGCGCTACCAGCTCTTCTTCGACGACCGTTCGATGGACGGCGACGTGGTGACCGACTTCGGCGGCGTCGGTGTCGTGACGGACCGGATGAGCGCGCCGTACCTGCTGGGCGCGACGATCGACTTCGTCGACACCATTGAGAAGCAGGGCTTCACCATCGACAACCCCAACGCCACCGGCTCCTGCGCCTGTGGCGACTCCTTCAACTAAGAAGGCGTCCGCGCCGATCCGCCCCGGACCGCCTGAGGGCGCCGGGGCTGTGGTCGTCGTCCAGCCGGTCTGGTGGCCGGTTGGTGGGAGGCCGCGTTCACCTTGGTGTGGACGTGGCCTTCGCATATCCTCGTGAGGCTCTACTTGGCCTGCAGACAACGAGGAAGAAGAATCCCGTGCGCATCGCCGTCACCGGCTCCATCGCGACAGACCATCTGATGACGTTCCCAGGAAGCTTCGGCGATCAGCTCATCGCCGAACAACTGGATCGGGTGTCACTTTCGTTCCTGGTCGACGACCTGCAGATCCGGCGGGGAGGCTGTGCGGCGAACATCGCGTTCGGCATGGGCTGCCTGGGCTTGACCCCCATCCTGGTGGGCGCGGTCGGCTCCGACTTCGCCGACTACCGCTCCTGGCTGGAGCGCCACGGCGTCGACTGCGACTCGGTGCACGTGTCGGAGACTCACCACACCGCCAGGTTCCTGTGCACCACCGACGAGCACCACAACCAGATCGCCTCCTTCTACACGGGCGCGATGGCCGAGGCCAGGAACATCGAGCTGCAGCCGACCGCCGCCCGCGTGGGCGCGCTCGACCTGGTGCTGATCAGCCCCAACGACCCCGACGCGATGCTCAGGCACACCGACGAGTGCCGCCAGCGGGGCATCCCGTTCGCCGCCGACATCTCCCAGCAGCTGGCCCGCATGGCCGACGAGCAGATCCGTCAGCTCGTCGACGGGGCCGCGTACCTCTTCTCCAACGACTACGAGAAGGGGCTCATCGAGCAGAAGACCGGCTGGTCCGACGAGGAGATCCTGGACCGCGTGGGCGTGCGCATCACCACGCTGGGCCCGAAGGGCGCGGTCATCGCGCGCAAGGGCGAGCCGTCCATCCAGGTCGCGCCCGCGCCCGAGCTCGGCAAGGCCGACCCGACCGGCGTCGGCGACGCCTTCCGCGCGGGCTTCCTGTCGGCATTGGCGTGGGGCCTGTCGCTGGAGCGCTGCGGCCAGGTGGGCAACCTCACCGCCACGCACGTGCTGGAGCGCGTCGGCGGCCAGGAGTACGAACTGGGCCAGAAGTCCTTCCTGGAGCGCTTCACGGCCGCCTACGGCGCCGAGGCGGCCGCCGAGATCTCCGGCCACGTCACGTGCCACTACGCCTGACGACGGCATCGGGCGCGGCCGTCAACGCCGCGCCCGCTCCCTCCCCGGTACGGCCCGGCCGTCAGACGCCCGCGTAGACGCGGTGCACGAACCCGGCGAGCTGGTCGTCCGGCAGGTGCTTGGCCAGGTCCGCCTCGCTGATCATCCCGATGATGCGGTGGTTCTCGATCACCGGCAGCCGGCGGATCTGGTTCTCCTCCATCCGGGCCAGCGCCTCCTCCACGGTGGCGTCGGCCGGGACCCACACCAGCCCGGTGGCCAGGTCGCCGGCGGTGACCCTGGACGGGTCGTGCCCCTCGGCGATGCACTTGGTGACGATGTCACGGTCGGTGATGATGCCCTTGAGCCGGTCGTCGGAACCGCAGATCGGCAGCGCGCCGACGCCGCGGTCGCGCATCATCTGCGCCGCCCGGTCCAGGGTCTCGTGGGCGGCGATGCACTCCACGCCCGCGCTCATCAGGTCGCGGGCGGTCTCGTGCGGGTGTCCAGCGGTCATCGGATTCCCCCCGAAATGAGATGACATTCCCGCACGGTCCTACCCACAATCGCAGGTCAGTAATTGCGCCGCACGTGGATCGCCCAGCCGCCGCCGGGCAGCTCGTACGTGCCCACGTGCGGATGCGACTTCAGCCGGCACCAGGCGGGCACGTCGGTGTAGGCGGCCGGATCGTCGGCCAGCACCGCCACCACCGCGTTGAGCGGAACGTAGTTGATCTGCTCGGCGAGCATGATGATCGGGATCGGGCACTTCTTCCCGAGCGCGTCGATCGTCAGTGCGGGCTGAGTCACTTCTGTCATGCCACTCCTGCGTCCTGCCGGATCCGGCGCACCATGTCGGGAAGGACCTCCAGGAACCTGTCCACCTCCGCCGCGGAAGCTCCACGGGGCAGCGAGACTCTGACGTTCCCGTGCGTGAGCACGCCCATCGCCTCCAAAACATGCGATGGACGAAGCGTACTAGCGGTGCACGAGCTCCCGGACGATACCGCGAATCCCGCCTTGTCCAGTTCGGTGAGCAGCACCTCCCCGTCGACGTACAGACAGGAGAAGGTGACGATGTGCGGCGCCCGCTCGACCGGCTCGCCGATGACCTCCACGTCGGGGACGACCTTCGGCACCGTGTTCCTGATCCGGTCCACGAGGGCCGACAGCCGCGCGTGCTCCTGCGCCGCCTCCGCGCTCATCGCGCGCAGCGCCGCCGCCGCGGCCACGATCGCCGGAACGTTCTCGTAGCCGGGCACCCGGCGGCGCTCGCGCTCGTCCTCCGGCAGGAACGAGCGGAACCTGGTGCCCTTGCGCACCGCGAGCACGCCCACCCCGGCCGGTCCGCCCCACTTGTGCGCGCTGGCCGTCAGCACCGACCAGCCCTCCGGCATCGGCAGCCGCCCCGCCGTCTGGGCGGCGTCGACCAGGAGCGGCACGCCGTGCTCGCGGCAGGCCGCCGCCGCCTCCGCCACCGGCTGGAGCGTGCCGACCTCGTGGTTGGCGGTCTGCAGGCAGGCGAGAGCCGTGCCCTCGGCCGCGACCGCCGCCGTGAAGGCGGGCAGGTCGACGCGGCCGGTCAGCCCGACGCCCACGGTCTCGACCGTGCCGCCGTCGCGCTCGTGCACCCCGGCCGCGTGCAGGACGCTGGAGTGCTCGACCGCGCTGGTGACCAGATGGCGGCCGGTACGGCGCCGCCCGTGTAGGGTGCCGAGCACGCCGAGATGCACGGCCTGCGTGCCGGAAGAGGTGAACGACACCTCGTCGGGACGCGCGCCGAGCGCCTCTGCCACCTCCGTGCGAGCCTGCTCCAGCAGCATGTGCGCGCGGCGGGCCTGGTTGTAGAGCCGTGCCGGATCGGCCCAGCCGACGTCCAGGGCCGCCAGATACGCCTCGCGTGCCTGGGGGTGAAGCGGCTCGGTGGAGGCCGCGTCGAAGTACGCCACGCGACTTATCGTCCCACTCCCGGCGCGCCATCGAGGGGGCGGGCGGGAGGGCGAGGCCCCTCCGCGCTAATGTGTCTGCAATCAGCTGTGCATTTGGAAATACGAGCGCCCAGGAGTGACTCCTGGGCTTCATCTGTGGGGTAGGCGATCCGTGAGTCCGACTCGCCGTTCGACGCGGCGTTCGTTGGTCCGGGGCAGAGTGCCACGCGCCGCCGCTTTGGCGTTGCTGCTGGCCTCCGCTACGGCGTGTGCGAATGATGTTCCCGAGGCCGACTGGTCCAGCGGCCTCCTGCCGAAGGGCGTAACCGAGCAGGGAAATGTCGTCGAGAGCCTCTGGAACGGGGCCTGGATCGCCGCTCTCGCCACCGGTGCCGTTGTCCTGGCCTTGATCCTTTGGGCATGCATCTTCCACCGCAAGCGGAAAAAGTCGGCCGAGCTGCCGCCGCAGGTTCGCTACAACCTGCCGATCGAGATCTTCTACACGCTGGTTCCGCTGGTCATGGTCTCGGTGTTCTTCTTCTACACCGCGCGTGACAGCAACACGCTGGAGAAGGTGTCGGCCACTCCCGACGTCAAGGTGAAGGTCGAGGCCTTCCAGTGGAGCTGGCGCTTCACGACCGAGGTCGGCGGCAAGAAGCTGACGCCCGTGGTGGGCCAGCCGGTGAGCGACTACAGGCAGGGTCCGCAGCTCGTGCTGCCCGTCGGCAAGACGGTCCAGTTCGACCTGTCCTCTCCTGACGTGATCCACTCCTTCTGGGTGCCCGCGTTCCGGTTCAAGCGTGACGTGATCCCCGGCATCAAGGAGGGCAACCCCGGCCGGACCTTCGAGGTCAAGACGCTGAACGAGCCCGGTGTCTACGCGGGCCGTTGCGCGGAACTGTGCGGTGTCGACCACAGCCGCATGCTGTTCTCGGTGAAGCTCGTTGCGCAGGATGAATACGACAAGTACCTCGCACAGGCCGGGAGCACCCAGTGACCGCCATCCAAGAGCCGATCACCACGGCGCGTCCGACTCCCAAGGGCCGGATCATCGCGAAGTGGCTTTCCTCGACCGACCACAAGATCATCGGTCACCTGTACCTCATCACGTCGTTCGCGTTCTTCCTGATCGGCGGCGTGATGGCGCTGATCATGCGCGCCGAGCTGGCGCAGCCGGGCCTGCAGTTCACCTCGAACGAGCAGTTCAACCAGCTGTTCACCATGCACGGCACGATCATGCTGCTGATGTTCGCGACGCCGCTGTTCGCCGGCTTCGCCAACGAGCTGATGCCGCTGCAGATCGGCGCCCCCGACGTGGCGTTCCCGCGGCTGAACATGGTCAGCTACTGGCTCTACCTGTTCGGCAGCATCATCGCGGTGTCCGGGTTCTTCACCCCGAACGGCGCGGCCAGCTTCGGCTGGTTCGCCTACACGCCGCTGTCGAACGCGATCAGCTCGCCGGGACTCGGCGGTGACCTGTGGATCATGGGCCTGGCGCTGTCCGGCCTGGGCACGATCCTCGGCTCGGTCAACTTCATCACCACGATCATCTGCATGCGCGCGCCCGGCATGACCATGTTCCGGATGCCGATCTTCACCTGGAACGTCCTGCTCACCAGCATGCTCGTGCTGATGGCCTTCCCGGTGCTGGCCGCCGCGCTGCTCGCCCTGGAGGCCGACCGCAAGCTCGGCACCCACATCTTCGCCAGCGAGACCGGAGGCGCGCTGCTCTGGCAGCACCTGTTCTGGTTCTTCGGCCATCCCGAGGTCTACATCATCGCGCTGCCGTTCTTCGGCATCGTCACCGAGGTCCTGCCGGTCTTCAGCCGCAAGCCGATCTTCGGTTACATCTCGCTGGTCGCCGCGACCATCTCCATCGCGGGTCTGTCGATCACGGTCTGGGCGCACCACATGTTCCCGACCGGGCAGGTTCTGCTGCCGTTCTTCTCGTTCATGACGTTCCTCATCGCGGTGCCGACGGGCGTGAAGTTCTTCAACTGGATCGGCACGATGTGGCGGGGACACCTGTCGTTCGAGTCGCCGATGCTCTACTCGGTCGGCTTCCTGGTGACCTTCCTCCTGGGCGGCCTGACCGGCGTCATCCTGGCCTCGCCGCCGCTCGACTTCCACATCTCCGACACCTACTTCGTCGTGGCCCACTTCCACTACGTGGTCTTCGGCACCGTGGTGTTCGCGATGTTCGCGGGCTTCTACTTCTGGTGGCCCAAGTTCACCGGCAAGATGCTCGACGACCGGCTCGGCAAGCTGCAGTTCTGGCTGCTGTTCATCGGCTTCCACATGACGTTCCTGGTCCAGCACTGGCTCGGCGTGCTCGGCTTCCCGCGCCGCTACGCCGACTACAGCCCGGCCGACGGTTTCACCGACCTCAACATGATCTCGTCGGTGGGCGCGTTCGTCCTGGGCATCTCGGTGCTGCCGTTCTTCTACAACGTGTGGAAGACCGCGCGCAGCGCGCCCAAGGTCACCGTGGACGACCCGTGGGGCTACGGCGGCTCGCTGGAGTGGGCGACATCGTGCCCGCCGCCGCGGCACAACTTCACCTCGCTGCCGCGCATCCGCTCCGAGCGGCCCGCGTTCGACCTGCACTACCCGCACGTTTCGGCCAAGCAGGAGGTTGAGGCCTGATGAAGGTACAGGGTTGGCTGTTCCTGCTCTGCGGCCTGTTCTTCGCCGCCGTCGACGTCGCCTACTGGTTCTGGACCAAGTCGGCGACCGGGCAGGGCGAGCCGGTCGGCACCACGGCCATGGCCATCTCGGTCGGCTTCGCCTTCATGATCGGCTACTACCTGATGTTCACGGCGCGCCGGATCGGCGACCAGCCGGAGGACAACAAGCAGGGCGAGATCAGCGACGGCGCCGGTGAGATCGGCTTCTTCAGCCCGAGCTCCTGGTGGCCGCTGTTCCTCTGCCTGGCGGCGGCGTTCGCCTTCGCCGGGTTCGCGATCGGCCTCTGGATGTTCCTGATCGGGCTGTTCATGGTCGTCATGGCCATGATCGGGTTCGTGTTCCAGTACTACCGGGGCAACTTCTCCCACTGAGACCGCGATCACGGGTGTTCTCCTCCGAACCGGGGGAGGGCACCCGTTTTTCGCGTTTTTTACCGCTTGCCATACGTGGCGTTTCGCTCACTGAGGGTAGTAAGGGGACGTGGGCGGAGTGATCACATACGGGGGAGTTGTCGTGGGGCGCGTAACGACTGGATCGGCCGGGCTGCTTGCCCTGGCACTGGCGACCGCGTGCTCGGCGAGCAACGCGGCCGGAGCGGACGAGGGCGCGAGCCCGGTGGCGGCCGCGGCGGGAACCACCACCGTGTCGGTGCTTCCGGCCAACCAGGCCGTGAACATCGGCACCGACGAGACCGTGATCGTCGCCGCGCCGGGCGGCGGCACGCTGAAGAGCGTCCGCGTCACCGGCCCCGGCACCACGCTGCCCGGCGTGCTCAGCGGCGACGGCACCCGCTGGCGCAGCACCCGGACCGCCAGGCCGGGCACCACCTACACGGTCGCCGTCACGACCGGCGACGGCAAGCAGAGCACCAGCACGTTCACCACGGTCAAGGCCACCAAGAGCTTCGAGATCGAGCAGCTGACCCCGCACAAAGACAACACCGGCCTGACCGTCGGCGTCGGCATGCCCATCATGATCGCCTTCGACCGGGACATCACCGACCGGGTCAGTGTCGAGCGCAACCTGTACGTCAAGGCGAGCAAGCCCGTAGAGGGAGCCTGGCACTGGTTCGACGACCGGCACGTGGACTTCCGCCCCAAGACGTACTGGCCCGCGCACACCAAGGTCCGCCTCGAAGCGCGCCTGGCCGGCGTACGCGGCGGCCCCGGCATGTACGGCAAGCGCGACCACGTGCTCGACTTCAAGATCGGCCGCGAGCAGATCACCAAGGGCAGCACCGACGCCCACTACCTGACCGTGCGCAGAGACGGCAAGAAGATCCGCGACATCCCGATGAGCGCCGGCCAGGGCGGAGTCTGGAAGTACTACACGACCTCCGGCGTCCACCTGGCGATGTCCCGCGAGCCGGTCACCATCATGATCTCGCCCGGCATCGGCCCCGGCTCGCCCGGCTACTACCGCATGGTCGTCTACAACACCGTCCGCATCTCCAACAGCGGCGAGTACGTCCACAGCGCCCCCTGGTCCGTCGGATCCCAGGGCTACTCCAACGTCAGCCACGGCTGCGTGAACATCAGCCCGGCCAACGCCTCCTGGTTCATCAGGAACACCCTGATCGGCGACCCGATCATCATCACGGGCACGCCGCGCAAGCTGGAGCCCACCAACGGCTGGGGCCACTGGCAGGAGGACTGGAAGCAGTGGCTGCAGTGGAGCTCGATCAAGTCGGGCCGCACCGACGCGATGTAGCGCGCCCGGTCATGTAGAGAACGCGCGTGCCGTTCCGACTCTCCCGTGAAAGCAGGAGAACTCTCCTGCGCGGACAGGAGAACTCTCCCGTGAACGCGGGAGAGACGACGGAAGGACGCGCCATGACGGCGACGACGGCGGGACGCCGCGAATGGATCGGGCTGGCGGTGCTGGCCCTGACCTCGCTGCTGGTCTCCATCGATGTGTTCGTGATGCTGCTGGCCCTGCCCCACCTGGCGGCCGACCTGGGCGCAAGCAGCACCCAGCAGCTGTGGATCACCGACATCTACGGGTTCGTGCTGGCCGGGTTCCTGGTGACGATGGGCACCCTCGGGGACCGGATCGGCCGCCGCAGGCTGCTGCTGATCGGCGCGGCAGCCTTCGGCCTCGCCTCGGTCGCCGCCGCCTACTCCACCAGCCCCGGCATGCTGATCGCCGCGCGGGCGCTGCTGGGACTGGCCGGTGCGACGCTGGCGCCGTCCACGCTCGCGCTGATCAGCAACATGTTCACCGACGCCCGCCAGCGCGGGCTGGCGATCGGGGTGTGGCTGGCCTGCTTCATGGGCGGCGCCGCGCTGGGCCCGATCGCGGGCGGCGCGCTGCTCGAGCACTTCTGGTGGGGGTCGGCGTTCCTGCTGGGCGTGCCGGCGATGGTGCTGCTGCTCATCCTCGGCCCGGTGCTCCTGCCCGAGTACCGCGCCCCGTCGGCGGGCCGGATCGACCTCGTCAGCGTCGCGCTCTCGCTGGCCGCCATCCTCCCCGTGGTCTACGGCCTCAAGGAGATCGCCAAGCACGGCTGGGAGCCCGTCGCCCTCGCCTGCCTCGCTCTGGGCCTGGCCATGGGCATCCTCTTCGCCCGCAGACAGGGCAGGCTCGCCCACCCGCTGCTGGACCTGAAGCTGTTCACCCGCCGCGCCTTCAGCACCGCACTCGCCGGCATGATGGCCGCCACCCTGCTGATGGGCGCCCTCATGCTGTTCCTCACCCAGCACCTGCAGCTCGTCGAGGGCCTGTCGCCGCTGGCCGCCGGCCTGTCGATGCTGCCCGCCGTGGCCGCCAACGGCGTCAGCTTCCTGGTCTCGCCGCTGCTGGCCCGCCGCGTGCGCCCCGCCTACCTGATCGGGTACGGCCTGGCCGTCTCGGTCACCGGTCTCCTCGTCATCACGCAGGTGGACACGGTCTCGGGCCCGCTGACGCTGGCCTGCGGCTGGATCCTGATCAACCTGGGCGCGGGCCCGCTGGTGACGTTGAGCACCGACCTGATCGTGGGCTCGGTCCCGCCCGAGAAGGCCGGCTCGGCCGCCGCCCTGAACGAGACCAGCGGCGAACTGGGCTTCTCCCTCGGCATCGCCATCCTGGGCAGCCTGGGCGCCGCGCTCTACCGAGGCGCCCTGTCCCTGCCCGGCTCGCTCGCACCTGCCGTGGAGACGGCCTCCAGAGACACGCTGGCGACCGCACTGGCCGCAGCCGAGGGAGTGGGCGGAGAAACGGGCGCAGCCCTCGTGACGACCGCCAGAGAGGCCTTCACGACCAGCCTGAACGTCGTGGCACTGGTCGCCGCGGTAGCCCTGGCCGCGATGGCCGTCCTTATAGCCCGCCTCCTGCGCCACATCCCACCCACCCAGCCAAGCCTCGGCGCACACCCCGCGGAAGAACTCGACCAGGTATCCCGCTGACCCCTCGAACCGGCCGAGACCGTCCCGGGGGATACGAGCTCCCGGGAGGTCGCCGGGGCCTTGGTGGGAGGCGCAGGGAAGGTCTGTGGGTGGGGTGTCCGTGAGACGGGCACCTCACACGGGTGTTGCGGCGCCGCGCGATGGGGTGGGGGTCGGCGGAGGCCGGCGCCGTTGGGCGGTGGCCGGCGTGGTGCGCGGTGGCCGGTCAAGGGCGGAGTCGTAGCGGCGCGCAACCCCGTGAGCCCTCACGACCGGCGCTCGACAGACCTCAGCTCACGGCGGCGAGTCCGGGCGGCCACGGCGAAAGCCGTAACAGATGGAAAAGCCCTTGAAGATCACAGCGGCCGATGAGACCGACTCGTCTCGATCCAGCGGTCCAGGGTGGCGGCGGCGCGGCCGGAGTCGATGGCCTGGACGGCGCGCGCATAGCCGTCGATCATGGCCGAGTCGAGGTCGTCGCCCGCGCCGTCCAGCGCGACCAGTGCCGCGGCCGTGTTGAGCAGGACCGCATCGCGGATCGGGCCCTTGTCGCCGCGCAGCAGGTTGTGCACCGCCTGGGCGTTGAAATCGACGTCGCCGCCGCGCAGCGCGCCCACCTCGGCGCGCGGGATGCCCAGCACCGCCGGGTCGAACGTGGTCTGCGTGGCAGTGCCGTCCCTGACCACCCAGACCGTGGACGTGGTCGCGATGGTGAGCTCGTCGAGGCCGTCGTCGCCGCGGAAGACGAGCGCGGAGACCCCGCGCTCGGCGAACACGCCCGCCAGCACGGGCAGCATGTCCAGGTCGTAGACGCCGATGGCCTGCGCGGAGGGGCGGGCGGGGTTGGTGAGCGGGCCCAGGAAGTTGAAGACGGTGGGGACGCCCAGCTCCTTGCGCGGGGGACCGGCGAAGCGCAGCGCCGGGTGGTAGACGGGCGCGAAGCAGAAGGCGATGCCGGCCTCGCGCGCCACACCGGCCGTCTGCTCGGGCGTCAGGTCGAGGCGGATGCCCAGGTGCTCCAGCACGTCGGCGGCCCCGCACGAGGAGGACGCGGCCCGGTTGCCGTGCTTGACGACGCGGGCGCCCGCCGCGGCGGCCACGATCGCCGCCATCGTGGAGACGTTCACGGTGTGGGCGCGGTCGCCGCCGGTGCCCACGACGTCGACCACGGGACCGTCCACGTGCAGCGGGGTGGCCAGGTCGAGCATGGTGCGCGACAGGCCCACGACCTCGGCCACGGTCTCACCCTTGGCCCGCAGCGCGATCGCGAACCCGGCGATCTGGGCGGGTGTCGCCGACCCCGACATGATCTCCCGCATGGCCCAGGCGGTCTCGTCCGCGGTGAGGTGCTCTCCAGCGAGGAGGGCCGACAGCAGGGCGGGCCAGGTCGTGCGGGAGTCCATCGTCGGGTACCTACTTCGCGTTGAGTCGGGAGGAGGAACGGCGGCGCATGAGACCGGCGACGGCGTCGGCCAGCACGATCGGCTCGATCGGCTGGGGGACCACGGCGTCGGCCTTGGACCAGTCGGCCAGCCAGCGGTCGTCGCGGCGGGCGATGATGAGGCAGATGGGCGGGCAGTCGTAGACCTCGTCCTTGGCCTGGCGGGAGACGCCCATGCCGCCCGCGGGCTGGGTCTCGCCGTCGAGTACGGCCACGTCGATCTCGCCGGAGCCGAGCCACTGGTGCACCTTGGGCTCGGTGGCGCACTCGACGATCTCCACGAACGGCACGTCGGCCGCGGGGCGGCGCCCGATCGCCTGCCGCACCTTGTCCCGGGTGCCGGCGTCGTCGCTGTAGACGAGGACCTTCATGGTCTCGTCGGTGCTCCCAGTGGTGCTCACTGCTGCGCTCGCTATCGGTCGTAGAGGTAGGGTCAACTGGATCGTACCGGGGGCGCGGGACGGAATCCCAGGCCGCCGGGCCTGGCGGGTGATTTGCCCTGATTATCCCTGGTTGGTGGCATGTTTGTTCCTGCTAACGGGGGGTCGTGCGCCGGACCGACCACAGGAACCGCAATAATGCTGCCCGTGGCGACAGCATCCGCAATAACTTCGACGACGACAGCACATTCGTCGCGCAGACCGAACCTGGTCAGCGTCGGGACGATCGTGTGGCTGTCCTCTGAGCTCATGTTCTTCGCGGCGCTGTTCGCGATGTACTTCACCATCCGGTCGGTGAGCATCGGTGACGGCTTCGAATGGGGCCCGTCCCTCCAGCCTGCGGGCACGGAGGCGGCTGCTCACCTGAACATCCCGTTCGCGACGGTCAACACGATCATCCTGGTTCTGTCCTCCGTGACGTGCCAGCTGGGCGTGTGGGCCGCGGAAAAGGGCCAGGTCGGCAAGCTCCGATTCTGGTACTTCGTCAGCTTCCTCATGGGCGCGGTCTTCGTGGCCGGTCAGCTGTATGAGTACGCGGAGCTGGCGAGCGAGGGCGCGACCCTGTCGGCGAACGCCTACACCTCGGTGTTCTACCTGACGACGGGCTTCCACGGCCTGCACGTGACCGGTGGCCTGATCGCGTTCCTGTTCATGCTGGGACGCACGTACGCCGCGAAGCGCTTCACGCATGAGCAGGCCACCAGCGCGATCGTCGTGTCCTACTACTGGCACTTCGTCGACGTCGTCTGGATCGGTCTTTTCGCGACCATCTACATCATTCGTTAAGGAACGGGATCTCTGTGACTAGGACCACCGCCTGGCGGCGGCATCCCCTCGCGAGATATGCCGTCCTGGTACTGGCCTTGGCGCTGATCGGGGTGGCTTACGCCACGCTCGTCCAGGGAAGCCGGCCGGCGGACGCGGCTCTCGCGTCCGGCAAGCTCGACGACGTCGCACAGGGCAAGAGCCTCTTCCAGGCCCACTGCTCCAGCTGCCACGGCCTCAGCGCGGAGGGCACCTCCACGGGCCCCACGCTCGTGGGCGTGGGCGCCGCGGCCGTCGACTTCCAGGTGAGCAGCGGCCGCATGCCGGCGGCCAACCCCGGTGCCCAGGCGCCGCGCAAGCCCACCCCTCGGTGGGTGAACGAGGAGACGACCCGCCAGCTGGCCGCATACGTGCAGTCGCTGGGCGGCGGGCCGACGATCCCCTCCAAGGACCAGATCGACCCGGCCATGGGCAACGCGGCCAAGGGCGGTGAGCTCTTCCGCGCCAACTGCATCCAGTGCCACAACTGGGGCGGCGCCGGCGGCGCGCTGACCCGAGGCAAGTACGCCCCCAGCCTCAACGAGTCCTCTCCTCAGCAGATCTACGAGGCGATGGTCACCGGCCCGCAGGCGATGCCGGTCTTCAACGACACGACGATCACGCCGCAGGAAAAGCGCGACATGATCGCCTACATCACCGAGGTCCGCTCCCAGAGGGACCCCGGAGGCTTCGGCCTGGGCCGCATCGGCCCGGTCACCGAAGGTCTCGTGGCGTGGGTCGTGGGTATCAGCTTCATGGCGCTCGTCGCCATCTGGATCACCGCGAAGAAGCGGAAGAAGTCATGACAGACAACGAGCACGAGATCGAGCAGCCGGACGAGCGCGTACCCAAGCGTGTCATCGGCACTCCCGCACCGGGCACCTCGATGCTCGGTGCGAAGGAGACCGTCGAGGACGCCGACGTGCCCGGCGTGATGATCCCCGACGAGAAGTCGGCGCGTAAGGCGGAGAAGGTCGTGGCGCTCTGCTTCACGATCACGTTCCTGTCGGCGATCGCCTTCATCATCCTGTACGTGCAGATCCAGGTCGGCACGCCGGAGTCGACGGGCCAGTCCAACCTGGCCCTCGGCGGCACGCTGACGCTGGCGCTGCTCGGCCTGGCCGTCGGTGTCACCGTCTGGGTGCGGTCGATCATGCCGAAGTACAACCTGATCCAGGAACGCCACGACCTCGCCACGGACGAGACGACCCGTGAAGAGGTCGCCGACACGTTCCTGCAGGGCGCCAACGAGAGCGGCTTCGTCAAGCGGCCGCTCCTGCGCCGCACGCTGCTGCTGGCCTCCGCGCCGCTCGGCCTGCTGCCGCTGGTACTGCTGCGCGACCTCGACAACTCCAAGATGACCGGCGCCAACTTCAACAAGCTCCTGCGCCACACCGTGTGGGCCGAGACGCTCAAGAAGCCGATGAAGCTGATCGTCGAGGGCACCGGGCAGCCGATCCGCGCCGCGGACTTCAACTCGCCCGGCGGCATCCTGTCGGTCGTGCCCGAGGGCTACGAGCACGACATGAACGCCCTGGCCAAGGCCACGCTGATCCTGATCAAGTTCAGGCCGGAGGACCTCAAGCCGGGCACGAACAAGAACTGGACGCACGACGGGATCGTGGCGTACTCCAAGATCTGCACGCACGTCGGCTGCCCCGCGGCCCTCTACGAGCAGACCACGCACCACATCCTGTGCCCCTGCCACCAGTCGACGTTCGACGCGGCCGACGGCGCCAAGGTCATCTTCGGCCCGGCCGCGCGGCCGCTGCCGCAACTGCACATCGGTGTCGACGCCGAGGGTTTCCTCATCGCCAAGGAAGACTTCAACGTCCCCGTCGGCCCCAGCTACTGGGAGCGCGGTGACGCCGAGAAGGCGGCCAGGGAAGGGAGCACGGCATGAGTGAGCTCACGTCAGTGCCCAAGGCCATCAGCGGGCCGTCGAGTTTCCTCGACGACCGGCTGGGGGCGGGCAACTTCCTCAAGCGCAACCTGCGCAAGATCTTCCCGGATCACTGGACGTATCTGCTGGGCGAGGTCGCGCTCTACTCGTTCATCATTTTGCTGCTGACCGGTACGTTCCTGACGCTGTGGTTCAAGCCGGGTATGGAGCATGTGATCTATGACGGTTCCTACGCCCCGCTGAAGGGTGTGGGGATGTCGCAGGCGTACGCGTCGTCGCTGGAGATCAGCTTCGATGTGCGTGGCGGCCTGCTGATGCGGCAGATGCATCATTGGGCCGCGTTGTTGTTCGTGGCGAGCATGATGGTGCACATGCTGCGGGTGTTCTTCATGGGCGCCTATCGCAAGCCGCGTGAGCTGACGTGGCTGATCGGTGTCATTCTGCTGACGCTTGCGCTGGCCGAGGGTTTGACCGGTTACTCGCTGCCGGATGACCTGCTGTCGGGTGCGGGGTTGCGGATCACCGAGGGTGTGGCGATCTCGCTGCCGCTGGTGGGGACGTACATCACGTTCTTCTTGTTCGGTGGTGAGTATCCGGGTATGGATGTCATTTCCCGGTTCTACTCGCTGCATATTCTGCTCATTCCGGGCATTTTGCTGGCGTTGATCGGCGCTCATGTGGTGCTGACCTGGGTGCAGAAGCACACGCAGATGCCCGGCCGGGGCGCCACCAACCACAATGTGGTGGGCGCGCCGTTCTATCCGGCGTTCATGCTCAAGGCCGGGGCGATGTTCCTGTTCACGTTCGCGCTGGTGGCGGGGCTGGGGACGTTCGCGCAGATCAACCCGATCTGGATTTTCGGGCCTTACAACCCGGCGGACATCTCGGCGGGGTCGCAGCCTGACTTCTACATGGGTTTCCTGGAGGGGTCGCTGCGGTTGATGCCGGCTTGGGAGATCAATCTGTTCGGTACGTCCCATGCGGGGACGCTGCCGTTGAGTGTGATCATTCCGGCGTTGTTGCCGATGGGCATCATCATGACGGGGCTGGCGTTGTATCCGTTCCTGGAGCGCTGGGTGACCGGTGATCATCGTGCCCTGCATGTCTCCGATCGTCCGCGCAACAACCCGCACCGGACTTCGATCGGCATGTCGGCCATCGTGTTCTATGGCGTGTTGTGGTTGCTGGGGGCCAACGACGAGTTGTCGGCCAATTTCCAGATCAGCTTGAATGTGACCACGTATGTGGGTCGGGTGCTGGTGCTCATCGGGCCGGTGCTGGCGTATGTGATCACCTATCGGATCTGCCTGGGGCTGCAGCGTTCGGATGCCGCGGTGATCGGTCATGGGGTGGAGTCGGGTGTGATCAAGCGGCTGCCGCATGGTGAGTTCATCGAGGTGCACACGCCGCCGATCGACACGGTCGAGGACTCGCTGCGGGCCAAGGAGGCGGTGCCGATGGTGGCGGTCGCCGAGGACAGTGCGGGCATTCCGCCCAAGGGGATGCGCGGGCCGCTGGGCAGGCTGCGGGCGGCCATGTCCAAGTCGTACGGCGGGGAGAAGATCCCCCTCGACGATGGCCACGGCCACGAGGACGAACACGCCGCGGTCGGCGCCGGCGAGGACAAGTCCATCACGCGCCACTAGTTCACCAGTAATACCGCGAAGGGCCCGAACCAGGTGTTCAGGCCCTTCGCGCGTTTCCGGCTCTTCGTGTGGTGGGCTGTCCGTTCGGGCGCCTCCGTCACGGCTCTGCCGGCCGGGGGAGGCGGCCAACCCAGGGAGAGCGGCAGGCGGTCTGAAGGCACTGGGCGGCTCAAGAGCCCAGAGGGCCCAGGAGCCGCGGGCGGGGCGCGGCCGCGTGTTGCCTATGGCCGTTGCGGTGGGGTGTCGTCCGACGTGAGAAGCGATCCCCACGATCGGCCTGAGCCCACGGCGGCGGGTGGTGGGGGGCGCGGCGGGCCGTAATGGAAAAGGGCCTTGAGGAGAGAAAGATCAGTCGGTCTCGGGGAGGCCGATGGAAAACGCCGACTCCAGGTCGTGCTTGGAGTACGTGCGGAAGGCGATGTGGGTCTCGGTGTGGAGCACGCCGGCCACCTTGTTCAGGCGGCCCGGGATGACCTCGGCGATCTGCTCGTAGGCCGACACGCGGACCATGGCCAGCAAGTCGTATTCGCCGGTGATGGAGTAGACCTCGCTGACCCCGTCGATCTCGGCGATCGTCTGCGCGACCTCCGGGATGCGGTCGACTTCGGCGTTGATGTGAACGATTGCCGTGACCATGGCTGCCACCTTATCGCAGCGCCTTGTGGTCGAGTCCGCGGTAGGCCAGGTCGATGCGGGCCTTGTGGCGGGCGGCGCCGCGGGCGGGCAGGCTCCATTCGCCGTCGACCTCCACGAGGCGGATGCCGGGGGACTCCAGCCAGCGCAGGATGCACTCCGTCTCCTCCGCGGTGGCGGCGTGGGTGGGGCCGGGGCCGGGAATGACGGTTTCCGCCGCGGCGACCAGTGACTCCACATAGGGGACGGGGTGGGTGCCTCGGGCCATGACGCCGGCGGCGGCGAGGCGGCCGTAGCGGATGACGTGGATGTCCCAGCCGCCGTCGAAGGCGGGGCTCGCGGCGACCATCTGCGGGATGCCGGTCAGCGCGGACAGGCGTTGCATGCGCGCGGCGGCGCGGATGAACGTGGCCAGCCGGTCGCGGTCGACGGAGGCCTCCTCGTAGCGCTGCTCGACCGACAGGCGTTCCATGCGGGCGCTGACGGCGGTGTAGACGGCGCCGGCGTCGTGCTGCATGGCGCGTCTGGCGGCCTCGGTGTGCAGGGAGTAGTCGGCGGGGCTCTCGTGGCCGGCGCACGGGGCGCCGCAGCGGCCCATCTCGTGCAGGGCGCAGGCGGCGACGCGGGTGGAGGCGGTCAGGCGCTGGGTGCACTGGCGCAGGGGGACGGCCTCGTGCAGGGCCGTTCTGGCGTCGTCGGCGGCTCTGGCGCTGCTGAAGGGGCCGAGGTACGCGGCGTCGTCGTCGCGTACCTCGCGCACGATCGAGAGCCGGGGGAAGGGCTCCTGGGTCAGCTTGAGCCAGACGACCTTCTCGGGGAAGCGGGAGCGGCGGTTGTAGCGGGGTTTGGCGCCGCCGATGAGGCGCAGCTCGCGTACCTCGGCCTCCAGGGCGGTGGCGCAGACCACGTGGCGCACGCGTTCGGCGATGCCGATCATCTCGCGCACCCTCGGGCGGGTCTCACTGGCGGTGAAGTAGGAGCGGACGCGGTTGCGCAGGTTGTTGGACTTGCCGATGTAGAGGACCTCGCCGCGCTCGTCCTCGAACAGGTAGACGCCGGGGGCGTGGGGCACCGACTCGGCGAGGTGGCGCTTGCGCTGCTGCTCGGGCGTGGGGGCGCGGACGAACGACTTGAGCTCCTCCAGCGTGTGGACCTGGAACGAGCCGGCCCGGCCGATCAGGCCGTGCAGGACGTCCACGGTGGCCCGAGCGTCCTGGAGGGCGCGGTGACAGGGCTCGGTGGGGCTGCGGAAGAAGCGGGCGAGCGTGCCGAGCTTGGCGTTGGGCACCTCGTCGCGGGTGAGCACGCGGCGCGCCAGGTCGACGGTGTCGACCACCGGGTTGAGCGGGGGCGGATAGCCGAGCGCGGCGCAGGCGGCCTTGATGAAGCGGGTGTCGAACCCGGCGTTGTGCGCGACCAGGACGGCGCCGCTGACGAACTCCAGGAAGCTCGGCAGCACCGACTCGATGCGTGGCGCGGCCACGACCATGGCGTCGGTGATGCCGGTCAGCACCGAGATGAACGGCGGGATCGGTCCACCCGGGTCGACCAGCGTGGAGAACTCGCCGAGCACCTCGCCGGCCTTGACCTTCACCGCGCCGATCTCGGTGATCGCGTGCTCGGCGGGGGAGCCGCCGGTCGTCTCAAGGTCGAAGACGACGAACGTGACTTCGCTGAGGGGAGTGCCTAGCTCGTCGAGAGTGCCTTGAACCGCGTCCACGACCCAAGACCATAGAAGGGAGGACCGACAGTTATCCGCCCGCATCCCCTGTCTCACCGATCGCGCCGGGGGTTCGGGAGCGTACCTGACCGATAAATCCTGATCTTTCGTTAGTCTCCTATCTATGTCCGGGGGACGACTCGCCAACAGGTACGCCCTGATCCGGCCGCTCGGCAGCGGCGGCATGGGCCGCGTCTGGCTGGCACGAGACGAGATGCTTGATCGCGAGGTCGCGGTCAAGGAGCTCACGCTGCCCGAACACCTGGCCCCGCGCGAGCGCCACGAGGCCGTGACCAGGGCGGTACGCGAGGCGCAGGCCACCGCCCAGCTACGCCACCCGGGGATCGTCGCGCTGCACGACGTCATCGTCGAGCACGACCGGCCCTGGCTGGTGATGGAACTGCTGCGCGGCCGCGACCTCGGCGCGCTGGTGGCCGCCCAGGGGCCGTTGCCGCCCGCCCAGGTCGCCCGCATCGGCGCCGAGACGCTCGACGCGCTGTCGGCCGCCCACGCCCGCGGCCTGCAGCACCGGGACGTGAAGCCGGGCAACGTGTTCCTGACCGACTCGGGCCGCGTGGTGCTGACCGACTTCGGCATCGCCCGCCAGGAGGGCCAGGCCACGCTGACCGAGCAGGGGCTGATGATCGGCTCGCCCGGCTTCATCGCGCCGGAACGCCTGGAGGGCCACCCGGGCGGCCCCGCCAGCGACCTGTGGTCCCTGGCCGCCACGCTCTTCCTGGCGGCCGAGGGCAGCCCCGTGTACGACGGGCCGGTGGCCGAGCGGATCAAGAACACGCTCACCAGGCCGCCCAGGCCCGCCCGCGGCCAGATCGGCCTCCTCCTGGCCGCCATGCTCGCCCGCGACCCCGCCGCCCGCCCCGACGCGGCCACGGCCCTGCACGCGCTGCGGCAGCTTGCCGCCGGCCAGAACCCCGAGCTGCCCAGAGGCCACGACGCCACCGTGCCCACGCGGCGCAAGGGCCGGAGCCGGGCCTGGATCTGGATCGCCGCCGCGGCCGCCGTGCTGCTGGTGGCGGGCGTGGGCGGCTTCTTCCTGCTGCGGCCGGGGGAGAACGCGCCGCCGAGCGCGTACAACGTGCCGCTCGACCTGTGCAAGCTGCTCACCCCGGAGGAGGTGGGCACGCTGCTCGACACCCGCCAGGCGCCGGCGGTCAAGCCGTCGGCCGACGAGGTCGGGCCCAAGTGCGGCTGGACGCTGCAGGGCACCGGTCTCGGACTGCAGGTGCAGAAGGACTCCGACACCCCCGACCCCTGGCGGATGACCTCCGCCACGGCCGGACGCCTCCTGACCAACCAGGAGCGCTACTGGAACCGCTCCGGCAAGCTCCAGTGGACCTGGCCGGAGATCGGGGTCAAGCAGAGTCTGCCCGCCAGCCGCGGCGCCATCAGGAAGGTCACCGCCCCGGGAGAGGGCGGCTTCGCCTTCGAGCTGTCCGGCAAGACCGGGCGGATCCACAGCTCGTTCGTGTTGTTCAGGACGGCGAACCTGGTCGTGCAGGTCGAGTACACCACGATCAACAACAAGCCCACGGACGTGGAGATCAGGAACACCGCCCAGAAGGCCGCCCAACTGGTCGAGCAGGGGCTGCGCCGTGCGGGCTGACGGCTCCTATCTCCTCGCCGGCCGCTACCGCCTCCTCGAGCGGCTCGGCGAAGGCGGCGCGGGCACGGTCTGGCGGGCGCTCGACGAGACCCTGCACCGTTCCGTCGCGGTCAAGCAGGTCAGGGTGCCGGGCGGGCTGAGCCCGCACGAGCGCGCCGAGTTCGCCCACAACGCCATCCACGAGGCCAGGGCGGCGGGACGCCTGCGCGACCCGGCCATCGTGCTCATCCACGACGTGGTGCTCGACGGCGACCAGCCGTGGATCATCATGGACCTGTCCACGGGCCGCTCGCTCGACAAGGTCGTCAAGGAGCACGGCCCGCTGCCGCCCGGCCTGGTGGCGGGGATCGGGCTGCGCGTGCTGTCGGCGCTGGAGACGGCGCACGCCGCCGGGATCGTCCACCAGGACGTGAAGCCGGCCAACATCCTGCTCGACGCCGACGGCACCGCGATGCTCACCGACTTCGGCATCGCCGCCCCCGTCGGCGGGCGCGGCGACCGCTACGGCAGCGCGGGCTCGCCCGGCTACATGGCGCCGGAGCGGCTCAACGGCCACGCCTCCGGGCCGGCCTCCGACCTGTGGTCGCTCGGCGCGAGCCTGTACACCGTCGTGGAGGGGCGCCCGCCGTTCGAACGGGCCATGCCCGCCGCGGTGGCCGCAGCCGTCCTGCTGCACGAGCCGCCCTTCCCCACGCGCGCGGGCCCGGAACTGGGCGGGTTGCTCATGGCGATGCTGGCCAAGGAGCCCGCCGCCCGGCCCACGGCCGCGCAGGTCCGCACCGCGCTGTCGGGCGGCCCGCCGCCCCGGGTCCAGGCTTCCGGGCCGCGCCGGCGCCGATGGCTGCTGCCGGCCGTGCTCGCCGCCGTTCTCGTGCTGGGGGCCGGGGTCTGGTACGGCGTGGCCGTACTGACCGCTCCGGACGCCGGAAGGTACGCCACCGCCCCCGACCCGTGCACCCTGCTCCCCGCGGCCCAGGCGGCCGAACTGCTGAAGACGGCGGCCAAGGCCGAGCGCACCCGCGAGGGCGAGTGCCGCTGGCGGGTCTGGCGGGGTTCGCGGCCGGCCCGCGAGCTGACCGTGCGCACCCGTGCCGAGCAGCCCCGAGGGGGCCTGGACGGGCCGGGCGCTGCACGCACGCTGTTCGACGCCGACCGGGTCAACAGCAACGCCTCGAAGGGGACCACGTTCCGGCTGACCACCGGCGAGGTCGCCGACGTGCCCGGGGTGGGCGAGGCGGCGTTCGCGCAGTCGACGTTCAAGAGGCACCTGACGGGAAGCAACGGGCAGGCCACCGCGCGGGTGCTGTTCCGCGACAGCAACCTCATCGGGGAGGTCCTGGTGTACGAGCAGGACGCCCGCGAGGTCGGCGCGGATGACAAGGACCTGGCCGCGCGGGCCGCGAAGGCCGTGGCGGGCGCCCTGAGGGGCTGATGCGTATGGGACGGAGCGTAAGGGGCTGATACCTGCAAGTGCCTTGCAAGCCCCATGACTAGCATGTTTCCCCACCGTTCCCGGGCAAGTCAGGAGTGACGCAGTGAACCCCGGTAGCCAGTTCGAGCCGCCGACCAACCCGTACCGCGGACCGTTCGAGCAGCCGACCATGCCGCCGGCCCAACTGCCCCCGCCCCGGCGAAGGAGCTGGATCGTCGCCCTGGTCGCCGCCGCGGTCGTGGTGGTCCTGGGCGCCGGCGCCGTGGCCGCGCTCGTGCTCACGGGCAAGGTCGCGCTGCCCGGCACCCGGCCGCCCGCGGCCAAGCCGACGGGCGCGCCTTCCGGCTCGGGCTCGGGCAAGCCGGCGGCGCCGTCCGCGCTCGACGTCTGCGCGATGGTGCCGGGCAAGGAGACCGAGCGGCTGGTGCCGGGCGCCACCGTCAGCGGCGACTCGCGCGACACCCCCGACTCCTACACGATCTCCTTCACCTGCAACTGGGCCAACCGCCGCATCTCCTACAACGAGTTCTGGCGCAGCCGCGAGATCGACATCCGCGTCGAGCAGCACAAGGGAGACGGCGCCAAGACCGGCCGTTCCATGGCCCAGAGCTCCTACGAGCTCAACCTCAGCAGCGCCAAGTACCGCGAGACCGCCAAGCCCGAACTGCGCAAGGACGAGAAGGAGTACATCTCCCCGATGCGGGAGGTCCCGGGCGTGGGCGAGGGCGCCTTCGTCCAGTACACCTGGCGGCGCTCCGGTGACCTGCTGTGGTACTCCTTCGGCGAGGCCCAGGCCAGGAACGGCGACATGACCGTCAAGGTCAAGTTCCAGGCCAGCCAGCAGCCCAAGGACGCCAAGATGCTCACGAACGAGGGCACCAAGTCCATCAACGAGGAGAACGCCCTGCGCGAGGCGAGCGCCCTGGTCGGCCACGTGGTGAAGGGCATGGCGGCCTGGCAGGCGGCCAACCCGGACGTGCTCGCCCAGCCCAAGCCCAAGGTCTCCGCGTCGCCGACCGCCCGGCCCACGCTGTCACCCACGCCGGTGGCGGTCTTCCCGCCGGTGTGCCAGAAGGTCGCGCGGGTGGCGCTGGAGCTCGTGCCGGAGGGCGAGACCCGCGCCCGCGCCGCCGAGGCCGGCCAGGAGCGCCAGAGCGAGTGCCGCTGGCTGAACAAGAAGATCCCCATGGAGGGCGCGGGCTACAAGCTGCGCAGCGCCATGGTCACGGTCCACGAGTTCACCAACCGGGCGGGCGCCGAGGACCAGGGCGCGGCCAGGGGCATGTACGCGCAGAAGCGCGGCGCCAACCAGGAGATGGGCTTCGGCGGCATCACCTGGAGCAAGATGACGGACATCAAGGACCTGGGCGACGGCGCCTTCAGCCAGTACGTCAAGTACCAGAAGGGGCTGCTTCACAACGGCAGCGGCACGATCGTCCTGCGCGTCGGCGCCAAGGTGGTGCTCGTGGACTACGCCGGCGTGGACGTCCCGGAGGGCGCCGCGCCCAACACCGCCAAGGCGCGGCTGCTGGCCGAGCGGGAGGCCCGCGAGGGCGCGCTCAAGCTGGCCCGCGCCTTCGCCGCGGCGATGAAGGAACAGCCGATCGGCAGTTGAGGTTCCTGCAACTGGGTTGCAAGTGCGATGACTAGGGTTGTCAGCCAAAGTCACGCTTTGCCCAGCACAGGGGCCTGGGCAAAGCGCGGCTTGCCTCATCGCCTGACGACGAAGGGCTCCAGCAGCCCCGGCACCGCGACGGACGCCGTGCGCAGGCCCTCGTCCTGGGCGACGTCCAGGACGTCGTAGTGGCCCTTGCCCGCCGCCGTGGTCGCCGAGACCGTCAGCAGCCCGGCCCGGCGCTGGAAGAACGACTGGCGCACCGTCCACCCGACGATGCCCGAGCGGTCCAGCGCCACGGTGCTGCGCAGCGCCGAACCCGACCGGGTGAGCAGGTGCCTGGGCCCCAGCCCGTGCCCCAGCCCCCGGTACGCGTCCACCGCGAGCCCCAGCGCCACCGGCAGGGCCACGACCGGCGCCGCCCAGGCCCAGACCGGCACCCACGCGAACACCGCGTCCAGGACGCCCACAGCGGCGGCCAGCACCACCACGTACGCCACGGCCCAGCGCAGCCGCCTGAGCCTGGCCGCGCGCGGGTGGCGCAGCAGCACCGGGTGCCGCTCGCCGGGGAGCGCGCCGTAGACGGCCGCGGCCACCTTCCAGGCCAGCTCGCGCGGCATGGGCGGGGTGAGCGCCGCCACGTCCTCGGTCTCGTTGTCCTCGGCCTTGCGCAGGCCTGTCGCCACGGCCTTCACCTTGGCGCCGCCGCCCAGCCTCAGCAGCAGCGGCTCCGCCACCTCCACGCCGCGCAGCCGCCGCTCCTCCAGCGTCAGCGAGCGGGTGGTCAGCAGGCCGCGGTGCAGGCGCAGCCGTCCCGGCTCGCGCTCCAGCCGGTAGCGTCCCCACGTTTCGGCGAAGAGCCCCAGCGCCCCCACGAGGCCCACGAACGCGTTGGCGCCGACGAAGGCGAGCACGGCCAGCCACGGGTGCGTCCGCACCCACGACCACGCCTCCTTCAGCGTGCCGTCGCTCACCAGGTTGAAGCCGAGCGCGTCGAGCAGCTTGTAGAGCGCTCCGGCCACGATCGCGCCGCCCACGAACGTCCAGATGCTCAGCGGGGCGTACCTGATCCAGGCCCAGTCCAGCCGCGCCACCGCCGCGTCGGCGGATTCCGCCGTCTCCGCCCGCGGGCGCTCTCCCTCCAGCAGCGTACGGCGCAGCGCCTCCGCCTCCGGCCTGACCAGCGGGTCGAGGGTCAGCTCCTTGGTCTCGCCGGTGTGCTCGCCGGTGCCGATCTTGACCACGGCCAGCCCGAACGCCCGCCGTACCGGATCGGCGGTGATGTCCACGCTGCGCACCCGATCGAGCGGCACGGACCGGTGGCGGCGCTCGGCGATGCCCGAGCGCAGTTCCAGGCGCTCGCCCGTCAGCCGCCAGCGGGTGGTGCGCAGGCGCAGCACGTCGTAGACGGCCACGGCGGCCATGATGACGACGGCGGCGAGCGCGCCGACGCCGACCACGGCGGCGAACGACCAGTCCTGGCCGAGCAGGATCCGGCCGAGCACCACGACCACGGGCACGATGATGGCCACCGACATCACCGTCGAGGCGGCCACGCTCCTGCTCGCCAGTTTCCGCCAGCCGTCCTGCTCGGGCAGGACCTCCTGTTCGTCCGGCACGGCGGTCATGTGGCGTCTCCGGGAGTGGCCTGGGTGATCGCGGTCAGGCGCTCGGCGAGGCGCGCCGCGAGCTCCTGGTCGAGCGCCTCGATCTTGATGTGGCCGGCGGCCGAGGCGGTGGTCACGGTGACGTCGGCCAGCCCGAACAGCCGTTGCACCGGCCCCCGCGCGGTGTCGACCGTCTGGATGCGCGACATCGGCGCCACCCGCCAGGTGTGGGTCACCCACCCCTGGCGGGTGTAGACCGCGTCGTCGGTGACCTCCCAGCGCTGCACCCGGTAGTACGCACGCGGCGCCACCAGGGCCAGCACCAGGCAGATCAGGACGAACGCGGCCACCACCAGCCCCAGCCACAACGGCCGGTCGGAGAAGAACCAATAGGCGGCCCCGGCGGCCGCGGCGAGCGGCACCGCCAGCAGCAGCGACTGAACCGTCCACCAGGAGACGGCCCTCGGGTCAGCCTGGTGGCGCGGCGGGCGCAGGGCGAGCGTGCTCATCTCAGGCCTCCCTGTTCTTGGCCGCGCTCGTGGCGGCCAGGAGCGCCGCGCCGAGCACGCCGAGGACGATGCTGGCGAACACCTCGTATCCGCTCAGGAACGACAGCCTGTTGACCAGCAGCAGGTCGTGCGCCCAGCTCCACCAGCCGAACAAGGTATTGATCACGCCGCCCGCTCCCTGCAGCAGGAGGAGCCAGCCGGCTATCTCGAGGACCACTCTCATGGCTCCAGCCTGGCCCCGCGGCCCTTGACGCCGCCTCGGCCGTAGGTTGAGCGAGACATCGACTTTGGTCGCTGTCCTTCTGTCGTAGGAAGGCTCTAACCTCGGGAAACGATGAAGGAGTCGGACGGCGCCCGGTCACCCGGGCAGGAATATCGATGGGCGCTGCCCTCGGTCCTGCTCGGTGACGGCGAGGAGGGGCGGCCGGTCAAGCGCTCGACGCGCGACTGGATCGTCGACACGCTCATGTTCGTGCTGGCCTGCGGCCTCACGCTGCTCACCCTGCCCGAGATCAGCCGGGTTCCCGAGCCGCTCCAGGCCACCGAGCAGGTGGTCGGCGCGCTGGCGTGCGCGTCGCTGTGGCTGCGGCGTCGCTGGCCGGTCACGCTGGCGCTGGCGCTCACCCTGCTGTCGACCGGGCTCGTGCTGGTGGGCGGGGCCTCCGCGGTGGCGTTGTTCACCGTGGCCGTGCACCGGCCGTTCAAGATCTCCGGCCCGGTGGCGCTGGCGAACCTCGTCACGCTCTTCCCCTTCGCCTACTTCCGGCCCAGCCCCGACCTGGGCTTCTGGGGCAACTTCACGCTCGGGGCCTCGATCGTGACCGTGCTGTTCGCGTGGGGGCTGGTGGTGCGCGCCAGGCGGCAGCTCGTCTGGTCGCTGCGCGTCCAGGCCGACACCGCGGCCGAGCAGGCCAAGCATCTCGAACGCGAGCGCATCGCCAGGGAGATGCACGACGTGCTCGCCCACCGCCTGTCGATCCTGAGCCTGCACGCGGGCGCGCTGGAGTTCCGCCCCGACGCCAAGCCCGCCGAGATCGCCAAGGCGGCCGGCGCCATCCGCGAGAGCGCCCACCAGGCCCTGCAGGACCTGCGCGGCGTGATCGGCGTGCTGCGCCACGCCGCGGGCGACGACCCCGTCCCCGACCGCCCGCAGCCCACGCTCGCCGACCTCAACGCCCTGGTCGCCGAGTGCCGCCGGGCGGGCATGGACGTCGCGCTGATCCTGCCCGACCGGGAGGGCGTCCCCGACGCGCTGGGCCGCAACGCCTACCGCATCGTCCAGGAGGCGCTCACCAACGCCCGCAAGCACGCCGCCGGCGCGCCGGTGACGGTGCGGGTCTCGGGCGGTCCCGGCGACGGCCTCACGGTGGAGGTGCGCAATCCGGTCGGGGTACGGCTCGGCCCGCGCATCCCCGGCGCGGGGGCCGGGCTGATCGGCCTGACCGAGCGCGCGGAACTGTCCGGCGGCCGTCTGGAGCACGGCCCGCGACCCGATGGGGATTTTCTGGTGAAGGCATGGCTACCGTGGACGACATGACCACCGCTCCGATCCGCGTACTGATCGTCGACGACGACGCCCTGGTCAGAGCCGGGCTCTCGATGATCCTTTCGGGGGCGGGCGACATCGAGATCGTCGGCGAGGCTGCCGACGGCGCGCAGGTGCCGCCGAGCGTGGCCGAGCACCGGCCCGACGTGGTGCTCATGGACATCCGCATGCCCGGCGTCGACGGCCTGGCCGCCACCGAGGCCCTGCGGGCCACCGCGTCGCCGCCGGAGGTGGTGGTGCTGACCACGTTCCACGCCGACGCCCAGGTGTTGCGGGCGCTGCGGGCCGGGGCCGCCGGGTTCCTGCTGAAGGACATTCCGCCCGGCGACCTGGTGGCGGCGATCCGCAAGGTGGCGGCGGGGGAGCCGATCCTGTCGCCGGTGGTCACCCGGCAGCTCATCTCGCATGTGTCCGACGGGGGCGTGGGGCAGCGTACCGACCGGGCGCGGGTCCTGCTGGCGCGGCTGAGCGAGCGCGAGCGGGAGGTGGCCGTCGCGGTGGGGCAGGGCAGGTCCAACGCGGAGATCGGGGCCGAGCTCTACATGAGCGTGGCCACGGTGAAGGCGCACGTGTCGCGCATCCTCACCAAGCTGGAGCTGAACAACCGGGTCCAGATCGCGCTGACCGTCTACGACGCGGGCCCCTGATCCCCGGCGAGTATCCGCTCGATGGCGGCGCGGTGCATGACCAGGTCGTCCGGGTCCTCGGGGTCGGCCTGCTCGCCGAAGTGGATGCGCCGCTGCCAGACGCGGGCCATGATGATGCCGTGCCGGAGGGCGGCGTACATCTCGTAGAAGTCCATGTTGCGGGGCTCGTAGCCGGTTAGTTCCTGATATTTCCGACAGACGTCGTCGCGGCGCATGAAGTCTGGCATGCCGGGCAGTTCCAGCATTTCCGCGATGTCCTGGAAGAAGCGGTGCAGGAAGATCATCCAGCCGAGGTCGAGCTCTCGCGGGGCCGCGGCGGCCATCTCCCAGTCCAGCACGGCCACCGGGCGGAAGTCCCGGTACATCACGTTGCCCGGCCGGGCGTCGCCCCAGGTCAGCACGTCGGGTCCGGGGTCCTTCGGCCAGTGCGCCTCCAGCCAGTCGAAGGCCCGCTCCAGCACGGGGATGCGGCGCCTGCCGTGCGCCCAGGCGTAGTAGGCGCGCTGGTCCTCCACATGCGCCCGCAGCCCGGCGGCGCCGAGGAAGGCCAGTTCGGCGGGGCGGACGGGCGTCTCGTGCACCGCCGCCAGGATGGCCACGGTCTCGTCCTGAAGCGTCCGCGCCCCCTCTGGCCCGGCCTCCAGCAGCCAGCCCTCGCAGGTGTACGGCATGACGTCGGGCGGGACCAGCCCCTCCTCGCGCTCCATCACGAAGAACGGCATGCCGAGCGGCGCCGGGTCCGGCTCGAACCACAGCGCCCGGGGCGCCGGCACGCCCGCGCGCTCACGGACCAGCCGCATGACCTCGAACTGGGCACCGAGATCATAGGCGGGGAAAACGGGCACCGCCTCGGCGGTCGGCGCCATGCGAGCGACGCACCGTGTGGGCTTTTCAGCCCATTCTGCTGTGAAAAATAACGTTTCGCTGGACATTCCGTTGCCCGAAGGACGCTCCAGCCCCGACACCGGTACGGCCCGGCCGAGCTTGGCCCCGAGCCACGCGGACACCCGATCGTGCAGTTCCTCCAGGTCACGCGTGGAGGTGCGCATCTGCTCCGTCACCCTGGACCTCCCTGGCCTGGCACAGTCGTATACCGCCAACCAAGCGCTTGTCCAGATGCAACGCACAGTTACGGTTAGGTACGCGGCAGCCGTACCCTTGACTGAAAGAGCAAGGCGCGAAGGGACACTACGGGATGAGTTCAGCCGGTGAAGGCCTGTCTCGCCCGCTCCCTGAGCAGGTAAGACTGAACGTCGTCGACCTCGCGGCGCAGGTCCTGGGGTCGATGCCGGCCGCCATCGTGCCTCCGCCGCTGCGCGGGATCGCCAGGTTCGATCCGCGCAAGCGCGCGAAGCTCGGCAGCGCGCCCATCGCCGCTCAGCTGGAGAGCGACAAGGAGTTCCGCGAGGCCGTCGCCGAGTCGGTCGCGGCCGGCTGGCCCGAGCTCGTCGCCGCGCTGGCCGAGGGCAACGTGCCGCCCGCCGCCGACCCCGTGCTGGTGGCCGCCGCCGCCTACCTCGCCCGCCCGCCCGGCTGGGCGGAGATGGTGGAGATGGCGCGGGCCGACCTGGAGCAGTCCGCCGTCGCAGCCGAGGGCTCGGCGCAGGAGCAGCAGGTCGTACGGCTGCGCGAACAGCTGGCCGGGGCGAAGACCGCCGCCAAGGAGGAATCCGACCGGCTGCGCGAGCAGCTCAAGACCGCCCGCGCCGAGAACTCGGACCTGCGCCGCAAACTCCACGAGGCCCGCGAGCGCGCCAAGGCGGCCGAGCAGCGCGTGAGCGCGGTGGAGCAGGCCGCCGTCGAGGTGAAGACCGCCGCCACGGCCGCCGGAAGCGCGGGCGAGGCCGAGCTGCGCCGGGTACGTGAGCGGCTGAGCGACGTGGAGAAACAGCTGGAGGCCTCCCGCCGGGCCGCGCGCGAGGGCAGGAGCATCGAGGACGCCCGCATCAGGGTCCTGCTCGACGCGCTCCAGGACGCGTCGGCCGGTCTGCGCAGGGAACTGGCCCTGCCCACCACCATCAGCCGCCCCGCCGACTCGGTGGCCGCGGTGTCTCCCGGCGCCCCCGGGGTCCGGGGCGTGCCGGCGCGTGCCCTGGCCGACGACGACCCGCAGCTGCTGGACCAGTTGCTGGCGTTGCCGCAGGTGCATCTGATCATCGACGGCTACAACGTGACCAAGACCGGCTACGGCAACTTCACCCTCGCCGACCAGCGCGCCCGCCTGATGACCGGCCTCGGCGGTCTGGTCGCCCAGACCCGGGTGGAGGTCACGGTGGTCTTCGACGGCGCCGAACTCAACTCACCCGTCCAGGTGGTGGCTCCCCGGGGGGTCCGCGTCCTGTTCAGCGCTCCGGGGGAGATCGCCGACGACGTGATCCGCCAGCTGGTCCGCGCCGAGCCGCCGGGCCGCGCGATAGCCGTGGTGTCGTCCGACCGCGAGGTGGCCGAGTCGGTCCGCCGCATGGGCGCCCGGCCCGTCCCCTCCGCCCTGATCCTGCGCCGCCTCGGCCGCGTCTGATCCCTCCCACGGCTCCTCGGTCTCGCACGGAAAAGTTGTCGTGCTCCTTGCCGGCTGCCACGTGACGCCTCTGGGGTGAGGGGTGTTCAGACCGGATTGGTCTGCCTGGGTGCGCGGGCGCCCCGGCTGGGCGTACGTTCCGATCTGCGCCCATCGGCGCGGCCGGCCGCTCGACGGGCTCCCTCAGCGGTCCCGGGCATCCGGACGGCGGCCGGTCGCGCGGTGGGGCGTCCGCTGTGCCCGCCGACGGGTCGCCCGTCGTTGTGCCTGGTGATGGGTGGGGGAGGTGGGGATGGTGGGGTGTGGGTTACAAATCAGGCTAAAGGCTGAGAACACACCCATCACTTCTGTACTATTTGCCCCCAGGTGTGATCACTGGGAGGCGACGCTGTGAGGTTTGGCCGGGTTTCGTTGGCGACTGGTCTGGCGATCGGGCTGCTGGCGTCGCCGGTCGGCGTGGCCGTGGCTGATCCCAAGCCCACGATCAAACAGGCCAAGGCGAAGCTCTCCCGCCTCAACAACAAGGCCGACCACGTCGTCGAGCGCTTCAACACCGCCACCGAGCGGCACAAGACCGCGAAGAAGAAGTACGGCCGGCTCAACTCCTCCTACAAGGACAAGCTGGCCACCGTCGCCCGCCTGAGGGCCCAGGTCATCACCATGGCGGTCAACGACTACCAGCTGGGCGCCGACGTGACCTCGTGGCCGGCGATGCTGGGCCAGGGCGACCCGATGAGCATGCTCAACGGCATGGCACTCACCGGCCAGCTCCAGGCGGAGCGGGCGGAGAAGCTGGCCGCGTTCGACCGGGAGAACAAGGGTCTCAAGACCGAGCGCGACCTGGCCCAGGACGCGCTGGTCGCGGCCGACGAGGAGCGCGACAAGGTCGAGAAGGAACGAGCCGAGATCCTCAAGCTGATCCAGGAGCAGAAGAAGCTCCTGCGTGAGCTCGGCGCGTACAAGTCGGGCGATCCCAACAGCACCGGCATCAAGTACACGGGCCCGGCCACGGGGAACGCGGCGGCGGTGCTGAAGTTCGCGTTCGGGCAGGTCGGCAAGCCGTACATCTACGGCGGCACCGGTCCGCGCGGGTACGACTGCTCGGGCTTCACCCAGGCCTCCTGGCGGGCGGCCGGCGTCTCGCTGCCGCGTACGACCTGGCAGCAGTGGGCGTGGGGGGCCAAGCGCCGGGTCTCGCTCGACGCGCTGCGCCCCGGTGACCTGATCTTCAGCGAGGGCCTCGGCCACGTCACCATCTACGCGGGCAACGGCAACATCGTGCACGCGCCCCAGACGGGTGACGTCATCAAGGTCGTCAAGTTCACCTCGTACGGCAGGCGCGTCGTGGGCGCGATCCGGCCCTGAAGCCCCGGCCGGCGTTACGGCCTGCCGTACCCGAGCATGGTCCGCAGCAGCTCCTCCACGGCCGGTGAGCGGCCGGGCGCGGGCAGGACGGCGGCGAGGACGCGGCGCGCGGGCAGGGCCGGATCCGGCCGCAGGAGCCTGATGTCCGGGCGCAGGGCCGCGCCGCCCGCGATCGACGGGAACACCATCACCCCGACGCCGGCCGCCACGAGGCCCTGGCGGCCGTTCCAGTCGTCGCACAGGTGGCTGACGCGCGGCGGCGCCCCCAGCGCCGCGGCGAGCTCCGACAGCGGCCCGAGGCAGTCGGGGTGGCTGCCGTCGATCCAGGCCTGACCGGCCAGCGCACGCAGCCGCACGCTCTCCCCGGCCGCCAGCGGGTGGCCTTCCGGCAGCGCGACCAGCAGTTCGTCGTCGAGCAGCGGCACCAGTTCCAGGCCGGCGGGCTCGGGGTCCCACGAGGTGAGCAGCGCGAGGTCGGCCTCTCCCGCGAGGACGGCGGACGCGCCGCCGCCGCCGACGGTCAGGGACAGCTCGACCGCCGGGTGACGGGCGGCGAAGACGCGAAAGCACTCGGGCACGAACGCGGTGACGGCGCTCGGGAACGCCTGTACGCGCACCCGCCCGTGCTCGCCCGACGCGTGCGCGGCCAGCCGGGTCTCCAGCAGCGCGATCCCGTCGAGCACGTGCGCGGCCTGCTCCAGGGCGGCCTGCCCGGCGCCGGTGGGCCGTACGCCGCGTGGCAGGCGGTGGAACAGCAGCACCCCCGACCGGCGCTCCAGCGCGGCGATCTGCCGGGAGACGGCCGGCTGGGTCATGGACAGCGCCTCGGCGGCCGCCGAGAACGACCCGAGCCGTCCCACCTCTGACAGCACCTTCAGCGACCAGACGTCAAGCATGCATGGAGCTTATGTCTTTCATGCCGAACCCGCAGTGGTGCGCATGGATCGCTCGCTGCACGATCGGACCCATGGATACCTGGATTCTCTCCGCGCTGCCCGAGGCTCCCGCCCGCGTTCTCGACGCCGGTTGCGGCGACGGCGCGCTGGCCGGTGCGCTGATCGCGAGCGGCCACGACGTCACCGCCATCGACCTCGACCCGGCCGCGGCGCTCGCGGCGGGCGTGCCCGCCAAGCGCGCCGACCTGACCGTCTACGAGGACGACCCGTTCGACGTCATCGTGCTGTCACTGTCGCTGCACCACATGCATCCGCTGGAGGCCGCACTCGACCGGGCGGCCGCGCTGCTGAGGCCGGGCGGGCTGCTCGTGGTGGACGAGTTCGCCTGGGACTGGGCCGACGAGGCCGCCGCCACCTGGTTCTACGACGCCGGAACCCTGCTCGGCCGCTTCGACGGGCCCGAGCGCGACCCGATGACCCGCTGGCGCGAGGCGCACGTCGATCACTCGCCCGCGGAGGACATGCTCGACGCCATCGCCGCCCGGTTCGAGATCCGGCGGAGGCGGCGCGTGCCGTACCTGTTCCGCTATCTCGGCGGCGAGCACGCCGCGCGGCTGAAGGAGATCGAAGAGGTACGGCACACGCCGACGGGCTTCCGGCTGACCGCTGTGACGCGTGTGACAGGAGGGGCGAATGGGACCTGACTCACCCCTGGAGCTCCAAGTGTGAGGAGGGTCACATTTGAGTAACGGGACCCCGCTGTCCAGCAGGAGTTCCCGTCCTGACAGGGTCCTTTATCTGATCTTTACAACTTTGCCGGGACTTTGCCGGGCCATGAACCCGGGAGTACGTTCTGGCGTCGCGGCGAACAAGCCATGGCGCCGCGAACCGGCATCGGCCCCGTCCGGGCTCGATGAGGACCCATAGAGATCCGCCGGTCGCCCCCGTACGACCAGGGGCCGCGACCTGCCGAGTCCGTGCAGCCAGGAGGCACGGAGCCGGGGAACCACCGATCCCATTCCCCCGGGATCAAGGGGTGAATCGGCGCGTTCAGCGTGCCGTAGGGCGACTTCCAGGCCCGAATCCGTCAGCTAACCCGGTAGGCGTTCGTGGAAGAACCAAGGAGAAATCCTGTCTACCTCCCCGCACAACCCCCGTCTTGTTCTCGGTGGCGCGGCGCTCGCCATGACCGTGACGGCCGGAGGGTTCGCCCTCCATGCCCCGGCGGCCCAGGCGCGTACCACGGCCAAGACCACCACCTCGGCCAAGACGGCGACGCAGTCGACGACTGCCCGGCAGAAGAGCAAGGCCCGCAAGGCCGTCTCCGCGGCAAGGGCGCAGATCGGCGACCCGTACCGCTACGGCGGAACGGGACCCGGCGCCTTCGACTGCTCCGGTCTCGTCCAGTTCGCCTGGAAGAAGGCCGGAGTCAAGATCCCCCGCGTGACGCACAGCCAGTACGCGCGCATCAAGAAGAAGATCTCGTGGAAGTCTCTACAGCCGGGTGACCTGCTGTTCTTCCGCGGTCGAGGCCACGTCGGCATGTACGTCGGCAACGGCAAGATGGTCCACTCGCCGAGTTCCGGCAAGCGGGTGCGCATCGAGCGGCTCAGCGGATGGCGCAAGTCGTCCTTCGCGGGAGCCGTCCGGCCCGGTCTGTAGTCGCCCGGTCCGAAAGGCCCCGTCCCCTCCCGGGACGGGGCCTTCGCGCGTCCGGCTACCATCGGGGCCGTGGTCGTGAGCCGTCGCGCCGCGCTCGCGGCCCTCCTGGTCCTCACGCTGGGCTGCGCCCCCGAACGGGCGCCCGATGCGGAAGCGGACCTTCAGCGGCGCGCCGAGCGGGCGGCGGTGCGCGTCGCGGCGATCCTCGGCCAGCGGGTACGGCCCAGCGTCGAACTCGCCGAGGACGCCGCACACGCGGCGCGGACGGCCGGCGTGGGCTCGGTCGAGGGGCTGGCCGCGATCGCCCACGACGGCAGGGTCATCGTGATCCCGGAGAACTACGCCAAACTCACCCCCACCGGACGCGACGTCGTCCTCGCCCACGAGCTCACCCACGTCGCCGCCGGCACCGCCGGACTGCCCGCCTGGCTGTACGAGGGGTTCGCCGACTACGTGGCCTACAAGGACGCGGGCCTGGCCGTGCCCGTGGCGGCGGCCGAACTCGCCACCGAGGTACGGGCCGGACGGGTGCCAGGGAAACTGCCCGGGGCGGACGCGTTCGCGCCCGGGGCCGCGCGGCTGGCACAGTCCTACCAGGAGGCCTGGCTGGCGTGTCGCTTCCTGGCCGCGCGCTTCGGCGAGGACAGGCTGGTGAGGCTCTACCGCGACGCGCGGCGGCTGGGCGTGGAGCGGGCCCTGCCCCTGCCGTCCGGCGAGCTCGTCGCCGGATGGCGCGCCTATCTACGGGAGGAACTCGAGTGACCGATCAGCGGGACAAGGCCCCCGCGCGGGTACACCGGCAGGCCGGGATCGCCGCCGTCGCGCTCGGCGCCGTCGTGGTCGCGGTCGCCGCGTTCACCACGCCCTGGCGGGCGCTGCCGCCGGGAGCGCCCCGGGTCGCCCCCGATCCGGCCCGCGACTTCTCCGCCGCCGAGATCGCCAGGTCGCAGGCGTTCGACGCGGCCACCAGCGTGCCGTCGTACCTGTCGTTCGGTCTCACGATCCTGTTCGCCGGGCTGCTGGTCGCCACGCCGCTCGGCGCGAAGGTCCTCGGGCGGCTCAAGGGCCCGTGGTGGGTGCGGGTCGTGCTGGGCGTGCTGCTGCTCACCGTGCTGGTCGAGGTCGTGCGCTGGCCGCTCGGCATGTGGTTCGAGGTACGGCTGCGCGAGTTCGGCCTGTCCACGCAGGACTGGGCGGGCTGGAGCGGCGACCGGCTGAAGAACATCGCGGTCAGGGTCGTGCTGCTGTCCATCATGATCGTGGCGCTGGTGGGCCTGGCGCGCAGGTTCCGGCGCTGGTGGGTGCCCGCCGCCGTGGGCGCCGCCGCGCTGACCGTCGCCGCCTCGTTCGTGTATCCGGTCGTCTTCGAGCCGCTGTTCAACGACTTCCGGCCCATGCCGCCGTCCCAGCTGCGTACCGGCCTGCTGGCCATGGCCGAGCGCGACGGCGTACCGGTCGAGGACGTGCTCGTCGCCGACGCCTCCCGCCGCACGACCGCGCTCAACGCCTACGTCTCCGGCTTCGGCGCCACCCGCCGCATCGTCGTCTACGACACGCTGCTCAAGGCGCCGGAGCGGGAGGTCGAGCTCGTCGTCGCCCACGAACTCGGCCACGCCAAGTACAACGACGTGCTCAACGGCACGCTCATCGGCGCGCTGGGCGCCGCGTTCGGCGCCGCCCTGCTGTTCGCGCTCTTCCCGCTGGTACGGCGGCGCGCCCGCGTCACCGCCATCACCGAACCCCTGGCCGTGGGCGCCGTCATGGGCCTGATGAGCCTGGCCACCGTCCTGTCGGGACCCGCCCAGAACGTCGTCAGCCGCCACGTCGAGGCGCGCGCCGACGCCCACGCGCTCGACCTCACCCGCGACCCGGCGACGTTCACGGCCATGCAGAAGCGGCTGGCCACGACCAACATCTCCGACCTCGCGCCGGACGCCGTCGAGTACGTCCTGTACTCCTCCCACCCCACCGCGCCGCAGCGCATCGCCATGGCCCGCTCCTGGGCGCTGCTGAACGGCGTCCCGGAGCCGTGAGGCGCGTCCTCATCGTCACGAACGACTTCCCGCCGCGTCAGGGTGGCATCCAGTCGTTCGTGCACGGGCTTGCGGTGCGCACCCCCGGAGTCGT
Organism: Nonomuraea sp. NPDC050547; assembly: GCF_044457345.1. Classification (NCBI taxonomy): domain Bacteria; kingdom Bacillati; phylum Actinomycetota; class Actinomycetes; order Streptosporangiales; family Streptosporangiaceae; genus Nonomuraea; species Nonomuraea sp. NPDC050547. Next base: position 296,238 of record NZ_JBITGW010000001.1, read on the forward strand.
CGTCTACGCGCCCGCCTGGGCGGGCAGCGCCGAGTTCGACCGGCGGCAGGCGTACCCCATCGTCCGGCACCCCACCTCGCTCATGCTGCCCACGCCCGGCGTCGCGCGGCGGGCCGCGCGGCTCGTGACCCGCCTCGGCGCCGACACGGTGGTCTTCGGCGCCGCGGCTCCCCTGGGGCTGCTCGCGCCCCGGTTGCGCGCGGCGGGGGCGCGGCGCGTGGTGATGCTGACGCACGGCCACGAGGCGTCCTGGGCGAGCACGCCGCTCCTGCGCGGCGTGCTGCGCCGCATCGGCGCGCACGCCGACGTGGTGACCTACCTGGGGGAGTACACGCGCGCGCGGCTCGCCGGGGTCGTTCCCGCCGCCAAGCTGATACGGCTGGCGCCCGGCGTCGACACGGCGGCCTTCCACCCCGGTGTGGCGCCCGCCGGCTCCTTCGGGGGACCGGTGGTCGTGTGCGTGTCCCGGCTGGTGCGGCGCAAGGGGCAGGACCAGCTGATCAGGGCCTGGCCGAGGGTGTTGCGGGCGGTGCCGGACGCGGTGCTGCTGCTGGTGGGGGACGGGCCGGACCGGCGGCGCCTGGAACGGCTGGCGGCCGGGACCCGGTCGGTGGTGTTCGCCGGGGCGGTGCCGGGGGAGAGCCTGCCGGGGTACTACGCGGCCGGCGACGTCTTCGCCATGCCCTGCCGTACGCGGTTGCGGGGGGCGGATGTGGAGGGGCTCGGGATCGTCTTCCTGGAGGCTTCGGCCAGCGGGCTGCCCGTGGTGGCCGGTGCCTCTGGCGGGGCGCCGGACGCCGTACGTCAGGGGGAGACCGGGCTGGTCGTGGACGGCGGGTCGGCCGGGGCGGTGGCTCAGGCGCTGGTCGAGCTGCTGGTGGACCGGGAGCGGGCGGGGAAGATGGGGGCGCTGGGGCGGGAGTGGATCACTTCCGCGTGGTCGTGGGAGCTGGTGGCGAGGCGTTTCCACGACATTCTCGACGGGTGACGTCGGAGTGGTGCGTAGTTGTGTCAGGTCGCCGCTTGCCATGACAGCACTCTGATGTCATGATGACGTCATGGACTTGACGCCCCACATCGACACCCTCCGCAGGGAGCTCACCGCCGCCGCGGACGTGGGCGGCGCGGAGATGCGTGCCGCGGCCGAGTCGCTGACCTCGGCGCTGGAGTCCTCCGTGCGGCTGACGCTGCTGGAGGTGCTGTCGGACGCGGCGGAGTCGGTGACCAGCCAGATCGAGCCCGGCCTCGTCGAGTTGCGGATCCGCGGCAGGGAGCCGGAGCTGGTGGTCACCGCCCCGCCCGGCCACGACCCGAGCTGGGGCGCCGCCACCGGCCAGGGCGCCGGCGGTTACGGTCCAGGCGGTCCGGGTGATCCCGGTCCCGGTGGCCCTGGTCCCGGCGCCTACGGCCCAGGTGGCTACGGCCCAGGTGGCTTCGGTCCCGGTGGCTACGGCCCTGGTGCTGGTTACGGGCCCGGTGGTGGCCACGGCCCTGGTGGCCCTGGCGGCCCTGGCGGCTATGGCCCGCCCGGTCCGCCCGGCTGGCCCGACACCGCGTGGCCGGGACCGACCCCGCCCATGCCTCCCACGCCCCCGGTCCCGCCTTCGCCCCCCGAGCCGCCCGGTCCTGGAGAGGGCGACGCCGGAACCGCCAGGATGACCCTCCGCCTGCCCGAGCCGCTGAAGTCCCGCATCGAACAGGTCGCGGGCCAGGCGGGCATGTCGGTGAACGCCTGGATGGTCCGCGCCCTGAGCCAGGCCGTCTCCGGCCAACCGGCCCCACCCCCACCCTCCGGCTTCCCCGGCCAGCGCATCACCGGCTGGGCCCGCTAACCCCCACCCCCGCGAGGGACGGCCCCGCCAGGGTTGGGCCTGCGCCGGGGTCGGCGTCCCGCCAGGGACGGGCCTCGCCAGAGACGGACCCGTCGGGGGCGGATCTCAGGCAGGGGCCGTTGTGCCCCCGTTGGAGACGCGCCCCAAGGTGGACGCTCTTCAGGCAGAACTACACCTCAGCCCGGCCCGCCCGCGGAAGTCATCCGCGGGCAGCACTCCCGTCCTCGGCCTGTCCAGGGCGGTACCCATCGCACCCTCGCCGTGCTCGACCTCGGGGGTGTTCTGACCACGCCGATCGGAGATCTCGTCATGCCCACGTTCAGCACCCCGGACCCCATCGCCCTTCACGTGAACTTCCCGGCCGGTGACCTGGTCGTCACCGCGTCCGACCGTGCCGACACCACCGTCGAGGTCACCCCCGAACACCTGGAACACGGCATGGCCGACTACGCCGAATCGGTCAAGATCACCCACCGTGACGGCGTTGTCCGGGTGAAGGCCCCCGACAGCTCGCGCCTGCGCCGCACTCCCAGCCTGGACATCGTCGTAGAGGTTCCCACCGGCTCGCGTGTGGTGGTCGAGACCGCCTCCGCCGACGTCAGAATCCGCGGCGAACTGGCCGGAATCGAGTTCTCCAGCGCCTCCGGCGACCTGGACGCCACCCACGCCGCCAGCGCGATCGCCAAGACGGCGTCAGGTGACGTCAACATTGATGTCATCGATGGCGTCGCCAGCATCAACACCGCCTCGGGCGACGTCCGCATCACCGAAGCCAGAGGCCCCGTCACCGCCACCGTCATCTCCGGCGACCTGGTGATCGGAAAGGCCGCCTCCGACGCCTCCATCACGTCGACCTCCGGCGAAGTGTCCCTCCGCTGCGTGACCAGCGGCAAGATCGGCATCCGGACCACCTCGGGCGACGCCACGGTGGCCGTGCACGAGGGCACCGCCGCCTGGCTCGACATCAACTCCCTGACCGGCCGCGTAACCTCCGCCCTCACCCAGGACGCCACCGAGCCGTCCCCCGCGGAGCGGACCGTCGAGATCACCGCCCGCAGCCTGAGCGGCGGCATCGCCATCACCCGAGCGGAGTCCACCCGATGAACGAATACATGATCACCGAGTACGTCCGCACCCGCCACGCCGACCTGATATCCGAGGCCGCCAACGAACGCACCATCACCCACCACAGTCGCCGGGCCCCTTCCCCACCACCCGACCAACGAGCCAGAGCCGCCACTTCCGGAGCCGCCCCCTCAGGAGCCACCGCCTCAAGACCCACTCTCTCCGGCCCCGCCCTCTCCGGTGCCACGCACGGCCTCCGCCATCGAGCGGCCCGAGCCCTCCACACCCTCGCCAACGCCATCGACCCCCAGCCGACACCCCGCTAGCCCACCACCCCCGCCCGGACCTCAACATCGCCCCAACCTCAACACCGCCTGGACCTGAACACCGTGTCCGAGCATCGACGCGCCCTCGAACGTCGCCACCACGCTTTGGTCTGAACCTCACGCTTCTGGTCCCAACCCCCGCGCCGCCCTCGACCCTCGCTCATCGACCGCCCAAGTACTGGGCCCCCGGCGTGCTCCTCGCCCTGGAGTTCGCTCTCTCACCCCTTGACCTGGCCTTCCGAGGGCCGGTGGTCAGGTGGGGAGGCCCACGGCGCGTTCGCCGCTGCGGCGTTGCTGGATCACCACGGCCACGACGAGGAGGGCGCCCTGGGCGACGTTCTGCCAGAAGGTGCTGATGCCGTGGAAGGTGAGGCCGTTTTCCAGGGCGCCCAGCAACACCACCGCCAGGAGCGTGCCGCCCACTCCGCCCTTTCCGCCCTTCAGGGCGCAGCCGCCCAGAGCCGCGGCGGTGATGGCCTTCAGTTCCAGGCCGGCGCTGCCCGAGGTGGGGTGGCCGGAGCCGATTCGGGCGGTGAGGATGATGCCGGCTATCGCGGCTACCAGGCCCGCCAGGGCGTACACGGCTATGAGGTATTTGTTGATGTTTATGCCTGCGAGGCGGGCGGCGGTGTCGTTGCCGCCTATGGCGTAGAGGTTGCGGCCAATGTCGGTGTATTTCAGGAGGATGTGGATGGCCAGGGCGACCAGGATGAGGATCCACACCATCGTGGGCAGACCGGCCAGGCTGCCCCGGGAGATGAAGATGAACAGGTCGTCGCCCAGCACGTAGCCCTGCGCGGCGCCGCCGGACAGCAATTGGGCCAGGCCCTTGTACGCGGCCAGCGTGGCCAGGGTGGCGATGACGGCGTTGACGCGGCCGTACACGATGATGATGCCGTTGATCAGACCCAGCAGCAGTCCCACGGCCAGGGCGGCGGCCATGCCGAGCATCGGGTCACGGCCGGTGGACATGAAGGCCATCGCGCTGACCACGGACGCCACGCCGGTGGCCGAGCCGACGGAGATGTCGAGGGCGCCGCAGATGATCACTACCGTCTGGACGACGGCCAGCAGCCCGGCGATCGTCACGGCGTCGCCGATCACCCGGACGTTGCTCCACGCCAGATAGCCGGGGTCCAGGACGCCGAACAGCGCGCCCACGGCCACGATGGCCAGCACGAGGATCAGGTTCTGGGCGCCGATGGCGGCGACGGCTCCCGCCCACCGGCCGCGGTTCTCGCGCGGGTCGGTGGGGGCCTGGTGGGCGCTGGTCTGGGAGGTCATCGCGCGCCTCCTGGCATGGGGTCGGCGTGTTCTGCTGCGGTCGTCATGGGTGTGCGGGCCTCGGCGGGGAGTGGCGGTCAGGTGTACGGCGGTGCGCCGGCCAAGCCGTGGGCAGGTCGGCCGTCGTGGTGCGTGGTCGTGGTGGTGTCACGGGCTGAGCGGGGTCGCTGCGACCCGTGGCGCGGGCGTGGTGCGGACGGCGGCGGGTTGTGGGGTGCGCGGAGCGTGGGTGCCGGAGGTTCGGAAGGTTCTCCGGAGGCGGCGGGGCCGGAGGCGGTGGTGTGGGGATGCACCGGCTGGGGTTAGGAGGGGGTGGGGGTTAGGTCGTCGGCCATGGCGAGGGAGAGGATGGCTTCCTCGGTGGCGCGGGCGCGGGGGAGTTCGCCGGTGATGCGGCCGTTCTGCATGACCAGGATGCGGTCGGCCAGGCCCAGGACCTCGGGCAGTTCCGAGGAGACGACGAGGACGGCCACGCCGGAGCGGGCCAGGTCGGCGACGATGTGGTAGATCTCCGCCTTCGCCCCCACGTCGATCCCCCGGGTCGGCTCGTCGAGGATGAGCACCTTGGGGCGGCGGGCCAGCCAGCGGGCCAGGACCACCTTCTGCTGGTTGCCGCCGGACAGCTTGCGTACCTCGTGTTCCAGGGACGGGGTGCGGACGCGGAGGCGGTCGACGAACTCGGCGACGGCCCGGTTCTCGGCGGCGCGGCGGACGAAGCGGAACGTGCGCAGGCGGTCGAGGATGACCAGGGAGGTGTTGTCGCGTACGCTCCGGTCGAGGAAGAGGGCCTGGGCCTTGCGTTCCTCTGGGGCGTAGCCCAGCCCGGCCCGTACGGCGTCGTCCGGGTGGCGCAGCCGCAGCATCCGGCCGCCCACGCTGACGGTCCCGGAGCGGATGGGCAGGTCGCCGGCCAGGGCGCGGGAGAGTTCTGAGCGGCCGGCGCCGACCAGTCCGGCCAGGGCGACGACTTCGCCGGCCCGCACCTGGAAGGTGATGCCGCGCACGTCGTCGGTGGTGACCTCGTGTACGTCGAGGACGACGTCGCCGGGCTCGGTGCCGGGGCGTTCGAACAGGGACGACAGGTCCCGCCCGACCATCATGCGCACGATCTCGCCCTCGCTCGCCTCGGCGGCCTGCCGGACGCCGGCCAGGGCGCCGTCGCGCAGGACGGCGATGCGGTCGGCCAGGCGGAAGATCTCCTTGAGGCGGTGGGAGACGTAGACGATGGCCAGGCCCTGTTCGCGCAGCCGGGTGATGAGGGTGAAGAGGGCTTCGGTCTCGTGTTCGCCGAGGGAGGAGGTGGGTTCGTCGAAGGCGATGACGCGGGCTTCGCCGGTCAGGGCGCGCAGGATCTCGACGAGCTGGCGTTGCGCGGGGGTCAGGGCGGAGCCTAGGGCGCCGGCGTCGAGGGCGTGCTCGAAGCCGAGCCGTACCAGCTGGGACTGGACGCGCTCGCGCAGGGCGGCGCGGTCGAGCAGGCGGCCGCGGCGGCGGGGCAGGGCGCCGGCGTGGACGTTCTCGGCGACGGAGACGTGCGGGATGATCTCCGGCTCCTGGGGGATGACGCGGATGCCGTGGCGGCGGGCGTCGGCGGGGGAGCGGAGGTCGAGGGGGTGGCCGTCGAGCAGGACGCGGCCGCCGTCGGGACGGTGGTCGCCGTTGACGATCTTGATGAGCGTGGACTTGCCGGCGCCGTTCTCGCCCATGAGGGCGGTGACCTGGCCGGCGGGGAAGTCGCAGGTGACGCCGCGCAGCGCCTGGACGCCGGAGAAGTGTTTGGCCAGTTCCTCTACCCTGAGCACGCGATCACCGGGTCTCCCCAGGCTGCCGCGTCACCGGTGGGGCCGTCGCCCGCGTCGGTGACGACGAGCCTGACGAGACGGGCGCCGGTGACGTCGGCGGCGAGAGGCAGCGCGGCCATCGCGCCGGTCCGCACCCCGGAGCCGGCGGCTTTGCGGCCGTCTGCCCAGATCTCGAAGGTGACGGTGCCGCCCGTGCCGGCGGTGTCGTCGACGCCCACGTGCGCGGTGAGCTTGGTGCAGCGCCCGCCGAGGTAGTAGTCGAGGGTGCCGGGGGCGTGGGCGGTCAGGCCCTTGGCGTAGGTGGCGCCGTTCACCACGATCTTGCGCCGCTCGACCGCGCCCTTGCCGTTGGCCATGCTGAGCCAGCGCAGGTCGCTGACGTAGGCGGTGCCGGAGGGGGCGGGCGGGGGCACGACGAAGACCGAGGCGGCGCGGAGCTTGGCGGCGCTGGCCTCCAGCCAGTACGCGTTGCGGGGCAGGTCGGCCGGGGTGGTGAGGTTCCAGGCGGTGGCCAGGCGCTGGCCGGGACCGAGGATCTTGGCGCCGGCCGGGGTCGCGGCGGCCGACAGCCAGCGGTCGGGCACACGCAGGGCCGAGGTGACGTCGGCGGCGTTGGTGAGCCCGTGGTTGGTGACGACGGTGGTCACCTGGGCGGTGGCGCCGGGCTCGATGAGCGCGGCGGCCCCCTGGTAGGGGGTGGGAACCTGGAGGTCGAACTCGAGAAGCGGCGGGTAGGAGGACCAGGCCGCGTCCCGGGAGATCTGGTAGAGCATCGCCTGCCTGGCGGGCACGTTGGCGGCCAGGACGCCCGCGGTGTGGGCGTCGGCGCCGGTTAACAGCTCGCGTACGCGGTAGGCGGGCGCCGCCGCCGGGAGCCCGATGTCGGTGACCGTGGTGGCGATGCGCTGCGGGTGCCCGCTGTCGTTGTAGAGCGCTACCGCCATGTCGCCGTTGGGCAGGTGTTTGGCCACCACCCAGCGGCCGTCCTCGACGCGAACGACCCGGCTGCCGTCGCCGAGCAGGGCGCCTTCCGGCACCTCGTCGGCCGCCGCCGGGTTCGCGAGCGTTGCCAGAGCGGTGGCCGCCGCCGCGGCGGCCACCGATAACCGTGTCAGGCGCTGCACTTGACTCCCTCGGCCTGCCAGTTGGTCGCATCCACCATCTTCGTCGGTGCGAAGGCCTCGGCCGGCATGGCGGTGCCGTTCTTGATGTTGTCGAACATCGTCTGCACGGCGAGCTTGCCGACCTCGTATCCGTTGATGAACAACGCTGCCTTCATACCTGAAGGTTTGCCGCTGTTCCAGTCCTTGCACGCGAGATAGGCGCCCAAACCCACTCCGATGATGTTCTCCGGTTTGATTCCGGAGTTCTGCATGGCGGTGACGCCGCCGCTGACGTTCTCGTCGTTGCAGCCGAGCATCACCCAGTTCTTGACCGCCCGGTTGCCGCTGATCGTGGCCGCGACCTTGTCCTGGGCGCCGGTCGGGGTGTTGTCGGTGCCGACCTCGATGACCTTCACGCCGGTGACGCCCGCCGCCGCCTCGAACGTGGGCACCGCGGCCTTGACACGGTCGGTGCAGACGGTCACGTCCTGCTGCCAGGCCGTGATGATCGCGGAGTCCTCCTTCTTCCACCCGGCCTTCTTGAACTCCTCGCCGGCCCGGGTGCCGACGGACTCGCCCATCTGGGCGCCGGAGAAGCCGACCCGCGGCACCAGCTTGGACTTGTCGCAGGCGGCCGGGTCGGGGCCATCGACGCAGACCTGGTCGTCGGAGGTGAGCAGCGGTATGCCGCCGTCCTTGGCGAGCTGGACGATCTGGGGGCCGACGGCGGGGGCGGGCACCACGATGATGATGCCGCCGACCTTCTTGCCGATGGCCGCCTGCGTCTCGGTGACCGCCTTGTTGGTGTCCTCGCCGAGGTCGACGACCTGCAGGTCGACGCCGAGCTCCGCGGCCTTGTCCCTGGCGCCCTGGGCCTCGCCGATGAAGTACTCCTGGTCGCCCTGCTTCTGGAGGTAGGCGATCGAGACCTTGCCGCCCGCCGGCGCCTTGCCCGCGCCCGCGGTGGTCTCCTCCTTGCCGGACGAACACGCGGCCAGCACCAGCGCGGCGACGAGCAACGCGGCGGCGGTTCTGGTGGACGGCAGGATCATGGGGGGTGCACCTGCTTCCTTGCGTTGACTGAGATCTTTTTCCGTTTGTCAGGCCGGCTAAACTCACCCCTTCGTGGCGCCGCCGGTGAGTCCCTTGACGAACTGCTTCTGCAGGGCGAGATAGAAGATCAGGACGGGCAGCGTCGAGAGGAACATGAGCGCGAACACGCCGCCGTAGTCGAAGGAGTACTGCCCGAGCGAGCGGTAGATGCCGGTGGTGACCGTGGTGCCCTGCCCGGGGCCGAGGATGATGAGCGGGCTGAGGAAGTCGTTCCAGATCCACACCGACAGGAAGATCAGGACGCTGGCGGTGGCCGGGCGCAGCAGCGGGAAGACGATGCGCCAGAACGCCTGCCCGCGCCCCGCGCCGTCGATCGCCGCCGCCTCCTCCAGGTCGGCGGGGATGCCCTTGAGGAACCCGGTGAACACGAACACCCCGAACGGGATGTAGTAGCCCACGTTGAACAGCACCAGCCCCTGGACCGTCGTCATGAGGCCGAAGGCCCGCAGCACCTGGGTGATCGGGACCAGGATGACCTGGGGCGGGACCATCAGGCCGCACAGCAGGAGCACCGTGATGAGCCGGCCCCAGCGGCCCGCCGTACGGGCGAGGTAGTGGGCGAGCATCGCCGACAGCAGCGTCAGCGCGATCACCGACAGCGTCGTGACGATGACGCTGTTGGCCAGGCTCGCCCAGAACAGGTTGGCCGGGTCGGTGAGGACCGCGCTCAGGTTGTCCAGCGTCGGCGGGATCGGCAGCGCGATCGCGCCCGCGCCGGGGATGAGCGCGCTGGGCTTGACGACGTTGACCAGCGCGACGTAGAGCGGCACGAAGAAGACGCTGGTGACCGCGAGCGTGACGAGCGGGCGTCTCACAGCTGCACCTCTCTTCTCTGGAGTACGCGCAGCGCGACGACGGAGGCCACGGCGATGATCACCAGCATGACCACGGCCATGGCCGAGGCGTAGCCCTGGTGGTTCTCGACGAAGCCCTCCTGCATGATCGTGAAGGCCACGGTGGCGGTGGTGCCGGTGCCGGGCCCGCCGTTGGTGATGACCTTGACGTGGTCGAAGATCTTGAAGGTGGTGATCAGCAGGACCACGGTGTTGACGGTCAGGGCGGGGGCCAGCAGCGGCCAGGTGATGCGGCGAAAGCGCGTCCACGGTCCCGCGCCGTCGATGGAGGCGGCCTCGGCCAGCTCGTTCGGCACGCCCTGCAGCCCGGCCAGGTAGACCACGACGCAGAAGCCGAGCATCTGCCACGAGACGATGCCGCCCAGGGAGAACAGGGCGTAGCCGGGGTCGGACAGCCACCCCGGCGGGTCGGCGACGCCGAGGAGGCGCAGCGCCTGGTTGAGCGGGCCCTCGTCGTCGAGTACGCGGGTCCAGATCACGCTGACCACGACGGAGCTGAGCACCATCGGGGTGAAGTAGACGCTGCGCATGGCGTTGTAGAACCATCCGCGGCGATCCAGCAGCACCGCGATCGCCAGCCCGAGGAGGTTGGGCGCGACCAGGACCATGACGGTCAGGATCGTGGTGACCCGCAGGGAGGTCAGGAACGCCTGGTCGGTGAGGAGCAGTTCGTAGTTGCGCCACCCCACCCAGGTCCAGCCGGGGCGCAGCAGGCTGTAGTTCGTCATGCTGTAGCCCACGCTGAGCAGGATCGGCACGAGCACGAAGCACACGTAGACGAGCAGTCCGGGCGCGCCGAAGCTGAGAAAGTACCAGGCCCTCCTGTACGCGACTCTCAAGAGGACTTGTCCCACTCGTCGTCGAGGTAGCTCAGCACGTCGTCCACGTTCTTCTTGCCGCTGACGAGGTCCTGGGCCGAGGACCACCACTTCTCCTTCATGCCGGGCAGCATGGCGTCGTCGCCGGCCTCCCAGCCGAACGACGGCACGATCGCGCCCGCCGTCTTGGCGTCCGACCAGGCCTTGTACGACTCCGTGAACACGGGCCCCATCGACGGCGGCGCGTAGCCCTTGATCGCCGGGAAGAGCGCGTCGGCCTTGACCGAGGCGTCCAGGTTGGCCTTGTCGAGCTGGAAGGCCAGGGCGAAACTCTTGGCCGACTCCAGGTCCTTGGCGGCGGCGCTGACCGTGAGCCCGCCGCCGGTGAACCCGGCCAGCTGGGCGGAGCCGGTCTCGCCGGGCCAGTTGAAGCGGCCGATCTCGATCTTGTTCTCGGGGTTGTCGCCGGCGCCGGGCGAGGCGAACCAGCTGCCCATCGGGTACATGGCGCCCTTGCCTTCGAGGAAGGCGGTCTGCGTGGCGCCGTAGTCGCGGGAGAGGTCCTTCTTGTCGATGTAGCCCTTGGCCGCGAGGTCGGCGAACTTCTGGGTGGCGGCCTTGAAGCCGGGGTCGGAGAACTTGACCTTGCCCTCGCGCCGCTGGCGCATCCAGCCGGGGTTCTTGGCGTACACGTCGGTGGTCAGGACGCCGGTCCAGGCCAGGGTGGAGGCGAAGGCGTCGGGGCCGCCGCCGGTCACGAACGGCGTGATGTCCTTGGCCTTGAGCTTGGCCGCGGCGTCGAGCAGTCCGGCGTAGGTCGTGGGCGGGGCGGTGATGCCGGCCTTCGCGAACAGGCCCTTGTTGTAGTAGACGTTGGAGTGCGTCTGCGTGTTGGTGGGCAGCTGCACGACCTTGCCGCCGGTCGCGCCGCAGGTGGCGCACTCGAAGTCCTTGAGGTCCTCGGGCGTCCAGGCGTAGAGGTTCGGCGCGAAGCCGAGGATGTCCTGCAGGCCGATGTGCACGTCGGGGAACTGGCCCGAGGCGATGAGCTGCTTGGCGAACTCGTCGCGGCTGCCCGCCGCGGGTGCCACGACCTTCTTCACGGTGATGCCGGGAACCGCGTCGGTCGCCCGCTTGATCTGCGCGTCCCAGTAGGCCGCGTTCAGGTTGGGCGACTCGAACAGCAGAAACGTGACTTCTTTGGCGCCTGCCGGGGCCGGCGACGACGGCGCGGCCGCCTCGTTCACCGAACACGCGGTGAGCGCGAGCAGGGCCGCTAAGCCTGCTGCGAGGGTCCTGTACACCCTTGCCGCCTTCCTCGCCGGGCGTGACGAACCGGCGGGTTGACTGTGCGGCCCATTCATCGGAGCACTGCTAGTCAGGGCCGCTAAATGATACGACCTCTAGTAGCTGTGATCCGTCTCAAGTTGTCAATATCGGCCCTGCAACCGTTCTCAAACAGAAAAGTGATCGGAGGGGTTACGGGGTGTAGAGGTCCTCGACCGTGTCCGCGAAGTCGCGCATGACGATGTTGCGCTTGATCTTCAGCGTGGGCGTCAGGTGGCCGCTCTCCTCGGTGATGTCGATGTCGAGCACCACGAACTTCTTGATCTGCTCGGCCCGCGAGACCATCAGGTTGGCGGTGTCGACCGCCTTCTGCACCTCGGCCAGGATCCGCGGGTCGCGGGTCAGCTCGGCCGCCGTCGCGCTCTGCGCGCCGTTCTCCTTCTTCCAGTGCTCCAGCGCCTCGGGTTCGAGCGTGACCAGCGCGCCGACGAACGGCCGGTCGTCGCCCACGATCATGGCCTGGGAGATGAGCGGGTACGCGCGCAGCGCGTCCTCCAGCGGCCCGGGGGCGACGTTCTTGCCCGCCGCGGTCACCAGGATCTCCTTCTTGCGGCCGGTGATGCGCAGGTAGCCGTCGTCGTCCAGCTCGCCCACGTCGCCCGTGCGGTACCAGCCTTCGGCGTCGACCGCCTCGGCCGTGGCCTGGTCGTTGTTCCAGTAGCCGGCGAAGACGTGGCGGCCCCTGACCAGGATCTCGCCGTCCTCGCCGATGCGCACCTTGACGCCGGGCAGCGGCTTGCCGACCGTGCCGATCTTGTTGCCGCCGGGCAGGTTGACCGTCGAGGGGGCCGAGGTCTCGGTCAGGCCGTAGCCTTCGAGCACCTCGATGCCCACGCCGCGGAAGAAGTGGCCCAGGCGCTCGCCCAGCGCCGAGCCGCCGCAGATCGCCGTGGACAGCCGGCCGCCGGTGGCCGCGCGCAGCTTGGAGTAGACGAGCTTGTCGAACACCGCGTGCCTGAGCCGCAGCCCGAACCCCGCCTTGCCGGACGCCTTGCTGTAGGCGACCGCCACGTCCACCGCGCGGGCGAAGATCTTGCCCTTGCCGCCCTGGATCGCCTTCTGCTCGGCGCCGTTGTAGACCTTCTCGAAGACCCGCGGCACGCCCAGCAGCAGCGTCGGCTTGGCCGAGACCAGGTCCGGGGCCACGTTCTTCATGTTCGGCGTGTGCGAGAGGACCGTTCCGGTCTCGATCGCGACCACCTGGATCAGCCGAGCGAAGACGTGGGCCAGCGGCAGGAACAGCAGCACCCCCGGCTCGTCGGTCATGAACACCGTCTCCAGCGGCCCGCCGGCCACGTTGCGCGCGGTGAAGAGCATGTTGTCGTGGGTCAGGCGGCAGCCCTTGGGCCGCCCGGTGGTGCCCGAGGTGTAGATGATCGTGGCCAGGTCCGCGCCGGTCAGGGCGGTACGGCGGCGCTCGATCTCCTCGCCGCTCACAGCGGAGCCGTCGAGCGCCTCGTCCATCCGCCAGATCGGCTTCAGCTCGGGCGCGGCCTCGCGTACGGTCTCCACGTGGTTGTCCAGTTCGGCGAAGACCGCCTTGGCGCCGCTGTCGGACAGGATCCAGCGCACCTGCTCGACCGAGGAGGTCTCGTAGACCGGCACCGAGACCGCGCCCGCGGCCCAGATCGCGTAGTCGACGAGCGTCCACTCGTAGCGGGTGCGGGAGATGATCGCGATCCGGTCGCCCGGCTCGATGCCCGCCGCGACCAGGCCCTTGGCCAGCGCCACGACCTGGTCCCTGAACGCGGCCGCGGTCACGGCCGGCCAGTCGTCACCCGATTTGCGCCGAAGCACCACCGCGCCCGGCTCCTGCTCGCCTCGCCTGAACACGGTGTCGGTCAGGCTGGCCGAAGCCGGCACATCCACCAGGACGGGGACGCTGTACTCGCGCACGGATCAAACTCCTCTTCGGGGACCGGCGAGACGTTACCGCGTTAAGTTACGCACCGGTAGCTTCGTCATACAGGCGTTATGAAGGGCAAACCTCATGCTAGCCGCCGCCACTCATAGGATTTCCCGCATGCGGGTCCATGTCGTGAGCGATGTCCACGGAAGCGCCGAAGCGCTGGCCCGATCGGGCGACGGGGCCGACGCCCTGATCTGTCTCGGCGACCTCATCCTCTACATCGACTACGACGACCACGCGCAGGGGATCTTCGCCGACCTGTTCGGCGCCGAGAACGCGGCCGCGTTCATCGCGCTGCGCACCGCCCAGCGCTTCGACGAGGCCAGGGCCATGTCGGCGGAGCTGTGGAAGGGGCTCGGCGGCGACCCGCGCGAGCACATCGAGGCCAACGTGCGCAGGCAGTACGCCGCGCTGTTCGCCGCCATGCCCGAGCCCGCCTACCTCACCTACGGCAACGTGGACGTGCCGCGCCTGTGGGCCGACTACCTCAAGCCGGGGCACCGGGTGCTCGACGGGCGGGAGGCGGAGATCGGGGGATGGCGCTTCGGGTTCGTCGGGGGCGGGCTGAAGACGGCGTACCGCACGCCGTACGAGATCGAGGACGAGGAGTACGCGGCGAAGGTCGCCGCGCTCGGCGAGGTGGACGTGCTGTGCGCGCACATCCCGCCCGCGGTGCCGCAGTTGCTGTACGACACGGTCGCCAGGCGCTTCGAGCGCGGCAGCGAGGCGACGCTCGACTACATCCGGCGCGTCCAGCCGCGCTACGCCCTGTTCGGGCACGTCCACCAGCCGCTCTACCAGCGCACCAGGATCGGCCGCACCGAATGTGTGAACGTCGGCCATTTCCGGGGAAAGGGACGGCCGTTCGTGCTGGAGTGGTGAGCGGACCGATACTGTGGTCGCATGGCTGATCGCACCACTTCGAGCATCACCATCTCCGCTGACAGGGCCGCGGTCATGGCGGTCATCGCGGACCTGCCCGCGTACCCGGAATGGGCCGGCGCGGTCAAGAGCGCCGAGGTCCGCACCACCGGCGCCGACGGGCGGCCGGCCGACGTGCGCTTCGTGCTCGACGCCGGCGTGATCAGCGATTCCTACACTCTCGGCTACACCTGGGACGACGACACCGGCGTCAGCTGGCGGGTCGTCGAGCAGGGCAAGATGATCTCCGAGCTCAGCGGGAGTTACCGGCTCGCCGAGACGGGCAGTGGCACCGAGGTGACCTACGAACTCGCCGTCGACCTCAAGGTCCCGATGATCGGCATGATCAAGCGCAAGGCCGAGAAGGTGATCGTCGACACGGCGCTGAAGGGCCTGAAGAAGCGGGTCGAGGGACGCCGGTGAGTCCTCGCGTCCTGCTGTTCACCGGCAAGGGCGGCGTCGGCAAGACCACCGTCGCCGCGGCCACCGCCACGCTCGCCGCCAGCCGCGGGCTCAAGACGCTGGTGATCTCCACCGACACCGCCCACTCGCTGGCCGACGCCCTGGCCGTGCAGCCCGGCGAGATCGCCCCCGGCCTGCGCCTGCACCAGGTCGATACCCAGAAGTCCCTGGAGGAGCACTGGGGCGAACTGCAGGACTATGCCCGCGGCCTGCTCGGCGAACTCGGCCTCGACCAGATCACCGCCGAGGAGATCACCGTCCTGCCCGGCGCCGAAGAGGTCATCGCGCTGCTGGAGCTGCGCGAGCACGCCCGCTCCGGCGGCTGGGACGTCATCGTGGTCGACTGCGCGCCCACCGCCGAGACGCTGCGCCTGCTCGCCCTGCCGGAGGCGCTCGACTGGCACGTCAGCCGCCTGCTGCCGGTCGGCCGCCGGATCATGAAGGTCGTCTCGCCGTTCATGCGCAGCGTCGCCCACGTCAGCGCGCCCGGCGACGACGTGGTCAGCGCCGGCGAGCGCCTGCACCGCGGGCTCATGGAGATCCGCGAACTGCTCACCGGCCCCGGCGCGTCCGTGCGCCTCGTGCTCACGCCCGAGTCGGTGGTGCTCGCCGAGGCGCGCCGCACCCTCACCTCGCTCAATCTGTACGGCTACCGCGTCGACGCCGTCATCGCCAACCGGGTCTTCCCCGCCGGCGACGCCGACGAGTGGCGCGCCCAGTGGGTACGCGCCCAGGCCCGGCTGCTGGCCGAGGCGGAGGAGTCGTTCGCGCCCCTGCCCATCCACGTGGTGCCCTACCTGCCCGCCGAACCCGTCGGCGCCGACGCCCTGACCGCCCTCGGCGAGAGCCTTTACGGCGAGACCGACCCGTTCGCCCCGCCGGCCGTCGAAGCGCCGCTGGTCCTGACCGCCGACGAGCTCAGCCTGGCGCTGCCCGGGGCCAGCAAGGGCGAGGTCGACCTGGCCCGCAAGCGGGACGAGCTGATCGTGACGGCGGGGCCGTACCGCAGGATCATCGCGCTGCCCGCGGCGCTCGCCCGCAGGAAGATCGGTGCCGCGGCGCTCCAGGACGGGTTCCTGAAGGTACGGTTCGTCTCAGAAGCGAATCCGACGCAGCGAACGGAGCGGACGACCGGCGGAGGAGGTCGGCCGCGTAGTGAGTGAGGAGGATGAGCGACTCTTCGGCAGGGAGGGCCAGATGACTGAGACGAGCAACGACAGGGACCCGATCGGATCCGTGGCGGACGAGGCGCGCAAGCTGTTCGGCGTGATCCAGGACCGCGCGACCAGGCAGGTCGGCAAGACCGTCTTCAACTCCGTCGCCAGCACCGTCACCGGCGGCGGGCGCAAGGAGAAGGACGTGTGGGGCGAGGCCGTGTCCGAGCCCCACGACGAGTACATCTGCCGCGCCTGCCCGGTCTGCCGGGCGATCGCGGCGCGGCGGGAATCCGGCTCGGACGTGGCCGGGCACCTGGTGGCCGCGGGCGGAGAGTTGTTCGCCGCGGTCCGTGGCGCGTTCGACGCGCTGAACAGGCCCACCCCCGGGGCCGCCGACAGGACTCGCGACCGCACGCGCGACGAGCGCGGCGGCGACGACGTGGAACACATCGACCTGGGGTGAGCATGCTGACTATCGGGGTGGACATCGGCGGCACGAAGGTCGCCGCCGGCGTGGTCGACGAGGACGGCGAGATCGTCGCGCACGCGCTGCGCCCGACGCCGGCCGACCAGCCGGACCTCGTCGCCGAGACCGTGGCCGACGTGGTCAAGGAGCTCGCCGAGGGCCGCGAGATCGAGGCGATCGGCGTCGGCGCGGCCGGGTTCGTCGACGAGACCCGCTCGGTCGTGCGCTTCGCCCCGAACCTCGCCTGGCGCGAGGAACCTCTGCAGAAGAAGATCACCGGCCTGGTGGGCCTGCCGGTCGTCGTCGAGAACGACGCCAACGCGATGGCGTGGGGCGAGACCAACTTCGGCGCCGGACGCGGGCAGACCCACGTCGTCTGCATCACCGTCGGCACCGGCATCGGCGGCGGGCTCGTCTTCGACGGCAAGCTGTTTCGCGGCCGGTGGGGGATGGGCGCCGAACTCGGGCACATGCAGGTCGTTCCCGAGGGACGGCTGTGCGGGTGCGGCAACCTCGGCTGCTGGGAGCAGTACGCCAGCGGCAACGCCCTCGTCGCCGACGCCCGGGAGATCGCCAGGCAGCAGCCCGAGCGGGCGCGGATCCTGTTCGAGCTGGCCGGGGAGAAGATCGAGGGCGAGGAGGTGACCGAGGCCGCCCGCAAGGGCGACGACGCCTCGCTGTCCGCCTTCGCCTCGCTGGCCGACTGGCTGGGGCAGGGCATGGCCGACCTGGCCGCCGTCCTCGACCCCGGCTGCTTCATCATCGGCGGCGGCGTCTCGCGCGCCGCCGACCTGTTCTTCGACCAGGCGAAGGAGACCTTCGCCCGTCAGCTCACCGGCCGCGGGCACCGTCCCGTCGCCGACATCCGGCTGGCCGAGCTCGGCGCCTCCGCCGGGGTCGTCGGCGCGGCCGACCTGGCGCGGCAGCGCTGACAGGGGCGCCGGACGGGGTTAGATTCCCCAGCGTGAGGGTCGGCACGTACAACGTGCGCGGGCTGAAGGACAGCGTGCCCGCGCTGGTCCGCGTGATCACGGCGATGCGCGCGGACGTGCTGTGCGTGCAGGAGGCGCCGCGCTTCCTCTACTGGCGCGGACGGCGCCAGGCGCTGGCCGAGGCGGCGGGTATGCGGGTGGCGGCCGGCGGGCGGCTCGGCGGGGTGTCGGTCTACGTGGGTCCGCGGGCACGGGTCCTGCACGCCGAGCACCACGTGCTGAAGATCTTCCTGGGGCTGGAGATCCGGGGCGTGGCGATCGCCGTGGTGGAGCTCGACGGGGTACGGCTGGCGGTCGCCTCCATCCACCTCGACCTGAGCGCCGCGGCCCGCTTCCACCACGCGGTGGAGGCGCTGGGGCGGCTGGAGAAGGCCGCGGCGCGGTTCGGGGCCGTCCCGGTGGTGTGCGGGGACGTCAACGAGCAGAGTGACGCGCCCACCTGGCGGTACCTGGCCGGGCGGCTGTCGGACGCGTACGCGTGGGCGCCGCGGGGGGACGGGATGACGTTCACGGCCCGGGAGCCGCGCAAGCGGATCGACGGGGTGTTCACGGGCGCCGGTGTCCGGGTGGTGGCCTGCGGGGGCGTCGGGGCCGCCCGCGACGACCTGATCTCCGCCACCGATCACCTGCCCGTCGTCGCCGAGCTGGCCGGTCACGCCCAGGCAACGGTCAGCTGAACATCTTCCCGTGTCGTTCCGCGCACGCTGGGTGATCTTGCCCAGGTCAGACCGGGTGATACGGGATCCCCGCGGGCCACGGGCGTGGGCGCCGCCCGAGGCCTGATGGCGGGGTCCCCGGGCGGGCGTGCTCGCGCAGCCCGTACCATTTGCTCATGACCCGTCGCTCTCGGCGGCGTGCGCTCTCCCTGACCGCGGCGGTGTGTCTGGCGTCCTCGCTGGTCGCCCCGGCCGGAGCGGCGCATGCTGACCCTCGCCCTGCCACGATCGAGGCGTGGCAGCAGTCGACGAGCGCGCGGCTGGACGCCGACGGCTCGCTCTCCGACGTGCTGGCGTTGTCGGCGGGCGACATCTGGGCCGTGGGCCAGCAGGCGATCTGGGACGTCTGGAAGAACCGCGGCACCATCCGCCACTGGAACGGCAAGGCCTGGGGCGAGGTCGCCATCCGCGACTCCACGGGCGCGGGGAACCTGCGCAGCGTGGCCGCCGCTGCGCCGGGTGAGGTCTGGGCGCTGGGCGACGGGCACGACGGCCTGCCGTACCTGGCGAAGGGCGACCTCGCGGGCTTCGACCGCGTGCAGGTGCCGGGGCTCTGGAGCGGTGACTGGCTCGGCGGGCTCGACGCGCGCGGCGGGAAGGTCGTCGCGGTCGGGCGGCGCGACAAGACCGGGCTGATCGTCACGGGCCAGGGCAACTCCTGGACGGTGCAGAAGACCAAGGAGAAGGGCGCGCTCTACGCGGTCTCCTCGGGGTTCGCGGTCGGCGACACGGGAGAGCAGCCGCTGATCGTGCGGCAGTCGGGCGGTTCGTGGAAGGCGATGCCGGTCCCGTCGGTGCCCGGCGGCTACCTGCGCGACATCCAGGTCGACAACGCCAAGCGGGCGCTGGCCGTCGGCGGCGTCTACCACGGGCCCGGCAGCGTCGAGCCGCTCGTGCTGTCGTGGAACGGCAAGAAGTGGACCCGCGAGAAGCTGCCCGCCGTCGAGGCCCGCCTCTACGGCGTCACGGGCGACGGCAAGGGCCGCTACTGGATCGCCGGGTACGACGCGGCGCGACCGACCGAGGGCTTCCTCATGCGCCAGGGCAAGGACGGCTTCCAGGTGATCAGGGGCGGCGGCACGCTCAAGGGCCGCGACGCCGTACGCCTGCAGGCCGTGACCTATCTGCCGGGCAAGGGCACGGTGTGGGCGGTCGGGCACGTCGTGGACGCCACCGACCGCTACACCGACGTCGTGGAGACGTTCGGCCTGAAGACGCCCACCCAGTCCTGAGGGCGGGCGCTACAGGACCGCGCCGTCGTCCCAGCCCGAGTCGTTGGGCGGGCCGTCGCCCATCCGCACCACCAGCGCCACGAAGCCGCCGATGAAGGCGGCCACGGCGGTGAACAGCGCCCAGCCCTCCATCTCCCACTCGGCCATCGCGGCCAGCAGCAGATAGGCGGGGCCGCCGAACAGCGCCACCCAGGCCAGTTTGGTGGGCAGGTCGAGCTTGGGCAGCGGGGGCGGGGGAGGCGGCACGTAATGCCCCTCTTCCTCCTCCTCGCGCACAGGCTCGGTCTCGCCTTCGGGCTCGGCGAGGTCGGTGTCGACCTCGCGGAACTCAGGCGGACGCACCACCCGCCGGGTCGGCTCCTCCGGCACGTTCTCGCTGTCGGGCCATGGTTGGTCGGCCGAGTCGCGCTCGGCTGTCTCGTTGAAGGACGCGACGATCTGACGCCAGACCTCGTCCTCGTCACTCTGGGGCGTCACCTACGCGCCTTCCCCCTGGGTGCGTTCAGTCCCTCTGCAAGGGTACCGAGGCATGTGTCCGGATGAAGTCGAGGCTCCCGGCAAAGATCCTGTCGGCATCATTATCCAGCGTCGCAACATGGTAGCTATCGGAGAGTTCCTCGATCGTCGCGTGTTTGAGGACTTGTCGTAGTATCCCGACAGATGTCGGCTTGACTACATGGTCATCGGTGCTGTGGTACACCAGCAGCGGCTGCGTGACCTTGGTCAGGTCCGCCTGGACCAAGGACCACAACTTCGGCAGCGACGCCGCCGCCTTCACCGGGGTCCGCGTGTACGCCAGCTCCTGTACCCCGGCCTTCTTGACGTCGTTGGCCACTCCGGGCACCGACGGCAGGAACCACTTGAGCACCGGCGCCAGCCTGAGCAGCGGCACGTCGAGCGCGATCGACGGGTTGACCACCACCACCCCCTTCACCGCCGGTCCGTGGACCTCCGCCAGCCGCAGCGCGAGGCAGCCGCCCAGCGACAACCCGGCCACGAACACCTCCGAGCACCGGCCGAGAAGATCCTGGAACGCCTTCTCCACCTCGGCGTACCAATCCTCCCAGCGGGTGCGGTTCATCTCCTGCCACGTCGTGCCGTGTCCCGGCTGGCGTGGCAGCGACACGCTCAGCCCGTGCCCGGCGAGGAACTCACCCCACGGCCGCAGCGACTGCGGCGTGCCGGTGAATCCGTGGCATAACAACACGCCGACCGGACCGGCCTCGTGGTGGTATGGCTCAGCGCCAGACATGAGCGGCATGACAGCTCCCACAACATCGGCGTGGTTGTAATTCATCCCGGAATTGCCCGATCGTCGCACGGTTATCGCCGTTGTGCGAGAGCATGTGTAGGAGCATCGGCCCTGGGATGCGAAGATGACTCTGCTCGCAGAACCAGATTCGCGAAGGGGTGGCCGGGTGTTCTATTGGGTGGTCAAGGCCATCTTGGCGCCGATCCTCCACGTGGTATTCCGCCCCTGGGCAGAGGGCGTCGAGAACGTGCCCAAGCACGGCCCGGCGATCCTCGCCGGCAACCACCTGTCGTTCGCCGACCACTTCTTCGGTCCGCTCCAGCTCCGCCGTAAGGTCATCTCGCTCGGCAAGTCCGACTACTTCACCGGCCGGGGACTCAAGGGCTTCTTCACCCGGATGTTCTTCAGCGGGGTCGGCACCGTGCCCATCGACCGCTCCGGCGGCAAGGCCAGCGAAGCCGCCCTGCGCACCGGCAAGCGCATCCTGCGCGAGGGCAACGTCCTCGGCATCTACCCCGAGGGCACCCGCTCGCCCGACGGCCGCCTCTACAAGGGCAAGACCGGCGTGGCCCGCATGGCCCTGGAGTCGCGCGTCCCGGTGATCCCGTGGGCGATGGTCAACACCTACGAGATGATGCCGCCCGGCCGCGTCCTGCCCAAGCTCGGCATCCGGCCGGGCGTGCGCTTCGGCAAGCCGCTCGACTTCTCCCGCTACTACGGCATGGAGGAGGACCGGCTCGTGCTGCGGGCGGTCACCGACGAGATCATGTACGCGCTCATGGAGCTGTCCGGCCAGGAGTACGTCGACAAGTACGCCGCCAGCGCCAGGGTCGAGATCGAGCGCGCCGCCCGCGCGGCGCGCCAGCAGTCCTAGTCCCGCAGCACCGCCTGCGCCTTGAGCAGCGCCTGTGTCATCGTGCGCAGCTCGTCGGGCGTGAGATGGTCGATGAGGTACTCGCGCACCACGTCCACGTGCCCCGGCGCGGTGCGCTCCAGGCAGCGCAGGCCGTCGTCGGTCAGCACCGCCAGCACGCCCCGGTCGTCGGAGGGGCAGGTGGTGCGCTCCACCAGCCCCGCCTTCTCCAGCTGGGTGATCTGGTAGGTCAGCGCGCTCTTGGTGACCACGACCTCCCTGGCCAGCTGCGTCATCCGCAGCCGCCGGTCAGGCTCGTCGGACAGCCGTACGAGGATCTCGTACTGCGGATGCGTCAGGCCGGCCTCCGTCTTCAGCTGCTCCTCGATGCGCCGTTCGAGCAGATGCGCGGTGAACAGGAAGGCCCGCCAGGCGGCCGCCTCCGTCTCGTCGAGCCACCGTGTCTGTGTCACCCCACCATTGCACCACCCCGGGCGGGCGCCCGCGCGATCACCTCTCACGCGCGGAACGGGCCGGTCACCTCGAACGTGTGCCCGTCGGTGCCGGCCCTGGCCCCCGTGCGGCCGCGCTGGGAGGAGAAGTAGAGGCGGGTGCCATCCGGGCTGAAGGCGGGACCGGCCGGCTCGGAGCGTCCGTGCCCCTCCAGCCGGGCGAAAGGCGCCGCCTCCCCGGCACGGGTGATCACGCTGATCTCCATGGTGCCGCCGTCCCGGTTCACGTCACGGAGCGTCTCCAGCCGGCCGGTGCCGGCCGCGTAGCTCCACACCCGGCCGTCGCCCTCGCTGGTGAAGGAGCAGATCCCGTCCGCGTAGCGGCAGCCTCCCGCGCCGTCGAAGCGCAGGGCGTCGGGCACCTGGAAGCGGGTCGGTTCGACCGGCGCCGCCGGATGGGGCACCGGGCGCCACGCGCCGCCGGTGGCGAGCACCTCCAGCGTGCCCTCGGTGAGGTCGGCCCAGTCGCGGGGGCGGAAGCGGTAGAAGCAGCCGTCGGGCTCGTCCTCGGTCAGGTACACCACCTGGCGCTCCGGGTCGCAGGCCACCGCCCCGTGCCGGAACCTGCCCATCGCCAGGCGCGGGCGGGCGGCGCGCTCGCCGTACGGGTCGCACTCGAACACGCGGCCGCTCTCCGTCTCCTCGCACGACAGCCAGGTGTTCCACGGCGTCGCGCCCCCGGCGGAGTTGAGCGTGGTGCCCGGCAGGACGCGGTAGGCCTCGATCACGGTGCCGTTGGCGCCGAAGCACAGCGCGGACGCCCCGCCCAGCAGGGGAACCTTCGAGTTGGAGACATAGATCCAGCCGTCGCCGTCGGGGAAACAGGCGCCGCCGGCGGGCGCCGCGTGCCACTTCAGGCCCGCCACCTTCCGCCCGCTTCTCGCCACGATCCGGCTGGTGAACCCCTCGGGGAGCGCGAGCCCGTCGCCGTTGGGCGGCAGCAGCGGCCCGTACGGGCCGGCGCCGGCCCCGGCCGTACCCTGCCCGAGCGTGCCCACCGCCACGGCGGCGCTCGCGCGGAGGGGCGTGCTGGGCAACATGCCGTCAGTCGATCGCACCGACGTGAATGGGAGGTACTCGCAAGGCCAAACTCTCCGCAAACCTGGGGCCACCGGTACCGCGGAGTCGGCACATTTCGATCATGACAGCTCTACGGCTGGCGCCCGCGATCAAAGCACGCAGGGCCCTGGTCTATCTCGACGGGACGCCGTCGGCGCCCCGCCTGGCCCGAGCGCTGCGCATGACCGGATACGACGTGCGCACCGTGGAGGCGGCCGACGCGGCTCCGCGGGAACTGGCGGCGTTCCTGACCTCTGCCCAGCCGGACGAACTCCTGCTGGTGCGCTGGCCGTCGGGCGCCGGGTGGGCGCCGAGCTCGTTCACGCGGCTCATCGTGGACTTCGGCCGCCGCCTCGGCGACTCGCCCGCCGCCGCGCTCGTACTGGTCGTGGACTTCGGCTGGGTCGTCAACGGCGACGGCGAGGCCCGGCTGAACGTGCCAGGCGACCCGCCCGTCGTCGCCGCCGCGCTGACCGCCTCCATGGCCTCCACGAGCGACAGGCCCGGTAGCGCGCCCAGCCTCACCGGGGTGCTGGCCGACGCGCTGCTCGCAGCCGACGGGCCGCTCACCATCGCCGACCTGCACGAACTGGCCACCGCCAGGTACGCGGGCTCGGGGCTGACCGCGATGCTCTTCAGCCACGGCGACATCGCGCACGTGCCGGTCGGCACCGGGCAGCGGTTCACCGCCGATCCGGCCAGGCGGCGCAGGGACGCCCAGGGGCGGGCCGTACGGCCGCGCACGCTGCTGGCCTCCGACCGCTGGACGCTCGACGACCGGCTGGGCCACCGCGTCTACGCCGAGGCGATCGCGGCGTTCCTGCGGCACCGGGACACCTCGCCGCCGCTGACGATCGGCATCAAGGGGCCGTGGGGGGCGGGCAAGACCTCGCTCATGCGGATGGTGCAGGACTTGCTGGATCCGCCCGGGTCGGGCGGGCTGCGGCTGCGGCGCCGTACGGGGAGGCTGACCAACCTCGACGTGCTCGGCCGGCTGCGCGTGCGGCGGCCCGCCGACGCGTGCGCGCAGGCGCCCGCGGACGCGGGCTGGCGGCCGACGGTGTGGTTCAACCCCTGGATGTACCAGAACGGCGAGCAGGTCTGGGCCGGGCTCGCGCACGAGATCATCAGCCAGATCACCGGCCGGCTGCCGGCCGCCGAGCGCGAGCGCTTCTGGCTGGAGCTGAACCTGTCGCGCATCGACACCGAGGAGGTGCGCCGGCGCATGTACTGGCTGGCGCTGACCCGCCTCGCGCCCGTGGCGCTCGGGCTGCTGGCCACGGGGCTGGTCACCGCCGCCTGCACGGCGGCCAGCGCCCTGTTCCCCTCCTTGCAGGGTACGGCTGCCGCCGTCGCCTCGGCCGGCTGCCTGGCCTCGGTGGGCGCGGGGGTGATGCGGATGGCGAGGTTCCTGGCCGAGTCGGCCGACGGCGCCTTCGGCCCGCTGGTGCGCCAGCCCGATCCGCTGGCCCGCTTCGGCGTGGCCGACCAGGGCTACCGCAACCAGGCCGGGCTGCTGCACCTGGTCCAGGGCGACATGCGCCGGGTCCTGGACCTGGTCGCCACCGAGGAACGCCCGCTGGTGGTCTTCGTCGACGACCTCGACCGCTGCTCGCCGGGAACGGTGTCGCAGGTGATCGAGGCGATCAACCTGTTCGTGGCCGGCGACTTCGGCAACTGCGTGTTCGTGCTGGGCATGGAGCCCGAGGTGGTCGCGGCGCACGTCGGGCTGGCCTACCGGGAGCTGATGGGGACGCTGCCCGACGAGCGCACCTACCGGCTCGGCTGGCGCTTCCTGGAGAAGATCGTGCAGTTGCCGTTGAGCGTCCCGTCGCTGGACGAGGGCGCGCCCGACTACATCAAGGAGGTACTGGGGCTGCGCTCGTCCGCGCCCCTCGCCCAGCCGGTGCCGGAGCCGAGGGCGGAGCTCGTCGACCGGCTGGAGACCGCGATCCGCAGCCTGTCACCGACGATCGAGACGCTGGACCAGGCGGCCCGCAGTGCGCAGGCGGCGGCTGGGCCGTCCGAGGCGGCCTCCCTCGCCGCGGCCAGGGCCGCCGACCGGGTGTTCGACGAGCTCTACAGCGACGAGCGGGCCTGCAGGGCCGTGGAGACGGCGCTGCCCGCGCTCAACCTCACCAATCCGCGCGAGGTGAAGCGGTACCTGAACGTGTTCCGCTTCTACTCCTTCATCACCTACCGCCGCCATCTGGCCGGGCAGCCGCATCACGGTGACGAGTGCGTGGCCAAGGTGGCGGCGCTGACCATCAGGTGGCCGCACCTGTTGTGGGCGCTGGCGCAGGAGGCGCACCCGGGGGCCACGGTGCTCGAACGGCTGGAGGAGGCGGCGCTGGCGTGCGACGGCGACGGGTGGGCCCGCACGATGGCGGAGGCCGGGCTGGCTGAGGAGGAGGCGTTGCGTCAGCTCCTGGCCACCCGGCCGCCGATCGCCGCATTGGCCCGCACCCTGCTTTAGCGCCTTGGCGCTGGGCGCCGGTCCGTCTCTGGCACCGGGTCTGTCTCTGGCGCCGGGTCTGTCTCTAGCGCTGGGCCTGGAACATCCAGTGCTGCTTCTCGATGTCCTGCGCGACCGCGATGAGCAGGTCCTGGGTGACCGGGTCCGGCTCGTCGGTGGCCGCGATGCGCTCGCGCAGACGCCGGCCGACGCCCTCGAGGATGTCGGTGAACAGGGCGACGACCTTGCCGTCCTCGATCCACGCCCGCTCGGGCTGGGCCAGCTTCGTGGCGCCGGCGACGGTGGCGGCCCGGCCGTCCGGGTTCAGCCCCAGCGCCACGGCCCGCTCGGCGAGCGTGTCGGCGTGCTCGCGCGTGATCGCGACGAGTTCGTCGAGCTGCAGGTGCAGGGGGCGGAAGTGCGCGCCGATGACGTTCCAGTGCGCCTGCTTGGCGACCAGGGAGAGGTCGATGAGGTCCACCAGCGCGCCCTGGAGCGCGTCGGCCACGACCTTCTTGGCGTCTCCGGAGAGAGGTCCGGTGATCGGTGCCATATCTGAATCCTCCTTGTAAATCCGCTTCGTCTGGTTCAACAGATCTTGCTGCCCGATTCTTCCGCATTGACACTGCAATAGTGACAGTGTAATTGTGAGGGTATGAGGGATACCTGGACCATCGGCGAGCTGGCGGAGCGGGCGGCGGACGCGCTGCGGCCCGGCCTCCAGCGCGCCAACGGCCGGATCCGCGAGGTGCCCGGCGAGCGTCTCATCCGCTGGTACACGACCATCGGCCTCGTCGACCCGCCCCTGACCAGACGCGGCCGCCTCGCCCAGTACGGCAGGCGGCACCTGCTCCAGGTCGTGGCGGTCAAACGTCTGCAGGCCGA
This sequence comes from Nonomuraea sp. NPDC050547, assembly GCF_044457345.1. Classification (NCBI taxonomy): domain Bacteria; kingdom Bacillati; phylum Actinomycetota; class Actinomycetes; order Streptosporangiales; family Streptosporangiaceae; genus Nonomuraea; species Nonomuraea sp. NPDC050547. The sequence continues at coordinate 322,653 of NZ_JBITGW010000001.1, forward strand.
GGGCCACTCGATAGCCGAGATCCAAACCCGCCTGACCGGCGCCACCGACTCCATGCTGGAAGCCACCGCCCACCTGGAGCCACCAGGCGGCGACCCAGGCGGCGACCTGGGCGGCCACTCGGGCGGTGACCTTCCCGACGGGACCCGGGACCAGGGCTCGCGCCCCCGCTTCTGGGCCTCCCACCCCACAACAGAACCCACCCCACACACCCCATCGGCACCCGCCACACCGGCCCCGGCGGCACCCACCGCGGCCGGGCCGGAAGGCTCGTCCCGGGCCCCGGCGGAGCCTTTCCCGGCTTCCGCCGTCGGCGCGCCGCAGGCCGCCCCGGGCGCGGCCACCCAGGGTTCCGCCTCGGAGGTTGTCCATGGGCTTGCGAGGGACGCCGCTCAGGAAGGCGCGCGGGATGCCGCCCAGGAAAGCGCGCCGGATGCCGCCCGGGAAGCCGCGCGGGAGGCGGCCCAGGGAACCGCGCCGGAGGCGGCCCCGAAGTCCGCGCCGGCGGCTGCTCGTGAAGCGGCGCCGGCTGCCGTCCGGGAAGCCGCCGGGCAACCCGATCGGGGTTCCGGCCGGGACGGGCGGGGCGGGCGGGGCGGGCGGGTTTCTGGGGTGTGGCTGGCGCCCGGGGTGGCGCTGGTGCTGGACGGCGCCGGCCGTACCCCCACAGACGATGACATCGAGGCAGTCCTCGCCGCGGCCGGACCGCTTCTTCAGGTGCTACAGGAGAGGAAGCTCACATGAAGATCACTTCTCTCGATCCGGCCCGCTGCCTGCCGCTGCCCGACGCCGGGCTGGGGGCGCTGGAGACCGGGCGCGGCAACCTCCCGCTGGAGAGCGTCGACGTGGCCGCCTCGATCTCGGGGCTGGTCGCGGGGGTGGAGGTCGCGCAGGGGTTCAGGAACCCGTTCGAGGTGCCGCTGGAGGCCACCTACGTCTTCCCGTTGCCCGACCGCGCCGCCGTCACCGCCTTCCGCATGGAGGCCGGCGACCGGGTGATCGAGGGTGTGCTCAAGGAACGCGGTGAGGCCAGGGCCGACTACGACCAGGCGCTGCGCGAGGGGCGGCGGGCGGCGATCGCGGAGGAGGATCGGCCGGATGTGTTCACGATCCGGGTGGGCAACATCGTGCCGGGCGAGCGGGTCACCGTCCGGCTCACGCTGAGCCAGCCGCTTCCCTACGAGGACGGCGCCGCCACCTTCCGCTTCCCGCTGGTGGTCGCGCCGCGCTACGTTCCCGGCACGCCGCTGGACGGGGCGCCGGCCGGTGACGGCGTGGCGCCCGACACCGACGCGGTGCCGGACGCCTCCCGCGTCTCGCCGCCGGTGCTGCTGCCGGGCTTCCCGAATCCGGTACGGCTGTCGCTCACGGTCGACGTGGACGCCGCCGGCCTGGAACTGCGCGAGCTGGCCTCCAGCCTGCACCTGGTCCGGCGGGAGGGGAACCGGCTCAGCCTGGAGCCGGGCGAACGGCTGGACCGGGACTTCATCCTGCGCCTCGGGTTCGACGCCTCGACGGCGCTGCAGCTCGACGGCGCCGGGACGTTCGCGCTCACCGTGGTGCCACCGCCGCCGGCCGGGACGCGTACGCCGCGGGACCTGGTGCTGCTGCTCGACCGCTCGGGCAGCATGGGCGGCTGGAAGATGGTCGCCGCCCGCCGTGCCGCCTCCCGCATCGTCGACACGCTCACCGACCAGGACCGCTTCGCCGTACTCGCCTTCGACTCCTACGTCGAGGCGGCCTTCGACGGCCTGCGCGAGGCGAGCGACCGCAACCGCTACCAGGCCGTCGAGCACCTGTCGCGCATGGACGCCCGCGGTGGCACCGAGCTCCTCGAACCCCTGCGCCAGGCGATCACCCTGCTCGGCGAGACCACCCGCGAACGCGTGATCGTCCTGGTCACCGACGGCCAGGTCGGCAACGAGGACCAGATCCTCGAGCAGACCGGCGGCGCGCTGTCGGCCATACGGGTGCACACGGTCGGCATCGACCAGGCGGTCAACGCCGGGTTCCTGAGCCGTCTGGCCGGTCTCGGCGCCGGCCGCTGCGAACTGGTCGAGTCGGAGGACCGGCTCGACGCCGCCATGGAGCAGATCCACCGCAGGATCGGCGCGCCGCTGGTGACCGACCTGTCGCTGAAGGGCCTGGAGACCGAGCCGGGCACCGTCACGCACCTGGGCTCGATCTTCCCCGGGGTGCCGCTGCGCGTGTACGGCCGCTACCGCGAGGCGGCCGCCGTGACCGTGCGCGGGCTGGCCGCGGGCGCACCGTGGGAGGAGCAGGTGCCCGCGACCGTCGTGGACAACCCCGCGCTCAGGGCCGTCTGGGCCCGCGCCCACCTGCGCGAGCTGGAGGACCGCTACGCGATGGGCGAGCACGAGCTGGAGGGCCAGATCGTGCGGACCTCTCTGGAGTACGGCGTGCTGTGCCGCTTCACCGCCTACGTGGCCGCCGACACCCGGCAGGTCGCCGAGGGCGGGCCGGAGCACCGGGTGATACAGCCGGTCGAGATGCCACGCGGCTGGGACATGCCCGCCGCCGCCCCGATGGCCGCCGCCGCCTTCCACATGCCGGCGCCCGGCTCACCCCTGGCCGGGCCGGCCGCCGAGATCCACGAGGCGGCCGACGGCATCGCGAGCTACGGCAGCGCGGGCGGCGCCGCCGGTCCGCGCGGCTTCACCCCGCCTCCTCCCACGGGCGGCGGCCAGGCGATGAAGCGCGGACGGGGTTTCGCGAGGGCCATGCCCGCCGCCCGGCCCATGGCCCCGGGCGCGGTGCGTCACTCCCTCGACGCGGTACGCCCGCAGCTGGTGGCCGAACTGGACCGCCTGAAGGCGACCCGAGGCGTGCCCGACCCGCTGTACCTGGCCGACCTGGCCTCCCGGCTGTCCGTGCTCGCCGCCTTCCTGGGCGGACACGCGGAGCTGGCGGCATTGGCCCGCGAACTGGAGTCCGCCGACCGGCCGGGCGCCGACCTGGCCGCCCTGTGGGCCCGCGCCATCGAGGTCCTCACCTCCCTGACCTCGGACGGAGGTACCTCGGACGGCACCCCCAGAGCCGCCTTCTGGAAGCGCCCCTGACCACCTCGCCGTGGGCGTCGGCCAGCCCGGCGCGCACGGCATCCACCACAGCGGGGGGCCACCCCGAAGCGACGGGCCTTCCGAAGCGCGGCTGGAGATCTCCCGACTCGCCGGATCTGTCGGGCTTGTGGGCTTGGGGCCCGTGGGGTCAGCGGCTCCGGTGGGGGCGCGGGGAAGGGTGGGGCGGTCTGCGGTTGGCTGGGGTGATCTTTTCGGGTTATAACCCGAACCATGGAGTTCCAGGGACGCGTAGGGCGGACGTTCGCAGGTTCCGAGTCCTGGTGGCCGCCGCGGCCGTCGCCGGGTTCCGGGGCGCCCAACATCGTGCTGGTCCTGGTGGACGACGTCGGCTTCGCCGACCTGGGCTGCTACGGGTCGGAGATCCCCACCCCCCACCTGGACGAGCTGGCCGCCCACGGAACCCAGTGGACCGACTTCCACGTCACCCCCATGTGCTCCCCGACCAGGGCGGCCCTGCTCACCGGGGTCGACCCGCACCGCGTGGGCGTCGGGCACGTGGCCAATTCCGACCCGGGGTTCCCCGGGTACGCGGGGGAGCCCTCCCGTGACGCGGTCACCATGGCGGAGATCTTCAGGGACGCGGGCTGGCTCACGCTGGCCGTCGGCAAGTGGCACCTGACCAAGGACTCCGACATGTCGGATGCCGGTCCCCGCCACGCCTGGCCCCTCCAGCGGGGCTTCGACCGCTTCTACGGCTTCCTGGAGGCGTTCACCAACTTCCATCACCCGCACCGCCTCATCCGCGACAACTCGGCCGTCGAGGTCGACCGCTACCCGGACGGCTACCACCTCACCGACGACCTCACCCGCGAGGCCGTCGCGATGGTCAGGCAGGCGGGCGACCAGCCGTTCTTGCTCTACCTGGCCCACGGCGCCGCCCACGCGCCGCTGCAGGCCCCCGAGGCCGACATCGCGCGTTTCGCCGGCCACTACGCCGCGGGATGGGACGCCGTCCGGCAGCGGCGCTTCGAGCGTCAGCAGAAGCTGGGGCTCCACCCCGAGGGCGCCGTCCTGCCCGAGCGCAACGCCGAGGACGGCGACGACGTCCCGGCCTGGGACTCACTCGACGAGGACACCCGCCGCCTGTTCCAGCGCTACATGGAGGTCTACGCCGCCATGATCGCCGGGATCGACCGCAGCGTCGGCGCCCTGCGCCGGACCCTGCGCGAGCTGGGCAAGCTCGACAACACCATCTTCGTGTTCACCTCCGACAACGGCGCCTCCCGCGAGGGCGAGCGGCACGGGACCACCCAGTACCTGCGCACGCTGCTGTCGGCCAACAGCCGCCACGACCGCGAGGACCCGGCGGCCGATCTGGCCAGGATCGACCTCATCGGCGGCCCCCGCACGCTGTCGCACTACCCGCGCGGCTGGGCCATGGCCTCCAACACCCCCTTCCGCCTGTACAAGCGCAACGCCCACGCGGGCGGCCACGCCGTGCCCCTGCTCGTCTCGTGGCCGGACGGGCTGCCCGCGCGCGGCGATCTGCGTCACCAGTGGGCCTACGTCACCGACGTGCTGCCGACGCTGATCGAGCTGACCGGGGTGGAGGCGGCCGAGGGGTTGCCGCGCTCGGGCGCCTCGCTGGTGAAGGCGCTGCGCGATCCGCAGGCCGTACACGATCATGTGGAGCAGTACACGGAGCTGCAGGGACACCGCGGACACGTGCGCGGCGAGTGGGAGATCGTGACCAGGCACGCGCCGCTGACGCCGTTCGGCGAGCACGAGTGGGAGCTCTACCACCGCCCGTCGGACCGCACGCAGACGCGCGACCTCGCCGGCCGCCACCCCGGGATCGTGCGCGAACTCGCCGCGGCGTGGGAGCGCGCCGCCCGCGACGGCCAGGTCTACCCGCTCGACGAGGGCTCGCGCCTGCGCTACCTGCTGCGCCCGCCGTGGCAGCAGGACCCCTCCCCGGTACGGCTGACGCCCCCCGTCCCCACGCTGGAGCGCTGGCGGGCGCTGCAGCTGATCCAGTGGCGCTCGTTCACGATCACGGTGGACATCGCGGAGCCGGGACAGGGCGTGCTGGTGGCGCACGGCGGCCAGGGCGGCGGCTACCTGCTGTACGTGGAGGACGGCGAGGTCGTCTTCGTCCACAACGGCTACGGAGAGTTACGCGAGCTGCGGGCCGGGCCGCCCGGGGAGCGGATCGAGGTGGAGGTGCGCGCGCCGGGCGACTGGGTGTGGGAGGCGGCGGTCCGGGTGGACGGCCGCGAACGCGGGAAGCTGGCCGGACTGCCGATGCTGGCGGCGTTCTGCCCGATGGAGGGCATCGACGTGGGGGCCGACCGGCGCTCGCCGGTATCGTGGGAGGTGTTCGAACGCCATGGGCCCTTCCCGTTCAGCGGGCGGTTGCGTGAGGTGTGCTACACACCGGGTGACGTCGCGCCGGACGCGGGGGCGAACTTCGTGGATCTGGTCAGGGAGATCGGCTTACGCTTTGAATAGGGCGAATAGGCTGTTGAGGTGAAAACCCTCGTCCTGGACGGTGGCCTGGCCACCCACCTCGAAGCGCTCGGCGCCGACCTGCGCGACGAGCTCTGGTCGGCGCGGCTGCTCCTGGAGAACCCCGACCTGATCCGCGCCGTGCACGCCGCCTATTTCGCGGCCGGAGCCGACGTCGCCACCACGGCCAGCTACCAGGCCTCGGTGCACGGCTTCATGGCCCGCGGGCTGGACGGTTCCGAGGCCGCGCGGCTGATCACGCTGTCGGTGGAGCTGGCCGCGCAGGCCCGCGACGAGGCCGGCGGCGGCCTGGTCGCCGCCTCCGTGGGCCCGTACGGCGCCTATCTGGCCAACGGCGCCGAGTACACCGGCGACTACGACCTCGACGAGGACGGCCTGCGCGCCTGGCACGAGCCGCGCTGGGAGATCCTGGCGGCCGCCGAGCCGGACATGATGGCCGTCGAGACCATCCCCTCCTACCAGGAGGCGCGCGCGATCGCCCGCCTGCTGGAGGAGACGCCGCAGGTCAAGGTCTGGGTGAGCTTCTCCTGCCGGGACGAGGCGCACCTCAACGACGGCACGCCCATCACCGAGGCGGCCGCGCTGTTCTCCGGAAACCCGCAGGTGGTGGCGGTCGGCGTCAACTGCACCGCGCCCCGCCACATCCCCGGCCTCATCTCCCGGCTGACCGAGCTGCCGGTCGTCGTCTACCCGAACTCGGGCGAGACCTGGGACGCCGGGAACCGCCGCTGGCTGGGCCTGTCCGACCCGATGGAGTTCGGCCAGGCGGCCAAGGAATGGCAGGAGCTCGGCGCCTCCCTCATCGGGGGCTGCTGCCGTACCACCCCCGAGCACATCAGGCACGTGGCCGCCGGCGTCAGCTGACGTGACCTGACAGGCGCGGCTCCGGGGCGTCAGGTCCGCGTCAGCTCTCCGCCGCATCGTTGGGGACGCAATCGATCCCAACGATCCGGGGGAGTTCCCGATGTCTCATCCACGCCGATGGTGGATTCTCGGCGTTCTGTGTACGGCGCTGCTGGTCCTGACCGTCGACAACATGATCCTCACGCTGGCGATCCCCTCGCTCATGCGTGAGCTGGGAGCCGGCCCCGCCGACGTCCAGTGGATCCTGGACGCCTACATCCTGGTCTTCGCCGGGATGCTGATCACCGCGGGCAGCCTGTCCGACCGCTTCGGCCGCCGCAAGATGCTGATCCTCGGGCTGGTCGTCCTCGGCGCCGCGTCCCTGCTCGCCACGTTCGCGAGCGAGCCCTGGCAGCTGATCGCCTGCCGGGCGGTCATGGGCCTCGGCGGGGCGCTGGCGATGCCCAGCACCATGTCCATCGTCATCGTCGTCTTCGAGGAGTCGGAGCGGCGCAAGGCGATGTCGGTGTGGGGCATGGTCAGCATCGTCGGCCTCGTGGCCGGTCCCACGCTCGGCGGGCTGCTGCTCCAGCACTACTGGTGGGGCGCGGTCTTCCTGGTCAACGTGCCGCTCGTGGTGGCCGCCCTCATCGGCGTCTTCGTCGTCGTGCCGGAGTCTCGGGGGCCGGCACGACGCGCCGACCCGCCGGGCGTGCTGCTGTCGGTCGTCGGGATGGCGGCGCTGGTCTGGGCGATCATCTCGCTACCGCACGAGGGCTGGTCGGCGCCGGTGATCGTGGCGCTGGGGGGCGCCGTGATCATGCTGGGCGGGTTCGCGTGGTGGGAGGCGCGCACGGAGCATCCGATGCTGCCGCTGGGGATCTTCCGCAACCGCGACTTCACCGTGGCCGCCCTGTCGGTGGTGCTGCTGGTGTTCTCCACGGCCGCGATGCAGCTGGCCCTGACCCAGTTCCTCCAGCTCGTCCTCGGCTACGGGGCCATGACGGCGGCGCTGGCGTTCGTGCCGATGGCCATCGCGGTGCTCGTCTTCAACGTCGTGGGCGCCACGCTGGGCAAGCGGCTCAGCAACAAGACGCTGATCGTGACGGGCATGCTGGTCGTCGCCGCCGCGCAGGCCGTCCTGGCCTCCATCGGCCCCGGCGACGGATACCCGCTGCTGGCCGTGTCGCTGACGCTGATGGGCGTCGGCACCGGCATCGCCAGCCCGTCCATCTACGCCACGCTCATGGGCGCCATCCCGCGCGAGCACGCGGGGGTGGGCTCGGCGGTCAACGACACCATCCAGCAGGGCGGCACGGCCATGGGGGTGGCCGTGCTCGGCAGCGTGCTCTCGCTCGGGTACACCTCGGCGCTGCCGGAGTCCGCGCCGGAGGCGGCCAGGGTCTCACTGACCGACGCGCTGGCCGTGGCCGCGGCGACCGGCTCCGACGGGCTGGCGCAGGCCGCGCGTGAGGCGTTCCTGTCGTCCATGTCCCTCGTGAGCGTCGTGGCCACCGTGCTGTCGGTGGCCGGGACCGTCTTCGCCCTCGTCGGGCTCCGCCGTCCAGCCGCTCCCGTTGCTCCCGTCGAGCAGAGAAAGGACGAGGACTATGCGACACCTTGACGTCACCGCCTACCGGAGCGCCGAGAAGCTGCTGCCCCACCACCGGCACGAGCTCGTCACCGGCGCCAAGGTACGGCCCATGTGGATCGGCGGCGGGCCGCGCTTCTGGTACCGGGCCGGTGGCCGGTTCCTGCTCGTGGATCCGGCCGCGGGGACCCGCGAGCCGGCCTTCGACCACGCCCGCCTGGCCGATGCGCTGGCCAAGGCCTCGGGGCGGGAAGTGGACGCGGCGGCGCTGCCGTTCACCGCCATCGAGACGGACGGGGGAGCGGTCGAGTTCGCCGCGTTCGGTCAGTACTGGCGCTGTCCCCTGGACACCTACGCGGTGGAGCGCGCCGAGCCGCGGCCGGCGGCGGCCTTCGTCGAGCTCGCCGCGCCCGGCGGGGCGCGCGCGCTCTTCCGCCGCGAGCACAACCTGTGGCTGCGCGAGCTCGGCGGCGGCCGGGAGCGGGCGCTGACCTCCGACGGCGAGCCGGACCGCGAGTACGGCACCAGCCCCGACTGGTGGCAGAACTCCGTGCTGGTGCGCCGGCTCGGATTCCCCACCATGCCGCCGGCCGCCGCCTGGTCGCCGGACGGCACCCGGGTGGTCACCCACCGCACCGACCAGCGCGGCGTGCGCCGCAACGCCTTCGTCGAGGCGCTGCCCGCCGACCAGGGGCCCGCGCTCCTGCACACCCAGCGCTACGCCTACCCCGGCGACGAGCGGATCCCGCTGGCCGAGCTCGTCGTCCTCGACACCACGACCGGCTCCGTCGTCCGCGCCCAGGCCGAGCCGCTGCCGATGTCGGTGGTCTCGCCGATCATGACGCGCTGGGTGTGGTGGTCGCCCGACGGCCACGCCGTGTACTACCTGCACCAGACCCGCGACGGGCACGGCCTGTCGCTGCGCCGCCTCGACCCGGTCACCGGCCGGGTGGACACGCTGCTGACCGAGACCGGCCGCACCCGCGTCGAGCCGAACCAGTGGGCGGAAGGCCAGGCGCCCATGGTCGAGGTGATCTCCGGCGGAGGCGAGGTGCTGTGGTACTCGCAGCGCGACGGCTGGGGGCACCTCTACCTGTACGCCGCGGAAGGCACGCTCAAGGGCCAGGTCACCTCGGGCGCCTGGGCGGTACGCCAGATCCTGCACGTGGACGAGTCCCGCCGGGTCGTCTACTTCACCGCCTCCGGCCTGGTCGCCGGCCACCCGTACCGCCGCACGGTCTGCCGGATCGGGCTGGACGGCGACGGGTTCGCCCGGCTCACCGCCGACGACCTGGACCACGAGGTCGTCGTCGCGCCGGACACATCATGTTTCGTCGACTCGGCCTCCACCACCGGCATCCCGCCGGTGACGACCGTGCGCCACTGGGACGGCCGCATCCTGGCCGAACTGGAGCGCGCCGACGTCACGGCCCTGCGCGCGACGGGCTGGACCCCGCCGGAGCCGTTCCGTGTCAAGGCCGCCGACGGCCGCACCGACCTGTACGGCCTGCTCCACCTGCCCCACGGCTTCGACCCCGGGCTGCGCTACCCGGTCGTCGACCACCCGTACCCGGGGCCGCAGACCAACCGCGTCCAGCCGACGTTCGACCAGGGCTACTACGGCTACGAGGCCGAGGGCATGGCCGCGCTCGGGTTCGTCGTGGTCGCGCTCGACGGACGCGGCTCACCGGGCAGGGACAAGGCGTTCTCCGACGCCTCGCTCGGCAACCTGGGCGACCCCGCCGACCACGTCGCGGCGCTGCGGCAACTGGCGGAGACCAGGCCGTGGATGGACATGGACCGCGTGGGCGTCGCCGGCGCCTCGGCCGGCGGCCACCAGGCCGTGCGCGCCATGCTCGAGTACCCCGACCTGTACAAGGCCGGCGTCTCCAGCTGCGGCAACCAGGACCTGCGCCACACCCACGCCGGGTACGGCGAGCTCTACCACGGCATGAGGGGCGAGGCCGACTACGCCGGAGTCTCCACGGTCGACCACGCCGAGCGGCTGCGGGGCAAGCTGCTGCTGATCCACGGTGCCATGGACCCCAACGTGCTGCCCGACCAGACGATGCGGCTGGCCGAACGGCTGATCATGCTGGACAAGGACGTCGAGATGCTGATCGTGCCGGGGGCCGAGCACCTGTTCTTCGGCTACGAGCACCACGTCACCCGCCGCAGGTGGGACTTCCTGGTGCGGCACGTGATGGGCGCCGAGCCGCCGGAGCACCGGATCGCGCCGATGGTGTTCGACGCGGAGCTGCTGGCCGCCTGGTTCTGACGGCGGTCACAGCCGCGACAGCGCCTCCTGCCGCGACAGCCCGGCGCCCCGTCGGTACGCGCGTTCGTACTCCGGGGCGCCGAGGCGTGCCCGCAGGTCCCCGGCCAGGGCGGCCAGTTCGGGCTCGCCGCGGTCGAAAGCCCCGCGGACCGCCTCGCTCAGGCCCAGCGCGGTGGCCGCGCCCGCCGGATCGCCCTCCAGCAGGAGCAGCCGGGCCAGCAGTTCCGCGGCGCTCGCGGCGGCGCCCTGCGCGGCGGTGCCGCTGACCGCCGAAGGCAGCAACGCGCGGGCCCGCCCGGCCTGCCCGGCCGCCAGCAGGATGGCCATCCGGTCCGGCGCCGCCAGGTCTGCGATCGCCTCCTCCTCGACCGACAGCTCGCGGGCGAGCGCCTCCATGGCGTCGAGGGCGCGTTCCGCCTCGTCCAGCTCGCCGGCCCGGCGGTGCAGGTCGGCGATCCGGCGGTGCAGCTCCATCTCGGAGTGCCGTCGCACGCCGCCTTCCGCGCGGCGCCGTACCGCCTCGATCTCGCGCCAGGCGGAGGCGGCGTCGCCGGCGCGCACGAGCTCGGCGGCCAGCCAGGTGCGGTGCCAGATCTCCTCGCCCGCGCCGAGCTCGGTGGCCACGGTCACGCCGCGCCGGTAGTGCTCCAGCGCCGTGCCGTGGTCGCCGTCGACGGAGGCCGCCTGGGCGGCGGCGAGCAGGGTCCAGGCCATGCCGTAGCGTTCGCCCAGCTCCTCGAACCCGCGCAGGGCCTTGGCCCGCGCCCGGGTGCCGGCCCGCCAATCGCCCCGCTCGACCAGGACGAAGGCCTCGACCCAGTGCGCGCACGCCCGAACCCAGGGCTCGCGGTGCTCCAGCGCGCGCCGCAGCTCCTGATCCGCCAGGTCGTCCAGGCCCTGGGTGAACGCGGTGCCCAGGATGACCGGCACGAGCACCCAATACTCCTCGATGGCTCCGGTCCGCACGCAGTCGCCGATCAGCGTGCGGATCCGCTCGGCGCCGGGGAACCACGAGCGGTCGTTGGCCAGCTCGTGCATCGCGGCGATGGCCGCCCGCGGCCGCTCGGGGACCGCCTCGCCGAGCTGGAGCGCCTCGGCCATGAAGCTCTCGGCCCTGGCGTCGTAGCGGACGTTCCAGTACCAGAACAGCGAAACGGTCAGCCGGGCCGCGGCGGCGGCGTCCCCGGCCGCGACCGCCGAGCGCAGCGCCACCACCACGTTGTCGTACTCGGCGTCGAAGACCGCGAACGCGTCGAGCTGGTCGCGCGTGTGCAGAAGCGGCTCGTGCGCCTCGGCCAGCCGGGTGAAGTGGCCGATCAGCCGGTCGCGGACCGCCTCCTGCTCGCCGCTGCGCGCCAGTTCGTCGGCGGCGAAGGCCCTGACCGTCTCCAGCATCCGGTACCGGCCGCCGGCCGCCTCCACGATCGACTTCTCGACCAGCGCGTCCAGGACGTAGGGGCCGTCCTGCTCGGCGCAGACCGCCGAGACCGCCCCCTCGTCCACGCCGCCCTGGAACACCGAGAAGCGCCTGGCCAGCGCCCGCTCCGGCTCGCTCAGCAGGTCCCAGCTCCACTGGACCACCGCGTACAGCGTCCGCTGGTGCGGCAGCGCGACCCGGTCACCCGAGGTGAGCAGCCGGAACCGGTCGTCCAGCCGGCGCGCGACCTGCTCGACGCTCATCGAGCGCAGCCGGGCCGCCGCCAGTTCGAGCGCCAGCGGCAGCCCGTCCAGCCGCCGGCAGATGTCCGCGACCGCTTCCGGGTCGGGCGCTAGGCCCGGCCGCACGCTGAGCGCGCGGTCGGTGAACAGCCGCGCCGCCGCCTCCCGCCCGAGCGGGCCGAGCGGGCACAGCGCCTCGCCCGTGATCGCCAGCGGCTCCCTGCTCACGGCCAGCACGATGAGGTACGGCAGCCGCCCCAGCAACGCGTAGACCAGTTCGGCGACGCCGTCGACCAGCCGCTCGCAGTTGTCGAGCACCAGCACCGCCTCCCCGCCCGCGAGCAGCTCGGCCACCTGCCCGGCCGGATCGGCAGGCAGCGGACGCCCCTCCGGCGGCCGGAGGTCGGCCGACCTGAGCGCGCCGAGCACCGCGTCGGCCAGCCGGTCGGCCGTCTCCACTCCCGCCAGCGGCACGAACCACAGCCGCCCGTCCCGGTAGGCCCGGTGCCGGACCACCGCCTCCACCGCCAGCCGCGTCTTGCCCGCGCCGCCGGGCCCCACGACGGTGACCAGCCGGGAGCCCTCCATGAGCGTGAGCACCGTGCGCAGTTCCTCGTCGCGGCCGACGAAGCTGGTCAGGCGGGCCGGCAGCCGGGGTTCCGCACGGGCGGCGGGCCGGTCGTAGGAGCCGCGCAGCACGGCCAGATGCGCCTCGCGCAGCTCCTGGCCGGGATCGACGCCCAGCTGGTCGGCCAGCGCCGCCCTGACGTTCTCGTACACGGCCAGCGCCTCCGCCTGCCGTCCCGCCGAGGTCAGCGCCCGCATCCGCAGGACGGCCAGCCGCTCGCGCAGCGAATGGCGGGCGCCGGCCGCCTCCAGGTCGGCCAGGACCTCGGCGTGCCTGCCCAGCCGCAGCTCCGCCTCGAACCGTTCCTCGGCCGCCGCCGCCCGCAGCTCCTCCAGCCGGGCGGCGGACGCCCCGGCGAACGCGGCGCCGTCCAGATCCTCCAGCGCCGGTCCGCGCCACAGCCCGAGGGCCTCGGTGAGCAGGGTGGACGCGGCCTGCGGCCGGTCGGCCGCCAGTTCCTTCCTGCCGCGGGCGAGCAGGTCCTCGAAGCGGTGCGCGTCCACGTCCTCGGCCCGCGCCGCGAGGCGGTAGCCGCCGGCGACCGACTCGACCGTCTCGGGGCCGCCCAGCGCCTTGCGCAGCCGTGACACCAGCGCCTGCAGGGCGTTGGCGGCGTCCGCCGGCAGGCCCGCGGCCCAGAGGTCGTCGACCAGCGCGTCCGCCGGGACGACCCGGCCCGGGTCGAGGGCGAGCCTGGCCAGCAGGACGCGCAGCCTGGCGCCGCGTATCTCCAGCGGCGACCCGTCGTCGCCGACCGCCCGCACCCGTCCCAGTAGCTCGATCCGCACCCCACCACCCTCTCAGAAGGCGTGAGTGCGATGAGGGCGGCGTCCTTCGCGGGACGCCGCGAGCGGTCAGGGGCCGTGCGGCGCTCTTCGCGGGACGCCGTGGGCGGCCAGGCGCTCTTCGCCGGACGAGGTGAGCGGTCAGGGGCCGCGGAACGTGCGGCGGTAGGCGGTCGGGGTCGTGGCAGCGTCACGGGACAGATGGAGGCGGAGGTTGGCGGCCGTGCCGAGGCCGCAGCGGCGCGCGACCTCGTCCACGGGCAGGTCCGTGCGCTCCAGGAGGCGGCGGGCCAGCTGTACGCGCTGGGCGGCCAGCCAGCGGTGCGGGCTGACGCCGGTCTGGGCGGTGAAGTGGCGGGCGAAGGTACGCGGCGCGAGATTGGCCCGCCCGGCCAGGTCGGCGACGGTGAGCGGGTCGGCCAGCCGTTCCAGGGCCCAGGCGCACACCTGCGCCATCCCGCCGCCGGCGGCGGGGATCGGCTGCTCCAGATACTGGGCCTGCCCGCCTTCGCGGTGCGGCGCCACCACCAGCCGCCGCGCCACCCGCACCGCCGCCTCCGCCCCGTGGTCGGTACGCACGAGGTGCAGGCACATGTCGATGCCGGCGGCGAACCCGGCACTGGTCAGCACGTTGCCGGCGCCGGCGTACAGCTTGCCCGGGTTCACCTCGACGGCCGGATGGCGTGCGGCGAGCGCGGGCGCGTCCATCCAGTGGGTGGTGGCGGGGAGCCCGTCGAGGAGCCCGGCGGCGGCGAGGGCGAACGCTCCGGTGCACACCGAGACCATGCGCGCGCCACGTGCGGCCGCCGTGCGCAGCGCCTCCAGGACGGGTTCCGCGGGCTCGTCCAGCGGCGCGTACCCGGGGACCACGACCGTGTCGGCCTCAAGCAGCGCGTCGAGGCCGTGCGCGACGGCGATCTCGAACCCCGTCGTGGCCGGCACCGGGCCGGGCGCCCGCGCGCAGACGGCGAAGGAGTACTCCTCGCCGCCGAAGACCTCCGCCGGGATGGCCAGGTCGAAGGCCACCACCGACGGCAGCGCCAGCGCCACCACCCGATGCATGGCAGGATTCTTACGGATGTCGGCATTCCTGTCACTCGTCAGCCGGCGCCGGGCCCCGACAGGATCGGGGCATGCGATTCATCGACGCCCCGTCCTACACCGCGAGCCGCCCCTGGGGCGCTCTGGACATCGCCGAGATCGACCGGGCCACCGTGCGCCTGCACTGGACGGACACGCCGTACGTGTGGCACGTCAACGACGGTCCCGAGGTCTTCGTCGTCCTGGACGGCGCCGTGGACATGCGCTACCGGCGCGACGGTCAGGAGTTCGTCGAGCGGCTCACCCCGGGCCGCGTCTGCTACGCCGAGCCCGGTGACGAGCACGTGGCCCATCCGGTTCCCGAGGCCCGCATCCTGGTCGTCGAACGGAAGGGCAGCCGCTGAGGGCGAGCGGGGTTGCGGCGGGCTCGTGCGGGAGCCCGCCGCGTGGGGGGGTGGTCAGCGCCTGTTCACGCGCAGGGAGACGATCGTGCCGGGCGGAAGGGTGGCGACGGAGGTCTGGCCGGCGGCGACCCACGGGCCGGTGGTGGCGACGTAGCCGACCATGGGGTTGACGTGGATGAGCGTCACGGCCACCTGGTGCTCACCGGTGCCACCGGCGCAGTGGCTGGAGACGGTGTTGGCGGCGGGCTGGTGGCTGCTGGTGCAGTTCTCGGGGATCGCATGGGCGCTGGGGGAGAAACTCATGAACGCGGCGGTCGCGAGCAACGTGGAGCACGTGAGGGCGACTGCCCGCTTCCTGGATCTCACCGGCGAATCCTCGCTTTCTGTTAAGAAAGTTTCCTAAAAGCGAAGATAGCCTCCGGCGGGTCGCCGTCAAGACCGCTTCCGGTCCGCGAGAAGAAGCGATTTCGGGAGCGCTCCCAAACAGGTCTGGCAGCAAGTGATCAAATGACTGCACGGCGGCACCGCGACCCGCTCCTCACGACGGCGACGCTGAAGGACCTGGTGGCGGCACACGTCTACTACCTGGCCGTGCAGTCGCGAAGCTGGCCGGCGCTATCGCTTGCGGTCCGGGTCCTCGATGGCGGTGGCCTGGCTGAGGATGGCGGTCAGCGCGGCGATGGAGGCGCGGGCCGAGCGGATGCGCGCGCTGCCCGCCTCGTCCTTCCAGCCGAGCTTCAGCCCCTCCTCGGCCAGGTCGCCGAAGGCGGAGAAGGCGGCCAGCTTCTGCTGGAGGACCTTGGACCAGGCGTCGTCCTCGATCTGGTAGTAGACGGTCCGCTCGCCCGGCTTGCGGAAGCGGCGTACCAGCCGGATCGAGGTGAGCAGTTGCATGTTCGTGGTGAGCGAGGCGCGGCTGGCGCCGATGGCCTCGGCGATCTCGCCGGCGGTCTGCTCGGGCGGGTCGCAGGCCATGAGCCAGCCCAGGACGCGGCCGGTGATCGGCGCCAGCCCCCATTCCTCCGAGACGAACGTGGCCACGCGCTCGACCCACTCGAGTGCCTGCTCGCGGTCGGGGCCGTGCGGAGAGGTCATGGGGGCACTCTATCGTGTTTCAGTTGTTTTAGTCGCTTCTGAAATTAACCGATGCGCAGTGCCTCCTTGAGGAAGACGCGGTAGATGCTCGGGGTGCCCTCGGTGGTGATGACCTCCACGACGGAGCGGACGTGGCGATGCTCCACGGCCTCCCTGACGAGCGCGTCGGCCAGGTCCCGGCGTGCGGTGAACCGGCCGATCATCTGGGGCGCGCCGACGGTGTAGCGGGTGACCGCCGCGCCGTCGAACAGCCCGGACGGGCGCACGATGGTCCAGTCGAGGTCCGTGCCGGAGACGATCCGCTCCATGAGCGCGGCGTCCTCGTAGAGCGGGCGGCCCATCCGCAGCAACAGGGGCACGACCACCTTCCGGTACACGAGGGTCTCGCCGGGCGGGGGCTTCATCGGCACGCCGGTCGAGGTCGTGCAGACCAGGCGGCGTACGCCGTGCTCGGCCATGGCCGCGGTGATGTGCCGGGCCGACTGCGAGCCCGTGGTGACGGCCGGCGACTTGTACGGCACGCCGAGCGAGGAGATCACCGCGTCGTGCCCCTGCACCACGCGGCTGACGGCAGCGGGGTCGAGGGCGTCGGCCCGGACGACGTCGAGGCCCGGATGGGTGATCGGGAACTCCTCCGGATGACGGGTCACCGCGGTGACGACATGCCCGTCGCCGAGCGCCCGGGCCGTGGTGAGCCGGCCCGTGGGGCCGTTGGCGCCGAAGATCACGAGCTTCATGTGCTTGCCTCTCCAGGTGGATGACCTGCACTATATTCATTAGAAGTAGCGTTAAGTCAAATGGAGAGATCATGACCTGGCAGCGCCGAGACGACTCGCTGCGCCGTACCGCGCAGGCGCCCGAGACCCGGGTGCGCGTCTTCTCCTCTTGGCCGGAGGGCGCCCTCGGGCCGGGGGTGGACGTGGCCACCGCGGTCGACGTCCACGCGGCGCTGTGCAGCGTCGACGTCTCCATCACGCTCGTCAGCGAGCGGGGCCGGACGCCGGAGCGCGTCGAGGCGTGGTGGCGGCGGGCTCCGGCACGAGAGCTTCTGGCCTGAGCAGCCACCGCTCGACCGCGCCGGTCATCTTCGCCCCCGCCAGGAGCGCCGCCGCCTTGGCCGCGGCCGGGGTGGTGCCGGGCTTCTGGGCGAGGATCACACCGAGCACCAGGCGGCCCCGCACCCGGGAGGCCCACATCAGGTTGCCGCCCGCGGCCGTGCCCGAGCCGGTCTTGATGCCGATGACGCCGTGCTCGTCCAGCAGGGTGTTGGTGTTGGGCAGGCTCTGCCCGCCGCCGGGGACGGACGTCCTGGCCAGCGCCACCACCTCGCGGAAGACCGGGTCGGCCATGGCCGCCCTGGCCAGCTTCAGCTGATCGGTGGCGGTGCTGACCGTGCTGTCCTCGTTGCCGCTCGCCCCGGTGTACGTGGTGTCGCGCATGCCGAGGCGGCGGGCGGCGGCGTTCATCTTCGCGGTGAAACGCTCCTGCGATCCGGCGTCCCACCGGGCCAGGAGGCGGGCCACGTTGTTGCCGGAGGGGACCATCATGAGCTCCAGCAGGTGGCGCAGCCGTACCTGCTGGCCCTCCCTGACCGGGGCGGTCGACTCCTCGCGGGAGTGCGACTCGTCGGCGGCCGTCCGGTCCACCTCGATCAGCGGGCCCCGCTCGCCGGGGCGCAGGCGGTGGCCGCGCAGGACCACGTAGGCGGTCATCACCTTCGCCACGCTGGCGATCGGGACGGGTTCGCCGTCACCGCTGGTGCCCAGGCTGCCCATGCCTTCGACCTCGACCGCGGCCTGCCCCTCATCCGGCCAGGGCAGCGGCACGCCGGACTTGGGGGTCGCCGATACGGCGGCGCAGCCGGACACCGCGCCTGCCAGCAGGAGGAACAGCAGGAAAAGTCGCATACAGCCCACAGTGGGTGGTGGACGCATCCGGCCCGCCGTACGCGTGTGTTGGGCGGCGCTCAGGTGTGTATCGACCCGGCATCACCGGCAGCCAGGACGGCTGCCGGTGATCACCCCCGGTACTTGGCGCCCCACCAGGTGGCCTCGCGCAGCCTGCCGAGCTCCACCGCCCGCCCGACGATCAGCCGGGCCGCCCGCAGCCGCTCGGCGTCGTCGGCCTCGGCCCTGGTCAGCCGCTCGGCCAGCTCCTCGACCTGCGCCTCCTGGCTGGCCTCGATCACCGCCAGGTCGATCTGCCCGCCCGGGTACGACACCGCCTTGACCCGGTCGACCAGCCGCTCGAACGCCGCCCGGTGCCTCCTGATCACCAGCCGCACCGACAGCACGAGCGCCAGCGGCCAGGCCAGCGCGCTCACCAGCGCGGCGGCCGAGTCGAGCAGCCTGGCCCAGTCCGCCGTCACGACAGCCGGGCGATGTCGTCGGTGAGCCGCCTCTCCACCCGCTGCCAGCGCTCCTGCAGCGGCACCGGGTCCAGCCGGGCCAGCACCCGGCAGATCTCCGGCAGCGGTCCCAGCGAGGGCCGGGGCTGCCGGATGTCCTCGAACTCCGGCAGCAGCGGGCCGGCGCCGTCCACCAGGGAGTCGTCCAGCAGACGGGCGTACTCGCGGGCCGCCGCCCCCCTGGCCGGGCCGGCGCCGTTCACCGCCGGGGCCTGCAGGGTGGGCGGCAGGGTCAGCGCGGGCGGTACCTCGGTGCCGGGCCGCTGCTGCGCCCTCGGCTCCAGGATGCCGCGCCGGTAGGCCTCCAGCATCGCCTCGCGGAAGCGGCTGAGGCCCTCGTCGCGGGCCGCCCGCAGGTCCGAGTACGCCTCGACGTGCCTGGCCAGCGACGCCTTGGCGGAAGCCTGGACCTTGGCGCACCGCTTCTCGCTGCGCCGGCGCCGCAGCCGCGCGACGAGCACGGCGTCCGCCTCCGGATCGTCGCCCTTGATCTTCATCAGGATCGAGGTGAGCGTGAGCAGCCCGATCAGCGCCGCGATGAGGATCACCTGGTCGTCCACGGCGATCTGCCTCTGGGTCTCGGCCGCGAAGGAGTCAAAGGCCCGCAGATACGCGAAGTATCCGACGAGCCCCAGCACCAGGGCGAGGTAGACCACCGGCACCAGCCCGCTCAGGAACCGCGACACCCGGCCGCCGGCCGGCCGCCGCCGGATCAGGCCGCTGACGAGGGTGGCGCTGAGCAGCACCATGAAGACCACCGCGATGCCGGGAACCAGGGCGATCAGGTTCTGGATCAGGCCGGGGTCCTCGTCGGCGCCGGTGTAGCCGACGTCGAGAAAGTACTGCTGGAAGAACCACACGTCGAACGCGCCGATCAGCAGGACCGCCGGCCAGCGGAAGATCCGCAGCCAGGTCGGCGGCGTGGGCCGCTCGCGGTCGGCGAGCGCGCGCTCGTCCCGGCAGGCCCGCCCCACCTGGCGCGCGTGCCGCCCCTCGGCCACGAACCGCTCGTAGGCGTTGACCGCCGCGTCGGCGTCGTGGTGCGCGCGGATGAGCGACTGCCTGCGGGCGCGCATCGTCTCCGCCGACTCCAGCAGCCGCCGCAGGCCCGTCTGCGCTCCGCCGAGCAGCGCGCAGGTCTCGGCGTAGCTGAGCACCGCGGGATCGGGATGATGCTCCTTCTGTACGGCCGGCTCCTCCGCACCCGGCTCCGCCTCGCCCAGGCTCTCCCAGAGCGCGCAACGGCACCCGTCGGCGCAGTAGGCGGGCGCCTCCCTGCGGGGCCGGCCGCGGGAGGCCGCGGCGCGGGGATGTTCTTCGGTCAGGACCATTCGTGTTCCTCTCGCGATCCGCTAACCCGCGGTGGCGGACGCGTCGTCGGTCGGTGCGCCGCTCAGCACGACGCACGTCGTGGTCATCCGGCGGCACAACGTGTGCCAGAGCCTGGCCAGGGAGGTGACCGCGTCGGGTGGCACCGGGCGCATCTTGCTGGAGGCGGTGCCGATGCCGACCATCGTGATCGGGATGCCGCTCACGCTGGTCGGCAGCTCACCGGCGCAGCCGTCGGCGATGCGGGCGATGTCGCGGTCGCTGAGCCGCCGGCCCATTTTGATCTCGGCGCAGCCGGTGCTGGCGTAGCCGTCGGTGGCCACGAAGATGTGCTTGGCCGAGCCCGGCGGCAGCCCGGTGAGCTGCCGGCCCGCCGCGTTCAGGGCGCCCAGGATGTCGGTGCCCTTGGGTATCCCGGGCTTCAGCGCCGCGCCCCCGACCCGCAGCCGGAGGCACTCGCGGACCGCGTCCTTGAGCGGCGCCTGCTTCTTGCCCGTCCCCCTGATCGGCGGCGCGACCAGGGGCTCGTCGGGAAAGGACAGGTAGTCGCCGCCGGCGAACGGCGCGATCAGGTACTGCTCGCCGTCCCCGACGGGCAGCACCCCGCCCAGGCGCTTCGCCCAGACGGGCACGAACGCGCCCTGACCCTTCGCCAGCGTGGAGCCGGAGCGGTCGACCAGGACGACGTTCGTGGACACGGGCCTGGCGCCGGGGCGCGACATCACCGCGCACGGATCGCCGGCGCCGGCCCGCGGCTGCAGCTCCGTGCGCACGCAGCCGGTGAGACAGATCACCGCCAGCAGGCCGGCGACGCGTTTGGGCGTCCTCATCGGCTCACTCGCCCTCGTCGGCCGTGCGCGGCTGCGGAATCTGGGCGCCGGCCTGCCCGTCGGGCTCCTGCGGAAGCTCGGCGGCGGGCTCCTCGGGCTCCTCGTCGTCCGGATCGGGCACGGCCACCGGCTCCTGGAGCCGCTCCCCGTGCCAGGTCCGCCAGTCCGGCTCCGCGTCCTCGCCCGGGGAGGTGCCGAACATCTCGGGCTCGGGACCCTCCGTGTCCTGGCCCATGCCGAACACGTGAAGCATCGGGTCGTTCTCGTTGTAGGGCAGCAGCTCGTTCTGCAGCATCTCGCCCACCAGGTCGTACCTCGGCAGGTCGTAGGCCTTGACCATCTTGCGCAGCAGGTCCTCCACGCTCACCGCGAAGTCGTAGTGCCCCGCGCCGCGCAGCTGCTTGATGACGTCCTGGTAGAAGCCCGCGGCGAACGTGACGTCGCGCCTGCGCCGCCAGTGCATGCTGGCCACCGTCTCGGTCACCTGCCGTCCGTGCTCTGCCAGCCGGATCGCGAACGGCAGCCGCCAATCGTGCGTGAGCTTGCCCGGATCGGCGCCCAGGAACACCAGCCACTCGTCGCGCAGCTTGGTCAGGGTGCCGATGGCCTGCGTGGAGTCGTGGGCGTGCGCCGCCCAGGACAGGCTCGCCCGCCACTCCTTCTCCTGGTAGGCGCGCACCGGCTCGGCCACGTCGATCTCGACCCAGGCGGTGCAGGTCGCGCTCATGTCCTCGCGCGTGGTGGTGCCGAGCAGCACCGGTCCGTCGTCGGTGAGTGTCTTGTTGGCCGCGTCCTCGGCGTCCTTGGCCGCGTAGGGCGGGAACTCCCGCACCGCCGCGCGTACCATCCGGCGGATGGCCTGCTCGTCCAGGCGCCGCCGCTCGCCGACGAAGGCCTCCATCTTGCCGCGGTCGGGCCCGCCGCGCGCGCACCAGCAGCACCGCACGGTCACGGTGAAGGAGAAGGCGTCGTCGCGGGCGGGGGAGGCGAAGGTGAAGCCGCCGATCACGTTCACCGGCGGGACCTCGGGGGTGAGCCGCCGGAACCAGCTCAGCATGCGCCGGCCCAGACCCGGCCGCGAAGGCCGGGGTGTTGCCGTGGTTGCCGTCATATGACGTCCTCAGGTGTCAGATATAGGGGAATGCCTGGAACGCGGCGCCCCCACGGCGCCGCTTCCACTGCTCGATCTGGTGGTAGAACCGCTTGCGCTCCAGGCGGCTGCGGGTGGCGAGCGGGACCACGAGGGCGCGTACCGGCTCGATCAGGGCCTCGTCGCCGTCGGCCGCCTCGACCCAGCGGCGCAGAACCTGCCACGCGCTGTCGCCCATGTCCCTGTCGGCGAGGCTGAGCTGCCACAGCGGGCGCAGCCTGGCCGCGGAGACCTCGCCGCCGGCCAGCATGCGCAACAGCGCGGGCGGACGGGGTACGGCCGTGCCGGGCGCGGGCAACCTGGCCACGCGGACCATCGCGCGCACCGCCACCTTGCGCCGGACGAACGCCACCACCGGCTCCCTGCCGTGCCGCGGCCCGCCCGACCATCCGCGCAGCTGGTTCAGGACCTGGTGGGCCGCGCCGCCCGCGAAGATCTCCGTGACCACGCGGGCGATCCTGGACAGCCCGACCTCGGCCGCCACCTGGGCGCCGTCCTCGGGATCGGCGTTCGTGGCGGCTTCGCGCAGGAAGCCGTCGATCGCCCGCAGCGCGTCGCCGGGGAACAGGGCGCCGATCCGCGTGCCGTACGCGTCGATGAGGGCGCCGCGCGCCGGCCGCGAACCGCCCGGATTCAGCAGGCGGCGGACCCGCTCGGCGGTGCGCTCGTCGGCGCCGGCGGCGGCCTCCAGCGCCAGGCTGAAGGCGCGGTGGTGCAGCGGGCTGGGCGAGTCGCGCCAGGGGAGCAGGGTGGAGCCGGCGACATGCTCGAAGTCGAGTACGGCGAACATCCCGACGGCCTGCGCGGCCTGGACGCGAATGGCCGGGTCCTCCTGCTCGGCCTGCGCCCGCAGCCAGCCGAGGACCGTGGCCCGCAGGCCCGGCAGGTCGCGCCAGGCCACGGTCAGCACGTCCCGGCCGAGCGATTCGGGCAGCAGGATCACCCGCGGGTCGCGGCCACGCCGGGCGGCCTCCTCGTCCATGCCCTTGAAGCCGCTGACGAAGACGTCCAGGTTGTCCGGCAGGCAGCGCAGGAACGGGTCCGGCGGGATCTCCTGGCCGGGCATGCTCTCCCGCAGCCGGTCCGCCGCGCGCACGACCTTCCCGACCGGCTGCCCCTGGAACGCGGCGGCGGCCACCAGCGGCAGCGCCAGATGCCGGGGATCGACGTCGTGGAAGCACTCGCGCAGCCGTTCCCTGCGCCGCCCCGGCAGCCGGGTCAGCACGTCCCTGGCCGACGTGCCCGCCAGGAGCTGGATGGCCAGGTCGCCGGACAGGCGTACCGCCTCCGCCGGAAAGCGCAGCGTGCCCACCTCCAGCAGGAGGGCGTCGGAGCTCAGCAGGCGGCGCGCGTTCTCCACGACCTCGGCGGCCGCGTCCTCCAGCCGCCCCCACAGGTGGTTCTCCAGCACGCTCATCAGGTCGGGACACTCGTGCCCGACCACCTCCGCCGCCCCGTGGAGATCTTCGGCCAGGGCGGGCTCGGCGGCCAGCACGATCACCCACGACCACCCGCCCGCCGCCCGCTTCAGCGCGTCCAGATGGGCGCGGTTGACCCGCCCGCTCAGCCCGGACGCGTCGAGCACATAGGCCCGCTCCGGCTCCACCCGCCAGCCCGCCAACCTGCCCGGCGCCGGATCGCCCGGCGGCTCGGGGAACAACGCCTCGATCGTGCCCACCTCGGCGATCTCCACCGGGAACTCGTGCGCCCGCGGCACCGGGACGATCGCCGACAACACCCGCAGCGCGCTGTCGCGCCGCCCCGTCGAGGCCTCCCCGCACAGCACGACCGCCCGATGCCGCGCCACGCTCGCGCGCAGCCACTCGTCGGAGCCGGTGCCGACGTGGAGCCGGTGGCGCAGATCCAGGTCGTCCCGCGTCAGCCCGCCGAACCTGGGAGGCGTGACGAAGTCCTGGGCGACCTGGTAGACGGTGTGCATGTTGACCGTGTCGGCGTGGTAGCTGTGCACGTCGCGGGCGGCCCACGACGTCGTCCGGTCGCGGCCCGCGCCGCCGGGGCCGGCGTACCAGGCCGGGCCGAACAGGTAGCGCAGCCCGTCGGCCCGCCGTCCGCGCTCGGTGTCGGCCTGGCGCTGCTCCTCCTCCGCGCTGGGTTCGGGTGCCTTGCGTGGCGTGGGGTCGTTCTGGTCCTGCGCGGGGCCGGGCTGCGGCTCTTCCTTCCGGTACGGCCCGCCGTACGGCACGAGCTCGGTCATGGCCGGTTCCCGAGGTTGATGGTGTCGGCATGGTAGGAGTGGATGGCGCCGTCGCCGTAACTGGTGTTGGTGACGGTGTCCCGCTGACCAGGGGTTTCTCGCTTCTCCGGTGGATTCTCCTCTTGCTGTGGCTCGTCGGGTTCCGGGGTGTCGGCGCGGGTCACGGTGACGGGCGGCGCGGGCGCGCCGGGGAGGTCGATCGCCTCGGGCCGGTACAGGTCCGGGTCCGACTTGAGCATCCTGCGTTCCAGGTCGCGCAGAAACTCGGGCGCGGTCGGGACGCCCTGCAGCACCCGATGGGCCAGTTCCCAGCGGTGGTCGCGGAAGTAGGCGTGCATGAGCAGCCAGGCCGCGGCCACGTTGTTCCGGTCCTGCTCCACCACCGCCTTGAGCGGGGCGATCTGCTCGGCGTGCTCCCCGCCCTTGATGCGGGCGGCGGCCAGGACCAGCCGCGCCTGCGTGACCTCCGCGCTCAGCGCCTCGCGGTACCGGCCCATCAGGCGGCCGTCCAGGCCGGTGAGCGGCTCGCCCCTCGATCGGGCCAGCGCCTGGTTGAGCAGCCGGACCGCGGGCGTGTCCCTGCCTGCGGCCAGGAGGTGGACGGCCTGCCGTACCTCCGCGCGGAACAGACGGACGTCCACGTGCTCATCGGCGATCCGCAGCCGGTAGGACAGGCCCTCCTTGCCGAGGGACGCCGTGACCCCCGCGTCCTTGAACGCCTTGCGTACGGCGCTGGCCAGGCCGTGCAGGGCGTCGGCCGGGTAACCGTCGGCGGGCCGGCCCTGCCAGACCCACTCCTTCAATCTGTCGTGGGAGAGGGGTTTGCCCCCGGCTTCCACGAGTGCCACGATCATGCGCTTGACCTGCGGGCCGCCCAGGGAGAAGCGCGAGTCTCCCCGCAGGACCTCCACCGGGCCGAGCAGGCTCAGCACCGGCGACGGGCCCTCGCGGACCGCTATTTCCGCTGTCATTTCCCTCGTCTACCTCCTTCGAAAGGTCTCCGGACACCCGGAGAAACGGCTGGGCGCTGCCCAGGAGAATTTCGGAGTACTCCCAGGTCACGGACCAGATGATTGCCAGTGAAGCCTTGGACTCTGGAGTCAGGAAGAAACACTCGACACCAGGAAGGGCGCGACATGAGCAAGATCAAGCTGGAGACGCAGGCAGAGTTCCGCAGCGCGTGCGAGGGCGGCACCTGCGTGGAGGTGGCCATGGTGCAGGTCGTGGCCGTGCGCGACTCCAAGGACCCGCACGGGCCGGTGCTGCTGTTCGACGGCAAGGAATGGGAGGAGTTCACCGGGGCCGTGAAGGCCGGCGAGTTCGACGCGCCGGGTGGGTGGGCCGCGATCGCGTGACCCGTTGAGCGGCCGTCCGGGCGACCCCCACCCGGACGGCCGCGACTCGGGACCCACCTGGCCGGGCGCCCACGTCTCACGCGGCCCTCGCGCGGACGACGGGCGCCCGGCCGGCGGCGGCCCGAGCGTCTTGACGGGCTCGCGCCCGATGAGCCCGCCCCCCGAGGACCCGGCACTCCACACCCCGAGGCCCCCGCACACCCGAACCCGCCCCGAACCCCAACGCCCCCAGCCCACCCCCGGTCTGACGGCCCCAGGTCCGACGGCCCCAGGTCTGACGGCCGGTGAGCTGGCAGCCTGTGGTCCGACGGCCTCCGGTCTGACGGCCGGTGGTCCGACGGTCTGTGGCCTGACCCCCTCCTGTCCGACCACCGTCCTCGGTCCGGCCGTCTCCTGCCCGGCCACCGTTGGCCCGGATGTTCGCCGGCCCGCCGTTTCGGGGCTGGCCATCTCGGGGTTTCGCGGCTTGGGGCCGGCCAACATGGGGCTGGCCGACTCGGGGGTTGACGGCCCGGGAGTGGGCGGCTTTTGGGCAGGTGGTGGTGGGTCTGGCGGGCGTGGGCCGCGGGGTTGCTGGGGTGGGGCGGGTGGTAAGGGTGGTGTGGGCATGTCAGCCTCCCGCCCGGATGGTGGTGCTGATCTGGGACAGGAAGGACCGGGCCTCGTCGTCGAAGATCGCCATCCGGCGCAGCGACGTCCACCGGTCGTGGTAGAGGCTCACGCTCTCGGCCCCCTTGACGACCAGGTTGGCGTGCACCGTCTCCACCGTCACCACCGCGCCGTCCTCCTCCTCGTCTTCGTGGTCGTGGCCGCAAGCGCCACCGTCCGCCTCGAACATGACGAACGCGTGCGCCATGCTGGTGACCGCCTCGGTGGCGAGCGGGATGAGGCCGATGGAGACGTTCTCCAGCGTGCTGAGCGACGCGATCCGGTCGAGCTGGGCCAGCAGCAGGCGCGGCGGTCCCGGCCGCCATCGCAGGGCGGCCTCGGTGACAAGGAACTCGAAGCGCTTGGCCTCGTCGTACAACGCGAGCTGCCGGTCCAGCCGGGCGGCGAGGACGGTGGCGAGCTTGTCCTCCGCGTACCCGGGCTGGAACAACGTCAGCACCCGCTTCACGTACTCGGCCGTCTGCAGCAGGCCGGGCACGAGCGCCGGCTGGAACGTACGAATCACCTGCGCCCCCCGCTCCAGCTTCTGGATCTCCCCTTGCAGATGCGGCCGGTTGCGCAGGGCCGCCCGCCACGTCTGCACCTCGGTGAAGGCCGCCTGAGTCAGCGAGGCGAGTACCTGCCGGGTGTCGTCGGGCGCGTTCACCGCCTCCGCCCACGCCATCACCTGTGAGAACGACGGCATCGCCGCACCGGCTTCGATCCGCGAGACCTTGGACTGGCTGATCCCGATCTGCTCGGCGAGATCTCGTCCGGAGACGCCGGCCATGTCACGCAAACGCCTCAACTCTGCTCCAAGCCATTGCCGCTTGATCTGCGGATCCATACCGTCGTCCGTCACCACAGGCACGTGCCTCCCGCATCGCCCGAGATCCCCGCGCGTATCCGATGCGCAGTGATTCGTCATGATTCAATATGATGCGAGTCTGTGGGTGATTCGGTGAGTAGTCAACCACCGTACAGGCGGCAGGTCCCCAGTTAGCGGTATAAAGACCGAAATATATGTCTCATAGCGACTTAGCATGATTCACCGGCAACCGCACCCCGGGCCCCACGACCTCGCTATGCTCCCGCGCCCCCCACCCCTCCCTTCAGCCCCACCCACCCACCCCTCCACCTTCAGTCCGCACTGCCGCCCCTCGCCTCCGGTCCGCACCGCCTGGCTCCCCGCCCTCCGCCTGGCCGGCTCCCAAGGCTCCAGGCAAGGGGCATGGACAGGCGGGCCGACGGAGCGCCATGCGGGAGTGGCGCGTCATGGGGGGCGCCCGTCGCATCGCGCGAGTCAGGTCGTGAGCATCGGTTGCGGCAGGCGAGGGAGCGGCCCGGGGCGGCTGGATGGTCGCGGCGGCCGTACCGTGTCGGGTGGGGTGGGGGCGATCTGTGGGGGCCATGCGTAAATAGACGGGAATTTCGTATTTCCCTTGCGCGCGCTTATCGCCTCGGTATGATCTGGCGCCGAGATTAGAACGAGGGCTCGAAAGCGGTTATCTCAAATCCATAAATTCGGATACCCTCAAACGACGGAGCGCCGAACAGTGGGATCTCATGCTGCCAGGTCGAAGCGTAAAAGATCGCGACTGGCGTTAGGGGTGCTCGTGGCCATCGCGCTTGTCGCCATACCGACGACGAGCGCCGTGGCGGGGGAGTCAGCCCGCCAGGCCCAGAAAACGCAGAAAGCGCAGAAAGCCGAAAAGATGCGGGCGCAGGCCGTGCCCGGCACGCTTCAGGCGAGCCTGTGGAGCAAGGGCCCGGTCACAGCCCCGCGCCGCGCCGAGCGGATCCCCCTGGAACTCGGCGTACGCTTCACCGCCGACAGAAACGGCGAGATCGCCGGCATCCGCTTCTACAAGCCGCGCGGCGAGCGCGGCCGCCACGTCGGCACCCTCTGGGACGCCCGGGGCCGCGCGCTGGCCAGGGTGCAGTTCACCGGCGAGACCCGCGAAGGATGGCAGACGGCGCTCTTCGGCACCCCCGTCCCGGTCTGGGCGGGCGCGGTCTACACCGCCTCGTACCACACCCGCCACGGCACCTACGTCGCCCAGCGCGGCGGCTTCTCACAGCCGGTCGTCTCCGGTCCGCTCTCCGCGCCGTCCGACCGTAACGGCGTCTTCGCGTACGGCAAGCGCTCCCGCTTCCCCGCCTACGCCAACCCGGCGAAGTTCAACTACTTCACGGACGTGATCTTCAACTACCGTCCGTCACCCGGTCCCACCCCGACCGCCACGCCCACCCCCACGCCCACCCCCACGGTGACCGCGACGCCGACGACCACGCCGACCAGGCCCACGAGCACGCCGACGAAGCCGACCGGCACCCCCACGACCACCCCGACCGGCACCCCCACCAAGCCGACCAGCACCAGCACCCCGACGCAACCGACCAGCACGCCAACGAAGCCGACCAGCACCCCGACCAAGCCCACGAGCACCCCGACCAAGCCCACCAGCACGCCAACGAAGCCGACCAGTACGCCCACCAAGCCCACCGACCCGCCCCCCATGACCGGTTTCCCCAACGAGGGCAACACCGGCCCCACCGTCTCCACGTTCAAGAAGATCAAGGGCGGCGAGGTCAAGCAGGACGGCGCGGTCTTCGACGGGGTGGAGGTCAGTGAGGGCTTCGACATCTGGGCCGACAACGTGACGATCCGCAACTGCAAGATCATCGTCGGCGGCTACTGGGGCATCCAGCTACGCGAGGGCCACACCAACCTCACGGTCGAGAACTGCGAGATCGGCTCGAACAAGAAGACCAAGCTCGACATCGGCATCTGGAACGACGGCACCGGCAACATGACCGTCCGCCGCAACAACATCCACACCACGTCGAACGCCGCCATCATGGCCAAGTCCGGACTCATCGAGGACAACTACATCCACGACATGTGGCAGGCGAACCCGGGCGACCACACCGACGGCATCCAGACCAACGGCAACAAGGAAAAGAACAAGCTGGTGATCCGCCACAACACGATCATCAACCCGGAGAACCAGACCTCGGCCATCATCTTGAGCCCGGTCTTCGGCCCGATCCACGACGTGGAGGTCACCGGCAACCTGCTCGCCGGCGGCGGCTACTGCATCTACGGCGGTGCCAAGCACATCGAGCACCCGTACTCGCCGTACAACGTGGTCATCAAGGACAACGTCTTCAGCCGCCAGGTCTTCAGCAAGTGCGGCTTCTACGGCCCGATGGCCCACTTCGACGCCAAGGCCGAGGGCAACCTCTGGAGCAACAATCGCTGGGAGGACGGCGGCCAGGCCGTAGGGGCGGGCTGACTCCCTCACCCGGGCGGCGGCGCTCCACCACCGCCGCCCACCTTCCCCGGCAGCCCCCACCCGGCTCCCCGGGGATCCGGTGCGGCAGGCGCGGCAGGTGCGGCCACACCTGCCGCACCGGGCGGGCGCGCTGTCGTAGTCCCGAACCTGGACAAGTCGTAGTCCCGAACCTGGACAAGTCGTAGTCCCCAAGCCTGGACAAGGCGCCCGGCGCCGGCGCGACGGGCGCGGCCCCGGGGATGACGCGCACGATCGTCAGGGGCGCCGCCAGTTCGGGTCGCGGCCGATCATCCCGAGCAGCCGGTCCTGCGGGGAGGCGTCGGGCCCGACCTTGACCTCGGGTCCGAACACCTCCACTCCCGGCCCGAACGCCCCCGGCGTCCGGTACTGCTCGATCAGCTCCGCCGGCAGTCCGGAGACCGACTCCCACGACAGCCGCACGTCCTCCGGGTCGATCGTGGCGTCCTGTCCGGTGGCCTTGGCCAGGTCCCAGCCGTGCAGGGGCAGGTCGGCGCTCATGACCTCGTTGACGTGCCGGGCGGCGGTGAACCGCCCGGCCGGGGTGTCGCACTCGGTCGCGGCCGCGACCGGGTCGGCGAGCAGGGCCTCGACGTCCGCGCGCGCGGCGCGGAAGGCGGCGAGCGGGTCCTCCTTCACCGAGGGGGCGGGGCTGAGCGCGCGGCCGATCGGGCTCAGCATGACGGCGTGCATGTCCACGATGTGCCCGACCACGTCGCGGGCGGTCCACTGCGCGCAGGGCGACGGTTCCGACCACTGCTCCGGCCTGACGGCGGCGACCTTCGCCTCGAAGGCGTCGGCCCGGCGGCGGTAGACGTCGGTGATCTCGTTCATAACCCCTCGTTTCTATAACCTACTGGTTTTCTATCGGCTGACGAGGGGTCGGTCAAGCGGCGTCAGCCGAGCCAGCCCGGCACCACCAGCAGCGCCCACGCCGCCAGCGGGCCGACGACCACGACGGCGGCGCCGTAGCCGAGGAGCTTGCGGTAGAAGACGTCGCGGTCCATGCCCCGGACGTTGGCCACGAGCAGCGCGCCCGTGGTCGAGAACGGGCTGACGTCCACGATCGCCGACGACACCGACAGCGCCGCGATCATCGCGATCGGGCCGAGCGTCCCCTGCGACAGGAACGGCACCGCCAGCGGCACCAGCGCCCCCAGGATGCCGACGGTCGAGGCGAAGGCCGACACCACGCCGCCCACGTAGCAGATGAGCAGCGCGACCACGAGCGGGACGCCGATCGCGGCCACGTGCGTGCCGACCCAGTCGATGGTCCCGATCTCCTGCAGCACGCCCACGTAGGTGACCACGCCGCAGATCAGCAGCACCGTCGGCCACGCCACCCGCTCGACGGCGCCCTTGTTGGCCTTGGGCGAGGTGAGCGACAGGACGACCGCGACGGTGACCGCGGTCAGGCCGAGGTCCAGCTTGAACGCGAGCACTCCCGCGCACAGGCCCACGATCCCGGCCAGGGTGAGCGCCTGGTGCACGGTCAGCCGCAGCCCCGTCCCCGGCCTGGCGATCGTGGCGGTCCCGCCGCCGCCGGGAACCGTGCCGCCAGAAACCCCGGTCCCGCCGCCGTGCTCCTCCGCGAGCGCCTCCTCCGCGACCTCCTCCTCCGAAGGCCCGTCCGACGCGGTACGGCGGGCCAGCGCGGGCCCGCCGAACAGCAGGAACACGATGACCGCCGCCGCAGCGTTGAACGCGAAGCTGGACAGGAACAACACCAGGTTCGAGCTGGGCAGCCCCGCCTCCTTGGTGACCCCGTTCACGATGCCGCCCAGCACAGAGATCGGGGAGAACGCCCCGGCCTGCGTGCCGTGGGCGACCATGAGGCCGATGAGCAGGGCGTGGATCTTGTACTGGGCAGCGAAGCCGTACGCGATGGGGGCGAGGATCGCGGCGACGGCGGGCGCGGGCGCGCCGACCGCGGTGAGCAGCGCGGCGATCGCGAAGATCACCAGCGGGATGGCCACGATGCGCCCGCGCACGAGATGGACGGCGGCGCGCACGAGCCAGTCGACGGTCCCGTTGTTGGTGGCGATCGCGAACAGCAGCGTCACCCCGACCAGGATCACGAACAGGCTGCCGGGGAAGGCGCCGAGGATGTCGTCGGTGCCCATCCCGGCGGCGAGGGTGCCGACGAGGAAGGCCCCGACGAGGGCCAGGGCTCCCAGATTGACCGGGAAGGCCGTGGCCACCACGAACATCAGGATGAGGGCGAGTATGGACAGAAGTTCGGCGGACATGACATGACTCCGTTCTCCCCCGAGTCAGGTCAGCAGTCGGATGAGTTCGACGGGATGGCGGGCGGTGCGGCCGGTGCCGTGCGCGATCTGCTGGCGGCAGGACACCCCTGTGGCCGCGACCAGGGTGTCCTCGGTGGTGGCGGACACGGCAGGGAACAGCCGCAGGCCGCCGATCTTCATGGACAACTCGTAGTGCTCGGCCTCGAACCCGAACGATCCGGCCATGCCACAGCAGCCGGCGTCGAGTTCGCTCACCCGCGCGCCGGGGATGCGCGCGAGCAGTTCGCGCGTGGCCGCGGTGCCGGTGACGGCCTTCTCATGGCAGTGGCCGTGGAAGAGGATCGTGCGGCCGCTGAGGGCGTCGCCCAGCGGCAGCGCGCCGCCGTCGATGGCTTCGAGCAGCAGTTCCGGTACGAGGCGGGCGCGCCCGGCCACCGCCTGGACGCGGGGGTCGCCGGGCAGGAGCGCCGCGTACTCGTCCTTGAGCGTCAGCAGGCAGGACGGCTCCAGGCCGACGATCGGGGCGTCCGAGGCCGACAGGCGTTCGACCATGGCTTCGGCCATGCTCTTCGCCCGGTCGAGCAGGCCCTTGGACAGGCTCGACCGGCCGCAGCAGCCTTCGGCGGCCAGCCGTACCGTGTAGCCGGCCTTTTCCAGCAGTTCGACGGCTGCCCGGCCGATGGCGGGCTCGGTGAAGGAGGTGAAGGAGTCGGCCAGGAGGATGACCTCGCCCAGCCGGCCGGGGGCGGGGGTGCGGCGGGCGTGCCAGCGCGGCAGCGTGTCGCGCTGGAAGCGGGGCAGCGGGCGCTGGCGGGCGAGGCCCAGGGCGCCGCGCAGCGGGGCGGCGAGCAGGTTGGACAGCGGCGCGGTGGCAGAGCCGAGCCGGTTGAGGGTGCGGATCGCGCCGAACAGCCGCGAGCGCAGCGGCACGCCGTGGGTCTGGTGGTACTGGTGCAGAGCCTCGCTCTTCAGCGAGGCCATGTCCACGCCGAGCGGGCACTCCGACGTGCACGCCTTGCACTCCAGGCAGAGGTCGAGGATGCCGTGCAGCCGCTCCTCGCCGAGCGCCGCCCGGGGGTCGGGTGAGGACAGCGCCTTGACCAGGGCGTTGGCCCGGCCGCGGGTGGAATGTTCCTCCTCGCGGGTGGCCATGTACGAGGGGCACATGACGCCCGTGTCCTCTTTGCGGCAGGCGCCGATGTTCATGCAGCGGTCGGCGGCGGCGTGCATGCCGTCCGCGAACGCCAGCGCCGTCCGCAGCGGCGGAGGCTCGGGGCGGGAGGGGTCGCGCAGGTGCTCGGTCATCGGGGCGGCGTCCACGATCTTGCCGGGGTTCAGCAGGTTGCCGGGGTCGAACAACCGCTTGACCTCCCGCATCGCCGCGTAGACGGCCGGGCCGAACAGCTTCTCGTTGAACTCCGAGCGGGCCAGGCCGTCGCCGTGCTCGCTGGAGTTCACGCCGCCGTGCCGGGCGGCCAGGTCGGCGATCTCCTCGGCGACCGCCCGCATGGCCGCGATCTCGCCGGGGGCGCGCAGGTCGACGAACGGGCGTACGTGCAGGCAGCCGACCGAGCAGTGGCCGTAGAAGCCGGCCTTCATGCCGTGCCGCTCCAGGATCTTCTCGAACTCCGCCACGTACGGCACCAGCGCCTCGGGCGGCACGGCGGTGTCCTCGACGAAGGCCAGCGGGCGCCGGCTGCCGACGCTGGAGGCCATCAGCAGCCCCAGCCCGGCCTTGCGCACCTTCAGCACGGCCTCGCGCTGCTCCTTGTCGACGGCCCGGAGCGTGTGATAGCCGTGCCCGCCCGCCTTCCAGGCCTTGGCCAGCTTCTCCACCTTGCCGGCCGCGTCGTCGCCGAAGAACTCCACGAACAGCAGCGCCTCCGGGTCACCCTCCAGGATGTCGCCGAGCCGGGCGTAGTCCACCCGCTGCCGGGACAGGTCGAGAATGGCCTTGTCCATAAGCTCGACGGAGGCGGCGTCCAGGGCGAGGGCGTCGTGGGTGGCGGCGATGGCGGGCAGGGTCCCGGTGAAGTGGCCGACGGCGATCGCCCGCGTCGTGGGGCGCGGCACGAGGCGCACGGTCGCCTCCGTGACGATGGCCAGCGTGCCTTCGGAGCCGACGACGAGCGGGGTGAGGTCGTCCGGCGTGACCCGGTCGAGCCGGTAGCCGCCGGAATGGCGCCAGAAGCGCGGGTAGCCCGCCAGGTCGAGGTTCTCGAGGATCCTGTCCACCCCGGTGCGCAGCCGTCCGTCCGTGGCCAGGTCGGGGGTGGAGGCGTCGGCCAGGACCACGCTCAGGGCCCGCACGTGGTCGATCGTCGAGCCGTAGCGGATCGAGTGGCTGCCGGCGGAGTTGTTGCCGATCATGCCGCCGATCGTGGCCCGGTTGCTCGTCGAGGTGTCGGGACCGAACATCAGCCCGTGCTTGGCGGCGGCCCGGTTGAGCTGGTCCTGGACCACGCCGGGCTGGACCCGGGCCAGGTCGCCGTCCAGCTCCAGGATGCGGTTCATGTGCCGGGAGAAGTCCACGATCACCGCCGCGCCCACGGTCTGCCCGGCCAGGCTGGTGCCCGCGCCTCTGGGCAGCACCGGCACCCCGAGCCCGCCGCAGGCCGTGACCAGCGCGCGTACGTCGTCGGTGTGCTTGGGGTAGGCGACGGCCAGGGGCTCGATGGCGTACATGCTGGCGTCGGACGAGTACAGGTGGCGGGTGTAGTCGTCGTCCCTGACCTCGCCTGCCAGCAGCGGCCCGAGCGTCCGCGCGAGGCTCACGCCCCGCCCTCCAGGTAGGCGAGGGCCCGCTGGACGCCGCCGTCCTTGATCGGCACCCCGGCCGCCCGCAGTCCCATCTCGACACCGCTCAGCGTGCCGGCGAGCATGAGGTCGGTGAAGTGGCCGAGGTGGCCGATGCGGAAGACCCGGCCGGCGAGCCTGCCGAGGCCGGTGCCGAGCGACATGTCGAAGCGCTCCAGCACGATCCGCCGCACCTCGTCGGCGTCGAAGCCGTTCGGCACCATGACCGCGGTCAGCGCGCTTGAATGCTCCCGCTCGTCGGCGCACAACACTTCGAGCCCCCATCCCCGTACGGCCCGCCGCGTCGCCTCCGCGTGCCGGTCGTGCCGGGCGAAGACCTGGGCCAGTCCTTCTTCCTCCAGCATGGACAGCGCCTCTGCCAGGCCGTACAGCAGGTTGGTGGGCGGGGTGTAGGGGAAGTAGCCGGAGTGGTTGGCCTCGATGATCGGCCGCCAGTCCCAGTAGGCGCGCGGCAGGTGGCCCCGGTGGTCCAGCGCCTTGGGGCTGACCGCGTTGAAGGCCAGGCCGGGCGGGAGCATCAGGCCCTTCTGGGAGCAGCCGACGGTGACGTCGACGCCCCACTCGTCGTGCCGGTAGTCGATGGAGCCCAGCGACGAGATCGTGTCGACCAGCAGCAGCGCCCGGTGCCCCGCGCGATCGAGCGCCGCCCTGATCTCGGGGACGCGGCTGCGCACGCCGGTCGAGGTCTCGTTGTGCACCACCATGACGGCGGCGGTCTCGTCGGTCAGGTGCTCGGCGACCAGGTCGGGGTCCACTCCGTGCCGCCAGTCGCCGGGGACGAGGTCGACCTCCAGCCCGAGGTTGGCGGCCATGCGGCACCAGAGCATGGCGAAGTGCCCGGTCTCGAAGGCCAGCACCCGGTCGCCCGGCGACAGCGTGTTGACCAGCGCGGCCTCCCACGCGCCGGTGCCGGAGGACGGGTAGACGACCACGTCGCCGCCGGTCTGGACGACCGCGGCGAGGCGGGGCAGCAGGTCGAGCGTGAGCGCGGCGAACTCCGGTCCGCGATGGTCGATGGTCGGGCGGGCCATCGCCTGCAGGACGCGGTGGGGGACGTTGGTGGGGCCTGGGATCTGCAGGAAGTGCACGATTCCTCCGTGCCGTGTAGCGGCACAGCGTGCCGTGGTGCGGTTCACTAACCTTAGAAGCGGGTCGTCGAAGGAGTCAATGGATGCAGAACGTCGTCAACGCTTTGCGCGCGCTCGAAGAGGTCGCCGCCCGCCAGCCCATCGGCGTGGGTGAGCTGTCGCGCGCGCTCGGACTGCCGAAGAGCACGGTGCAGCGCTCGCTGCGCACACTGCACGAGGCCGGCTGGATCCGGCCGGCCGGCGGCGAGGTCACCCGCTGGCTGGTGACCACCAAGGCGCTGCAGGTCGGCCGGCGCGCCGAGCTGGGCCTGCGCGACGTGGCGCTGCCGGTCATGGAGGAACTGCGGCAGCGCACCGGCGAGACCGTGCACCTGATGGTCCCGGAGGGCGACGCCGTCGTGCTCATCGAGCGCCTGGAGACCGACAAGCCCCTGCGCATCGTCCTTCCGCTCGGCATCCGGCTGCCGCTGCACGCCTCGGCGAACGGCAAGGCCGTCCTGGCCCACCTGTCCGGGGAACTGCCTGAGCTGGAGTCCTACACCTCGGCCACCATCACCGACCCCGTCGTCCTGAAGGAGGAACTGGCCGCGATCCGCGCCCAGGGCTGGGCGGCCAACCGGGGGGAGTGGCGTTCCGACATCGCCGCCGTGGCCGCCGCCGTCCTCGGCGCCGACGGGCCGGTGGCCACCCTCAGCGTCTCCTGCCCCGCCACGCGCATGACCGACGAGCTGCGCCCGGAGTACGGCAAGCTCGTCACCGAAGCCGTCGCCCGGATCGCCGCCGCCCTCTGACCCCCCGCGCTCAGGGGGCGAGGCGGCGGGTCAGGGCGGTCCTGGTCCCGGCGGCCATGCGCCTGGCCGGCCCGCTGAACCGGTGGCCCAGGAAGAGTTAGAGCGCGCGCGACCAGATCTGCTCGGTCACCGCGACGCCGTTCTCCTCGCCCTTCTCCTCCGACTCCAGCGCGAACCCGGCCGCCTGGTAGATCCGCCGCGCGCTCACGAGGCCGTCGCGCGTCCACAACATGATCCGCTCGAACCCCTGCTCCCGCGCGTGCCGCAGGCACTCCCCGACCAGCCTCTGCCCGATCCCGAGCCCCCGGGCGGACGGCTCGACCAGCAGCATCCGCAGCTGCGCCGTCTCCTCGTCCCTGCGCACGCAGAACACGCAGCCCACCCGCTGCCCGTCGACCTCGACGATCCACCCGGCGTCGCGCTCGGGGGAGTAGGCGGCGCAGATCCCGGCCACGGTCTGCTCGAAGGCCAGCCCCCAGCCGTACTCCTCGGCGTAGAGGGCGCCGTGACGCTGCACGACCCAGCCCAGGTCTCCGGCGCGGGGCGCTCTGATGAGGTACGGCTCCCGCCCGGCCGCCGCCGCCGGATCGCCGAGCAGGCGGCGGATCAGGGTCATACCGCCCACCAGCCGCCCCTGGTCCTCCTCGGTCAGCCCGGCCAGCAGCCTCGCGACCTCGCCGGCCGCCTGGTCGTCGAGCCGGTCGAAGGTGGCGGCGCCGAGGGGGCTGAGCCGTACCAGCTGCTTGCGGGCGTCGTGGGGGGAGCGGCGGCGGGAGATGACGCCGTCGTTCTCGAAGCGCGTGAGCATGCGGCTCAGGTAGCCCGCGTCGAGGTCGAGCAGGGCCCGCAACCCGCCGGTCTCCAGCTCACCGGCGTGCGCGATCTCGAACAGCACCCGCACCTCGGTCAGGGAGTAGGGGGAGTCGAGCAGCCCTGCCTGCAGGACGCCGATCACCTTCGTATAGAACCGGTTGAAGGCCCTGACCTCAGAAACCCTTGCTTTCGTCAACGAACTCATTGCCCTAGTCAACCATGAAGAGGACTCTCCCGTGACGCAGCTCTACGTCGGTTCCTACGGCGACGGCATTCTCACCGCCGGTGAAGGCATCACCCCGGCCCCGTCTCCCTCCTTCCTGGCCGCGCACCCGGCGCTGCCCGTCCTGTACGCCGCGGGCGAGCTCGGCGAGGGCCTGCTGCTGTCGTACGCGACCGGCGGCGGCCTGAGCGAGACCGGACGGCGGCCGAGCGGCGGCGACAGCCCGTGCCACCTGGCCGTGCACCCGTCCGGCGCGCTGCTGGCCGCGGCCAACTACGGCGACGGCGTCGCGAGCCTGCACCACCTCGACGCCGAGGGCCGCTTCACCGGCGAGCCGATCCTGCTTCCCCACCAGGGCTCCGGCCCCCACCCCGACCGCCAGCGCGGCCCGCACGCCCACCAGTGCGTCTTCCACGGGGACGTGCTCCACGTCTCCGACCTCGGCACCGACGAGATCCGCCGCTACACGCTGACCGGCGACCCGCTCGAACCGGTGCGCCTGGCGCCCGGCATGGGCCCCCGTCACCTCGTCTTCACCCCGGACGGGCGCGTCTACGTGGCCGGCGAGCTCGACGGCACGCTGCGCGCCTACGACGCCGCCGGCTGGCGGGAACTGTGGCAGGCGCCGGCCAGCGCCGCCGCGGGCGTCAACTTCCCCTCCCACGTCGACGCCGCCGACGGCCGCCTCTACGTACTCAACCGCGGCCCCAACACCCTCTCCGTCTTCACCGCCGACGGGGACAAGCTCGCCGAACTCCCCTCCGGCGGCGACTGGCCGCGCCACTTCGCCATCGCCGGCGACACCCTCTGGATCGCCAACCAGAACTCCGGCACCCTCGACGCCTTCACCCTGGACGGCGCCCTGCCCGTCCCCACGGGCGAGGCGATCGCGGTCAAGAGTCCCGCCTGCGTGCTGCCGGTGTAGGCAAAGCCGCCCGCGTCCCCGGGCGGCGACGGTGATCATGAGCGCTCGTGCGCACGCTCTTCCCGCCCGCCGCCCCGGCCGCGGCCTCGGCATTGGCCCTGACCCTGGCCGCCGGCTGCACCGCCGTCACCCCCGCCGCCGTCGCCCCGCCCGCGGCGCCGCCGGAGGCCGCCGCGCCGTCGCGTGCGGTTCCGTGGCGGATCACCGAGCAGGGCGCCGAACACGAGATCGAGGGCTACGCCGACCGCGTCAGCGTCCTGCCGGGCGAGCGGTTCGGGCTGCGCGTGTCCACGACGGCTCCGCGCTTCACCGTGCGGGCCTTCCGCATGGGCGCGCCCGTCACGCAGGTGTGGGCCTCCGGCCAGGTCTCCGGCGTACGGCAGGCCGCCCCCAGGACCGGCGCGCGCGGTATGGTCACCGCCGCCCACTGGAAGCCGTCGCTGCGCGTGCACACGGCCGGCTGGCCGGAAGGCGCCTACCTGCTGCGCCTGGACGCCTCCACCGGCGGCCAGCGGTACGTGCCGATCACCGTCAGGTCGGCCGCCACCTCCGGCCGCGTGGTGATCGTCAACGCGGTCACGACCTGGCAGGCCTACAACCGCTGGGGCGGCCGCAACCTGTACGAGGGACCCGGCGGCTTCGCCGCGCGCTCCCGGGCCGTCACCTTCGACCGCCCCTACGACACCAACGGCGCCCGCCTCTTCCTCGACCTGGAGAAGGACGCCATCGAGGTGGCCGAGCGCAGCGGCGTCCGCCTCGCCTATCTGACCTCGCCGGACCTGCGCCCCGGCGTCCTGGACGGGGCGCGGGCCGTGGTCTCGCTCGGCCACGACGAGTACTGGACGGCCGGCATGCGCGAGACCGTCACCCGCGCCCGCGACCGCGGCGTCAACCTGGCCTTCCTCGGCGCGAACGCCGTCTACTGGAAGATCGGGCTGACCGGGCGGGTGGTCGAGTGCGACAAGGAGACGCGCTGCCCGCTCTGGCGCAGCGTCGCGCCGGAGAGCTCGCTGGTGGGGCAGATGTACGACTGCTTCCCCGCGGAGGCGGCGTACGTGGTGCGCGAACCGGGCCACTGGATCTTCGAGGGCACGCGCGGACGGCGCTTCCCCGGGATGGCCGGAGTGGAGACGGACCGGGTCTCGCGCGGTTCGCCGCGCGGGGTGGAGGTGCTGGCCGAGTCTCCGGTCGACTGCGGTGGCCGAGAGACCGTGTCCCACAGCACCTACTACGTCGCGCCCAGCGGCGCCGGGGTGTTCGCCAGCGGGACCATGCGCTGGGTCTGCGGAATGCGGGGGCGGCGCTGCGGCCACGGCGTCACCAAGGACGCCGCCGCCTTCACCCGCCGCGCCACCGCGAACATCCTGGCCAGGTTCGCCAAGGGCCCCGCCGGCCGGCCGGCTATGACCCGCCGGTGATCTCGCCGAGCATGCGCAGGATCTCCCGCTCGGCCCCCTCCTTGGTGACGCCGAGGCCCTCCAGCACGACCAGCGCGGGGACCTCGGCCGACTCGGTCAGGGACAGCGTGCCGAGCAGGATGTGCTCGGTGCCCACGTAGTTGTGGCCGAGCCGCAGGGCCTCGCGCAGGGTCAGCTCCATGATCTTCCTGCCCTGGGCGGAGAACGGGACCTGCGGGCCCGGGGCGCCGGTGCCGGGCGGCAGCGAGTTGCGCATCGCCTCCTTGACCGTGTCCAGGGGGGCGCCGAGCGCGACCATGCACCTGCCGGCCACCGCCTCCGGCTCGTGCAGCAGTCCCAGGACGACGTGGGCGGGCTCGATGTGGTCGTGGCCGGTGCCCTTGGCCTCCTCCATCGCGCCGACGACGCAACGGCGGGCGCGGTCGGTGTAGCGGGTGTAGGCGGAGAGATCGTCGCTCAGCGAGCCCTCCTTGGTGACGAACCGCTTCTGGGCGGCCTGCTTGGTCACGCCCATACTGCGGCCGATCTCGGTCCAGGAAGCGCCGGAGTGGCGGGCCCGGTCGACGAAGTGGCCGATGAGATGATCGGCCACCTCGCCCAGGTGCTCACCCATGTACACGGCGTCCGACAACTCGCCGAGAGGGTCGCCGTCGGGGTGGCGCTGCTTGATCGCGCTGATGATGTCGTCGAGACGAACGGTTCCATCCATGCGTCAACGATAGGTTGACGATGCTCGAAACGTCAACCTTTGGTTGACGATTTCAGTGCTTGGTCAGGGCGACGGCGGCGCGCCAGCGGTCGTAGGCGGCGTCGTCGCGGGCGCCGGGCTCGAAGCGGCGGTCCAGGCGCCAGGTCGCGCGCAACTCCTCGGCCGAGTCCCAGACCCCGGAGCCGAGACCGGCCAGGAAGGCGGCACCCAGCGCGGTGGTCTCCTGAATGACCGGGCGCTCCACCGCTACGCCCAGCTGGTCTGCCTGCACCTGCATCAGCAGGTCGTTGCCGCTGGCACCGCCGTCGGCCTTCAGCCCGGCGACCGAACCGCCCATCACCTCCACCACGTCGCGCACCTCGAACGCGATCGCCTCCAGCGTCGCGCGCACCAGGTGGGCGCGCGTGGTGCCGCGGGTGATGCCGGTGATCAGGCCGCGCGCCTCCGGGTTCCAGTGCGGGGCGCCGAGACCGGTCAGCGCGGGCACGAAGACCACGCCGCCGCTGTCGGGGACCGTGCGGGCGACCGCCTCCGACTCGGGCGCCGTCCCGATCACGCCCAGGCCGTCGCGCAGCCACTGCACGGCCGCGCCGGTCACGAAGATCGAGCCCTCCAGCGCGTACGTCAGCTCGCCCGACGGCTTCTGCCACGCCACCGTCGTCAGCAGCCCGGCATCCGAGCGGACGATCTCCGTGCCGGTGTTGGTGAGGAGGAACGAGCCGGTGCCGTAGGTGCACTTGACCTCGCCGGGCGCGAAACACGTCTGGCCGAACAGGGCCGCCTGCTGGTCCCCGGCCATGCCGCTGATCGGCAGGTCGAGGCCGAGGAAGGCGTCCGGGTCCGTGCGGCCGATCGGGCCGTAGTTCGGGACGATCTCCGGCAGCGCGGACTCCGGGACGCCGAACAGCTCGCACAGCTCCGGCTCCCAGGTTCCGGAGGCCAGGCCGTACAGGAGAGTGCGCGAGGCGTTGGACGGGTCGGTGACGTGGCGCGCGCCCGCGGTCAGGCGGGCGGCGAGGTAGCTGTCCACGGTGCCGAGCGCGGTGCGGCCCGAGGTGACGCCCGCCCACGCGGCGGGGTCGCGCTCGGCCAGCCAGGTGAGCTTGGTGGCGGTGAAGTACGGGTCGAGGCGCAGGCCGGTCAGCTCCGACACGCGCGGCTCGTGCCCGGTGGCGCGCAGGCGCTCGCAGACCCCGGCCGTGCGGCGGTCCTGCCAGACCACGGCCCTGCGGGGCGCGGCCAGCGTCCGCCGGTCCCACAGGACGGCGGTCTCGCGCTGGTTGGTGATCCCGGCGCACGACG
Organism: Nonomuraea sp. NPDC050547; assembly: GCF_044457345.1. Taxonomy (NCBI): domain Bacteria; kingdom Bacillati; phylum Actinomycetota; class Actinomycetes; order Streptosporangiales; family Streptosporangiaceae; genus Nonomuraea; species Nonomuraea sp. NPDC050547. Next base: position 364,131 of record NZ_JBITGW010000001.1, read on the forward strand.
GCGCCGTCCCCGCGCCGCGCAGGGCCGTCGCGCACGCGGCGAGCGTGGCCTGCCAGATGTCCTCGGGGTTGTGCTCGACCCAGCCCGGTTCGGGGAAGTGCTGCGGAAACTCCTCATATCCCCGGGACTCGATCCGGCCGTCCTCGGTCACGATCAGGGCGGTGACTCCAGTCGTTCCCGCGTCAATGGCCAAAACAGTCACGGAACCGCCTTCCTGTTACTAATCTGGGCCGTGAATTTTGGTCTAGACCACTGCCCGAGGCCACGGGCACAATGCGATTCTGGGTCGTGAACCCCATTGGGAGGAACCCGCCATGCGTATTGGAGTGCTCACCGGCGGCGGCGACTGCCCCGGTCTCAATGCTGTGATCAGGGCCGTCGTCCGCAAGGGCGTGAGTGTTTACGGTCATGAGTTCGTCGGATTCCGTGACGGCTGGCGTGGCCCCCTGGAGGGGGACACGATGCCGCTGGACATCCAGGCCGTACGCGGCATCCTGCCGCGCGGCGGCACCATACTTGGCTCGTCCAGGACCAACCCCATCAAGATCGAGGGCGGCGTCGACCGCATCAAGGAGAACCTCGCGGCGGGCGGCGTCGACGCGCTGATCGCCATCGGCGGCGAGGACACGCTCGGCGTGGCCAAGCAGCTGTGGGATCGCGAGGTCAAGGTCGTCGGCGTGCCCAAGACGATCGACAACGACCTGTCGGGCACCGACTACACCTTCGGATTCGACACCGCGGTCAACATCGCCACTGAAGCCATCGACCGCCTCCACACCACGGCCGAATCGCACCACCGCGCGCTGATCTGCGAGGTCATGGGCCGGCACGCCGGCTGGATCGCGCTGCACGCCGGCATGGCCGGCGGCGCCAACGTCATCCTCATCCCGGAGAAGCCCTTCGACATCGACCGGGTCTGCGAGTACGTGGAGTCGCGCTTCCGCACCCGCTACTCGCCGATCATCGTCGTCGCCGAGGGCGCCCACCCGATCGAGGGCCAGATGACCCTGCAGACCGGAGAGCTCGACTCCTTCGGCCACGTCCGCCTCGGCGGCATCGGCGAGATGCTGGCCAAGGAGATCGAGAAGCGCACCGGCAAGGAGGCCCGCACCACCGTGCTCGGCCACATCCAGCGCGGCGGCACCCCGACCGCGTTCGACCGGGTCCTGGCCACCAGGTTCGGCCTGCAGGCCATCGACGCCGTGCACGACGGCGCCTACGGCTCCATGGTCGCGCTGCGGGGCACCGACATCGTCAGGGTCGGTCTCGACGAGGCGACGGCCGAGCTCAAGACCGTCCCGGACGAGCGCTACGCGGAGGCCGAGGTCTTCTTCGGCTGAGCGTGCAAGCGGACCGTGATCATCCGTAAGCGGCTTGCAAGTGGCGGGCCGTACCGTTCAACGCAGCGGGGTTAGACGAACCGCTGCAACCCCTCTCAGGGTACGGCTCGCGCCGCGGAAGCATCGGCGGCCCACCGGGGCGCGAGCCGTACCCAGGACATAGCTCAACCGCGAGGCGTGCCGAAGAGATTCACCTCCGGCGCGCCTTCGTCGTCTCTGGCGGCCTTTCTGGCCTGGAAGGCGATCTCGCCGCGCAGTTCCTTCTCCGAGGGGGAGAGGATCACCAGCAGCAGCAGCCCGACGGTGACCACGCACAGGCCCACGATGAGCGGCAGCAGGAAGTCCAGGGCGCGCGAGCCCGGGATCGGACCGGCGGGCGGCACCAGCTCCACGGACATCGCGAACATGCCGGTGTAGTGCATCCCGGACACCGCCGCGCCCATCATGAGCGCGGCGCCGCCGATGCGCCAGGCGCCCCGCACCCGCAGCGTGAACCAGAGCGCCACCGTCGCCGCGACGATCGCGATGAGGATCGACAGGACGACGACCGGCGGGTCGTAGTGCACGTGCCCGGACATGTTCATGGCGGCCATGCCGAGGTAGTGCATGCCGGCGACGCCGAGCCCGGTCAGGGCGCCGCCGCCCAGCAGGTACGGCGGGCGCGACCCGCCCCGGCCGACCAGGAAGAGCCCGGCGCCCACGACCGCCACCGCGAGGACCGCGGAGGCCACCGTGAGCGGGACGTCGTAGCGGATGGGCGTGCCGGTGACGGCGAAGCCCATCATGGCGATGAAGTGCATCGTCCAGATGCCCGTGCCGCCGATCGCGAGCGCCGCGCCGGCCAGCCAGAACCGGCCCTCGCGACCGCCGACGAGGCGGGCGCGGGAGGTCAGCAGGAGGCCGAGCATGGAGCCCGCGCTTGACATCACGTAGGCGAGAGCGGGTGTCAGGAACCCGAAGGAGAAGTGATCGACAGCTGACATGGGCATTCGTCCCTTGATGAGAAAAGCAAGGGGAGTATGAGGCCCAGGTCGCTGTCTGTGCAACTACCGGCGGCGCGACCTCCCCGCGGGCTGCGGCCTGGGGACCGGCGCGGGGTAGGTGAGCTGCTGCGACGTCCGCCTGCGCAGCTCCAGCCTGGCGAGGAGTTCGGCGTCCTCGTGGAGCTCCTCCTCCGAGGGCGACAGGATGACCATGAGCAGCATGGTCAGCGTGATCAGGCTGATCACGGTCATGAGCGGCACGAGGAAGTCGAGCGCGTCGGCGCCCGGCACCGCTGCCGGCGCGTGGTGCGGGGTGACGGTCATCGCGAACATCCCCGTGTAGTGCATGCCGGCCACGGCGACGCCCATGACCAGGGCGGCGGCGGCGATCCAGATGGGCCGCCTGACCCGCAGCGTGAACCAGAGCGCCACCGTCGCGGCCACGACCGCGATCGCCACCGACAGGGCCACCGTCAGGCGGTCGTAGGAGACGTGGGCGGACATGTTCATGGCGTACATGCCGAGGTAGTGCATGCTCGCCACGCCGAGGCCGGTGAGCAGTCCGCCGCCGAGCAGCGCCAGCACCCGGCCGCCGCCGTAGGAGACGAGGAACAGGCCGGTGCCCACGACCACGATCGCCACGACAGCGGAGGCCACGGTCAGCGGGACGTCGTAGCGGATCGGGGTGCCCTCGATGTCGAAGCCCATCATGGCGATGAAGTGCATGACCCAGATGCCGGTGCCGCCGATCGATACGGCCGCGCCGAGCAACCAGCGCACCCGCGAACCCCCGCGCGAGGCGTGGGCCTGAGCGGTCAGCCGCAGTCCGAGCATTGACCCGATGCACGACATCACGTAGGCGAGGGCCGGGGTGAGCGGGCCGTGGGTGAAATGATTAACAGCGGAAGACATGTATCGATATTTCCTTGCATTAGGGATCACCGGATTCTGGCAGTGGTGTGGCCCGATTCGCATGGATACTTCGACTATCTGTCAACCGTCTCTGTCGGAAACGTGAGAAAGATTCATGGGTATCGAGGGACCGTTCTGGCGCGCGATCGCCGTCTTCAGGGTCGCGTCGCTGGTCTACGCCGGTGTGCTCCTGGTCCAGCACGACGGGTACGCCCGGCCCGTCATGGGGTGGTTCGTTCTCAGCCTCATGGCGCTGTGGACCGCGGCGTCGATCTTCGCCTACTCCGTGGAGGCGCTGCGCGGCTGGCCGCTGCTGGTCATCGACATGCTGGTGACGCTGGCCTGCCTGCTGGCCTCGCCGTACGTGGAAGGGCCCTACCAATACGCCGAAGGCGTCATGCCGCTGCCCGCCACCTGGATCGCCGGACCCGTGCTCGCCTGGGCCGTCTACGGCGGACGCCGCCTGGGCGCGCTGGGCGCGGCCATCGTCGCCGCGGCCGACGTGTGGCTGCGCGTCCGCACCCCCGAGGCGCCCGTCCTCATCAACGGCGCCGTCCTGCTGTTCCTGTCCGGCGTCGTGGTCGGCCACGTCGCGCGCCTGGCCAAGCAGGCCGAGGAACGCATGCAGCGGGCCGCCGAGATGGAGGCCGCCCAGCGCGAGCGCGACCGCCTCTCGCGCGGCATCCACGACTCCGTGCTCCAGGTGCTCGCGCTGGTGCAGCGGCGCGGCCAGGAGATCGGCGGCGAGGCGGCCGAACTCGGACGCCTGGCCGGCGAGCAGGAAGCCGCCCTGCGCGAGCTGATCTCCCTGCGCCCCGCCCCCTCCGGCGACCTGCGCTCCCTCCTCACCAGGTACGGCTCCGCCACCGTCACCGTCTCCACCCCCGCCACCCCGATCGTCCTGCCCCCGGCCACGGCCGCCGAGGTCGCGGCGGCGGTCGGCGCGGCACTGGACAACGTCCGCACCCACGTCGGGCCGGACGCCCGAGCCTGGGTCTTCGCCGAGCAGGAGGAGGACTGCGTCATCGTCAGCGTCAGGGACGAGGGGAACGGCATCCCGCCGGGCCGCCTGGAGGAGGCCGAGCGGGACGGCCGGATGGGCGTGGCCCAGTCGATCAAGGGCCGCATCGCCGACGCCGGCGGCACCGTCACCATCATCACCGCCCCCGGCGAGGGCACCGAGATCGAAATCAGGATCCCGGCAGGAGGGAACACGTAATGTTGGGTAGGCCTCATGGAGACGGGAAGGAGAGTCGGGTGAGCGTCGCTCCCATCCACGACTATGGTCGCTACACCATCTATGACCTGGACGCGATGCCGGAAGAAGGCAAGCGTTACGAGCTCGCCGACGGGTGGTTGTTCGAGTCGTCCCCCAGCGCTTTGCACGACCATACGGCCGACCGTTTGAAGGACGTGTTGAAGGAGGCCGCCAAGGCGGCGGGCGCGGAGATGTACGTGGCTGGAGGTTCCAACGACGTGACCACTCCGGCGGGCGTGCGCAAACCGGACGTGTTCGTCATGAGCAAGGACGCGGCCCGTGCCACGATCGAGAGCCACGCGAGAACCTTCTACGCCGGAGACATCCTGATCGTCGTCGAGGTGGTGTCACCTCGAAGCGGCAGTGAGCAGACGGACCGGGTGCGGAAGGTCCGGGAGTACGCGGAGGCCGGGATCCCCCAGTACTGGATTGTGGACCTTGAACCTGAGCCCAAGATCACCGTCCTTGACCGTGACGGGGACGCCTACCTGCTGGCGCGTGAGGTGAAAGCGGGTCAGATGTTCAGCGGCGACTTCCCGTTCGTCTTCTCCTTCGATCCCGGGGCGCTGGGCGAGTTCGAGTAGGGCGCTGCCGTACGCTGCGGGCATGGTGCGGGTCATGGTGGTGGACGACCACCCGATGTGGCGTGACGGGGTGGCCAGGGATCTGGCGGAGGCCGGGTACGAGGTCGTGGCGGCCGTGGGGGAGGGGCGGCAGGCGATCCGGGTGGCCGGGGCGGTGCGGCCCGAGGTCGTGGTTCTCGATCTGCAGTTGCCGGACCTGTCGGGCGCCGAGGTGGCGCAGGGACTCAGCGGGCTGGAGAGCCCGCCCCGGGTGCTGGTGTTGTCGGCCAGCGCCGAACAGGACGACGTGCTGGCGGCGGTCAAAGCCGGGGCCTCGGGGTATCTGGTGAAGTCGGCCTCCCGGGAGGAGTTTCTCGACGCGGTACGGCGGACGGCCGAGGGCGACGCGGTGTTCACGCCGGGGCTGGCGGGGCTGGTGCTGGGGGAGTACCGCAGGCTGGCGGCCCAACCGGCGCAGGAGGAGGACGGGCCGCGCCTGACCGAACGGGAGACCGAGGTGCTGAGGCTCGTGGCCAAGGGGCTGTCGTACCGGCAGATCGCCGACCGGCTCGTGCTCTCCCACCGGACCGTGCAGAACCATGTCCAGAACACGCTCAACAAGCTCCAGCTCCACAACCGGGTGGAGCTCGTCCGATATGCGATCGAGCGTGGTCTGGACGAGGACTAAACTCGGTAGGTCGAAAGCACTGGACATATCGGAGGACCCCCATGACGATCACCGCCCTGGGTGAGCCGTGCGTACTGCTCAAGCTGGGCGAGATCGTCCTCAAGGGCAAGAACCGCGAGCTGTTCGAACGCCGCCTGATCGGCAACATCCGCAACGCGCTGCGCGAGCTCGACATCAAGGTCGACGTGCGCAAGCGGCACGGCGTGATCGCCATCTTCCTGCCCACCGGCACCACCGTCGAGCGGGCCGACGCGGTGGCCGCCCGGGTCGCCGACGTGCCGGGGCTGGTGTGGATCCACCGCGCTTGGCGGGTCGCCAAGGACCCGGACACGGTCGTCAAGGCCGGTCTCGAACTGGTCCGCGACACCGAGCAGGCGGCCCGCAAGGCCACCTTCGCCGTCCGCTCGCGCCGCCGCGACAAGCGCTTCCCACTGCGCTCCAACGAGCTCGACCGCATGGTCGGCGGCGCCATCAACGACGAGTACGGCCTGCCCGTCGACCTCAAGAACCCCGCGCTCACCCTCCACATCGAGGTCGACCGCGACGAGGTGTTCGTGTTCACCGACGGCCTGCCCGGCCAGGGCGGCCTGCCCGTCGGCTCCAGCGGCAGGGCGCTCGTGCTCATGTCCGGCGGCATCGACTCGCCCGTCGCCGCCTACCGCATGATGCGCCGCGGCCTGCACGTGGACTTCCTGCACTTCTCCGGCATCCCGTTCACGACGAGCGAGTCGATCTACAAGGCGTACGCGCTGGTGCGCAAGCTCGACCGCTTCCAGGGCGGGTCGAGGCTGTGGGTGGTGCCGTTCGGCAAGGCGCAGCAGTCCATCCGCAACTCCGGCCAGGACCGGCTGGCGGTCATCGCGCAGCGGCGGCTCATGCTGAAGACCGCCGAGGAGGTGGCCCACCGCATCCGCGCCGCCGCCCTCATCACCGGCGACGCGCTCGGCCAGGTCTCCTCCCAGACCCTCGCCAACATCACCGCCCAGGACCACGCGGTCGAGCTGCCGATCCTGCGGCCGCTCGTCGGCTGGGACAAGACCGAGATCATGGCGGAGGCGCGCCGGATCGACACACTGGCCATCTCCGAGCTGCCGGACGAGGACTGCTGCTCCCTGCTGGCGCCGAAGCGGGCCGAGACCCGGGCCAAGATCGAGGATCTGAAGCAGATCGAGAAGCGCCTCGACGCCGAAGAACTGGCCGTCCAGCTGGCCGACTCCATCCAGGAGTACACCCTGGAAGGCGTCAGCCCCACCGCCTGAACCCCACCCACGAAGAACCCCGGGACCTTCCCCGGCCCACCCCCAAGACCTTCGCAACCACGGGCTCCCCGCCCGGCCGGTCCACGGGGTCTCCGCGGGCCCGGTTCCCGGGTGTGTCGCCTGGCGGGGTCCACGAGGTCGTCGCGGGTTCTTGCCTGCCCCGTCGGGTGGTTCACGAAGGGCCGTGACGGTGGCGCGTTCGTCCGGCGTGAGAAGCGATCCCGCCGACCCGCCGGCGCGCGTCGGCGGGTGGCGGTGGGGGTGGCTGTGCCGTAAAGGATCAGCGACCTTGGGCCGGGGCAGCGGGAACGGCGGCGGCGCGGCCCAGCAGCGGGGGGAAGGTGGCGAGCACGTCGGCGAGAACGTCGAGGTCGGAGTCCACCAGCGCCTGGGGGCCGTCGCAGAGGGCGGTCTCCGGCGCCGGGTGGACGTCGATGATCACGCCGTCGGCGCCCACGGCGATGGCCGCGCGGGTCAGCGGGAGCACCAGGTCGCGGCGGCCGCCCGAGTGGGACGGGTCGACGATGACCGGCAGGTGCGACAGGCGCTGCGCCACCGGCACCGCCGACACGTCCAGCGTGTTGCGCGTGGCCGTCTCGAACGTGCGGATGCCGCGCTCGCACAGCACGATGTCCAGGTTGCCGCGCTGGGCGATGTACTCGGCCGCCATCAGCCACTCCTCGATCGTGGCGTTCATGCCGCGCTTCAGCATCACCGGCCTGCCCGCCGCGCCGACCGCCTGCAGCAGGGCGAAGTTCTGCGCGTTGCGGGTGCCGACCTGCAGCATGTCGGCGTAGGAGGCGACCAGTTCGACGTCGTGGGCGTCCACGACCTCCGTGACGACCGGCAGCCCGGTCTCCTCGCGCACGTCGGCCAGGATGCGCAGGCCCGCCTCGCCGAGGCCCTGGAAGGCGTACGGGGAGGTGCGCGGCTTGTACGCCCCGCCCCGCAGCAGCGTCGCCCCGGCCTTCTTGGCCATCAGCGCCGCGTCCAGCGTCTGCTGCGGCGTCTCCACCGCACAGGGCCCGGCGATCAGCGTCACGGTGTCCGGGCCGATCGGCACCCCGCCCACGTGCACGGTGGAGCGTTCGGGATGGTTCTCCCGGCTGACGAGCTTGTACGGCGTGGACACGCGCATCACGTCCCGCACCCCGGCCATGCCGCGCAGGTTGCCCTGGTCGAGCTGGGCCACGTCGCCGACCAGTCCGACGATCGTGCGCCGTACGCCCCGGCTCACGAACGCCTCCACCCCGGCCGCCTGCACGACCGCGACGATCGCGGCGACGTCGTCCTGGGTGGCCTCGGGGCCCATCACGATGACCATGGTTTTCTCCTCTGAACATGCGAAAGGCCCCGGATCCTTACGGACCCGGGGCCTTTCGATCGTCTGTGTCTGCTAGCGCAGCGCCACATGGCGATCGGTCCTCACGGGTCCGTCGCCATACCAAAAGATGAATGCGGTGCGCATAGGCCGCAATAGTAGCGCACTCCTACCCGGCGACGAGCCGTACGCCGGGCGATGACAGGATGGCCGAATGAACGAGGAGGAGTCGCGCCTGCCCCCAGGCCAGTACGTCCCGCGCGGCCGGCCCGTCATCCATTACGGCCGGGTGCCGCAGTTCAAGCCCGACAGCTGGGACTTCCGCGTCTTCGGCGCCACCGCCTCAGGGGAGATGCACCGCTTCAGCTGGCCGGAGTTCGAGAAGCTGCCGCGCACCGGCGTGCTCGCCGACTTCCACTGCGTCACCAAGTTCTCGATCATGGGGAACGAGTGGCGCGGCGTCAGCCCGCGGGAGATCCTGGCCGCCGCGCCGCCCGCCGAGGGAGTGACGCACGTGATGATCTGGGCGGAGTACGGCTACAGCGCCAACGTCCGTCTCTCCGACTTCACCGCCCCGGAGACGCTGTTCGCCACCGAGCTCGACGACAAGCCCATCAGCCCCGACCGGGGCTTCCCGCTGCGTGTCGTGGTCCCCCATCTCTACGCCTGGAAGAGCGTGAAATGGGTGCGCAGCATCGAGTATCTGCTGGAGGACCGGCGCGGCTTCTGGGAGGAACGCGGCTATCACAACGTGGCGGATCCGTGGCGAGAGCAGCGCTACTCATACCAAGAGGAACCGGGGGAGGGGCCGCCGTAGCGTTTCCGCCCGGACACCCCGCGTGACGGGCTACGGTTTCCCGCATGTCGATCGCCGCCTCCGTGGCGCTCGCCTCCCTCCTGGCATTCGCGCTCGGCTACCTCGTCGCGCGCCGCCGCCCCGAGCTGCCCGAAGGCGGCTGGAAGGACGAGGCGACGTTCACGACGCTGCACATCGCCGCGCTGGCCGCGCCGTCCCTGCGGGGCGGGCTCACGAAGGAGTCCGCACGCAAGGCCGTAAGGCATCTGCGCGTACTGCTCGGCACCCACGCGCTCGCGATCACCTCCACCGACGCGGCCCTCGCGTGGGACGGGCCCTGCACCGACGAGGTCCTCGACCACGCCCGCGCGGCGCTGACCTCCGGCCGGGCGGAGGTCTTCGCCGGTCAGCCGCACGGCGCGGTCGTCGTGCCGCTCACCGTCGACGGCCGGGTGGTCGGCGCGCTGGCCGCCTACGACGAGGAGCTGAGCGCGGCGCTCGTGCGCACCGTCACCGAGGTCGCCCGCTGGGTCTCGGGCCAGCTCGAGCTCGCCGAGCTCGACACCTCCCGCCGCCGCGCGCTCGAAGCCGAGATGCGCGCCCTGCGCGCGCAGATCTCGCCGCACTTCGTCTACAACGCCCTCACCACCATCGCCTCCTTCGTGCGCACCGATCCCGGCCGCGCGCGCGAGCTGCTGCTCGACTTCGCCGACTTCTCCAGGTACGCGCTGCGCCGCGCCCAGGACTTCACGACCCTGGCCGACGAGCTGACCTGCGTCGACCGCTACCTGCTGCTGGAGCGCGCCCGGTTCGGCGACCAGCTGCGCTTCACCGTCCAGGTCTCGCCGGAGGTGCTGCCGGTGCCGGTGCCGTTCCTGTGCCTGCAGCCCCTCGTCGAGAACGCGATCAAGCACGGCACGCGCGCCGCCGGCGGCGCGGGCGAGGTACGCGTCGTGGTCCGCGACGCCGGCCCCGAGGCGCACATCACCGTCGAGGACGACGGCGCCGGAATGGACCCCGAGCACGCCAGGCAGGTGCTCGACGACGGCCCGTGCCGCGAGGGTGGCGGCATCGGCCTGGCCAACGTCGACGTGCGGCTGCGCCAGATCTACGGCGAGGACTACGGGCTCGCGGTCGAGACCGCGCCGGGCGCCGGCACCCGCGTACGGCTGCGCGTCCCCAAGACCCGGCCTAGCTCTTTGTAGTCAATTCTTTACTCAACGTAGGCGTGTCGCTTGTGAGCAGGGCGTTCTTGCGGCAGCGTGGACGGCATGCTACGCGTTCTGGCCGTTGACGACGAGGTGCCGGCCCTGGAAGAGCTGGCCTACCTGCTGCGCCGCGACAGCAGGGTGGAGCAGGTCCTCACCGCGGCCGACGGGGTCTCGGCGCTGCAGGACATGGTGCAGATGATCGGCGCGGGCGAGCGCCTCGACGGGGTCTTCCTCGACATCCGCATGCCCGGCCTCGACGGGCTCGACCTGGCCCGGCTCATCGGCGGGTTCCCCAGCCCGCCGCGCCTGGTGTTCGTCACCGCGCACGACGACTGCGCGGTGCAGGCCTTCGAGCTGCAGGCCGTCGACTACCTGCTCAAACCGGTGCGCGCCGACCGGCTGGCCGAAGCCGTGCGCAGGCTGGAGGCGGTCTCCGCGCCGCCCGACGACTGCGGTCTCGACGACGTCATCCCGGTGGAGCTGGGCGGGCGCACCAGGTTCGTGCCGCAGCAGGCCGTCTGGTTCGCCGAGGCCAAGGGCGACTACGTGCGGCTGCACACCGTCGACGGCAGCTACCTCGTGCGCATGTCCCTGGCCGCGCTCGAACGCCGCTGGGCCGGCGTCGGCTTCATCCGCGTGCACCGCAGCACGCTCGTCTCCGCCCGCCACGTCAGCGAACTGCGCTTCGAGGGCGGCAAGGTGACGCTCACCGTCGGCACCGAGACGCTGCCCGTCAGCCGCCGTCACACCAGGCAGGTGCGCGAGCAGCTCGTCAACCAGCATCGGGTCGCGCAGTGACCGTGCGGCGCGTGCCGGTCGAGCGGCGTCCCGCGGCGGTCGGGCGCCTGGATCCCGTGCCGCCCGCCGACGTCTCCCGCGACACCGAGACGCGGGCGGCCATGCGCCGTCAGCTCTCGGCGGGCGCCGTCACCGCGGGCGCCGGGCTGGCCGTGCTGGTCGGGGCGCCGGTGCTGGCCGCCGGGTTCGCCGACGTGCGCTGGTGGGTGGTGCTGTCGGTGGGGGTCCAGCCGGTGTGGGTGCTGCTGGCCGTACGCCATCTGCGGCATGCGGAACAGGCCGAACGAGCGGGACCGTGACCGTCGCGGCGCTGGCCGGGATCGTCGTCGTGCTCGTCCTCGCCGTGACGGTGGGCACCGTGCGGCCGCGCCGCTACCTCAGCGTGTCGGAGTTCTACGTGGCGGCGCGGGCGGTGCGGCCGTGGCGCAACGGCGCGGCCATCGGCGCCGAGTTCACCGGGGCCGCCGTCTGCCTGGGGCTGGCCGGGCTCATCGCCACGCACGGGGCGCCGATGCTGTGGTACCCGGTGGGGGCGGCGGCGGGGTTCGTGGTGGTGCTGGCGCTGGTGGTCGCGCCGCTGCGCAGGTCCGGGACGTTCACGCTGCCCGACTTCGCCGAATGGCGGCTGGGCTCGGCGCGCCTTCGGCGCTTCACCACGTGCTGGGTGCTGGGGATCGGGCTGTTGTTCCTGGTGGCGCAGTTCCAGGCGGCCGGGATCGTCACGCGGCTGCTGACCGGGCTGCCGCCCTGGGCCGGTTGGGCGGCCGTCGCCGGGACCGCCGCCTGCGTGGCGCTGGCCGGTGGCATGGGCAGCGTCACGAGCGTGCAGGCCTCGCAGTTCTGGGTGAAGCTGGTCGCCTTCCTCGGCGTGGGGCTGGCGCTGTGGTGCACGTGGCACTGCGGTCAGGTGCCCGCGGAAGGGCTTTCCGGCGGGTACGGCTCTGGGGACCAGTCGTTGCCCGGCGTGCTGACGGTGTTGCTGGCCTGCGCGCTCGGGACCATGGGGCTGCCGCACGTCGTGGTCCGGGTCTACGCCGCCGCGGACGGGCGCGGGGCGCGCCGGTCGATCGTGGCGGCGCAGGTGTTACTCGGGGTGTTCGCCGTGGTGCCCCCTTTATATGGAATTCTGGCTAATGTGCACTTTCCCGGGACGGGGGGAGAGGAGATCGTCCTGCTGCTGCCGTCCCGGATGCTGCCCGGCGTCGCCGGGAACGTGCTGACCGGGGTGTTGTCGGCGGGCGCCTTCGCGGCGTTCCTCGCGACGTCGTGCGGGGTGCTCGGGGCGGTGTCGGGGGCGGTGTCGGCCTGTGTGGCGCGGCCCGGGGTGCGCTCGTTCCGTGCCTCGCTGGCCGGGGTGACCGTGGCCGCCCTGGTCCTGACGGCGACGACCGTCCCGGTCGGGTCGGTGGAGCTGGTGCTCGCCGCCTTCAGCCTGTCGGCGGCCACGTTCTGCCCGCTGCTGGTGCTGGGCATCTGGTGGCGGCGCCTGACCGCGCCGGGCGCCGTCGCGGGGTTCGCGACGGGTGGAGGCTTGACCGCGGCGCTCGTGGGGCTGGAATGGGTGGGCGTGAAGCCGTTCGTCCCGCCGGCCGCCGGCGTGCCGCTGGCTTTCGTCGTGATGGTCATGATTTCCCTGCTCACGCCCGGTCGGATCCCTGCCGGGGTGGCGGCGATGATGGCGCGGATGCACCTTCCCGAGCCGGCCGTCGGCCTCTTGACCGACCGTTCGTCGCGCGAGGACGACCGTTCGACCTCCTGACACGCTCCGCATATCGATGACTACAGACCGTTCAACGAGCTGTCCGTAAACGGGGTTTCGCCCACAAGATCGCAACCGTAGTGTTGCCCGCATCGAAGCCGCACCGCCGCATCGGGGGGGACGAGCCGGAAGGCTCACACAGACCTGATGTGGCGGGTTCACCGGTGACCACGCGGTCACCACGGCGGTCGGGCCCTCGACCGGGGGGTGGGGCCCGCCGGCCGGAATGTGGAGGGGCGCCCGCTGGGCCGCGGAATCCGGACCGCGATCCGGCCTGACGGGGGCGGCCGGATCGCGCGAGCGGGCGCCCCCTCACATCACCCCCGCAGGACGTCGGTGAGGCGGGTGAGACTGTCCTGGCCGTGACCGGCGGCGATGCCGCGGCGGAAGGTGTCCAGCATGGCCCGCGGGATCGAACCGTCCACCCCCGCCGCCTCGGCCGTGCGCACCACGTGCTCCAGGCTCGCCGCCGCCATCCCCAGGTTCTCCATGTCCCCGGAGTGGTCGCCCGCGTCGATCCGCGGTGCGTAGAGCTCCACGAAATACCGGAGATCGATGGACTTGACCGCATGCTCCTGGAACTGCCGCGCCGACACTCCGTACGCCCGCGCCACCGTCTGCCCGTGCAGGTAGCCCACGAGCCCGGTCCAGAACATGTCGATGCCGATCTGGTAGTACAGGGCGGCCAGGCCTGGGTCCTCGCCCAGGTAGTCGATCCCGGTCAGCGCTTCGAGGGCGGCTCGGTGGGTCTCGACGGCCTCGGCGGGGCCGCTGTAGTACGTCGAGGTGCCGGGCGTGCCGATGCCGGGCGGCGGCGTCTGCACGCCCCCGGTGATCTGCGTCCCGCCGTGCCCGGCCACCCACTCCGCCGCCGTCCGCGCCTCGGCGGGCGTGTCGGAGGTCAGATTGACCACGGTACGGCCGGCCAGCGCCCGGGGCGCCCGCTCCAGGACGGCGTAGACGGCGTCGTAGCCGGTCAGGCTCAGCACCACGAGCTCGTTGGCCCTGAGCGCCGCCTCCACGTCCGGGGCCAGGCGCGCCCCTCGGGCGACCAGGGCGTCGGCCTTGCCGGCGGTGCGGTTCCAGACGGTGACGTCGTAGCCCTTGTCCAGGTAGGCGGCGGCCATGGCGTGGCCCATGGGGCCGAGGCCGATGACGGTGACGGACATGCGTTCTCCCTAAAATGAACGTTCTATCTAGTGAGACGGACAGTAGCACGGCGCTAAAATGAACGCTCTATCCAATAGGATGTGGAGTCATGAAGACCAAGGAGCGCATCGTCCGCTCGACCGCCCGCCTGATGCAGCGGCAGGGGTACGCGGCCACGGGCCTCAAGCAGATCTCCCAGGAGGCCGAGGCCACGCTCGGCTCGGTCTACCACTTCTTCCCCGGAGGCAAGACGGAGCTGGCGATCGCGGCCCTGCGGCACGGCGGCCAGGAGTTCGCCGGCATGCTGCGCGAGGCGCTGGAGCGCGAGGACGACCCGGCCACGGCGATCGCCGCCTGCGCCGACGAGCTGGCGGAGGGGCTGCGCGCCTCCCAATGGCTGGACGGGTGCCCCATCGTCATCACCGCGCTGGAGAGCACCGGCACGGCGCCGGACATCCAGCGGGCCGCGGAGGAGGAGTTCGCCGGCTGGCGGGAGCTGGTCGGCGGCAAGCTGCGCCGTAGCGGCTTCCCCGAGGACGTCGCCCACGAGCTCGCGCACACGGTGATCAGCACGCTGGAGGGGGCCGAGATGGCCGCCCAGGTCGCCGAGAGCGAGGAACCCCTGCGCATCGCGGGCCGCCACCTCGCCCGGCTCATCGCGTCCTACCGCTGAGAGCACGGGGCTCAACGGCGGGTTCGTGGCGGCGGGCCGCCCGCCGCTGGCTATCCTGTGGCACGTCGAGCCAGGTACGGCTCCCCACCACGAGCCCACCGGGAGGCGACCACCGTGACAGCCGTCCAGCGCCGCAGCCCATGGCCGGCGACGACGGTGGCGGCGCACGTGGTCCTGGCCCTCCTGACGGTGATCATCCTGGCGGCCGCCCGGTACCTCGGCGCGGACCTGTGGCAGGTCCTCACCGCCGCGGGCGCCGCCGCCCTGCTCCACGCGGGAGCGGAGGTGGCCCTCCGGCGGCCGTGGGCGGGGTACGCGATCGGCGCGCTGGGCATGCTCGTCCTGGTGACGCTGCCCTTCCCGGGCTGGTCACCGGTCATGCTGCCCTCCGCCGTGTTCTTCCCCCTGACGTTGTGGCGGCTGACCGGCCAGGTCCCGGTCAGGTCCTCGGCGCTCGCGCTGGCCGTCGCCGTGCTCGGGATCGTCCTCAACGAGCTGGTCTCGTGGGCCCGGCTGCCCCCTGGCGTTCCCTGGTGGACCCGCCTGAGTGAGGGCGGGCTGCTGATGCTCGTGGTCGGCGGTGTGTGGCTCGCGGCCCTTCTGCTCCGCCGCAGGCACGAGGCCCGCCGGCGAGCCGAGAGCGAACGACTGGCCGCGGCCATCGCGGACGAACGGGCCGGCATCCGCCGCGACCTGCACGACGTGATCGCCCACACGGTCACCGTCATGGTCGTGCGGATCGAGGCCGCGGCGGTGACGACGGCGGATCCGGCCACCCGCCGCGAACTCGGCGACATCGCCGAGGCCGGCCGGGACGCCCACCAAGGCCTGCGGGCGATGCTGGCCACGCTGGGCCCGGCCACCGCGGCGCCGCGCGGACAGGTTCCGATCTCGCTCGACGCCCTCCCCGACCTCGTGGCCTCGGCGGCGAGCCCGCTCCACACGGTGACGTTCGCGGAGGCGGGTGAGCGGCGGCCGCTGAGCCTGAGCGCCGAGGTCGCGGCGGTCCGTACCGTGCAGGAGGGCATCACCAACGCGCTGCGCCACCTCGAACCACCGGTCAAGGTGGCCGTTCACCTGCGCTGGAGCCCGAACGAGGTGACGGTGGAGGTACGCGACGACGGCGGCAAGGCTTCTCGAGAGGCCGGCAGCGCGGGAACCGGTCTCCTGGGAATCGAAGAACGCGTGCGTACCGCGGGCGGCACCCTGTCGATCGACGACGGGCACGACGGCTGGGTGCTGCGGGCGCGGCTCCCCACGAAGGAGGGCGCATGATCCGCGTCATGCTCGTCGACGACCAGGAACTGCTGCGGGCCTCGCTCCGTACGGTGCTGTCGGCCGACGAGCGCATCGAGGTCACCCACGACGTCGGGAACGGCGGCGAGGCGATCGAGGTCGTCCGGCGCCATCGCCTCGACGTGGTGCTGATGGACATCCGCATGCCCCGCATGGACGGGGTCGCCGCCACCGCGGAGATCGTGAGGATCGCACCGGCGACCCGGGTGCTCATGCTGACGACGTTCGACGACGACGAGCTGGTCGTGGCCGCCATCCGGGCCGGCGCGAGCGGCTACCTGACCAAGGACGTCCGGCCCGCCGCCCTGGCCCAGGCCGTGTGCGACGTCGCCTCCGGGACGTCCGCGCTGGCCCCGGGGGTGGCCGCGACGGTCCTTGATCTCGTACGGCAGGTGCCGATGCGCAGGGCGAAGGCCCTGGAGGGCCTCACCCCGCGCGAGGTCGAGGTCTTCGGCCTGCTGGCCCGCGGCAGGTCCAACGGCGAGATCTGCGCGGAACTGGTGCTGAGCGAGAACACCGTGAAGTCGCACGTCCGGGCCGTCCTGCAGAAACTGGACCTGCGCGATCGCGTGCACGCGGTGATCCACGCCTACGAGAACGGGCTCGTGGGCCGCGACGATCTGCCGCGCTGAGATCACACCTCTTGGGGTGATGTCCGCCCAGGTTCGGCGTCGTTGCTCGCCACGTCCGCGCTTTCCCCGTGTGACCTTGCCCTCGGCGGGATGACGGCCGCCGGTCGAGACGGTCGTCCGCGGCGGGGACAACCTGCTGCGTGCTCGGGGCGGTCGCGCAGACCGGAGCCTAGAGCCCGTCGTCCGCGTGCCAGTGGTTCTGCCAGCGCGGATCGATGACCTCGGTGGCCGACTGGTAGCGGATGTCGGTGGACAGGCGGACCAGTCCCTCCGGGTCGACGTTGTCCAGGGAGGCGTGGATGATGTGCGCGCCGTGCACCATCATGTCGCCGGCCCGGAAGCCGGTGACGAGCCAGCGGGCGTCGTGCTCCTCGGCCAGCGCGGGCAGGTCCGCGGTGATCGAGGCGGCGGGACGCCGGAGCGTGCCCGCGGCCTCCTCGGCCAGCACACGGCGGTGACTGCCTTCCAGATAGATGAGCGGCCCGCGCTCCACGGGGCAGTCTCCGAGCGGAATCCACGACGACAGCACCTTGTCGGTGCCCTCACGCAGGTAGACCAGGTCGTAGTGGGCCTGGGTGGCGGTGCCGACGCCCGTCTCGCCGGGTCCGACGTGCCGGATCAGCTTCCTGCGGTGCAGATGCACCTCCTCGGTGTCCAGCAGCCACCGGTAGAAGCCGGCTATCCGGGGGTGGCGGCACAACGCCTCGTACTCGGCGCCGGGGACGATGTCGCGAAACAGCACGCGGCGCATCGTCGCCCGGTCGAGGTCGCCGCCGCCGGCCCTGCCGAGCCGGGGGTCGCTGCCCGGCTCGGTGACGCCCGTCCCCTCCAGGGCAGCGAAGTAGTGGCGGCGGAACTCCAGGATCTCCGCCCGGTCGAGGAAGCCGGGCAGGAACAGGTAGCCGTCGCGGGCCAGCCGGCGCCGCAACGCGGCCCGGTCGTGGCGCTCGGCGGCGCGGACGGGCTCGAGCCGGCCGAGCCGCCGGGGGCTCGGATCGAGCCGGTGGCCGTTGGAGGTCAGGACATCTGTCGATACCGGTGCGGTCTCGGTGCGGAACATGACCCCATGTTCAGGGCATGGGCGGCCGTCATGGTATGCAGTGTTTCCGGAGCCGTTTGCACTTTTGTCGGGAGTTGGGTGGGGGTGCCGGTGCAGATCGCCCACTATCGGACCCCGCCCGATGGCGTCAGAGCCCTCGGCCTGGCCGTCACCGGAGCCGGCACCATCCTGGGCCAGGGCCGGCCCCGGCCCAGGCGGGCGCTGACGGGGTACGCCGGGGTCATGGTCACCTCGGGCACCGGGCATCTCGTCCTGCACGACCGCCCGGGACGGCACAGGATCGGGCCCGGCACCTTCTTCTGGCTCCCACCCGGAGTCCGGCACACGTACGGGCCCTCGGGCGGGACCTGGGACGAGCACTGGGTGCTGTTCGAAGGACCGAGCACCGGCGGCTACGAGAGCCTCGGCTACCTCGGTGGGGGAGTGGCGGCCGTGGAGGTGGCCGATCCCGCCTGGGTGGGGGCGGCGATGACCCGGCTGGTCGAGCTGACCGGACGGGCCACGTCCCTGCCCGACCACGTCGCGCTCGGCGCGGCGCTCCACGCGGTGATCCCCGCCGTGGGCCCGGGACGTCGGCTTCCGCCGGACCGGGCGCCCGCCTCGCCGCTGGGCCACCAGGCGATCGCGCTGCTCACCGCCGATCTGGAGCGCCCGGTGCGGATCGGTGAGGTGGCCCGGGAACTGTCCGTTTCGCGCGACACGCTGATCGCGGCGGTCCGCGCCGTCACCGGGGACACTCCGATCGACTACCTCACCCGGCACCGCCTGGACCGTGCGAAGGTGATGCTCGCCGACACCGACCTGCCCGTGGGCGCCATCGCCCGCAGGGTCGGGTACACCGGCCACGCCTACTTCACCCGCGTGTTCACCCAGCGGGCGGGAATGTCACCGACGGCCTTCCGCGAGCAGGCCTTCCGTGAGCAGGCCCCGCCGGAGGACCGCCCCGGCTGATCGCCGCGGTGGACCGCCGCGGTGGACCGCCTCGGCTGATCGCCTCGGAGGGCCGCCTCGGCTGGTCGCCGCGGACGGCCACACGCGGCAAGGGCCGCCGCCGCGGGATGCGGCGACGGCCCCGGAAGGGCGCTCACGCGGCGAGCACGCTCTTCTCGTAGGGGTGGCGGACCGCCTGCGGCCGCGGGGCCGGGCGGGTGAGCAGGGCCTCGGCCAGGTTCGCCTTGAGCGTCGCGGCGATCCGCACGACCGCCGGGAGCGTCAGGGCGAACAGCAGACCGGCCGCGGTGTTGAAGGCGACGAAGACGCCGTCGCCGTCACCCAGACCGAGCAGCGCCGGCAGGCCGCCGTCGAGCCCGGGGAGCTTGGCCAGCGCCCAGCCGTAGATCGGGAAGGTCAGCCCGGCGATGGCGCCGGCCCACCACACGGCCGTCAGGACGAAGGAGACGATCGCGAACGGCAGCGCCACGATCGCGTGCAGCAGGTCGAGGAAGGCCTGGCCGTTCGCGATCGGGGTCATCGTGCGGCGGAACCAGCCCGCGCCCGCGGGGGCGGCCGGGTACTCGGGCCGGGCCAGCGGCCGGCCGACGACGTCGGGCAGGGCGGCCCGCTCGGCGTCGGCGAACTTCCTGGCCAGGACCGCGGTCGCGGCGAGCACCGGGAGGCCGACGAAGGCCACGGCGCCGCCCAGACCTGCCGCCACGCCCGCGACGACCAGCACGAAGGCGATGACGGTGACCGGGAAGCCGATCAGGACATAGCGGGTGTCGGTGGTGATGCGGTGCTGGAGGGTTCTCATGGCGAAGACGCTACGGAGCGGGCGCGGGCGCGACGACCCTGCGTACCGGCGTCGTGGGGGTAGGGCTGTCCCTACCCTTGGCAAAGTTCATTAGATAGCTGTACTATCTAATGAACGCTATCCACGTGGAGGGGTCATGTTTCTCACTGTCATCGTGCTCGTGGTCGCCGTGCTGGGATTCCGGCTGCTGGGGGCGCTCGGGGTGGGCAGGTTCGCGTCGTGGCCGGTCAGCGCGGCGCACGGGATGGCCGTGCTGCTGGTGGTCACCGCGAGCGCGCACTTCGTGCCCTCGGGCTCGCCGCTGCCGATGCCGGGACACGCCGACATGGTGGCGATGGTGCCGCCGTTCGTCCCGTTCCCGAGTGCCGTCGTCTATCTGACCGGGGTGCTGGAACTGCTCGGGGCCGCCGGGCTCGTGTTCGCCCGTACCCGCTGGGCGGCCGGGTTCGCGCTCGCGGCGCTGTTCGTGGCGATGTTCCCGGCCAACGTCCACGCGGCGCTGGCGGGGGTCTCGTTCGCCGGCGGCGAGGCCACGCCGCTGTGGTTCCGCACGCCCGAGCAGGTGCTGTTCATCGCGGTCGCCCTCTGGGCGACCAGGGGTGCCGAGCGCGCGCTCCTGCCCGTTCCGCGCCGCCGTCCCGTCGCCGGATGAGGTACGGCTCAGCCGCCCGCCCCGGCGGCGAGGCGGCGTAGCACCTGGGCCCGTGCCCCGGCGTCGCGGACCTGGTCACGGGCGGCGAGGCGGCCGGCCACCCGCTCCCGGAGCTCGGCCGGCTTGTGGCTGTCGTACTTGAACTTCGCCCGCGCCTCGACGACCTCCAGCCGCAGGCCGCGGATGGCCGAGAGCATCTTGTGGTACGGCCCTTCGGTGGCCGACATCGCGCCGTGGCCGCCGCCGGGCTGGTGGTGGGCGAGCTGGCGGCGCAGGATCTCGGCCTTGCCCTCCCGCTCGTCCAGGATCTCGGCCCGGCAGATGAGCTGGACGGCGGCGTAGTAGCTGGTCGGCACGCCGTCCACGGGGGCGCGCCAGGTGGAGGGGATGTAGGCGTAGTCGTCGGCGACGGTCAGCGTCACCTGCGGGTCGGCCTCCAGCGCCGCCCAGATCGGGTTCGGCCTGGCCAGGTGCAGGCACACCTCCCGCTCGCCGTCGAACAGGAAGTGCGAGGGGACGACCACCGGCGGCCCGCCGTCCACCCCGTTGGCCGCCAGCAGGCCGAAGTCGCGCCCGCGCAGCCATTCGTGCCACTCGTCCTCGCTGCGGGCGGCGTCCCAAGGATGAATCAGCATCTTGAAAATCCCTTTGTACTAATACAAAATAGACTTTGTGCTAGTAAGCTACACGTTCGCTGGCGGGACGGCCAGCGAGATCGCCGCCGGCATCGAGGCGGCCGTGGCCGAAGGCGCGCTCGCGCCCGGCTCCGCCCTCCCGACCGTGCGCGAGCTCGCCGCCAGGACCGGCGTCAACGCCAACACCGCCGCCTCCGCCTACCGCCTGCTGCGCGAGCGCGGCGTCGTGGAGACCGCCGGCCGCCGCGGCTCGCGCGTCAGGCCCCGCCCGGCCAGCACCGCCCGCGAGGACATCCGCATCCACGTCCCGCCCGGCGCCCGCGACCTGTCGCGCGGCAACCCCGACCCCGCGCTGCTGCCCGACCTCACCGACGCCCTGGCCGCCGCCGCCCGCGCCCACGCCGCCGGCCCTGCCCTGTACGGCACCGCGGACCTCCCCGACCTCGTGGCCCACGCCGCCGCGGCCTTCGAGGCCGACGGCATCCTCGGCGGCGCCCGCCCGGCGGTCACCTCGGGCACGCTGGACGCGGTGGAGCGCGTGCTGACCATGCGCCTGCGACCGGGCGACGGCGTGGCCGTGGAGGACCCCGGCTGGTCGGCCGCCCTCGACCTCGTCACCGCCCTGGGGCTGCGCCCGGTCCCGGTGCCGGTCGACGACGACGGCCCCTGCGCCGCCGGGCTGGAGCGCGCCCTGGCCGCGGGCGCACGGGCGGTCATCGTCACCGCCCGCGCCCAGAACCCCACCGGAGCGGCCGTATCGGCCGGCCGCGCCGCCGCCCTGCGCCCCCTGCTGGCGGCGTACCCGCAGGTCCTGCTCATCGAGGACGACCACGCCGCGGGCCTGGCCAACCTGCCCATCCACACGCTGACCGGCACCACGGCCCACTGGATCCTGACCCGCTCCACCGCCAAGTCCCACGGGCCCGACCTGCGCCTGGCCGTCGTCACCGGCGACGCCCAGACCGTCGACCGCCTGCGCGGCCGCCAGCGGCTGGCCGCGGGCTGGGTCAGCCACCTCCTGCAGCGCACCGTCGCCCACCTCTGGCAGACCGGCGCGGTGTCCACCGCGCACGTCGCCGCCTCCTACACCGCGCGCCGCCAGGCCCTCATGGACGCCCTGGCCGGACACGGCATCCCCGCGCACGGCCGCAGCGGACTCAACGTCTGGATCCCCGTCGCCGACGAGACCACCGCCATTACCGGCCTGCTCGCCCACGGCTGGGCGGCCGCCCCCGGGGCCCGCAACCGCCTCGCCACCCCGCCCGCGATCCGCGTCACGGTGGCGGCGCTGACGCTGCGGGAAATCCCCGCCGTGGCGACCGCCCTCGCCGCCGCCGTCCTCCCGGCGACACAGGGCCGTTACGGCTGACGCCCCGGCGCGGGGCCGTTACGGCTGATGCCGTGGCTCAGCCGTTCAACCGACGACGCAGGGATGCCCCTGCTCAGCCGAGCAGGTCGTAGACCAGCTCGCCGCCGATCACGGTGGCCAGCACGGCGATGTCCCTGATGCTCCGCGGCGCGACCGCCAGCAGGTCGTCGGACAGGACCGCGAAGTCGGCCAGCCTGCCCCGCGTCAGGGTCCCCTTGAGGTGCTCGTCGAAGACCGCGTACGCCGACCCGGAGGTGTAGGCGCGCAGGGCCTGCTCCGCGGTCAGCGCCTCGCCGGGATTGAACGGCCGCCCGCCCGAGGTCCGCTGGTTGACCAGGTCGTGGATGCCCAGCAGCGGCGCCCCCTCGACCACGGGGCAGTCGGAGCTGCCCGGCAGCACGATCCCGGCCTCCAGGAACGAACGCTGCCGGTAGCACCCGGCCGACCGCTCGGGTCCCAAGGCGGCGAGCATGCCGTCGCCGATCTCCGAGATGAACCGCCCCTGCGGCACCGGGATGACGCCGAGCGCGGCGATCCTGGCCACCTGCGCGGGGCTGGTGACGGCGCAGTGCTCGATGCGGTGGCGGGCGTCGGTCCTCGGCCAGCGCGCCTGGGCCTCGGCGTAGGCGTCCAGGACCACGTCGACGGCGCGGTCGCCGATGGCGTGCGCGGCCACCTGCCAGCCGGCCCGGTGGGCGCGCAGGATGAACGCGTGCAGCGCCTCGGCCTCTTCCTGCAGGAAGCCCCGGTTGCCCGGCTCGCCGGCGTAGTCGCAGCACATGGCGGCGGTACGCCCGATCAGCGAGCCGTCGGAGAAGACCTTCACCGGACCCAGGCGCAGCCGCTCGTCGCCCAGCCCGGGACCGATGCCGAGATCGAGGCCGAAGCCGTCGCCGACCTCGTGCAGGTTGGGCGAGCCCGGCATCAGGACGGCGCGCTGGAGCAGCAGCCCGCGGCGCACCGCCTCCTGGAACGCGGCCACGTCCTGCGGGCCGTTCCCGGCCAGCCCCCGGCCGACGCCGGGCTCGGCGAAGCTGGTCAGCCCCTCCGCCGCCGCGACCCGCGAGGCCAGGCCGATGCCCTCCACGAACTCCTCCTGCGCCACCGGCCGCAGCACCCGGTGCGCCAGGTCCTGCGCCTGCTCGGTCAGCAGCCCGTCGGGCCGGCCGTCCCGGCCCCGGCCGACCGAACCGCCGGGCACGTCCGGCACGTCCAGGCCGGGAAATCCCATCAGCGCGAACGCGGCGGTGCTGGCCACGCCCATGTGGCCCGAGTTGTGCTGCAGCCAGACGGGCCGCCCGCCGGCCGCGCGGTCGAGCGCCTCGCGCTCCGGGTGCGCGCCGAGCTTGTTCTGGTCGTAGCCGGCGCCGCGTACCCACGCATCTCGCGGCAGCTCGGCCGCGCGCGCGGCCACGAGCGCGTAGAGCTCGCCGAGCGTGCCGACCCGCAGGTCCAGCTCGCGCAGCCGCTGGCCGCGCATGCTGAGGTGGTGGTGGGCGTCGTTGAATCCGGGTACGGCGGGCCGCCCGCCCAGGTCGATCACCCGCTCGGCGGTGAGCCCGTCGAGCTCCTCGTCCAGCCCCGCGATCCGGCCGCCGAACACGCCGAGCCGGGAGGCGGATGGCCGGTCGGGGTCCAGCGTGGTGAACCGGCCGTTGACGTAGAGCGCGTCGAGGCGCATCACACCTCCACAGGAGTCGGGCGGGCGGCCGAGCGGCGGCTCAGGGCCAGCACGCAGGCCATGGTGAGCAGGATGACGACCAGGTACTGGCCGACGACGGCCCAGATCGTCCCGGTCGAGCTGAGCAGCGCCTGGGCGATCATGGGCGTGGTGCCGCCGATCAGCGCCCCGCACAGCTGGTAGGCCAGCGAGATGCCGGTGTAGCGGATCCGGGCGGGGAAGGCCTCGGCCAGGAAGCCGGCCAGCGCGGCGTAGGAGGAGCCGCTGAAGACGACGCTGAGCGCCAGGCCGATCGTGGCCCACGCCGGCGAGCCGGTGCCGACCATCAGGAACGTGACCGGCGTGCACACGATCAGCGCGGTGAACGCGATCAGCATGTACTTGGCCGCGCCCATCCGCTGGCCGAGGACCGCGCCGATCGGCTGGGTGACGAACTGGGTGACCGAGACGATCAGCAGCACGTTGAGCATGGTGCTCTTGGTGATGCCCAGGTCGGTGGTGGCCCAGGACAGGATGAAGGTGTTGGTGAAGTAGGCGGAGGCGATGCCGACGCCGCTGGCGCCGATGCCGAGCAGGACGAGCGTCCACGACGTGCGGAAGACCTCGGCGACGGGGAGCTTCACGACCTCGCGCTTCTCGCGCATCCGCACGAACTCCGGCGACTCCTCCACCCGCAGCCGGATGACCAGGCCGACGATGACCAGGACGGCCGACATCAGGAACGGGATGCGCCAGCCGTAGGACAGGAAGGCGTCCTCCGGCATGAGGCTGACCAGGGCGAACACGCCGGTGGCCAGGATGGATCCGGCGGGGGAGCCCTGCTGGGCGAAGGCGGCGTAGAAGACGCGCTTCGGCCCGGCGTGCTCGGCGGCGATGAGGACGGCGCCGCCCCACTCGCCGCCGACGGCGATGCCCTGGACGAAGCGGAGCGTGGCCAGCAGGATCGGGGCCAGGATGCCGATGGAGGCGTAGGTGGGCAGGACGCCGACCAGGGTGGTGGCGCCGCCCATGAGCAGCAGCGTCGCGACGAGCGTGCCCTTGCGGCCGATACGGTCGCCGAGGTGGCCGAAGATCACGCCGCCCAGCGGCCTGGCCAGGAAACCCACCCAGAACGTGGCGAAGGACGCCATCACCCCCGCGGTCGGGCTGGCCTCGGGGAAGAACAGCCTGCCGAAGACCAGCGCGGCGGCCGTGCCGTAGATGTAGAAGTCGTACCACTCGATGGAGGTTCCGACGAAGGACGCGATTCCGGCGCCACGGGGATTGCTCATGAGGGGGGTTCCTAGGCGAAGTGGTGGAGTTGGGCCAGCGGCACCTGGGTGGCGGGGTCCATGCTCACCTCGGCGCCGTCCACGAGGACGGGTCCGGGTTCGCGGGGGACCACCACCGACGGCGTCGCGATGTTTCGGTACATGTCGATGCGGGTGAGGCCGCGCGCGTTCTTGATCGCCGCGTACCGGAGCCCGCGGGGCAGCGCGTCCCTGCTGTCGGCGGCGTCGAGGGCGTCGTGGGCGACGAAGATCCGCGACAGCTGCGCGGGCGCGTCGCCGAGGCCGCCGAAGTAGTCGCGGTAGACGCGGGGCTGGGTCAGCCGCGTGGATCCGGACCCGCTACCGGACACCCCATGGGCGACAAATCCGGACTTGATGACCAGCTCCGGCTTCGCCCCGAACCACGCCGGATGCCACAGCACGATGTCGGCCAGCCGCCCCGGTAGCAGCGTGCCCACCTCGTGCGCCATCCCGTGCGCCACCGCCGGATTGACCGTGAGCTTGGCCAGATACCGCAGAATCCGCTCATTGGCGTTCCGCGCGCCCCCGCCGGGCCCGGCAGCGCCGGTCACCGCGAGCTCGCGGAGTTCGTGCAGGTGGGCGAGCTGCCAGGTACGGCGCACCGTCTCGGCCACGCGGCCCATGCCCATGGAGTCGGAGTTCACGATGCTGATCGCGCCCAGGTCGTGCAGGACGTTCTCGGCCGCGATGCCGTGCGCGCGCACCCGGCTCCTGGTCACCTCGACGTCGCTGCCGATGTGGTGGTTCTGCCGGTGCACGGTCATCGTCATCGGGAACAGCTCGCCGACCGTGTTCGTCGTGTACGGGATCGTCGGCGTCGTCGAGGACGGCAGCACGTGCGGCTCGCTGAGGATCTCCAGCAGGTCGGGATGCCCGCCGCCCCCCTCCACGTGGTAGGCGTGCACGGTCCGCCCCCGCGTCGCCGAGATCGTGTCGGCCAGGTAGCCCGACTCGTTCATCGAGTCGGAGTGCAGCGCCACCGGCAGGTCGGCGTCCTCGGCCACCCCGAGACAGGTGTCGATGATGCGCGGCGTCGC
This sequence comes from Nonomuraea sp. NPDC050547, assembly GCF_044457345.1. Taxonomy (NCBI): domain Bacteria; kingdom Bacillati; phylum Actinomycetota; class Actinomycetes; order Streptosporangiales; family Streptosporangiaceae; genus Nonomuraea; species Nonomuraea sp. NPDC050547. The sequence continues at coordinate 390,245 of NZ_JBITGW010000001.1, forward strand.
CCCGAAGTCCTCGTGGATCTTGAAGCCTCCCGCGCCGGCCAGCACCGCCTCCTCCAGAAGCCGCCGCGAGCTGGAGGAGCCGCGGGCCAGGAAGGCGACGTTCAGCGCGGTCCCGCGCCAGGCGGACATGAGCATGTGCAGGTTGCGCGCCGGGTTCACGCCGACGTCCCACACTCCGCCGAGCCCCATGCCGACCACGGTCGTGACACCGGAGGCCAGCGCCGCCGGGGCGATCTGGGGAGAGGACAGGTGCACGTGCGAGTCCACGATGCCCGGCGTCGCGATCAGGCCCTCGCCCGGCACGATCGCGGTGTGCGAGTCGACGATCGCGCCCTGGAACGGCACGACCCGCCCGTCCTTGACCCCGATGTGCGTCTTGCGCACCCCGAGCACCGGGTCGATCAGCACGACGCCGGCCACGACCAGGTCCAGCGCCGACTCCCGGTCGCCGCGCGGGCGGGCCAGCAGGCCGTCGCGCAGCGTCTTGCCGCACCCGCCCAGCAGTTCGTCGCCGTGCGGGACGTCGTCGTGCTCGACCTCGGCCCACAGGCTCGTGTCGCCCAGGCGGATCCGGTCGCCGGTGGTGGGGCCGTAGATCGCGTTGTAGGTCTCGCGGTCGATTCCGGGTGTGGTCATGACTCGATCACCTCCACGTCGACGCTCTCGCCGGGGCGGAACGCGGTAGCCGTACCGGCTGGGATGTCCAGGCGCAGGCCGGATGGGTCGCGGTCGAAGGTCAGCGCCGCGTTGACCTCCCCGAGCGGGAAGTGCGAGGAGACGAAGACCGTGCGCGCGCCCTCGTTGGTCACCCGCAGCCTGGCGCGCCGGCGGCCGGGGTTGATCTCGACCGGCTCGGCGGCGGTCCGCACCGCGCCGGGGCCGCCCTCGCGGGCCGGGCCGATGGGGGCGTCGACGGCGACCAGCGCGGTGCCGTTCGGGAAGAGCGCCTCGACCTGGACGTGCGTGACGAGCGCGGCGACGCCGTCCATGACCTCGCCCTCGTCCAGGACGGCCTTCGCCCCCGCGATGACCTCCTCCAGGGACAGGCCGTCCCAGGCGAGCTCCAGGATCTCGTCACAGATGAGGGCGATGGACTCGGGCGCATTGAGCGGGCGGCCGCGGGCGCGGCGGCGGCGGGCGAGCTCCGCGAGCGTGAAGATGGTGAGCCGCTCCTGCTCACGAGGCGTCAGATGCACGTGCTACCTCCCTTGCGGCCACCGTAAGCCCAGGTCACGGAGGTGGCCAACGGTGATACGGCGCGTAAACAACGCGTTAGATTGTGCATATGACCAACGATGTCGTCTCGCGGCTGGCCACGCGATGCCTGAGCGGCTACGACGACCTCATCGACGCCTGGCTGCCCGAGGTGATGGCCATCGAGCCCTACGCGCGCGGGCTCGTGCCGCCGGAGGAGGTGCGGGCGGGGGCGCGGGTGGGGTTCGCGCTGATCCTGCGCGTGCTGGCCGACGGGCGTACCCCGGAGGAGCTCGCCCCGCATTCGGAGGGCATGGGCGAACGCCGGGCCGGGCAGGGCGTGCCCCTGGAGTCGCTGCTGGCCGCGGCGCGGCTGGACGCCAAGGTGCTGTGGCACGGCCTCATCGCCCAGGCCGGACCGGACGACCTGCCCGGCCTGCTGCGCTCGGCGAACCTGGTGTGGGAGGCGGTCGAGCAGCACAACACCGGCCTGATGACCGGCTACCAGCGGGCGGTGCTGGAGATGGGCCGCCAGCGCGAGGACCAGCGGCGCACGTGGTTCGCCCGGCTGCTGGACAACGACGGCCGCAACCCCGACGTGGTGCGCGACGCCGGACGGGTCCTCGGCTTCGACACCGCCGCCGCCTTCGTCGCCGTCGTCACCGACGGCAGCACGGGCCCGCTCCGGTCAGGTTCCGCGCCGTCCTCATCGCTGGCCGACCCCGCCGCGGGCGCCTCGCTCCGTGCGGCGCTCTCCACGCTGAGCTCGCTCGGCCTGCGCCTGCACCGCCACGACGCGCCGACCGGCGACATCCTCGTCGTCCAGCTCCCGGCCCGCGCGGGCGGGGCGGAACGCGTGGTGCTCGACGCGCTGGCGGGCGTCCCCTGTGGCGTCTCGCCCGAGGTGGCGGGCCTGGCGAGAATCCCCCACGCCGTACGGCTGGCCGCCGCGACCGCCCGCGCCTCGGCGCCGGAGGGCGGCCCGGTCCGCCTGGAGGACAGCTGGCTGGAGGTCTTCACCGCCCACAATCCCGAGCTGTCGGCCGAACTGGCCGCCCGGGTCCTCGGCCCCCTCTACACGGTGGGCGCGGCCGAGCGGGAACGGCTCCTGGAGACGGTCCGCGTGCACCTGGCCGGCGACGGGGCGATCGCCGCCACCGCCGCCGCCCTGTATTGCCACCGCAACACCGTCCAGCACCGCTTCGCCCGCTTCAAGGACCTGACGGGCCGCGACGTCCGCGCACCCGAGGACGCCGCGGTGATCGCGCTGGCCCTGCGCGCGGCCACGTTCTGACCTACTCGGTGACCGTCCTGGCGGGGGCCGGGTCCAGGTGGTCGGCGGTGCGGCGCAGGGTGCGGGCCAGCCGGACCCTGACGCGTTCGACGTCTCGGCCGGGCTGTCGCGGGGCATCGGGCAGCGCGGTGCGAAGGCCGTCCTCGTACCCCATCGCCGTCTGGTGGGCGAGCACTTGCATGGCATCCATGTTGCCTCCTTAATCCATTAAGAGCTTAACTGATTAAGAAACGGTTCGCTAGGGTGTGTGGATGACCGAGCGAGTGACCCTGCAGACGATCGCGGACCGCGTGGGCGTCTCGCGCGCCACGGTCTCCTACGCCTTCTCCCGCCCCGACCAGCTCAGCGCCGAGTTGCGCGAGCGCATCCTGCGGGTGGCCGACGAGCTCGGGTACGCCGGCCCCAACCCGACCGCGCGATCCCTGAGACTCGGCAGGGCGGGGGCGCTGGGCCTGATCTTCACCGAGACGCTGCCCTACGCCTTCGCCGACCCGTACGCGATCGGCTTCCTGCAAGGGCTCGCGGTCGCGGCGGAGGAGGCCGCGGTCGGGCTGCTCATCCTGCAGCAGCCGCGCGGCGTCGAACGCACCGAGCTGGTGCGCGACGCCGTGGTGGACGCCTTCTGCGTGTTCTCGCTGCCCGACGGGCACGCGGCGCTCGACGCCGTGCTGGCCAGGCGGCTGCCGACGGTGATGGTGGACGAGCCGTTCGTGGAGGGCGTGCCGTTCGTGGGGATCGACGAACCGGCCGCGGCCGGATCGGCCGCGCGGCACCTGCTCGACCTCGGCCACAGACGGGTCGGGCTGGCCGTCGTCGGGCTCCACCAGGACGGCCGCCACGGCTGGGCCGACGTCGGACGGCAGGAGAGCGCGGTCTTCCAGGCCATGCGCAACCGGATCCTCGGCTACCGCGCCGCCTTCGAGGCCGGAGGAGTCGACTGGGCGGACGTGCCGGTCTACGAGGTGGTGGGCAACGAGCGCGAGGCGGGCCGCGAGGCCGGCCGGGCGCTGCTGGCCCGCTCACCCCGGCCCACGGCGGTGCTGTGCAACACCGACGTGCTGGCGCTCGGCGTGCTGGACGCGGCGGCGGAGGCGGGCGTCAAGGTGCCCGGCGAGCTGTCGGTGGTCGGCTTCTCCGACAGCGCGGCGGAGGAGGCGGACCTCACCTCGGTCAGGCAGCACAGCCAGCTCGCCGGCCAGACCGCGGGCCGGCTGCTCCTGTCGGGCGACCCGCGGCCCGAGCGGCTGCTGCTCCCGCACGAGCTGAACGTCAGGAACAGCACCGCCGCGGCCCCGTCCTAGAGCGGGGCGTCGCGCAGGTCCTTGAGCGCCTGGATGTCGATGCGGTACTCCGGCGGCTTGCCCGGCGTCTCGATGCAGACCGGGACCCCGGCCACGATGTCGTGCCGGAACAGCTCGCCGAAGGCGGCCAGCCCGATCTCGCCCTGGCCGATCTTCTCGTGGCGGTCCTTCTTGGAGCCGCAGACGTCCTTGGAGTCGTTGGCGTGGACCAGCTTCAACCGGCCCGGCGCGATCTTGTGCAGCGCGTCGAGGGTCTCGGTGACGCCGCCCTCCTTGGCCAGGTCGTGCCCGGCGGCGAAGGCGTGGCAGGTGTCGAAGCAGATGCCCGCCTTCGGGTGCCAGTCGAGCGCCGCGAGGTAGGGCTCCAGGTCCTGGACCGTCGCGCACAACATCGCGCCCTGCCCGGCCATCGGCTCCAGCAGCAGGTCGGGGCCGCCGTCGGGGATCTCCTCCAGGAGCGGCAGCAGGTGCTCGTGCAACTGCGCCATCGCGGCCTCGCGCGGCTGCGTGACCGCCGAGCCGGTGTGCACGACCACGCCCTTGGCGCCCGTCTCGACACCGCGCCGCAGCGTGTAGCGGGTCAGCTCGATGGAGTTGGCGAGCGTGTCGGGGTTGGGCGAGCCGAAGTTGACCAGGTAGGGGATGTGGATGAAGCTCTCCACTCCCGACTCGGCGAGCTTGGCGTCCTCGTCGGGCTTGCGCTCGGTCAGCGCCCACGAGCGCGGGTTGGTGACGAAGACCTGCATCATCTCGGCGCCGATGTCGGCCATGAACTTCAGGCCGCCGGTGGCCAGGCCGCCCGCGACGGAGACGTGCCCGCCGATGAGTGAAGTGGGAGTCATGATGGCGTCCAGTCTATCGCCGCGCTCCGCCCGTCTCCGTCGCCCTGACCTCTCTTTACCCGCCTAGCCCAGCCGCAGCGCCAGGAAGAAGTCCACCCGGTCCTCCAGCCGCGACAGGTCGCGCCCGGTGAGGTCCTGGATGCGCTGGATGCGGTAGCGCAGCGTGTTGACGTGCACGTGGAGCAGCTCGGCGCACTTGGTCCACGACCCCGAGCACAGCAGGAACGCCTCCAGCGTGCGCACCAGGTCGGCCCGGTGCACCTGGTCGTAGGAGCGCAGCGGGTCCAGCAGCCGCACCCGGAACATGTGCCGCACGTCGTCGGGCACCGACGCCAGCAGCAGCACGTGCGTGGCCAGTTCGTCGTGGCCCACGACCGCGTCGGGTTCGGCCCTGCCCTCGGCCATCCGGCGCGCGTAGCGGGCCTCCTCGACCGCGCCGTGCAGGCCCTCCACCTGCGCCTGGCCGCTCACCCCGACCTTGAGCCTGCTGCCGCCGAGCCCGGGTGCCAGCGCGTGTACGGCGTCGCGTACCCGGCCGGTGACGTCCTCGCCGGTCGCCGGCACGAGGGCGATCGTCTCGTCCTCGACGACGCCGACGACGGGGCGCAGGCCGTACAGGATCTCCTTGACGACCGCCCGCAGCTCGCCGGGGCGCAGGCTGCCCCCCGCCGCGGCGGCGACGGCGACGTAACCGGCCGCCTCGGCCAGGCCGGTCACCTGCAGGCGCGGCAGGATGTCGCTGGGCCGTCCGTCGGTGAGCACGAGCCGGACCAGTTCCTGGCCGATGCGGCCCTCGGGGCTGAGCCGGTCGTCCAGCCGCATGCGCTCCAGCGCGGCGACGGCCGCCAGTTCCGCGGCCAGCGCGAGCCGTTCCTCCGGCCAGTCGTCCATGGAGCCCTCGAAGGCCACGAACCAGTCGGCCACCCGCGAGGTGGTCTGCTCGTCCACGGGGAAGATCGTGTGGCCGCCGCGTACGCACGGCAGCCGCTTGGCCGTCAGGAACGCCCTGGCCAGCATGGCCGGGTCGGCAGGCGGCTCGGCGCCGGCCACGGTACGGCCGGAGGCGGTCAGCACCCAGCCGCGCATGCCGAGGTCGCGCCCGATCATCTCCATCACGGGGTCGAGCCCGGCGCCGGAGACGAGCTGGCGGTGCCGGTCGAGCACGGCTTTGACGTCGGAGGCCCGCGCGCCCGACAGCCGGCGCACGATGTGCTCGGTCACCTCGGCGAACCCGAGCGCCTGCGGCACGTGGAACAGCGGCACCCGGTGCTTCTCGCACGCGGCCACCAGGTCGGCGGGCAGGCCGCCGGAGGCCGCCTCGCAGGCGCCCAGCCCCGAGACCCCGGCGGCGGCCAGCGCGGCCACGAACGTCTCGCTGTCGGCGGGGGAGCCGCGCCAGATGAGGCCGGTCAGGACGAGTTCGCCGCCGCTCAGGTAGCGGCCGGGGTGGAGCAGGTCGGTGGTGACGACCCAGCGCAGCGGCCGGTCGAGTTCGTCGTGCCCGACCACGGTCGACAGGCCCAGTTCGGGCATCTCCAGCAGCGCGTTGAGTCGCATGCACGGACAGTACCCGCGGGTGCGGGCCCCAAGAACTTGGAGCATGACACGAAAAGTCCTGACCAACCCCTGGAGCAGTTCGGAGTTCTTGCGGATGGACCGGGCACGAGAGCCCTGTGTGTACTTCTGACATGCCGAACCTGCAGACCGTGTCCGGGCTGGCCGACTTCAACGCCCTCGGCCCGGCCGACGCCGAGCGCGAGCTGATGGCCTGCTGCGCCTCGCCCGCCTTCGCCAGGACCGTGGCCGCGCTGCGGCCCCACCGGGACCTGGCCCAGCTCACCGCCGCCGCCGACACCGCGGTGCGCGCGCTGGAGTGGCCCGAGGTGCTGGAGGCGCTCGGCGCCCACCCGAGGATCGGCGAGCGCACCACGGAGAAGTGGTCGCGTCAGGAGCAGGCGGGAGTCGGCGACGACGTGCTGGCCGAGCTCGCGCGGGGCAACCGGGACTACGAGGACAGGTTCGGCCACGTGTACCTCATCTGCGCGACCGGCCTGAGCGGCCGCCAGATGCTGGACCGCCTCAACGAGCGCCTGCTCAACGACGAGGAGGCCGAGCGCCGCGTGGTACGCGACGAGCTCGCCAAGATCACCCGGCTGCGCATGGCGAAGCTGGTGGGCGTGGCATGAGCTTCTCCACCCACATCCTGAACGCCGCGACGGGCCGCCCCGCCGCGGGAGTCCCCGTACGGCTGGAGCGGGACGGCGAGGTCGTGGCCGAGGGCCGCACCGACGACGACGGCCGGATCAAGGGCTGGAACCCCGGCCGGGGCGTGCACCGCGTCGTCTTCGACACCGGCGCGCTGAGCGCCTTCTACCCCGAGGTGGTCATCACCTTCGCCGTCGAGGACCCGGACCAGCACTACCACGTGCCGCTGCTGCTCAGCCCGTTCGCGTACTCCACTTATCGAGGGAGCTAGATGCCTGTCATTCTCGGGCCCAACCGCTACGGAAAGGCGGAGACCAGGGTCGTCCGGGTCGTGCGGGACGGCGGTGTCCATCACATCAAGGACATCAACGTCAGCTCGGCCCTGTCCGGCGACATGGCCGATGTCCACCTGACCGGCAGCAACGCGGCCGTTCTCCCCACCGACACGCAGAAGAACACGGCCTTCGCCTTCGCCAGGAAGCACGGCGTCGACCAGATCGAGGACTTCGCCCTCCTGCTGGCCAGACACTACGTCGACAGCCAGCCCACGATCGGCCACGCCCGCGTGGAGATCGAGGAGTACGCCTGGCGGCGCATCCCCGTCTCCGGCGAGCACCGGCACTCCTTCGTCCGCGACGGGCAGGAGGTGCGCACCTGCGTGGTCCACCACGACAGGGACGGCCGCACCACCGTCGTGTCCGGCCTGAAGGACCTCGTGGTGCTCAACTCGACCGGCTCGGAGTTCCACGGCTACATCGAGGACGCGTACACGACGCTGAAGCCCACCACCGACCGCATCCTCGCGACCGCCGTCAGCGCCCGGTGGCGGCACACAGGCGAAGCCTCCTCCTTCGGCACGTCCTACGACGAGGTACGGCGCTGCCTGCTCGAAGCCTTCGCCGACACCCACAGCCTCTCCCTCCAGCAGACCCTCTACGCCATGGGCAGGCGGGTGCTCGACACCCGCGAGGAGGTCTGCGAGATCAGGTTCGCGATGCCGAACAAGCACCACTTCCTCGTGGACCTGGCGCCGTTCGGGCTCGACAACGACAACGAGGTCTACTACGCGGCCGACCGGCCCTACGGGCTGATCGAGGGCGCCGTCCTGCGGGACGACGCCCCTGAGGCCGCCTTCGCCTGGGAGTGACTGACTGATGGAGTTCTTGCGGCCCACCACGTGGGCGGAGGCGCTGGCCGCCAAGGCGGACCAGCCGGAGGCCGTGCCCATCCAGGGCGGCACCGACGTGATGGTGGAGATCAACTTCGACGTGCACCGGCCGCCGGCGCTGCTCGACCTCAACCAGGTGGGCGAGCTGGCCACCTGGTCGCGGGAGGGCGGCACCTACCGGGTCGGGGCGGGCCTGCCGTACGTGAAGATCATCGAGGAGCTCGGCGGGGTGCTGCCGGGGCTCGCGCAGGCCTCGCGGACGGTCGGCTCGCCGCAGATCCGCAACCGCGGCACCGTCGGCGGCAACCTCGGGGCGGCCTCGCCCGCGGGCGACAGCCATCCGCCGTTGCTGGCGGCCGGGGCGGTCGTCGAGGTGGAGTCGCGGGCGCGCGGCGTGCGGATGATCCCGGCGCACGAGTTCTACCTGGGCGTCAAGCGCAGCGCGCTGGAGCCGGACGAGCTGATCAGGGCGGTGCGGGTCGAGGCAGCGGGCGGGCCGCAGTACTTCTCCAAGGTCGGCACCCGCAACGCCATGGTCATCGCGGTCTGCTCGTTCTCGGTCGCGCTGCACCCCGGCGAGCGCCGGGTCGGAACCGGGATCGGCTCGGCCGCCCCCACCCCGCGCCGCGCCCTTGAGGCCGAGGAGTTCCTGGCGAACGAACTCGACTGGGACGCCCGCCTCGACTCCGCGGTGCTCAGGCGCTTCGGCGAGTTGTGCTCCCGCGCCGCCTCGCCGATCGACGACGTGCGCGGCACCGCCGACTACCGCAGGCACGCCATCGCCGTGATGGCGCGCCGCACGCTCACCTGGGCGTGGAACGACTACCGGAAAGTGAGGGCCGCCTGATGAGGGTCTCCTTCACCGTCAACGGCCGCGAAGAGTCCGTCGACGACGTGTGGGCCGGAGAGAGCCTGCTGTACGTGCTGCGCGAGCGGGTCGGCCTGCCCGGCTCCAAGAACGCCTGCGAGCAGGGCGAATGCGGCTCCTGCACCGTCTACCTAGACGGCACGCCGGTCTGCGCCTGCCTGGTCGCCGCGGGTCAGGCCGAGGGCCGCCAGGTCCGCACGGTCGAGGGCCTGGCCGACGGCGACCGCCTCGACCCCGTGCAGGAGGCGTTCGTCGAGTGCGGCGCCGTGCAGTGCGGATTCTGCACACCCGGGCTGATCGTGCAGGCGCACGACCTCATCGGCAGAGTGCCCGACCCGTCCGACGCGGAGATCCGCGAGGCGCTCGCGGGCAACCTGTGCCGCTGCACGGGCTACGAGAAGATCCTCGACGCGGTACGGCTGGCCGCGTCCCGAAAGGCCGTCACCCCATGATCATCGAGAACGTCTACATCGCGCCGGTCACCGGCCCCGAGATCCCGTCCGGATACATCCGGATCGAGGGGGACCGGATCACGGAGGTCGGCTCCGGCGCCGCCGCGCCGGACCCCGGCGAGACCCGCGTCGACGGCACCGGCTGCCTGGCCACGCCCGGCCTTGTCAACACCCACCACCACCTCTACCAGTGGGCCTCGCAGGGCCTGGCCCAGGACGCCACCCTGTTCGAGTGGCTGGTCGCCAGCTACCAGGTGTGGGCCGCCATGGACGCCGAGGTCGTCAAGGGCGCCGCCGCCGCCGGGCTCGGCTACCTGGCGCTGTCGGGCTGCACGCTCTCCAGCGACCACCACTACGTCTTCCCGAAGGGCCGCGGCGACCTGTTCGCCGCCGAGATCGAGGCCGCCAGGGAGCTGGGCATCCGCTTCCACCCCGCCCGCGGCTCCATGGACCGCGGTCAGTCGCAGGGCGGCCTGCCGCCGGACGTGGTGGTCGAGGACCGCGACACCGTCCTGGCCGCCACCTCCGAGGCCATCGACGCCTACCACGACCCGTCGTTCTCCTCGAAGCTGCGCGTCGCGGTCGCGCCCTGCTCGCCGTTCTCGGTCACCGCCGAGTTGATGACCGACGCCGCCGAGCTGGCCAGGGCCAAGGGCGTACGTCTGCACACGCACCTGGCCGAGACGCTCGACGAGGACGAGCACTGCGTCGAGGCGTTCGGCGTGCGGCCGGTCGACTACATGGAGAAGCTCGGCTGGCTCGGCCCCGACGTGTGGTTCGCCCACACCGTGCACCTGAGCGACGCCGACATCGACAAGTTCGCCGCGACCGGCACCGGCGCCGCCCACTGCCCCTCCTCCAACGGCCGCCTCGGCGCCGGCATCGCCCGCGTCTCCGAGATGCTGCGGCGCGGGGCCAACGTCGGGCTCGGCGTCGACGGCAACGCCTCCTCCGAGCTGACCACGCTGTCCGGCGAGATGCGCCAGGCGTTGCTGTTCCAGCGCGCCGCGCACGGGCCCACCGCGCTCACCGCCCGCCAGGCGCTGGAGATGGCCACCATGGGCGGCGCGCGCAACCTCGGCCGCGCCGGCGAGCTCGGCTCGCTGGAGGCCGGCAAGCTCGCCGACATCGCGCTGTGGCGCGTCGACGGCGCCTTCGCCGGCGCCGTCGATGACCCCGTCTGCCAGCTGGTGTTCGCCACCCGGCAGCCGCCGCTGGCCCGCCTGCTCGTCGGCGGCGAGAGCGTCGTCGAGAACGACGAGCTGAAGACCGTCGACCAGGACGCGTCGGGACGCGCGGGCGCCGAGGCGCACCGGCGCCTGATGCGGCTGGCGCGGGAGCGGGGATTCTCCGTCGCCAAGGAGGTACACACGTGACACTCCCGCTGCGCGCGCCGCACGAGATCGCCGCCCCCGGCATCGGGGGAGTGGGCGAGAGCACGTTGCGGCCCGACGGGACCCTCAAGGTCAAGGGCGAGTTCGCCTACGCCTCCGACCTGTGGGCGGAGGGGATGCTGTGGGGCGCGACGCTCCGCAGCCCCCATCCGCGCGCCCGCATCGTCTCGATCGACACCGCCGCCGCACTCGCCCATCCGGGGGTGCGCGCCGTACTCACGCACGAGGACGTCCCCGGCCGCAAGCACTACGGGCTCGACCTCACCTGGGACCAGCCCGTGCTGGCCATCGGCGAGGTACGCCACCAGGGCGAGGCGATCGCGCTCGTCGCGGCCGACCACCCCGAGACCGCCCGCCGCGCGCTCGACAAGATCGCGATCGAGTGGGAGATCCTGGAGCCGCTGATCGACGCCAGGCGGGCCGCTTTCGACCCTTCCTACCCGCGGGTGCAGGACCGGCCGAACCCGGCCCGCCACCAGCCGGTCAGGGTCGGCGACGTCGAGGCCGTGCGCGCCGCCGCCGAGGTCGTGGTCACCGGCACCTACGAGGTCGGTATCCAGGACCAGGCCTTCCTCGGCCCGGAATCCGGCCTCGCGGTGCCCGCGGAGGACGGCGGCGTCGAGCTGTACGTCGCCACCCAGTGGATGCACAACGACCTCAAGCAGATCGGCCCCTGCCTCGGCCTGCCCGAGGACCGCATCCGGATGACGCTGTCCGGGGTCGGCGGCGCGTTCGGCGGGCGCGAGGACCTGTCCATGCAGATCCACGCCGCCATGCTCGCCCTGCGCACCGGCGCGCCGGTCAAGATGATGTACAACCGGCACGAGTCGTTCTTCGGCCACGTGCACCGGCATCCGGCCCAGATGCGCTACGAGTACGGCGCGTCCCGGGACGGCAAGATCCTCTACGCCGACGTGGAGATCGTCCTGGACGGCGGCGCGTACACCTCGGCCACGCTCAACGTCGTGGGCAACGCCGCTTCGCTCGGCGTCGGCCCCTACGAGATCCCGAACGTCAAGATCGACGCTTATGGCGTCTACACCAACAACCCGCCCTGCGGGGCGATGCGGGGGTTCGGCGCGGTCCAGGCGTGTTTCGCCTACGAGTCCATGATGGACAAGCTGGGTGAAGCCTGCGGGATCGACCCGGTGACCATCAGGCGAACAAACGCCGCCTCCCAAGGGTCCGCGCTGGCCACCGGGCAGATCATCCACGCGCCACTGCCCATGAAGGACATGCTCGCCCAGGCCCGCGACCTGCCCATGCCCCCTCCGCTCGACAGTTCCGACCTCCGCAACCTGCCCGGCGGCGCCTCCCAGACCACCCACGGAGAGGGGGTACGGCGGGGCGTCGGCTACGGCGTCGGCCTCAAGAACATCTGTTTCTCCGAGGGCTTCGACGACTACTCCACAGCCCGGGTGCGCCTGGAGGTCATCGGCGGGGCCGCGACCGCGCTGGTGCACACGGCCGCCGCGGAGGTCGGCCAGGGGCTGGTGACCATCGAGGCCCAGATCGCTCGCACCGAGCTGGGAATCGAGAACGTGGTCATCCATCCGGCCGACAACCAGGTGGGCAGCGCGGGGTCGTCGTCGGCGTCGCGGCAGTCGTACATGACGGGCGGCTCGGTCCAGGCGGCCTGCTGGGCCGTACGCGATCGCCTCTTCGCCCTCGTGGACGGGGTGTACGACGATTTGTCGCTCGCCGGGGGAAAAATCATCTCTGCCTCGCGGGGAGTGGTCGCGAGCATCGAGGACGTCCTGGGCGACCAGGTCATCGAGGAGACCCGCGAGTACCACCACCACCCCACCACCGGCATGGACCCGGTCACCGGCCAGGGCGACACCCACACCCAGGTCGCGCTCTGCGTGCATCGCGCCGTCGTCGACGTCGACGTGGAACTCGGCCTGGTGAAGGTGGTCGAGCTGGCTGCCGTCCAGGACGTCGGCAAGATCCTCAACCGCCTCTCCCTGGAAGGCCAGATCCACGGCGGCACCGCCCAGGGCCTCGGCCTCGCCGTGATGGAGGAGATCGTGGTCAGCGACGGCAAGGTACGCAATCCGTCCTTCACCGACTACCTCATCCCCACCATCCTCGACATGCCGCCCATGCGGCTGGAGATCCTCGAGAACGCCGACCCGCGGGCCCCATACGGGCTGCGTGGCGCCGGAGAGCCACCCACGCTCTCCTCCACCCCGGCCATCGTCGCGGCCATCCGCGACGCCACGGGGCTCGCACTCCACCGAGTGCCTGTGCGTCCGGAGCACATCACGGGATGAACCACTCCGGGTGAGTTGATCAACAGGGGCAGCCCGCACCCCCCATGTCAGCGGGACAGACTCCACAACCGCACCCAGCGGCAGCGCAGCCGCAGGTCGACCACGCCCGAGGAGGGCCCCGACCATGACCCAACTCCAGACAAAACCCCCAACCGGAGCGCTGGACCGGTTCTTCGACCTGTCGGGCAGGGGGAGCACCGTCGGCAGGGAGGTGCGCGGCGGCATCACCACGTTCGTGGCCGTCGCCTACATCATCCTGCTCATCCCGATCATCCTCAGCGGCGCCAAGGACGTCACCGGAGCCCAGCTCACCATCCCGCAGCTGACCACCGCCGTCGCGCTGTCGGCCGCGCTCACCACCATCCTGATGGGCCTGGTGGGGAACGCCCCGTTCGCGCTGGCCTCCGGGCTCGGCGTGGCGCCGGTGGTGGCCTTCCAGGCGGCGCCGTTCATGACCTGGGACCAGGCCATGGGCCTGGTGGTGCTCGAAGGCGTCGTGATCGTCGTCTTCGCCCTCACCGGCATCAGGCAGCTCATCATGGACGCCATCCCCACCGGCCTGAAACACGCCATCGGGGTCGGCATCGGCATGTTCATCGCGCTCATCGGCCTCGTGGACGCCGGATTCGTCGGCAGGGGCGAGGGCACGCCCATCACCCTCGGCGCCGGCGGCCACCTGCAGGGCTGGCCCGTGGTCGTCTTCTGCGCCGGGCTGCTGCTCATGCTCGGCCTGTACGTGCGCCGCGTGCCCGGAGCCATCCTCATCAGCATCGTCGCCGCGACCGCGCTGGCCATCGTCGTCAACGCCGCCGTCGACGGGCTTAAGTGGGGCGTCGTCACCCCGGCCATGCCCAAGGACGTCTTCGCCACCCCCGACTTCGGGCTGCTCGGCTCCGTCGACCTGTTCGGCGGCTTCGGCCAGGCCGGAATCCTGACCGCCACCGTGGTGCTGTTCACGCTGGTGCTGTCGGGCTTCTTCGACGCGATGGGCACCATCATCGGCGTCGGCGAGGAGGCCGGGCTGTCCGACGACAAGGGGCAGATCAAGGGCATCGGCAAGATCCTCACCATCGACGGCTTCGGCGCCATCATCGGCGGCGCCACCGGGGCCTCGGCCAACACGGTCGTCGTGGAGTCGGCGGCGGGAGTCGGGGAGGGCGCTCGCACCGGCCTCGCCAGCCTCGTCACCGGCGGGTTGTTCGCGGGCGCGATGTTCCTGACCCCGCTGGCCGCCGTCGTGCCCGCCCAGGCGGCGGCGCCCGCGCTCGTGCTGGTGGGGGCGCTCATGATGACCGCCGCCCGCAAGATCTCCTGGGACGATCTGGAGCTGGCCGTTCCGGCCTTCCTCACGATCTCCCTGATGCCGTTCACCTACTCGATCACCAACGGGGTCGGGGCGGGGATCGTCGCGTACACCGTGATCAAGGCGGCGCGCGGCAGGTTCTCCGAGATCCACTGGCTGTTGTGGCTGATCACCGCCATTTTCGTGGCCTATTTCGGGATCTCGTTCATCGAGGGCCTGTTCGGCTAGGCCCCTTCCGCCCGGGGGAGCGCCCGCGGGCGTTCCCCCGCCTACAGCTCAGGGAGACACCATGCGTGATCTCGTCGACGACCTCCTGGCCTGGACCGGGGAGGGCCGGAGGTTCGCGGTCGCCTCCGTCGTCGGGGTCGGCGGCAGCGCGCCCCGCGAGCCGGGAGCCGCGCTGGCCGTGGCAGAAGACGGCACCGCCGTCGGCAGCGTCTCCGGCGGCTGCGTGGAAGGCGCGGTGTACGAGCTGTGCCTGCGCTCCCTCGAAGAGAACCGGCCCCTGCTGCGGACGTTCGGCTACAGCGACGACGACGCGTTCGCGGTCGGGCTGACCTGCGGCGGCGTCATCGAGATCCTCGTATGGCCGAACACCGCCGAGCCCGCCTTCCGCACCTACCTGGAGGCGCTGGCCGCCGATGAGCCGGTCGCCCTGGCCCGGATCCTGCCCCCGGCCAGTGGCGACCCCTTCTCCTTGACGGTTGAGGCGGATGGGCGAGTCACCGGCGCCTCCGGCGACCAGGTCGTCGGCCGCCTCGTGGCGGCGGAGGCGGCGGCCATGCTGGACACCGGCCTGACCGGCGTCAGGGAGGTGGGCTGTGACGGCCTGCGGATGTTCGCAGAGACCTACGCGCCCCCGCCCCGGCTGCTGGTCTTCGGCGCCGTCGACTTCGCCGCCGCCCTCACCCGCGCCGGTGGCTTCCTCGGCTACCACGTGACCGTCTGCGACGCCCGCCCGGTCTTCGCCACCCCCAAGCGCTTCCCCGACGCCCACGAGGTGGTCGTCGACTGGCCGCACCGCTACCTGGAGCGCACCCCCGTGGACGCCCGCACCGCCATCGCCGTCCTGACCCACGACCCGAAGTTCGACATCCCCCTGCTGGAACGGGCCCTGCGCACCGAAGCCGGTTACGTGGGCGCGATGGGCTCGCGCCGTACCCACGAGGAGAGGTCGCGCCGTCTGCGCGAGGCGGGCCTGTCCGAGGCCGAACTGTCGCGCCTGCGCTCCCCGATCGGCCTCGACCTCGGCGCCCGCACCCCGGAGGAGGTCGCCGTCTCCATCGCCGCCGAGCTCGTGGCCACCCGGCGCGGCGGCACCTGCCGCCCCCTGACCACCACCTCCGGCCCCGTCCACGCCCTCACCCGCTAGGCGCGCCTGCGCTCCCGATAGGCGCGCACCTTCGCGATGCTTCCGCACCCCCGCGAATCCGAACCTCCCGGGCTCATCACGCACCAGCGGCGGCTGCCGTTGCGGCTGTGGTCGTAGAAGACCCACGAGCAGTCGGGACAGGCCTTGAGCCGCGCCCACTGCCCGGCCCGCACCGCCTCCGCCACCACCGCCAGAACCCGGCCCGCCGCCGTGCCGTCCTCGGGGGTCAGCACGAGCGGCGGGCTCCCGGGGTCGGACGAGAGCCCGGCCCGCAGCGGGTGCCGCTCCAGCCATGACGCCAGTACGGCCGGCCGCTCGACCCCCAGAGCCGCCCGCAACGCCGCCCTGAGCTCCGACATCTCACCGAGGTCGGCCGGATCGGCCAGTGTGCCGGGCAGGCTGTCCTCGGCCACCCGCGTGTCGTTGGGCACCCACCACGTGTTGAGGAACGACCGCACCTGCTCCAACGCTCCCGGCGCCACGCTCTCCGTCATGTAACCAGTTTACTCGATAGCCGGTAACTGTTACCGTCTATAAGTATGACCGGTAAACAGTATCTGGCCGTACTGCGTTCGCCGGGGGTCGGGGTCTGGTTCGCCGTCCTGGTCTGCCAGCGGTTCCCGGTGGCCGCCGCGCCGCTCGCGCTGGTCTTCCTCGGGCACGCCGCCACCGGCTCCTACGCCGTCGGCGCCCTCCTGGGCGGCGGCCACGCGCTCGCCGAGGCGGTCGCGGCAGGCCCTCTGGGCAGGCGTTTCGACCGCCGCCCCGCCCGCTCCGAGATCGCCCTGGTCCTGGGTGTGGAGGCCGCGGCCTTCGCCCTGCTTACCCTGCTCGCCACCGCCTCCCCCCGCGCGGAGTGGTGGACGCCCGCGGGAATGCTCGCCCTGGCCGGGCTCGGCGGCGCGATCTCCGCGGGCGCCCACGGCGGCCTGCGCGCCCTCCTGGTACGGCTGGCGCCACCCGAGCGACGCGTGCCCGCGCTCAGCCTCGAATCGGTGGCCGGCACGACCGTCTGGACCGTCGCCCCCGCGGTGGTGGCGCTCCTGGCCGTCGTGGACGCCCGCCTCCCGATCCTGCTCATGGCCGCCGTGGCGGCGGCGGGAGCGCTGGCCGGACGCCGCCTCCTCGACCCGCCCAGGACCGCCACCGCCCACCGCGCCCGCCTGTGGCGCACCAGCTGGCCCGCGATGGCGTACGACGGGGCGATGATGTTCGCCTTCGGCGCCGTCAGCCTGGCGCTGCCGGTCCTCCTGGCCGCGCACGACGCCGACGCCGCCCTGGCCGGCCCGGTCCTGACCGCGTACACCCTGGCCGGAATCGGCGGCGGCCTCCTGTACGGCGCCCGCGCCTGGCCGGGCACCCCGCCGGCGCAGGCGGCGCTGCTGTCGGCGGGCATCGGTCTCGCGCTGGGCGCGGCCACGCTGGTCCCGGTGCTCGGCCTGGTCGTGGCCCTGTTCGCGGTCGCCGGCCTCCTGCAGACGCCCGCCCTGACCGCCCGCGCGGTGTCGCTGCAGGACCGGCTGCCGGAGTCGCAGTGGGCCGTGGGCTTCTCCGGCATGTACGCCGCCGGAGGGCTCGGCTACGGCGCCGCCGGGATGACCGTGGCCTGGCTCGTGGAGCGCGTCGGCGCCCAGCCCGCCATCGGCCTGTGCGTGGCCCTGAGCACCCTGGTCGCCCTGGGCTCCTCCGTGGCCGAACGCCGCCGGGTCACCACGGACGCGGCGATGGCATAAGGCGTCTCACGCCAGGTTGCCGTGCAGGCGGATCCTGGCCAGGCCGCCGTCCGGGTAGATGTCGGCCCGCACGTGGGTGACGGGCCGGGCCTCCCCGACCCGGAAGCGGTGCGGGGTGTCGGGCTGCAGGCCGGTCCGGGGGAGCAGGTCGAACCAGTCGCCCTCGCCGTCCCTGCCCCGCAGCCTGATCGCGCCCGGCGCGTTGAACAGCAGGTTCGTCGTGTCGATCTCGGCCAGCCCGATGACGCCCCGCCCGGCCAGGCGCACCTCGATCCAGTCGTTGCCCTCGTCGCGCCGCCGCGCGGTCTCCCAGCCCTCCGCCTGGTGCCTGGCCAGACCGGGGGCGATGGCGTTGTGGGGCGCGGAGTAGAACTCGTTCGAGCACCCGGTCACCACCGCGCCGTTGGCCAGCGCGGCCAGGTCGAGGCTCAGCCCGTCATACAGCGACAGGTCAGGGCGTACCTCGCCGTGCACGCGCAGCCGGGCGATCCCCCCGTCGGGGTACATGTTCAGCCGCACATGGGTGTAGCGGCGCTCGTCGCGCACCTCGAAGTGATGCTCGGCATCGCCCTTGAGGTCGGCGCGCGGCACGATCTCCACCCATCCGGCCGTCGCCAGCTCCTCCGGAGACGGGGTCCCGGTCACCTCGCACGCCTCCACCGAGGCGTGCGGCGGGAAGTTCCCCTTGAACCACGCCGTGTCGATCACCACGCCGCGCACCGTGCCGGGCAGCCCCAGCCGGATGATCGCCCAGTCGTGACCGGGCGTGCGGCGGCGGCGGGTCTCCCAGCCGTCGTACACCTGTCCCTTGTTGCCGAACGTCTCCGCCTGGAAGGCCGGTCTGCCCGGCCGGACGAGCGCCTCCTTCTCGGCGAACGACTCGTCGCTCGCGGCGATGACGGCGCCGCCGTACCCGCGCAGGGCGAGGTCGGGAAGTCTGGTGAAGGCGGGCATTCAGTGTGCTCCCAACTGCAGAAAGGTTCCGAACGGCCCCGCCGTCACGTCGACGCGCCGACCGCGGAGCCAGGTGGTGCGGACGACGCCCCGCAGGGCGCGCCCGTGGTAGGGGGTGACGGGGTTCTTGTGGTGAAGGGCGAGGGCGTCGACCCGGTGACCGGCCTCGGGGTCGAAGGCGACCAGGTCGGCGTCGTACCCGGGGCGGATGGCGCCCTTGCCGGGGACGCGGGCCAGCCGGGCGGGATTCTCCGCCATCCAGCGGGTGAGGTCGGCCAGGCCGTACCCGCGGCGCGATCCTTCGGTCCAGACGGCGCTCAGCCCGAGCTGCAGCGAGGCGATGCCGCCCCACGCGGCGGCGAAGTCGGGCACCTTCAGGTCCGCCGGCGACGGCGAGTGGTCGGAGACGACGCAGGTCAGCACGCCGTCGGCGAGTCCCTGCCAGAGCAGGTCGCGATTGGCGGCCGAGCGGATGGGCGGGCAGCACTTGAACGCGGTCGCGCCCTCGGGCACCTGCTCGGCGGCGATGGTCAGGTAGTGCGGGCAGGTCTCGGCGGTGATCGGCAGGCCCTCGTCCCGGGCGGCGCGCAGCGGCTCCAGGCAGCCGGCGCTGGAGACGTGCAGGATGTGCGTGCGCGCGCCGGTCTCCCGGGTGAGCCTGATCACCTGCTCGACGGCGCTGCGCTCGGCCGAGCCGGGGCGCGAGTCGAGGAACTCGGGGTAGCTCGGGCCGGCCGGGTCGGCCAGCAGCGCGGGGTCCTCGGCGTGCACGATCATCAGGCCGTCGAACGCGGCGATCTCGGCCAGCGCGAGGCGTACCTCGTCGAGCGACAGCGGCGGGAACTCCTCCACGCCCGACGGCGACACGAAGCACTTGAAGCCGAACACGCCCAGCTCGTGCAGCGGCCGCAGCTCCTTGACGTTGCCGGGCACCGCCCCGCCCCAGAACCCGACGTCCACGAAGCACTGCCCGGCGGCGGCGGCCCGCTTGGCGGCGAGCGCGGCGGGCGTCACGGTCGGCGGCAGCGAGTTGAGCGGCATGTCCACGATCGTGGTGACGCCGCCCGCCGCGGCAGCGCGCGTCGCCGAGGCGAACCCCTCCCAGTGGGTGCGGCCCGGCTCGTTGACGTGCACATGGGTGTCGACCAGGCCGGGCAGCAGGGCCACCTCGCCGAGGTCGAGCTCGGTGGCCGCGGGCGTGCTCGCCTCGTGCGGGCGCACCGCCGCGATCTTCCCCTCCCGTACGGCCACCGCCGCCGCGCGGACCCCCTCCGGGGTCACCACGCGCCGCGACCGGATCACCAGGTCGTCCATCTCACCTCCAGTCGGCGGCGATGCGCGCCGCCAGCCGTTCGAGCAGTGGGCCGGCTTCGGCCATGCAGCGGTCCAGGTCGGGCTCGATGTCGCTGAGCGCGTAGGCGGCGCGGATCCCGGCGGCGCTGAGCTGCTCGTCGGTGAGCGTGCGCCGCCCGCAGACGGCCACGACCGGCACGCCCGCCCTGGCCGCGGCCCTGGCGACGCCCACGGGAGCCTTGCCGCGCAGCGACTGCTCGTCGAGCGAGCCCTCGCCGGTGACGACGAGGCGGGCGCCGCGCACGTGCTCGCCGAAGCCGAGCAGGTCGAGCAGGTATTCGATGCCCGGCTGGATCTCGGCCCTCAGGAAGGCGAGGGCGGCGAACCCGACCCCGCCCGCCGCGCCCGCGCCGGGCGCGCCCGCGACGCCCATCGGCCGGGGCGTGCCGTCGTGCTCCACCGCGCCGACCAGGCCATGCGTGGCGGCGGCGCGGGCGGCCAGCCGCGACAGCCCGGCCTCCAGCACCTGGACGTCCTCGGGCGAGGCGCCCTTCTGCGGCCCGTAGACGGCGGCGGCGCCGTGCGGGCCGAGCAGCGGGTTGTCGACATCGCTGGCGACCACCACCTCGACCCCAGAAAGCTCGATAAAAGCGGACATATCGATCTTCGCCAGGTTCCGCAACGCCGCCCCGCCCTCCGGCAGCTCCGCACCCGCCTCGTCCAGGAACCGGGCGCCCAGCGCACGCGCCATCCCGGCGCCGCCGTCGGTGCAGGCGCTGCCGCCGATGCCCAGCACGACGCGCGTGGCGCCCCGCTTGACCGCGTCCGCGATCAGCTCGCCGGTGCCGTAGCTGGTGGCGCCGAGCGCGTCCGGCGCGCCGGGCAGCCTGCGCAGCCCGGACGCCTCGGCCATCTCGACGACGGCGACCGGCGCCCGCCAGGCGTACGCGGCCTCGACGGGCTCGCCGGTGGGACCGGTGACGGTCAGGGGCACGCGCTCGAAACCGCAGGCCACGGCGGCATCGACGGTTCCGTCGCCGCCGTCGGCCACGGGCAGCTCGACCGTCGCGACACCCAGGCCGGCGCTGACCCGGGAGGCCACCTCGGCCGCCGTGAGCGACCCCTTGAACTTGTCGGGGGCAACAAGCACGTGCTCCACCACTACGAACTCCTCGCGAGCTGTTACAGAATGGCCGGACGCGCCTTCCTGCCCGGTGCGAGCGGGCAGGAAGGCGTGCCTATCATCACACCTGCTCCGGAAGGGGTTCGAACTCCCTCACCGCGTCGATGGACGACAGGCTGTGCGGGGTGTTGGCCTCACGCTCGATCATGATCTCGACCAGCACGGGCCGCGAGGTCCGCTCGGCCTCCTTCGTGGCCCATTCCAGCGAGGAACGGATCTGGGCCGGGTCGAAGACGCGCGTGCCGGCGCAGCCGTACGCCTCCATGATCTTGACGTTGTCCGAGCCGAACGCGTCGTAGTGGATGTTCACCTCGTAGTTCATGTCGTAGCCGATCGAGGCCTGCCGGATCAGACCCAGGTACTCGTTGTTGAGCATCACCAGCACGAACGGCACGTTGTACTGCGCCGCCACCGCCAGCTCCTCGACCAGGAACTGGAAGCCGTAGTCGCCCACGACTCCCACGACGGTGGCCTCCGGCCTGGCCTTCTTCACGCCGATGGCCGCCGGGATCTCCCAGCCGAGCGGCCCGGCCTGCCCGCACACCTGGTAGCGGCGCGGCTTGCCGGCCTTCTGGTGCTGGCCGCCCCAGATCTGGTAGAGGCCGATCGCGGTGACGAAGTAGGTCTCGTCGTCGAAGTACTCGTTGATCTCCTTGTAGACGCGCGGAGCCTTGATCGGCACCTCGTCGAAGTCCTCGCGGCGGGTGAGCGTGCGCTTGAGCTCCCGCACCCGCTCCACCCACGCCCCCGGGGTACGGCTCACGCCGCGCTCGCGCGCCAGCGCGGTGACCGCCCGCAAAAACAGCCGCGTGTCGGAAACGACGCCCAGGTCGGGGCCGAAGACCCGGCCGATCTGGGTCGGCTCGATGTCCACGTGGATGAACTTCCGCGACCCCCGGTAGACGTCGAGGGTGCCGGTGTGCCGGTCGCCGAAGCGGGCGCCGAGCGCCAGCACCAGGTCCGATTCCAGGAAGGAGGCGTTGCCGTACCGCTGGGAGGTCTGGATGCCGGTCATGCCGCAGTACAGCGGGTGGTCCTCGTCGATGGAGCCCTTGCCCATGAGCGTGGCCTGCACCGGGATCTGCAGCAGCTCGGCCAGCTCGGCCAGTTCCGGCGAGGCGTCGGCGAGGATGACGCCGCCGCCGGCCAGGATGATGGGCCGCTCGGCGGCCAGCAGCATGTCCAGGGCGCGCTCGACCCGCGGCGGGTGCGGGTGCGCCCGGGTGACGGGCAGCGGGGCGTCGATGGCCGGGTCGTACTCGATCTCCTGCTTGGCGATGTCCACCGGGATGTCGATCAGGACCGGCCCCGGACGGCCCGATCGCGCGATGCGGAAGGCCTCGCGGAAGATCCAGGGTGCCTGCGCGGCCTCCTTGATCTGCACGGCCCACTTGGTGACGGGCTTGGCGATCTCCACGATGTCGACCGCCTGGAACGCCTCCTGGTGCAGCTTGGCCGAGGCGGCCTGGCCGGTGACGCAGATCATCGGGATCGAGTCGGCGATCGCGGTGTACAGACCGGTGATCATGTTGGTGCCCGCCGGGCCCGAGGTGCCGATCGCGAGGCCGACCCGGCCGTTGGTGCGCGCCCACCCGTCGGCCATGTGGGTGGCGCCCTCCTCGTGCCTGACGATGAGGTGCTCGATGCCGCCGAGCCGTTCCATGGCCTTGTACAGGGGCAGGATGGCCGCGCCCGGGCAGCCGAAGGCGACGTCGACGCCCTCCGACCGCAGGACGTGGACGACTGCCTCCATCGCCGGCATCTTCATCGGCTGAGCCCTTCGACGACCTTGAGCAGGGCGGAGTGGTCGAGGCCGCCGTGGCCCTGCGCCCGCGCGGCGGCGATGAGCTGCGCGGTCAGCGCGCCCATCGGGACGGCCACCCCGGCGCCGCGGGCGGCGTCGAGGATGATGCCCATGTCCTTGTGGTGCAGGTCGACGCGGAAGCCCGGCCGGAAGTCGCGGGCCAGCATCGAGACGCGCTTGAGCTCCAGGATGCGGCTGCCGGCCAGGCCGCCGGCGAGCACGTCCAGGCCCGCGGCGGCGTCCACGCCCGCGGCCTCCATCAGCACGATCGCCTCGGCGACGAGCGCGTAGGTGCCGCCGACGACGAGCTGGTTGGCGGCCTTCACGTACTGGCCGGCCCCCGGGCCGCCGACCAGCTTGTACGTCGTGCCGACGGCCTCGAAGACCGGCCTCGCGGCCTCGAAGTCGTCCGCCGAGCCGCCCACCATGATCGACAGGACCGCGTCGGCCGCGCCCTTCTCCCCGCCGGAGACCGGGGCGTCGAGGCTGCGCTTCCACCGCTGGGCGACCTTCTGCGAGGTCCGCGGGGTGATGGTGGAGAAGTCGATGTACAGGGCGTCCGGCCGGGCGTTCGCCGCGATCTCCGGGAAGACGGCCTCGACCTGCGGGTCGGCGGGCAGCATCGTGATCACCACGTCCGCCCCGCTCACCGCCTCGGCCACGCCGCCCGCGAGGGCGCCCCCGAACTCCACGGGGTTGAGGTCGTAGCCCGTCACCTCGTGTCCGGCCTTGACCAGATGCCCGGCCATGGGCCTGCCCATGATCCCGAGCCCGATGAAACCGATCTTCACTAGCTGAACTCCTTGATCCAGTCGAAGTCGAGGCCGGGGTCCTTGTACTCCAGCCCCACCCAGCCGTCGTAGCCGTCCAGGAGGTTCCTGAGCGGGATCTCCCCGGTCCCCGGACGGCCCCGGCCCGGCGCGTCGGCGATCTGGACGTGGCCGACCAGCGGATGTGCGAGAGCCGCGGTCAGGTCCTCGCCCATGCGGGCCAGGTGGTACAGATCGCACAGGAAGCGCACGTTCGGCTCCCCGACGTTCTCGATCACGTCGATCGCGCCCTTCACCGACACCAGCGGGTAGGACGGTGACTCGTAGCTGTTGAGCGCCTCGACCAGCACCACCGCGCCGATCGCCGCCGCCTTGCGCGCGGCCAGCGCCAGGTTCTCCAGCGCCAGCGCGTCCTGCTGCCGCTCCTGGCCGGTGACGCGGTTGCCGTACAGGGCGTTGAGCGCCGTGCAGCCCAGCCGCTGCGCGATGCCGACCGCGACGTCGAGGTTGTCGCGCAGCCGCGCCCGGTCGGCGGGCCGCGAGAACAGCCCGCGCCCGCCCTCGGCGATGTCGTCGGCGAAGTTCAGCCCGACCAGCCGCACCCCCGCGTCCTCGACCGCGGCGACGAACGCGTCCACCTCATGGTCATCCGGTACGGCGGCCGCGAACGGCCACCAGAACTCCACCCCCTCGAACCCGGCGGCCTTGGCCGCGGCCGGCCTCTCCAGCAGGGGGAGGCCGGTGAACAGGATGGAGCAGTTGACGTCGAACCTCACGCTCTCTCCTTGTAGGTCGTCCAGGAACCGAAGTCGGTGATGTCGGCCAGCTCGGCGTGCGAGGTGTTCGGCCGGCGCAGCAGCATGGCCAGCGCCGACCTGCCGTCGGCCAGCTCGATCACCCCCAGCTCCAGCTCCGGCGGCTCGGCCGGGAGGACCTGGTCACGCAGCCGGTCCAGGTCCAGGTCGTACAGTTCGCCGTCGATCTCGGCGCCGCCGTGCGAGACCGGGTACAGCGCGGGGCAGCGGCCGCCGACGGAGTAGAAGCGGTACTTGGCCGCCGTCCGGGTCTCGGCCACGAGTGGCGCGTCGCCGAGCAGATGGTGCAGCGGTCCGCCCCGCATGGCGCCGCCGTTCAGGAACATCAGGGTCATGCAGGCTCCTTCGCCGGGGACGGGGCCCGTAGGTCTGCCCGGTGGCGGGCAGCGCGGTGCCTGAGTGCCGTTTCAGTACACCCAGCGGCCTCGTGGCCGGTCTAGCCGCCAGACGTCCGAAGCCGGCGCGTGCCGTACGCGATCAGCTTGTGCGTTGTGCCAAGCCCATGCGGCTGAGGAGCGCGTTGTGTGCGATGGTGGCCTCGGCGAAAGGACGGAGGCACTCGTGGAGCGGATCACGGCGCTGCAGCGGCGCGCCCGCCTGGGCGCACGGCATGCGCTGGCGCGCAAGGCGGCCGGCGTCGAGCAGGTCGTGGAGTCGGTCGTGGCACTCCACGCGACCGACCCCGCGACCGTGTTCCTGTCGGCGGGCGCCCGCCTCGCCCTGCCCACGGTTTCGGCCGTGGAGAAGGCCCTCTACGCCGACCGGACCCTCGTGCGGATGACCGGCATGCGGCGCACCGTCTTCGTCGTGCCCGAGGCGCTCGTACCCGTCGTGCACCACTCCTCGACCGTGGCCATCGCCGCCAGGGAGCGCAGGGTGCTGGTCAAGCACTTCGCCGAGGGCGGGCCGTACGACGAGGAGTGGATCGCCGCCGCGGAGGCCGCGGTGGTCACGGCCCTGGGCGAGCTCGGCGAGGCCGCCGCCACCGAACTCGGCGCCGTCGTGCCCGAACTGCGCCGGCAGATCGTGTACGCCCCCGGCACCCGTCAAGAGACCCGCCAGGGAGTGGCCACGCGCCTGCTGACGTTGATGGCCATGGACGGCACGGTGGTGCGCCGCGGCCGCCCGGCGGGCACGTGGATCAGCGGCCAGCACAGGTGGGCTCTGGGCGGCCCGATGCCCGGCCTGCCGGTGGAGGAGGCCCAGTCCGCGCTCGTGGAGCGGTGGCTGCGGGCCTTCGGCCCGGGGACCGAGGCCGACATCAAGTGGTGGACCGGCTGGACGCTGGGCGACACCCGCCGCGCGCTGAAGGCGCTGGACGCGGTGCGGGTCGAACTGGACGAGGGCACCGGCTACGTCCTCCCCGGCGATCTGGCGTCCCCGTCACCCGAGCCGTGGGCGGCGCTGCTCCCCGCGCTGGACCCGACCCCGATGGGCTGGCAGGGACGCGACTGGTACCTCCCCCAGGAGCACCGCGCCGACCTGTTCGACCGCAGCGGCAACGTGGGCCCGACCGTGTGGTGGAACGGCCAGGTGGTGGGCGGCTGGGCGACCCGGGCGGACGGCGAGATCGTCTGGCGCCTGCTGTCCGACGTGGGCTCCGAGGCCCGCTCCGCCATCGAGTCGGAGGCGGCGGGCCTGGCCACCTGGCTGGACGGCGCCAAGGTGACTCCCCGCTTCCGCACCCCCTTGGAACGCGCCCTGACCGCCTGACTTATCGGCACTTAGCACCGGTGGGCCTACAAAGATCCTCGACCTCGGCCTGAGGGACACCCCTCAGGCCGCCGGACGTGGAAAGGACCCACTGTGGGGAAACGTGTGACCGCGGGACTGGCCGGTGCCGCTCTCGCGCTAGGTCTGGCCCAGCCCGCCACCGCCGGGGCCGACGCCCGCACGGGTGACGTACGGCGGGCCATCGCCGAACTGGCCGACGCCGACGGGGTGCTGGGGGCGATCGGAGAGCTCTACGTGGACGGCAGGCGCGTCGGCCGGAGCAGCGCCGGGTCGCGGCTGCTCGGCGGGAAGGGCGGGAAGATCCCGACCGACGCCCGCTACCGGATCGGCTCCCAGACCAAGGGGATGACCGCCACCGTGATCCTTCAGCTCGTCAAGGAGGGCAGGCTCGGCCTGGACGACAAGGTCGCCGACGTGCTGCCGGTCGTGGCCGAGAAGGACCTGGTCGAACGGGCCGGCGAGATCACCGTGCGGCAGCTGATCAGGCACACCTCCGGCATACCGGAGTGGTTCAGGCCGGAGCTCGTCGACGTCTTCGACTTCACCACCTACCACCGCCCGGCCGACCTGCTCAAGCTCTCGCGGGCGCAGCCGCGTACCGGCGAGCCGGGGGAGAAGTTCTCCTACTCCAGCGCCAACTACACGCTGCTCACCATGATCATCGAGCGGATCGCGGGCAGGAGCCTGGCGGCCGAGTTCGAGCGGCGGTTGTTCCGGCCACTGGGGATGAGCGACACCTACCTGCCGATCCGGCCGCCGCAGGCCATCAAGGGCCCGCGCGGCCACGGCTACGCGCCCGGCCCCGACGGCAGGCTCCACGACATGGACCGCCTGAACGCCAGCTGGGGACACGGCGCCGGCGGCGTCATCTCCACGGCCCGCGACCTGAGCACCTACCGGCGGGCCTTCCTCCAGGGCAGGCTCCTGCCGGCCGACCTCCAGCGGGTGATCACCGACCCGCCCGAGGGCGCGCCTCCGATGCCGTCACCGCCGTGCGGCGGGCAGATCGTGCAGACCAACGGCGGCGCCCCCGGCTTCACCTCGGCGACCATCAGCACCCGCGACGGGCGCAAGCACTTCGCGATCTCCACCACGCTGGACGCCGAGCAGAGCCTGAACGTGGTCAGGGCCATCTCCAAGGCCGCGGAGTCGGTCCTCTGCCCGGACCAACCGGACGGCCCGGCGAGCCCGCGGAGCGCGGGGCGGCAGGGGTAGCGGGGGAGCGGTCAGCGTGGGGCGAGGACGGCGATCTCGCCCCGCGCGACCGGCAGCCGCTTCACCCGCAGAGCACCCTCACCCGGCCGCCAGTCCACCACCATCGACGCGTAGTCCGACTCGGCCGGATACACCTTGTCCGTCATCACGTAGTCCCCCGTCAGCACCAGCCGCCCGTCCGGGGTCCACGCCATGGACGCGGTCTTGATCGAGGCGGGCACCGGCATCGACGGCAGCCGGGTCCACCGGAGCGTTTCGACATCCAGCACCCACACGTCCAGATACTGCCGGGGCCCGGGAAACGCCGGATCCACGAACCGGACGGCCAGCAGCCGCCCGTCCGGGCCGGGCACCGCCTCCGCGGCACGCCCCTCGGTGGCCGGAGACCGCACCGGGGTGACCCGCCGGGTAGCCGGATCCAGCAACGCCGGCGACTCGCGCCCGCCGGCCCCGAGAGAGCTCACCAGCGCCAACGCCTGATCTCGCGTGGTCCCCAGCACCTGCCACCCGGGCTCACCCCGGGACACGCTCAACGGCCGCCCGCCGTCACGAGAGAGCACGGCCATGGTCCCGTCGTTCCGGTTGGCCAGCAGCCCGAGCACGGAGTCGGCGAAGGGCACCTCGTCACAGCCGACCGGAAAGCCGGGTCGCGAAGCCGTACCGGCGAAGGAATACTCGCGCAGCTCGCACCGAGACCCGGCCGGCCGCGTCACCCACACCCCGCGCCCGTCGCGCGAGGCGAACGCCCACACCCCGTCCGCCAGCGCCCGTGCCCGCGCGCCGTCGAGCACATAGACCCGCCCGGGATCGCGCCGCCCGGGCCTGACCGCGGCCACCGCGGTCCGCCCCGCCACGAACCCCCAGTACTCCCTGCCGGGCGGCAGCCCCTCGACGGCCGTCCGCCGCCCGGAGTCCACCTCCAGCAGGTACGCCCGCGCCCCGGTCACCAGCAACCGCAACCCGCCGCCGGTCAGCGGCCCGCCGGACAGCGGCGCCATGGGCCGATCGCCCCGGGGGAAGGCGGTGGGAGAAGGCGCGGCCGTACCCGATGACGTGCACCCGGCCACGACCACCACAGCGGCCGGCACCCCAGCGACTCTCATGAACCTCATACCGCGCCAGACGGCGAAAGGTTCACCGCCAGAGGTACACCAACGCTCCCGGCGGACGCTCGCTGTTCGGCGTGGGCCGCTGGAAGCGCACCACGTCCCCGCCCATCAGGCTGCGCACCCTGACCTTGAACCCCTGCGCCGACAACTCGCTCCTGGCGTCGTTGACGGTCTTGCCGATCACCTGCGGCACGATCCGGAACTCGGCGTCGTCACGCGCCTCGTCGTCATCACCGCGGAACCAGTCGAAGAAGTCGCGGCAGCGCGAGATCGTGAGCTGCGCGGGCGTGCCCTTGTCCACCTCGGACTTGGCCTTGGGGCTCTGCGCGATGACCGTGCACGGCTCGGCGTCGTCGTCGACCTCGTTGACCTGCACCCCGAGCCCGCGCTCGCCCAGGTAGGCGGCGGCCTCGTCCTTGGGCATGCCGCCGACGTCCGGCATGATCAGCCCGGCGCTGACGAACAGCCCGATCTTCGAGCCCTCCTTGACCTGCTCGCCCACGTCGGGCGAGGAGCGGATGACGGTGCTGCGGGGCACCTGGAGGTTCTCGATCCGCCGCACGTTGCCGACCTGCAGCCCCGCCGCGGCCAGCGCCGCGCGCGCGTCGGCCTCCGACATGCCCTGGGTCTTGGGTACGGCCACGCGCTTCGGCCCCAGCGACGGCACGATCGTCAGCGTCGAGCCCTCCGCCAGTTCCGACCCGGCGACGGGGTCGGTGCTGAGCACGAGCCCCTTGCCGTACTTCTCGTCGTGGCGGCCCTCGGCGGGCTTGACCACGAAGCCCATCCCCTGGGCGTTCTTGATGGCGACGTCGACGTTCTCCCCGATCAGGATGGGCACCTTGACGTAGCGGGTCTGCGCGAAGTACGCGCCGGTCATCGCGATCGCGGCGACCATCACGGTGGCCAGCCCGATGAGGAACCAGCTGGGCCTGAACCCCTTGCCACCGCCGCGCGACCCGCGCGGCGGCGCGGGCGGGGCGGTGTGGAGGTCGGCGCGCGGCTGGATGAGCGTGTGGCTGGGCGGCGGCACATGCTGCGGGCCCGACATGCGGGCGTGCGCCCCGCTGTGGGGCGGGGCGTGCGGCGGGGTGCTCTGCCTCGGCAGCATCCGGTGGGCGTCGACGGCCGCGACCAGCATCGCGGTGGCGTCGGCCGGACGGTCCTGCGGATCGCGGGCGGTGGCGTGGGTGACGAGCGTGTCGATGAGCGGCGGCGTCTCATGCACCAGCGACGACGGCGGCGGCACGCTGTCGTGCACGTGCCGGTAGGCCACCGACATGGGCGTCTCGCCGTCGTAGGGCTGCTGCCCGGTGACCAGCTCGAACAGCATGATCCCCGCGGCGTAGACGTCGCTGCGCACGTCGGCGCCGCCGGTCGTCACCTGCTCGGGCGACATGTAGCCGATCGTGCCGATCATCACGCCGGTGCGGGTCTGGTTCGTGGCCTCGATGGCGCGGGCCAGGCCGAAGTCGACGACCTTGACCCGGCCGTCGTCGGTCAGCAGGACGTTCTCCGGCTTGACGTCGCGGTGGACCATCCCGCTCTGGTGGGCGGCGCCGAGCGCGGCCAGCACCGGGATCATGATCTCCAGGGCCTCGCGGGCGGGCAGCCTGACCCGCTCGCGCAGGATGTCGCGCAGCGTCTTGCCCGGCACGTACTCCATCGACAGGTAGACGACGTCGCCGTCGGTGCCCTGGTCGAAGACGTGCACGACGTTGGGATGGGAGAGGCTGGCCACGGACTTGGCCTCGCCGATGAACCGGCGCACGAACGCGGGGTCCTCGGCCAGCGAGCGGTGCATGACCTTCAGCGCTACCGTGCGGTCGAGCCTGACGTCGAGCGCCAGGTAGACGGTCGCCATCCCGCCCCGGGCGATCCGGGACTCGATGCGATAGCGCCCGTCGAGCAGTCGCCCGACGAGAGGGTCCGCGGTCGTCGTGTCCACGTGGCCGAGTTTACGGTCGTTTTGCCACTGGAGGGGCCTGACCATCCGAAACCGATGCCATTACGTGGCACTCCGTCGTCACTAAGGGTGCATGGGCGAGGACGCTTCAGCATAGCGGCGGCGGGGGATGCGCCCGGCCTGGCGCGCCAACCGGCCCGCCTGGACGGCCTGCCTCATCGCCGCGGCCATGAGCTCGGGCCGCTGCGCCCTGGTCACGGCGGTGGCCAGGAGCACCGCGTCGCAGCCCAGCTCCATGGCGAGCGCGGCGTCGCTGGCGGTGCCGATCCCGGCGTCGAGGATGACCGGCACGGAGGCGGCCTCGACGATGAGCTCGATGTTGTGCGGGTTGCGGATGCCGAGCCCCGAGCCGATGGGCGCGCCGAGCGGCATGACCGCCGCGCATCCGGCCTGCTCCAGGCGGCGGGCCAGCGCGGGGTCGTCGCCGATGTAGGGCAGCACCACGAACCCGTCGGCCACCAGCCGCTCCGCCGCGTCGAACGTCTCGATCGGGTCGGGCAGCAGCGTGCGCTCGTCGGCGATGACCTCGAGCTTGACCCAGTTGGTGCCGAGCGCCTCGCGGGCCAGCCGGGCGGTCAGCACGGCCTCGCCCGCGGTGAAGCATCCCGCGGTGTTGGGCAGCACCTTGATGCCGCGCTCGCGCAGCACGTCGAGCACGGATCCGGGCGCGGACGGGTCGAGCCGCCGCATCGCCACCGTGGTCAGCTCGGTGCCCGAGGCGGCCAGCGCCTGGTCGAGCACGTCCAGCGAGGGGGCGCCGCCGGTGCCCATGATGAGGCGGGAGGCGAACTTCTCCCCGCCGATGATCAGCTCATCCACCCTGCACCGCCGTCAGCACCTCGACCCGGTCGCGGTCGGCCAGCGCCGTGGTCTCCCACGAACTGCGCGTGACCACCTCGTCGTTCACGGCCACCGCGACCCCCTTGGTGGCTTCCGTCAGCGTCCGTACGGCCTGCGCCACCGTCGTCCCGCGGGGCACCTCATGTGAGGCCCCGTTGATCGTCACATTCATGAAATATCCCCCTTCGGGATGAAAATTCGGGAAGCCAGGTTTGGGGAGGCGAGCTTCGGGAGGCGGGTAGTTGGTCGGCCGGTATGGGGCGGCAGGGCTGTTCAGGGTGCGAACCGGGCGGGCGAGCACAACGACGACAGCTCGCGCTCCTCGCCCATGAGGACGGCGGCCGTGAGCGGAGCCAGCAGCACCCCGCCCCGGTGATGCCCGCTGGCCAGAAGCAGCCCCCGCTCACCGCCCGGCCCGACGAGCGGCAGGTTGTCCGGCGTGCCGGGCCGCAGCCCCGCCACCACCTCCGCCAGCTCCAGCTCGGTCACCCCGGGCACCAGCTCGCGGGCGTCGCGCAGCAGCTCGTACACCCCGCCCGCGGTCACCCGGGTGTCGAAGCCCAGCTCCTCCTGCGTGGCTCCCACGACCAGCTCGCCGTCGCCGCGCGGCACCAGGTAGACGGGCAGGCCGTGCACCGTGCCCCGCACGCACCTGCCCAGGAGTGGCTCCGGCGAGCGCAGGCGAAGAATCTGCCCCTTCACCGGCCGCACCGGCACCGGGGCCAGCGACCCGCTCCACGCTCCCGCCGCCAGCACCACCCGCTCGGCGCGCAGCTCCTCCCGGAACGGGCCGCCGTGTTCCTCCCGGTAAGGCTCGCCGCGCTCCTGCCGGTAAGGGCCGCCACCGGCCTCCCGGTGCGCCCCGTCACCGGTGTCACCCGGGCTCAGCCGTACCCCCTGGACGCCCTCATCGCCGCGCAGCAGCTCGCGCACCCGCGCCCGCACGATCGGGACCCCGAGGCGCTCCAAGGCGGCCAGCAGCGCGCCGGCGACCCTGCGCGGGTCCACCCAGGCGTCGTCGGGCGCCAGGAGGCCGCCGCGCACGGACGGCGCGAGCATGGGCTCCAGGCGGCGGCACTCGCGCCCGCTGAGTCGTTCGACCCGCAGCCCCAGCTTCTCCATGAAGCCCGCCGTCTCCTCCAGGACGGCCAGGTCGTCGGCGCCGAAGGCCACGTCGAGCGTGCCGTCGGCGCGGTAGTCGAGCGCCCCGGCGGCGAGGCCCGCGTCGGCGGTCAGCTCGGCGGCGAAGCCGGGCCAGCGCGCCAGGGAGGCCGCGCCCAGGCGCAGCAACGGCTCCTCGGTGAACGTGACCTCGCTCACCGGCGCGAGCATCCCCGCGGCGGC
Source organism: Nonomuraea sp. NPDC050547 (assembly GCF_044457345.1). NCBI lineage: Bacteria > Bacillati > Actinomycetota > Actinomycetes > Streptosporangiales > Streptosporangiaceae > Nonomuraea > Nonomuraea sp. NPDC050547. The sequence continues at coordinate 422,674 of NZ_JBITGW010000001.1, forward strand.
GTGGGTGGCGCCCGAGGCGGGCGCGGGGTCGACGACGGTGACGGGCCGTCCTGAGCGGGCAAGGCGCCAGGCCACGCTGAGCCCGACGACGCCGCCGCCCACGATCACGTGCATGTCCGCTCCCTACGCCGGCATGATCCGGATCAGGTGTCTTGCGGTCGAAGGCCCGATGAAGCCTTCCTCTCAGTCCGGTTAAGGCCGGACTCCCGCGCGTCTTACGGTCCCAGCCTACGGCCTCGGCAGGCACTCTCACGATTGACCCCGGTATGGTCGGAACCGTGGATCACGTGGTGGTGGTGGGAGCCGGCCTGGCCGGAGTACGCAGTGTCGAATCGCTGCGCGGGCGCGGGTTCGAAGGAAGGATCACTCTCCTCGGCGAGGAGAGGCACCGGCCCTACGACCGTCCACCCCTGTCGAAGGCGGTGCTGCTGGGCACGAGCGACGACAGCTTCGTCGACACCGACCTGGCCGCCCTGCGGGCCGACTTCCGGCCGGGCGTGGCCGCGAAGAGCCTGCGTGAGGGCGTGGTCGAGACCACCGAGGGCGACCTGCCCTACGACGGCCTGGTGATCGCGACGGGCTCCGAGCCGATCCGGCTGCCGGGCGAGGGCCCCCAGCTGGTCCTGCGTACGCTCGACGACGCCCACGTGCTGCGGGCCGCCCTGGTGCCCGGCGCGCGGGTGGCCGTGGTGGGCGCGGGCTGGATCGGCGCCGAGGTGGCGACCGCGGCGCGCAAGGCGGGCTGCGTGGTCACCGTGATCGAGGCGGCGGGAACGCCGCTGTCGCACGCGATCGGCGAGATGGGCGCGCGCACGCTGCCCTGGTACGAGGGCGTCGACCTGCGGCTCGGCACGATGGTCAGCGAGGTCGTCGAAGGCGGTGTGGAGCTGGTCGGCGGCGAGTTCGTGCCCGCCCATGTGGTGGTGTCCGGCATCGGCGCCCGCCCGGTGCTCGAATGGCTCGCCGACGCCGACATCGACCTGCACAACGGCGTCGTCACCGACGAGCACCTGCGTACCTCCCTGCCCGGCGTGGTGGCCGTCGGCGACTGCGCCAACTGGTGGTCGCGCCGGTTCCAGACCCGGATGCGGGTCGAGCACTGGGACACCGCGCTCAACTCTCCCGACGTCGCCGCCGCCACGCTGCTGGGCGAGAAGGCGGTCTACGACCCGGTGCCGTACTTCTGGTCGGAGCAGTTCGGTCACATGCTGCAGTACGCCGGATACCACCCGGCGGGCGGCCGGGTCGTGTACCGCGAGGGGCAGAAGTGGTCGGCGGTGTGGCTGACCTCAGAAGATCGGATCACCGCCGTGCTGGCCGCCGATCGGCCCCGCGACCTCGTCCAGGGCCGCCGTCTCATCGAGGCTGGCGCCCGTCTTGATGTGGAACGCCTGGTAGATCCGGATGTGACCCTACGAGATTGTGTTGTTTGAGCAAGCACTCCATGTGGTAGTTGTGGTTTCGTGACGCTTTCTGTTGCACAGATCGACCGGGAGACCGACCAGCTCGTCAGCGAGTGGCTCACTCTCCCCGAAGTGGCCGCGCGCCTGGATCTCACGATCGGGCGGGCCAAGCAGCTCCTCAAAGACCACAAGCTCCTCGGCGTACGGCGAGGCAGCGGCGGGCCCCAGGTGCCCGCGGTCTTCCTCGACGGAAAGGAAGTGATGAAGGGCCTGCCAGGCACGCTCACCGTGCTGCAGGACGCCGGCTACGACGAGGCCGAAGCCCTGCGCTGGCTCTTCACCCCAGATGACTCACTGCCAGGATCGCCCGTTGACGCGATCAAGGCCGGTAGACACACAGAGGTCAAGCGGCGTGCCCAAGCCCTCGGTTTCTGAGGCCCGCCTCTACCTCTGCACCGACGGGCGGCGAGGGCGCGGCGACCTGGCCGACTTCCTCGACGCCGTGCTGGCCAACGGCGTGGACATCGTCCAGTTGCGGGAGAAGGGACTCGAGGCGCGCGAAGAGCTCGCGCTGCTCGAGGTCTTCCGCGACGCCTGCGACCGGCACGGCAAACTGCTCGCCGTCAACGACCGGGCCGACATCGCCTACGCGGCCCGACCAGACGTGCTCCACCTGGGGCAGGACGACCTTCCCGTGACGGTCGCGCGAGAGATCCTCGGCGACGACATCGTCATCGGACGGTCCACCCACTCCGCCGCGGAGGCTTCCGCCGCCGCGGTGGAGCCGGGCGTCGACTACTACTGCTGCGGCCCGATCTGGCCGACGCCGACCAAGCCCGGACGCCACGCGCCCGGACCCGCGCTGCTGAGGCACGCGGCGGCGCTCGGCACGGACCGGCCGTGGTTCGGCATCGGCGGCATCGACCTGGACAACCTCGACGAGGTGCTCTCCTACGGGGTGCGCCGCGCCGTGGTCGTCCGTGCCATCACCGAGGCGCCCGACCCGGGCGCCGCGGCGGCCGAGTTCGCCAAGCGGCTGTCCGCCGCCTGATGCGGTAGGTGTTCGGGGCCGTGCGTCGGTCAGACGTACGGCTTCGCCCTTCTGCCGGAGTGCCTGGAGCGGGCGATCAGGAAGGTCAGGACTTGCGGGACGTGGCGGCGACGGCCAGGCCGTCCAGCGCCGCCCGCGCCTCCTCCGTGATCGGCGCCCTGGCCAGCGCCGCGAGCGCCTCGTCCAGGTAGGACGCGATCAGGTCCTCGCACTCCTGCAGCGCCCCGGTGTCGGCGATGATGCCGCGCAGCGTCGCCACCCCCTGCTCGTCCAGCGCCGGATCACCCAGCAGGCGGCGCACGATCTGGGCGTCGTCGGAAGAGGCGGCCGCCAGCGTCTTGGCCACCAGCATCGTCCGCTTGCCCTCGCGCAGGTCGTCCCCGGCCGGCTTGCCCGTCTGCGCGGGGTCGCCGAACACGCCCAGGATGTCGTCGCGCAGCTGGAAGGCGATGCCGACGCGCCGGCCGTACTCCACGCAGAGCTCGTCGATCCACGGCTGCGCGCTGCGGGCCGCGAGCACGAGCCCGAGCCGCAACGGCTGCTCCACCGAGTACTTGCCGCTCTTGTACAGCGCCACGCGCAGCGCCGAGTCGAAGGAGTTCTCGCCGTGGGCCTGCTCCAGCAGGTCCAGGTACTGGCCGCACATCAGCTCGGTGCGCATGTGGTCGTGCAACGGCTGCGCGGCCGCCAGCGACTCCGGCGGCAGCGAGCTGGTGCGCCACATCTCGCCCGACCAGATGAGCAGCAGGTTGCCCAGCAGGATCGCGGCGCCCTCGCCGAACTGCTCGGCCGCGCCGTGCCAGCCGGCCTTCTCGTGCAGCGCCTGGAAACGGCGGTGCGCCGACGGCATGCCGCGGCGCAGATCGCTCTTGTCCATGACGTCGTCGTGGACCAGCGCGCTGGCCTGCAGCAGCTCCAGTGAGGCCGCCGCGGCGAAGATGCCGGGCCCGTCCTCGCCGCCCGCGCCGCGCCAGCCCCAGTAGCAGAACGCCGGGCGCAGCCGCTTGCCCCCCGACAGCAGGTCGTTCGCCGCCGCCAGCAGCGGCTCCAGGTCGGGGTCGCCGAGGGCAGGCTCCTGCCGGCCGACGAACTGCCTGAGCGAACGGTCCACCTGCTGGCGCAGGGCGTCAGTGGTCATGCTCATGAGACTAACGGGCGGTGGACCAGGCTTCGATCTCCGCTCGATCCGCGGGCGGTAACCTTGGTGCATGGCGCTTGGTCGACCCTCCATCCTGCCCGATCGTGTTCCCACCGTGCGCGAGCTGCTCGCCTCCGGTGGACGGTCGTTCTCCTTCGAATTCTTCCCGCCGAAGACCGACGAAGGCGAGCGGCAGCTGTGGCGAGCCATCCGCGAGCTGGAGTCGCTCCGTCCCACCTTCGTCTCCGTGACGTACGGCGCGGGCGGCACCACCCGCGACCGCACCGTCGACATCGTCGAACGCGTCGCCCACGAGACCACGCTCACCCCGGTGGCGCACTTCACCGCCGTCAACCACTCCATCCGCGAACTGCGCCACCTGGTGGGCCGCTTCGCCGACGCCGGGGTGCGCAACATCCTGGCCGTGCGCGGCGACCCTCCCGGCGACCCGGGCGCCGAGTGGGTCCAGCACCCGGAAGGCGTCCTCTACGCCGAGGAACTGGTCCGGCTGATCCGCCAGGCCGGAGACTTCTGCGTGGGCGTGGCCGCCTTCCCCTACAAGCACCCCCGCTCGCCGTCGATCGAGTCCGACACCGACTACTTCGTGCAGAAGTGCCGCGCGGGCGCCGACTACGCGATCACCCAGATGTTCTTCCAGGCCGAGGACTACCTGCGGCTGCGTGACCGGGTGGCGGCCAAGGGCTGCGCCACCCCGATCATCCCGTGCATCATGCCCGTCACCCAGATGAGCACGATCGCCCGCTCCGAGCAGTTGTCCGGGGCGCCGTTCCCGCCGGACGTGGCCGCGCGTTTCGAGGCCGTGGCCGACGACCCCGCGGCGGTGCGGCGGCTGGGCATCGACCACGGCGCCGAGCTGTGCCAGCGGCTGCTCGACGAGGGCGCGCCGGGCATCCACTTCATCACGTTCAACCGCTCCAGCGCCTCCGCCGAGGTCTTCCAGCGGCTCAACCACTCGGCGGTGGCGGTCTGACCTGAGGCCCGCCGTACCCGCTCAAAAGCCGCACAGCGTGCGGATGTCGCGGCAGGCGCCCACCACGCGGTCCACGTCCTGGTCGGACAGGGCCGCGTGCAGGGCCAGGCGCACCAGGCCGCGCTCGTGCGAGCCGGAGGGCGGGAAGCAGACCGAGGCGTAGACTCCGCGCTGTTCCAGCAGGTCGCGGGCGAGCAGGACGTCGGTCCTGCTGCGCGCGCCCAGCGCGAGGATGTGGGCGTGGCCGGGCTCGGGGGCGTAGCCGAGCGTGGTGATCTCCTGGCGCAGCCGGCGGGTGATCTCGCGCAGCCGGGTACGCCGCCAGTCCTCCTCGCGCACCAGCGCCAGCGCCGCGGCCAGCCCGGCGACGTCGTGCGGTTGCAGCGGCGAGCTGAACACCGCGGGAAAGGCCTCCGCCCGGAAATACGGCACGAACTCCGGACGGTCGCAGACGATCAGCCCCGCCCGCCCCGGTATCGCCTTGGCCAGGCTGGCCGTCCTGAAGTCGGCGCCCACCCGCGCGGCCAGCCCCTCGCCGTGCGGCCCGTGCGTGCCGAGCGCGTGCGACTCGTCCACCACCAGCAGGCTCTCGTACTCCCGCGCCGTCGCGGCCATCTCCGCCAGCGGGCAGACCGCGCCGTCGACGCCGTAGACCGCGTCCACGGCGATCACACCCGAGCCGTGCCTGCGCAGACGGCCGCGCAGGTGGTCGGGATCGTTGTGGCGGAACCACACCACCGGCGCGCGGGCGGCGTGCGCGCCCTCCCGAAGCGAGTGGTGCGCGCGTTCGTCCAGGTAGACGGTCAGGTGCGGGTCGGCGATCAGCTGCATCAGCCCCGTGTTCGCCGCCCACCCCGACGGGCACAGCACCGCCGCCGACGCGCCGAGGAAGGCCGCGAACTCCGCCTCCAGACGATCCTGCTTCTCCGGTACGGCTGCCGCCTCCATCGCCCGCGCCATCGCCGAGACGATGCGCGGATGCCGGGCGATCGCCAGGCAGTCGCTGCCGGTCAGGATGATCGCGTCGGGGTCCGGCGGCCGGCTGGCGAGCATGAGCGGCCCGGCCCAGGTGCCCGAGATCCGCGCCAGGTGGAAGGCGTTGAGCCGCGCGTCGAGGCGGTCCGGGGCGCTGGGCATGGCAACCCCTTCATGGAGTCAACAAACGGTTACGCTCTGCGATCGAAGGGATGCCCGGAGTGCCGGCGGTCAAACGCCGCCGCGGGTCAAGAAAGGGGGAGGGGGCGGCCGACGATCGCGTACTCCTCGTAGCCGCCGGGGAAGACGAAGTGCGTCAGCAGGTCGGTGAAGCCGAGCGCGGCGTACAGGTGGCGGGCGGCCGTCGGGCGGTCGTGCGTGGACAGGACGCCGGAACGCTCCTTCCTGCCCGCGCACAACGTGTTGATCATCGCCCGGCCGATGCCCTTGCCCTGGAAGTCCGGGTGCACGTGAATCTCGGCCAGCTCGAACGCGTCGCCCAGCCAGGCGTCGGCGGCCTCGCCGCCCGACTTCTCGGCCAGGGCCCGGGTGACCACGTCGTGCCACCACTGGCCGATCGCGCCGTGGAAACCGTAGGCGAAGCCGACCACCCGATGCTCGTCCGCCGCCTCACCGGCCGGGCCGAGGTCCACGGCGCCCGCGCGGACGGCGGGCACGTGCCGGAGTTCGGCGAAATAGCACTGGAACAGCGGGTACGTGCTGTGGTTGTGCATGATGCTCTTGCGACCGGTGACCTGCTCCACCGGCGGGCGCATGGCGGCGGTGTAGACGTCGATCACGGTGTCCAGCCGCTCGGCGAACTCCGCCGGCCCCGCGCCGCGAAACTCGATCACCCGGTGCACGCTACTCCACGTCCGCGGGGGTGCCGCCGGTCATCCGGACCAATTCGTCGAACGAGGTGGGGAAGACCGTGTGCGGATGGCCACCGGCCGCCCACACCACCTCGTGCTTGCCGAGCCAGGTGTCGACCAGCGTACGGACCGGGGCGGGGTGGCCGACCGGGGCGACGCCGCCGATGGGCTGGCCGGTAGCCTCCCTGACGAACTCGGGCGAGGCCCGGCGTACCTTCCGCACTCCCACGAGGCCCGCGATCAGCTCCACGTCGACGCGGTGGGCGCCGCTCGTCAGCACCAGCAGCGGGGCGCCGTCGGCGTCGAAGATGAGGCTGTTGGCGATGGCGCCGACCTCGCAGCCGAGCTGGGCCGCGGCCGTGGCCGCCGTCGGCGCTGTCTCCGGCAATATCACGATCTCACCCGTCGCTCCGAGTCCGCGCAGGACATCGGCCACATGGACGGCGTTGGCAGGCAACTTCTCCGGCATGCCGACACTCTAAACAGATTGACCCGCGGATTACCTCGACATGGTGGTGGTGTAGGGTCCCTTGATTCGATTGTTAGTGATATGAGGGGTGATGTACGTGGGGGGACCTCGTCGGCGCGGGGCGCTCGGCTTTGCCGCTCTGATGACGGTGGGGGCCGTCGCGTTCACGGGAGCGGGTACGGCCGGGGCCGAGGCCGTACCGGCCGCAAGCCAGACGGCAGCCGGCACGCGCACACAGGCGGCGGTGAGCGCGGGCGGCGCGGTCGCGAGCGCGTTCGCCGCCCCGAAGAAGAAGCTGAAGCTGGGAGCCAAGGGCAAGACGGTCGTCCTGCTCCAGAAGCGACTGGCGGAGCTCGGTTACCGCCCGGGCAAGGCCGACGGCCGCTACGGCGGCTCGACGCTGACCGCCATCTGGGCCTTCCAGAAGGTCAACGGCATCAGGCCGACCAGCACGATCAGCAACAGGACCTGGAACGCCCTGGAGACCCCGAAGCTCCCCAAGGTCCTCGTCAAGAACGGCAAGCCGACCCGGGCCGAGGTGAACCTCAGCACCCAGATCATGGTCATGTACGTGAAGGGCGAGCCCAAGCTGATCACCCACATCTCGTCGGGCAGCGGCATCCCCTACTGCGAGACGACGACGTGGCAGGGCAAGAGCCAGCGCTTCTGCGGCTCGGCCCGCACCCCGACCGGCAACTTCCGGACCACGTGGCGGAGGAGCGGCTGGCACAAGAGCTACCTGGGCCAGCTGTACAACCCGATCTTCTTCAACGGCGGCATCGCGTTCCACGGAGCGCTGTCGGTTCCGCTGGCCCCGGCCTCGCACGGCTGCGTACGTCTGCCGATGAACGTGGCCCAGACGTTGCCCGGCATGCTCGGCAAGGGCGTCCCGGTCCACGTACGCGGCGCCTTCAAACGCTGACCTCAAAAGGCACGGTCCTCCCCATGGGCGCGCTTCGCGCGTCAGGGGGAGGACCGGCCCGACGGGGGAGCCCAGTTCCCCCTCGCCGGTGGCCTGCCGGCGCCCGGCCCCCGGGCACGGCGGCAAGATCAGAAGATCAAGGGTTCGAATCTCGCTACCAAGCGGGGCAAGTGGTGTAGCCCTTCTGGCGTTGTGAAAGGACGCCATCCAGAAGCCGACTGTGTGCTGACAAGGCCTTCCTCCGGCACAGGTCATCGGCGGAAGCCGAGGCGTCGGTAGCGGTCGACGCGGAAAGGGCGCCTGCTCTATTCGCCCGGGCCCACGCCCCAGCCAGGTTCCGCGGAGTCAGCTGCCCGGCCGCGAAGTCTCTCGAGTGCGGCCGCGACCTCACGGACCTGCTCCGGTTCCCGGGCGCACCAGTCGGAGACGTTGTTGAACCACCTGTTCCAGATGGTGCCGACAGCGTCGGGGGTGATCTCTTCTTCGCCGCGCACGAGAGCGACGAGATCGCCCACTTCGGGGTCGTATTCGTCGTCAGGAGCCCCCATACCCAGCAACCCTTCGGGGTCATACTCCTTGATCAAGGCACGGACGGCGGCCATCTGATCATCAGTCATGACTCCAGCATGTACGCCACCGCGCCGACCCCGCGCGAATTCGTCCTTGCGAAACCCTGGAAAGGGCGGCCTGATCTTCGCGCATGGATGCCGCACAATCGAGAGGACGGCACATGAGTGACCCCGGTCCCATGCTTCTCAACGGCGAAGCCGACATCATCTTCGCCGATTACGTCTCCCTGTTCCAGGCGAACGACACCGGCGCCCTCCAGGTGAAAATCCTGGCGGTAGGCTCACGAGCCCGCCCCCCGATCGCTGAGCATCATGGCCCTGCCCGATTCGCCGATCAAGACCCCCGAGGACCTGGAAGGCAAGACGATCAACGTCCAGGTCCTCAAGAACTTCCAGGAACTGGCCCTCGCCCAGGTGCTCAAGCGGCACGGCGTGGACCCCGCGAAGATCACCTACGTGCCGGTGACGTTCCAGGACCTCGTTTCCGCCTGGCAGAAAGGCCAGATCGACGCGGCCTACGTGGGCGAGCCCATGGTCACCTCCCTCGCCACCAAGCTGGGCGCCCGCAAGATCCTCGACCCAGCCTCCGGCCCGGCCGCCGAGTTTCCGATCTCCGGCTATGTCACCACGCGGGACTGGTTCGCCCAGAACCCCACCATCTCGGCCGCCTTCCGGCGGGCCATCCGGGCTGCCGGGAACCTCGCGGCCGACCGCAGCTCCGTGACCTCGGTGCTGCCCGAGTTCACGCAGGTCGACCGGGCCACCGCGGAGCGGGTCACGCTGCCGTTCTTCCCGGCTGAGGACGAACCCGTCAGACTGCAGCGCGTCGCCGACTGGATGAGCCAGGCCGGATGGCTGTCCAAGCCGCTGGACGTCACGTCCCTCACGCAGTGAACGTTCACGGCCGCCGGGCGGCCGGGGAACGGGCCTTCCGCGCCGCCTTCGAGCTTCTCGCCCGCGCCGATCCCGGCGTCCTGCCGTCCACGACGGAGAATCTCCGGCGGGCCGTGGCCCTCGCCGCCGACGCCGGGTTCCGCGCCCAGCGCGCTGGCGTGGGCATCCTCATCGCCCTGGCGGGCACTGTGAACGGACGGCTCGCCGACATCTCCGCCGCGGTCGTGTGGGCGGGTTTTCGGCCCGCCGTGGTCACGGTGTTCGGCATCTGGCGGGTCTCCACCAGGCGGTCCTGTCGGGCGTGGTCCCGATTCGCGTTCCGACGCCGTCGAATACCTCTACCAGGGCGAGGCCGTGGCCTATGTGTGCGCCAAGGCAGGGCCGCGACCGCCCGGCGCCCGGGCCGTCATCGGCCCGCCGGATCTGTGGGTGCGCCTGCCGGAGCGAGCCCGCTGAAGCCGGATGGTCAGGCCACGGGCGGACCGGACTGGTGGCGACCCAGGTGATCACGGGCCGAACGCCCACGCCACCGTCACCGCCGTGCGACCCGGCCCGCTCCGTCATGACAACGGAACCGTCCGGGGCATCACGTCAGGCATCGGCTTCCACCTGGCCGAGTCGAACGCCGCGCGCTCGGCCGGCGGATCCGAAGCTCACCACTCCCAGTCGCAGATAGCGGCGTTCCTGGAATAGAGCCAGAGTTTGTCGAGGAAATGCTCGACGAGGTGGGCGGCCGCGGCCTCGTCCTGAATGATGAATCCGTGGTCCTGGGTCGTGTCGGGATACACGTTCCTGGAGCCGACGTAGAACGCCGTGTCGTCCACGCAGACGACTTTGCTGTGCAGCCGGTATTTGTAGCCGCCCGGCCAGGTCTGCTCATTCGACACGCGCAACGGCGCCAGTTGCAGGCCGTGTCTCAGCACCCGATGCGCCTCCGCGTCATACGTGGTCTTGAGCCTGACCCGCTGGTACAACGATTTGTAGGCCACGTCCACGCTGCTGATGTTGGAGTAGTCCGGGCTCCCGGGATTGCTGATGACGATCCGGACCTTGACCCCGTCCATCATCTTCTTGGCGAGGACGTCGAGCAGCCTGACGTCGAACAGCGCGTGCATCAGCGGCAGGCCGGTGAATCCGTTGATGTCCTGCTGGGACAGCACGATGCTGGTTTTCGCGTGGGCGACCAAGGCCCGGATGGCGTTCGCGTCGGGATTGACCGTCATGAACGCGCTGTCGAGGTTGGTCTCGTTGTTCAGGTAGCTCGCCGCCTGCTCTTCTCGTTCGGCGTACGGCCGCTCGTAGGCGGAGTCCTTGTCGCGGTCCAGGATGCCGTATCCGAGGCTGCCGACGGAGATCACCTGAAGGGTGCCCGGGGTGTAGGGCTCTTCTTCCTCCTCGTCGTACAACGACCATCCCTCGGCCGGTGGACTGGGCTTTTCGACGGCGATCCAGGCCGGATACTGTTTGCGGTTCTTGATCCAGCCTGACTTGACCCAGCCCGCGTGGGTGCGGGCCCACTCCCACAACATGTCCAGGAACTTGCCGGCCGACAGGGCCGCGGGGCCGCGCAGGGCGATGTCGAGGTCGGTCACCGGCGCCGTGTCGCCGAAGCCCCGGCTGAACAACGGGCCTTCCTCGATGTAGTAGTTCGTCATCCAGTTGATGCCGCCGTGAATGACGGACCGGCCGTCCACGATCACGAACTTGGTGTGGTTGTAGGACGACACGCCGCGCGTCGTCATCGAGCAGACCCGCAGGTCGATCTCACGGGCCAGCGTGCCGAACCGCTTGATCAGCGCGTCGCGGAACACCCACGGATCGGCCGTGCGGTCCACGCCCACCACGCCGGTCATGAACCGCACGATCAACCGGTCATCGCCTTCGTCGCGGCGTTCGACGGCTTCCTTGATTCCGTCGAACATGGCGTCGAGGAAATCGCCGTCCGGAAACGGCCCGGCCGGGGAACCTATCATGTCCGGCGGGCCGAAGCCGGTGATGTCCACGGTTCTGCTCGCCTGGGCGAGGTTGTGCCGCAGCCGGTTCAGGAGCTTCTTGACGCCGGGCTTTTCGGCGCCTATCGGGATGCCTTTGGAGGCGGTCCATCCCCAGCAGTCGGGAACCTGCAGTATCCAGGACGCGGCGTCATCGCCGGTCGTGTCGAATTTGTTGCCCGGCGTGCGGCTCCACAATTTCCCTTCCATCCCGGGCGAGACGGACTTTAATTCGGCTTCGACCGCGTTCAGATATTCCACATCCGCATCGTCCCACCGGATTCGCGGACCGCCCAGACCCATGACGTGATGCCCGTTGTGGGTGATCAGGCCGCGCCGGCCACTCCGTCCAGCTCACAGCCAGGGCTTCGTGGCCGTTACGCCTTCCGCGTGTCCGCATTCGGCCGATAGGAGCTCTGGCGTCAGTGATTCCTGGGCTTGAAGTAATGCTTGACCATATACGCGGTCACCTGCTTGCCGATCTTGGCGCCTTCGACGTCGGCGGTGCGGGTGTGAATTCCACCCCAGATACGGGCATTGGTGACCTCTTCCAGAGCCTGGGAGAAACTGCGGAAGTGGCGGGTCGTGCCCGAGTCGTTGCTGTAGCCGCTGAAGGAGATGTCGTCGCGGCCGAAGAAGTGCTTGAGCGCCGACATGCTCGCCCCCGTGAAACAGGTGTGGCCGGAGGTGTAGTCGGGGTGCGGCGGGGTGGCCAGGAGCGGCGTCCAGTCCGGGTCGGCGGCGGTCCTCGGGTTGCCGTCGGTGTCGGCCAGGCGGATGGCGGTGATGGGGCGCCAGAAGTTCCAGGCGGCCTTCTCGTTGTAGCAGGCGGTCGTGGCGTCGGCCTCCGCGAGGTCGACCATGGCGAACATGCGCGCCGTCTGCAGCGGGGTCAGGCGCCGCGTGGTGGCGAGCTGGCGCTTGATCTCCCATTCGGCCAGGTGCCGGTCGTGCCACCAGATGGCGGCCTGGGTCTGGTCCGGGGTCCTGACCGTGCTGGTGGCCGAGCCGACGGTCTTGACCTCGTTGAAGTCGCGGGCGTACCGGCTGCCGGTCAGGGCGGGCGGGCCGGCGGTGCGGAACATCGACGCCCTCGCCAGCATGAACGGCTTCAGGTAGGCGACCCAGGCGCCATCCGTGCTCGGAACGGGCGGGGTCGGCCGCCACTGACCCGGCTCGGTGCCGACCGGCCAGGTCTGGCCGCCGAACGCGCCGTCGTTCTCCCGGGCGGCGATCATCGCGGCGGCGGCCTGTCCGCCGACGTCAATACCGCGCCGTTTCGACGTGCCGTCGGGGATCGCGGCGAGCGACGCGTCGTACTGCGTCTGCAGCCTTTCCCGCTGCGCCGGGAAAAGCGAGCGCAGAACATGGAAGGCCGCGGTCGCGACGGCGGCCTCCGTCGATTCACCGCCGTCCGCGCGGGGCGCGCGCAGATAGGGCTGGTACGGCCGGCCGGCGATCGCGTTGACCGCGTCGTAAACGGCGCCGTGCACCATGGCGAAACTACGGGCCTGGACCTGCGGCTGCTGCCGGGCGATTTCCCAGATCGCCGTTTCGGCGTTCTTGTCCCAGACGATGATGGCATTCGGCGGTGAATCCGCGGCGTACGCGGGCGGCGTGCCGAGCGCGACAACTCCCGCGACCACGGCTAACACAACGGGCTTACGCCGGAGGAATGCTGGTGATCTAGGCATGCCTGCAAACTACTATGCGGTTCCTTTTTCGGAGACCGCACTGCCTGAGCCGTCACCCGCCGGATCCGCTCACCGAGCGGGAGATCATGCGGCGCGCGGCCGGTTGACCCATGTCTCCTCGTCCTCCTCCCGCGGAGGGCGAGGAGGCATGTGCGGCTGGTAGAGTGGGCGATCGAGATGGAGAGAGGGAGAGGTGAGTTGATGACCGCGCTGGAGGCCACTGTCGTGCACAGCGTCCGGAGCATCCTCACGTCCCGGACGACGGCCTGATTCGCGCCATTCTGACCGGCCGGGTGCGTGAGCCCGCCGGAGGACATCGTCAACTCATCACGAAACGGATCTTCATCCATCATGTCTTCACGTTCTGAGTGGATCACGCGCGCCGAGACCACCGCCGACGTCCCCGCTGTCCGGGAGATCGTCCTGGCGGCGTTCGAGACCCCGCTGGAAGCGGATCTCGTCGACGCGCTCCGCACCGACTCCGCCTGGATCGACGGGCTGTCCATCGTCGCGGTCGACGACGACGACCGGCCGGCCGGCCACGCGCTGCTCACCCGGTGCCACATCGGGGACACGCCGGCGCTGTGCCTGGCGCCGGTCTCGGTGCGGCCCGACCGGCAGAAGACCGGCGCCGGGTCGGCCGCCACCCGGGCCGCGCTCCGGGCCGCGGCCGACATGGGCGAGCGGTTCGTCGTCGTCCTCGGGCATCCGGAGTACTACCCGAGGTTCGGGTTCGGGCGCGCGTCCGAGCACGGGATCGGGGTCACGTTCGAGGCGCCCGACGAGGCGCTGATGGCGCTGGCGCTCGTGCCCGGTGAGCGGCTGCCATCCGGAACCATCCGGTACGCGGCGCCGTTCGGGATCTAGCACCGCCGTTCGGGGTCCAGCACTGGCCGTTCGGGGTCGGGCACCGGCCGTTCGGGGCTGGGCATGACGCCCCGTCCGGAGCGTGAACCGCTCCGGGCGGGGTGTCCTACGGCAGGCTGGTGCGGGTGGGCTCGGCCAGCAGGGCGGTGGTCGCCTCGTCGGCCGGGACGTAGACGATCAGGCGCTGGTCCTCGGTGCCCGCCAGCGAGAGGGTCTCGTAGGCGAGCAGGAGTTCGCCTTCCGGGTGCGCCCATCGTTCGGTGCCGATGCGGGCGGGGAGCATCGCGTTCGCGTAGTACCGGGTGAAGGTGGTTCCGGCCGTCAGGGACAGTTCGTCGCCCAGGTGCGCCGCGTGCCGGTCGCCCAGCGCGGCGCCGGCGCGCAGGTCGGCGGCGCGCTGCGCGGCCACCTCCGTCCAGCCGGGGAAGGCGTCGCGGGCGCGGGGGTCGGTGAACAGGTAGCGGGACAGATTCGGCGGGTCGTCGTCGAGCAGGCCGAAGGGGCCGAGCAGGCGGGCGTACGCGGGAGTGTGGGCCAGGATCTCGGTGAGCTGGTTGACGACCACGGCGGGGGTGTGGGCCAGGCGGGCCAGCATCGCCTCCACCGTGGGGCGCAGCGTGCGGGACAGCGGCGGGGCGCCCGCGCAGACGCCGCCGGCTTCCGCTTTGTGCAGGCGGTGCAGGTGGATGCGTTCGTCGGGCGAGAGCGACAGGGCGTCGGCGAGCGCGGTGAGGATCTCGGTGGACGGGCGCCGGTCGCGGCCCTGCTCCAGACGCGTGAGGTAGTCGACGCTGACGCCCGCGACCGTGGCCAGTTCGGCGCGGCGCAGGCCCGGGGTGCGGCGGCGCGCTCCCGACGGGAATCCGACCGCCTCGGGCGACACCGCCTCGCGCCGGGCGCGCAGGAACGCGCCCAGCTCGTTGTTACCCATGGCCCGAGTGTAGAGGGTGGCCCTGCGGGAGCCAGGCTCACGGCGGTCTCCCTCTCCCGTGCACGGCCCGGCAGTCTCGTCCCATGAGCGCATTCACACCGGGCGAGATCGCCTACCTGACCAGCCAGCCCCTCGGCCGCCTGGCCACGACCGGAGCCGACGGCAGGCCGTCGGTGCGCCCCGTCGGGGTGATCTACGATCCCGACTCCGGCGGGCTGATCGTGGGCGGCGTCACGGGCTCCGGCATGGCCCGCAGCAAGAAGTTCCGCGACGCCCGGCGGCACCCGGACGTCGCGTTCGTGGTGGACGATCTGGCTTCGGTCGAGCCGTGGACTCCGCGGGGTATCGAGATCAGGGGTGTGGCGCGGACGTTCGACGAGGGCGGCGTGGAGGTGGGGGAGCGGCTCGCGGCGCCGTTCCCGTTCGAGGAGGCGTGGATGCTGATCCTGCCGCGCCGGATCCTCGCCTGGGGCATCGAGGGCGACTTCGCCGCCAGGGAGGTGGCGGCGTGAGGTACCGGCTGCTGGGGCGTACCGGACTGCGGGTGTCGGAGCTTTTCTTCGGCGCGATGGGCTTCTACGAGGGCGGCGCGGGCAAGGAGCACCGCGCGATGCTCGACGCCTACGAGGGCGCGGGCGGCAACGTGATCGACACGGCCTCCGCCTACGGCGAGAGCGAGAGCGTCCTCGGCGAACTGCTGGCCGGGCGGCGCGAGCGGCTCGTCCTGGCCACCAAGTACTCGATCTCCCGCGACCAGACGGATCCGAACGCGGCGGGCAACCACCGCAAGAACCTCGTGCACTCGCTGGAGCGGAGCCTCCGGCGGCTGCGTACCGACTACGTGGACCTGCTCTGGGTGCATCTGTGGGACCGGCGCACCCCGCTGGAGGAGACGATGCGGGCGCTGGACGACGCGGTGCGCGCGGGGAAGGTGCTGTACGTGGGGATCTCGGATGCGCCCGCGTGGGTGGTGAGCCGGGCCGACACGCTGGCGGAGTGGCGCGGGTGGACGCCGTTCGCGGGGGTGCAGGTGCCGTACAGCCTGCTCAAGAGGGACGTCGAGCGGGAGCTGCTGCCGATGGCGGGCGAACTCGGGCTCAGCGTGGCGGCGTGGGGGCCGCTGGCCGGGGGCGTGCTGTCGGGCAAGTTCAGCGGCGGCGAGGGGGCGGAGGGGCCCACCCGGGTGGATCCGGGGACGCTCGGCGACCGGGATCACGCCGTGGCGCGGGCCGTGCGGGAGGTCGCGGGGGAGGTGGGCGCGAGCCCGTCGCAGGTGGCGATCGCCTGGACGCGGGCGCGGCATCCGTTCGTGCATCCGATCGTCGGGGCCAGGGACGTCCGGCAGCTGGCCGACAACCTCGGGGCGGCCGAGGTCGTGCTGGACGAGGAGGCGGTCAGGAGGCTTGAGGCGGCGGCCGCCTTCGAGGCCGGCTTCCCCGGGGACTTCCTGGCCGAGTGCGAGGCCGATCCCTGGGTGTTCGGGGAGGGCTACCGGCGCCTGGACGCGTCGTAGGCGGCGGCTCGACGCCCACCCAGCCCCTGACGTACCGCGGGGTGAAGTAGCGCCCGACGCCGGCGTCGGTCCAGCTCCGCGTCATGCCGCCCACCCTAGGACACTAGGATCCGGTGCCATGCGTTTCGTGATCTTAGGCGGCGTCGCCGCCATGGTGCTGTCGGCTACGCCCGCGTCGGCCAAGCCGCCGGCCCCGGCCCAGCTCGCCGAGGCCGTCCTCACGCCCGAGGACCTGGGTGACGGCTACACCGACAACCCCAAGCGCCCGCGCGAGGCGCTCGACAAGGACTCCGCGCACACCAAGGCCTGCCGGACGGCGATAGGCAGGCTGAAGCCGCTGCTCAGGAGCAAGGCGGCCGCTTTCATCGACAAGCAGGGCAAGCCGTCCGGGCTGCGGCAGTTCGCGCTCGGCGCCACCCCGGCAGGGCTGGCCTCCTGGCAGGCGGCGGGCAAGGCGATGGCGCGTGACTGCGCCGGGGTGGACAAGAGCACCAAGAAGCGCAAGGAGGGCATCAAGCGGCTGTCCGTCGGGCGCGTGGGCACCTGGGTGTACGCGATCCGCTACAGCGACCATCCCCAGGAGTTCGCCCGCCCGATCCACGCCCAGGACGTCGTGCTCATGCGGGTCGGCCAGGCCGTCACGCTGGTCGTGAGCGACGGCTACTTCGGCACCTTCGACCCGGCGCTGAGCCGGCGCGCGGCCCGCCTGGCCGCGGCCAAGCTCAAGGAGGCTCAGGGCTGATGTACGGCGCGGCGGGACGGGTACCAGCTCTCGCCGACCGGCTCGCCGGCCAGGTTCCAGCTCCAGGAGATCGTGGGCGTGACGCGCAGGTACACGCCGGGCCCGACCATGCCGGTGCGTTCGAAGGGCTGCTCGGCCATGCCGTACACGCGGATTCCGCGCGCGACGAACGGGTCGAAGGACGGCAGGTCATCGACCACCAGCGCGACCTTGGCGCGTCCGGCGGCGACGTTGCGGAACTTGCGGGTGGCCACCACGCTCTGCCCGCCGCCGACCCAGACGTGCGTGCCGTCGAACTCGTAGGCGACCGGCATCACGTCGGGCTGGTCACCCGCGTCGAGCGTGGCGAGGCGGGCGAGGGACTGGGAACGCAGGTAGGCGCGCTCCTCGTCGGTGAACGTCATGCCGTGTCTCCCTTTCTGCGGCGGTCCTCTCCCTTTACACGATCGGGCGGCCCGCGTATCGACCGACACGGGTAAACGCGTTGCGGGGTTGTCGCCGCTTTCGCCACGCTGGGCGGATGAACGTGCCCTATCGGCAGATCCGTGCCGTCTACACCGAGGAGACGATCACCGTCTACCAGGCCTACGATCCGGCCATCGCCGCTCCGGCGGTCGCGGCGCAGCGGTTCGTGGCGCCGTTCAAGCGCGAGCGGATGACGTGGATCAAGCCGTCGTTCCTCTGGATGATGTACCGCTGCGGCTATGCCACCAAGCCCGGCCAGGCCCGCGTGCTGGCCGTCGACATCAGCCGCGACGGCTTCGCGTGGGCGCTGGCCAACGCGTCGCTGAGCCACCACGGCGGCGCGGAGGCACGCGGCAGGCCGGTGCGGGTGCAGTGGGATCCGGAGCGCGACCTCCACCACAACCCGCTGCCCCACCGCTCGATCCAGATCGGGCTGTCCGGCGAGGCGGTCACCCGCTACACCGATGAGTGGATCACCGCCATCCGCGACATCACCCCGCAGGTCAAGGCCGTGCACGCGGCGCTGCGGGCCAAGCGGGACGTCGCCGGGCTGCTGCCCGACGAGCGTCCCTACCCGCTCGGCGCCGAGCTGGCCGCCGTCGTCCAGGCCTCCTAGAGCGCGGCCCACAACTCCTCGGGGACCGGGGTACGGAAGTCCGCCACGTTGGCCAGCACCTGGGCCGGAGTGTGGGCCCCGATGAGGATCGAGCGCACGGCTGGGTGGCGCAGCGGGAAACGCATCGCGGCACCGGCCACCGGCACCCCGTACGCGGCGCAGGCGTCCAGGATCGGCCGGACCTCCGGCGGCGGATCGGCGGGCGGCTCGGCCAGCAGGCCGCGGTGGAACAGGCCGGCAGCCACCACCGGGACGCCCCGCTCGGCGCACAGCGGCAGAAGCTCGTCGAACGCGGTTCGGCGCAGCAGCGTGCACTGGCCGGCGGCCAGCAGCACGTCGGGATCGGCGTTCCTGACGAAGGCGGCGAGCATCGCGGGCTGGTTCATGCCGACGCCGATCGCCTTGACCACTCCCTGCGCGCGCAGGTCGGCCAGCGTCGCGAACGCCTCGTCGAGGGCCTGGGGCCAGTGGCGGTCGGGGTCGTGGACGAGCAGGATGTCGACATGGCCGGTGCCGAGCCGTTCGAGCGACTCCTCCAGGCTGCGCAGGACGCCGTCGCGGGAGAAGTCGTGGACGGCGTGCCGGTCGTCGTCGACGGCGAAGATCCCCGGGCCGCCGGGTCCCGGCCGGATCAGCCGGCCCACCTTGGTCGACAGCAGGTACTCCGATCGGGGCCGCTCGCGCAGTGCCGCGCCGAGACGGCGCTCGGCCAGCCCGAGCCCGTAGTAGGGGGCGGTGTCGAAGTAGCGGATGCCCGACTCCCAGGCGGCGTCCACGACCTCGCGGGCCTGCCCGTCGCTGATGGGGCGCAGGTAGTTGCCGAGCGGGCCGCCGCCCAGCCCCAGCTCGGGCAGGTGGGGCAGGGTCACGGGGCGGGTTCCAGGTGGAGCCAGGTGGTGACGACCTCGGTGACGGCCTCCAGGTGGTGGTCCTCGCCGGCCTCGACGATGAGCACGTCCCCGGCGGCGAAGCCGGACGCCTCGCCGTCGAGGTGGATGCGGCCCGTGCCGGACAGGATGAGGAAGATCTCGGGGTCGGGATGGGTGTGCGGGCCCCGGTGGTGGCTGATCTGGCCGGGGGGCAGGGTGGAGACGCCGCCGGATTCGACCCGGTAGCCGGGTAACGAGATCCCGTCGCCGTGCTCGGCCAGCGTGCTCCTGCGCATCGGGGCTCCTTTCCGGAGATTCTGAGGAAGAAAGGGTGCGTGCGCGCCCCTGGCACCGGGCGCGCACGCGGTCCGTGGCGGCGCGAACGCCGTCGGCTGAAACGCCGTCGGCCGAAACGCCGTCTGCCGGAAATGCCGTCAGCCGAGGACGCCGCTCTCCTTGGCCGCCCGCTCGATGGCGGCCAGTTCGTCGGCGGTGAAGCCGAGGCGGTCCACGGCGGCGGCGTTGGCCGCGAGCTGCTCGGGGCTGGAGGCGCCGACGAGCACGGAGGTGATCCGCTCGTCGCGCAGCGCCCAGGCCAGGGCCAGCTGCGCCACCGATTGCCCACGATCAGCCGAAATTTCCGACAATTGCCGTACGAAGGACAGCACCTCCTCCGTCACCCGGTCAGCCGTCAGGAACCGCCCCTCGGCCGCCCGCGAGTCCGACGGGATGCCCGCCAGATACCGGTCCGTCAGCAACCCCTGGGCCAGCGGCGAGTACACCACGCAGCCCACGCCCTCCCGCTCCAGCACCCCCAGCAACTCCTCCTCGATGTCGCGCCGCAGCAGCGAGTAGACGGGCTGGTGCACCAGCAGCGGCGTGCCCAGGGAGCGCAGCAGCCCGGCGATGGCCGCCGTGCGGCCGGGCGCGAAGTTCGACACCCCCACATACAGCGCCCGGCCGGTGCGGACCATGTGGTCCAGGGCCGCGGCCTGCTCCTCCAGCGGCGTGTCCCGGTCGTCGCGGTGCAGGTAGTAGATGTCGACGTGGTCCAGGCCGAGGCGGCCGAGCGACTGGTCCAGGGTGGCCAGCAGGTGCTTGCGGGAGTTGCCCTTGCCGTAGGGGCCGTCCCACATGGGGTTGCCGCCCTTGGTGGTGACCACGATCTCGTCCCGCATGCCGCGCAGGTCGAGCTGGAAGATCGAGCCGAACGTGCGCTCGGCGGCGCCGAGCGGCGGGCCGTACCGGTCGGCGAGGTCGAAATGGGTGATGCCGAGGTCGAGGGCCGCGCGCACGATCGCGCGCCGGCTCTCCGGCGTACGGCCGTCGCCGAAGTTGTGCCAGAGCCCGAGGGAGACAGCGGGCAGCAGCAGACCGCTGCGCCCGCACCGTCGATAGTCCACGTCCTACCTTCCTGCGATTCCGGTCAGAGTGACGCCCCTGATGAAGGTCTTCTGGGCGATGAAGAAGATGATCACGATGGGCATCATGGCGATCAGGGCCACGGCCATCATCTGGTTGTACTGCGTGGCGAACTGGTCGGTGAACAGCCCGAGCCCCATGGGCAGCGTGAACTTCTCGGTCGTCCTGATGTAGATGACCGACTCCAGGTACTGGTTCCAGTTGCCCACGAAGGAGAACAGGCAGATGGCCGCCAGCGCCGGCTTCGACAGCGGCAGCATGATCCGCCACAGGATCCGCAGCTCGGAGGCGCCGTCGATGCGGGCGGCGTCGATGAGCTCCTGCGGGATCGTGGTGAAGAACTGCCGCAGCAGGAAGATGTAGAGCGCGACCCCGAAGAACTCCGGCACGATCAGCGGCAGGTACGTGTCCACCCAGCCGATCTTGGAGAACAGGATGAACTTCGGCACCAGCGTGATCTCGCGCGGGATCATCATGGTGGCCAGCAGTGCCCCGAACATCAGCGTCGCCGCCCGCGCCCGCATCCGCGCGAACGCGTAGGCCGGCAGGACGCACGAGATCAGGTTGCCCGCCATCGACAGCGCGGTGATCAGCACGGTGTTGAGCATGAACCGCGTGTAGTCCAGCGATCCGAACCAGCCGCGCGAGTAGTTCTCCCAGTGGAAGGAGTCGGGCAGCCACTGCGGCGGGAAGGCGAGGTTCTCCGCGTCCGACTTCAGCGACGTCGTGATCATCCACAGGAACGGCAGCACGAACACGACGGTGCTCGCGATGAGCAGCACGTACGCGCCCGCCCGCTGCGCCCGCCGGATCCGCTCGGTCTGCGCCGGGGTGAGGGTCCTCGGCTCCGCTCTCTTCAGCAGCATCGTGACCTCACCTGAACTCGTAGTGCACCCAGCGCCTGGCCAGGGCGAACTGGATGGCGGTGACGGCGATGATGATGGCGAACATGGCCCACGACAGCGCGGCGGCGTACCCCATGTCGAAGTAGACGAAGGCGTGCCGGTAGATGTAGAGGCCGAGCACCATCGTGGCGTTGCCGGGCCCGCCCTCGGTCATGGCCAGGATGAGCACGTAGCCCTGCAGGGCGCCGATGAAGCCGGTGACCACGTTGAAGAAGATGACCGGCGACATCATCGGCACGGTGACGTTCCAGAAACGCCGCCACCAGCCGGCGCCGTCGATCTCGGCCGCCTCGTAGAGCGACTTCGGGATGCCCTGGAGCCCGGCCAGGTAGATGACGATGGTGTTGCCCGCGCCCCACACGGCCATGAGCACCAGCGCCGGGATGGCCCACTCCTGCGAGGCCAGCCAGCCGGGGCCGGAGATGCCGACCGTGGCCAGGACCTTGTTGATCAGGCCGTAGTCGGGGTGCAGGATGTTCAGCCACAGCAGCGCCGTCGCCAGCCCGGAGACCACGGACGGCATGTACATGACGGTGCGGAACAGGCCCTGGAAGCGCAGCGGCTGGTTGAGCAGCAGCGCCATCACGAACGTGAACGTGACGCCGAGCGCGACGTAGCCGACCCCGTACTGGACGGTGTTCTCGATCGACTCCCAGAACTCGGGGTCGCCGAACATGCGCTCGTAGTTGGCCAGGCCCACCCACTGCGGCGCTTTCAGCAGGTTCCACTCCATGAAGCTGATGACGATGGCCGCGAGGATCGGGCCGGCCGTGAACAGGATGAACCCCAGCAGCCACGGCGAGACGAACAGGTGGAAGCGCCGCGCCTCGCGCTGGGCGAGCGTGGCCATCACGCGATCTTGTTCTCGGCGAGCAACGGGCCGACCTTGGCGGCGATCTCGTCCAGCGCCGCCTTGGCGTCGATCTTGCCGAGCATCGCGCGCTCCCAGATGGGCTTGGCCGTGTCGACCGCCTTCTTGGTCGCGGGCAGGCGCAGCACGCCGTCACTGGTGGCGTAGTCGGCGAGGATCTCCTTGACCAGTTCCGCCGTCTCCGCCGGGATGCCGAGCGCCTCGGCGTTGGGCAGCCACGCCGACTGGCGCGCCGGGGCGCTGATGCGGCGGAACTGGTAGCCGGACGACGACAGGTACTCGTAGATGTAGAGCCACGCCGCCTCCTTCTGCCGGGAGGCCTCGGTGATGACCAGGGCGCTGCCGACGGCGGGGGAGAAGCGGCCCTGCGGGCCCTTGGGCACGTGCGTGGCGCCCCACTTGAACGCCTTCTGCTTGGCCAGTTCCGTCATGATCCAGGCGCCGTTGATGTGCATCGCGGCGTGGCCGGACTTCCACGGGTCGACCTTCTCCAGCAGGAGCTCCTCGGCCAGGCTCGGCGTGACACCGTCCTTGAGCAGCAGGTCGAGCCACATGCCGAGCGTCTTGACCGCCTCGGGGGAGTTGACCTGGACCTGGGTCTCGTCGGGGGAGAGGAAGCGCCCGCCGTACGGCATGAGGAAGACCGTCGACAGGTCGGGGGCGGGCTTCGGGGTCGGCGAGAAACCGAAGATCTTCGTGGCGCCGGAGCCGCTCTTGAGCTTCTTGGCGGTCTCGATCATCTGCTCGAAGGTCCAGGTCTCGTCCGGGTACTTCAGGCCGGCCTTGTCGAAGATGTCCTTGTTGAAGAAGAGCAGCTTGGGGGCCATGTCGGTGGGCAGGCCGTACAGTTTGCCGCCGCGCTCGAAGTAGGCGAGCCCGGCCTTGGGCAGGTCGTCCCTGGCGAAGTCGGGGGACCTGGAGATGAAGTCCTCCAGCGGGGCGACGATGTTGTTGGAGATGAAGTTCTGGGTCCAGGAGTAGTGGTTGTACATGACGTCGGGCAGGGAGCCGCCCGCGGCCTGGGCCATGTACTTGGTGAGGAAGCCGTCGAAGGTCGAGGTCTCGCGCTTGATCTCGATGTTCGGGTGGCGCTTCCTGAAGAAGTAGTCGAACTGCATGTTGCGCACCTCGGCGATGACGTCCGAGGTGGAGGCGATGGTGATCGTCACCTTGGCGGCGGGGTCGGCCACGTCCGACCTCGGCCACCGCAACGAGTCGTTGAGCTTCTCGGCCTCCTCGAACGGCCAGGTGTCGTTGCCCGGCCGGTTGGGGTCGATGGTCTGGATGCCCGTCTTGACCGGCGCGGCGGCCTGCTTCTGCTGGCGCGTGTCGCCCCCGCAGGCGGCGAGGACGGGCATGGACGCGGCGGCTACGGCGAGGGCCAGCATCCGGCGGCGGTTCATGTCCATGGATGACCTCTTTCCGAGGAAGATCTCGATGGCCGCACCGGCGGTCGCAGGGTGAAGGTGCCGGGCGCACCCAGGCCCGGTTCGGTCAGTCTCGCCATAAAGGTCCGATGACTCAGGGGCATGGCCGTACCGTAGACCTGGTAATTAACTTCGTCAAGAATTGAATTGCAATCGCTTGCAACCTAGGCTCGGGCGCACTGTGAGCTAGCCATGGAGGCTTTCATGCCCAAATGGACCTGTGCTGCCGACGATCTGGAAGCAGTGATCGAACTCTCGCCTGACGGCGAGCTTTCATGGGAGGTACGGCACGTCGGCCGGGTGGTCGTCAGCCCGTCCCGGCTGGGCCTGAAGGCCGCCCACGCCGACCTGACCCGCGGCCTGGCGTTCGAGGGGATCACCAGCCGGGCCGTCGACGAGAGCTACGAGACCGTGACCGGCAAGAGCCGCGCGCACCGCTACACCGCCACCGAATGGACCCTCTCGTTCACCCCGGGCCTGGAATTCCAGGTGCGGGTGGGTTCGGGCGGGGTCGCGTGCCGGTACAGGGTCAGCTGGACCGGCCCTGTCACGATTTGCGATGAAATTTCGGAGTATGTGGTGCCGGCGGCGGCCCGCGCCATCCTCCTGCCCTACGAGAACGGCCGCTGCGACTACGAGGAGATCCACCACCACACCACCGTCGGGCGCGCCGAGCCGATCCTGTACGGCTACCCGTCGCTGTTCCAGATCGGCGAGAGCTGGATGCTGGTCACCGAGTCGAACCTGGACAGCGGCTATGCCGGCACCCGTCTCGCCTTCGACGGCACCGCCTTCCGCCTCGACCTGCCCGACCCGTACGTCACCGCGGCCTCCCCGCTGGTCACGCCCTGGCGTACGGCGATCGTCGGCGACCTCGCCGCCATCGTCGCGAGCGACCTGGTGACCAGCCTGGCCGAGCCGTCCAAGGTGGCCGACGCCTCCTGGGTCGAACCGGGCGCCGCAGCCTGGTCCTGGTGGTCGGACGGTCCCTCCACCCGCGACCTGGAGGCCCAGAAGGTCTGGGTGGACTTCGCCGCCGGGATGGGCTGGCCGTACGTGCTGGCCGACGCCGGATGGAACAAGGAGTGGATGCCCGAGCTCATCGCCTACGCCCGCGAGCGCGGCGTCGGCATCTGGCTCTGGTCGCACTGGCAGCACGTCGACACCCCGCTGGAGCACCGCGAGAAGCTCGCCCTCTGGAAGGAGTGGGGCGCCGTCGGCGTGAAGATCGACTTCACCGAGTCCGACGGCCAGGACCGCATGCGCTGGTTCGACTCCATCCTGGAGGCCACCGCGCGGCTGGAGCTGATGGTCGTCTTCCACGGCGGCACGATCCCGCGCGGCACCGAGCGCACCTGGCCGCACTTCATGACCGCCGAGGCGGTCAAGGGCGCCGAGTGGATCAAGCCGAAACCCGGCAAGGAACCGCTCTACCCGCCCACGCACTACCTGTCGCTGGCCTGCACCCGCAACGTGCAGGGCCCGATGGACTTCACCCCCGTCACCTTCAGCGCCGTACGGAGCATCTCGGCCGGGTTCGAGCTCGCGCTCGCCGTCCTGTTCGAGTCCGGCGTGCAGCATTTCGCCGACAGCATCGAGGCGTACGGCGCGCGCCCCGAAGCCCGGCGCCTGCTCGCCCGGGTCCCCGTCGCCTGGGACGAGACCCGCCTGCTGTCCGGCGACCCGGCCGACCACCTCGTACTGGCCCGCCGCGACGGCGAGGTCTGGTACGTGGCCTGCGGCACGGCGGGCGAGTCCCGCGTGATCACGGTCGCGCTCGACTTCCTCGGCGACGGGGAGTGGACGGCCGAGATCTACCAGGACGCCCCCGGCGACGGCCTCGCGGCCGAGGAGGCCGACGTCGCCCCGGGCGCCAAGCTCGACATCCCCGTCGCCGCCAACGGCGGTTTCACCTTACGGCTGGCCCGGCGCCAGCCGTAAAGAGCGGAAAGAGGACCCGTGCACCCCACCCGGATCGGCGCCGCCACGGCGGCGGCCGCCCTCGCCCTCGGTGTCTTCACCAGCGCGCGGGCCGAACCCCAGCACGACAGGGGCGGCACGCTCGTCGCGCAGACCACCGCCACCCACGCCCGCGTCCACAGCGACCGCCGCCCGATGGGCGCGGGCCTGTACGACCGCGAGGCGGACCGGACCTACGTCTCCTGGATGGGCAAGGACTCCGACGCCTACTTCCAGGACTACGACCACAGGGGCGGCCGCTGGAGCACGCCGGTCAAGATCGGCTCCTCCTTCGAGGACAAGCACAACTACCCGGTCATGGTCCAGGCCGACGACGGCAAGCTGCTGGTCTTCCACGGCGCGCACAACTCGCCGCTGCGCCTGGCCACGCGGGCGGCCGACGGCACGTGGAGCGACCGCGGCCTCGGTGACGTCGCGCCCTACTACGCCTCCTACCCGATGGCGCTGAAGGCCCGCAACGGCGACGTCTACGTCTTCTTCCGCGACACGCTCAAGGAGGACGACGGGACGGCCTTCGTCGACGACCGGCCGATGCAGTACCTCATGTCCACCGACGACGGCGTGACCTGGAAGAGCTCGGGCGAGCTGACCGGCCACCCGTACATCCTCGGCTCCGAGCGCGCGGACAACATGGACGAGGTCTACGTCGCCGAGATGACCGAGTACGGCGGCCGCTTCCACATGCTCTGGACGATGGCGGGCGGCGGCAAACCCGACGTCCACGGCCACGGCACCCAGATCCACGACGTGTTCTACGCCGTCTTCGACCCGGCCACCCGGCGCTTCTCGACCGTCGCCGGCGAGGACCTCGGCACCCAGCTCGACCAGGCCGAGATGCTGGACAAGGCGATCGTCTGGCGCAGCAACAGGGAGCTGCTGCACGGCACCGGCTTCACCCACTCGGTCCAGGTCATGGCCGACGGCAAGCCGGTGATCGTCTTCTACGACAACCAGACCGGCGGACAGCGCGCCTGGCTGACCGCGGGCCGCTGGAACGGCCGCTCGTGGGACTTCACCCGCCTCACCCAGGAGTACGGCCTGCTCGACAGCGAGAAGACCGGCCCCCACACGCTCCGGGTCTACACCACCAGGGGCAGCGAGTCGGGCATCACCGCCTTCACCCTCGACCGTGGCCGGAACTGGCGGCAGGGGCAGTACGTCTGGACCGACACCAAGCTCCAGAAGGGCAACGTGATCGAGGGCGGCAAGGACCCGGTCCGCATGCTCGCCGAGACCAACACCGGGACCCAGGACCAGACCGTGCAGACCGGAAACGTCTACGCCGTGGGAGAGATTCGATGATCAGGCAGATCGCGGCGGCGCTCGTGCTGGTGGCCGCCTTCACCCCGTCCGCGGCGCAGGCCGCGGGCGATCGCTGGGAACTGCGCTGGAACCCCAGCCCTTCGCGCGACGGCGTCGGCGCCTTCGAGGCGCTGGAGGACGACCGGCGCGGCTCGCACGCCGACGGCCTGCCGCACGTCTCCACCGACAGGAACGCCTGGCGCTTCGACATGCACACCGTGGACCGCGACGGCTCCGACCGCCAGCGCAACGAGGTACGCGGCATGCGCGACGGCCGGGGCCGCGCCCTGGAGATGCGCAAGGACGAGACCTGGCGGATCAGCTGGCAGATGTACATTCCCGACACCCTGGACGCCACCTCCAGTTTCAGCCACATCTGGCAGCTCAAGACCTCCGACATCGGCACCCCGGTCGCCCAGCTCTCCCTGCCGGTCAAGAGCGGCGTGCAGAAGATCGAGGCCCGCTACTGGACGCTGGCCGACAACGCCACGCACGGCTTCGCCTCCTACGACCTGGAGGCGATCCAGAACAAGTGGGTCACCACCACGATCGAGATCAAGTCCAGCGACAAGGGCTACATGTGGTGGGTGCTGAAGGACGGCCACCGCACGCTGGTGGACCAGCGGATCGACGACATCGACTTCTTCTGGACCGAGGAGCAGTACAACCGTCCGAAGTGGGGCATCTACCGCAGCATCCGCAGCACCGGCCTGCAGGACACCCACATGCTGGTCAGGGACCTCAAGGCATGGACGCTGGGGCCGGTCAACCCGCCGGTCCGGCTGCCGGCGCCCGACCCGGCCGCGTACGAGGCCGAGCGCAAGGGCACGATCTTCGAGGGCGCCGCGGAACCCGCCTACTGCGGGATCTGCTCCGGCGGGCTCAAGACCATCCTCATCGGCGGCAACACCTACGACTACACCACGGTCAAGGGCATCCTCTCCGAGACCACCGCGACCAAGGAGATGACCGTCCACGCCGTCGTCGACGGCACCCAGTCCTTCCGCGTCAGCGTGAACGGCGCCGACTCCTTCGAGGTGCGCATGACCGGCACCCCCGGCACGATCACCACGACGACCGTCCAGGTGCCGCTGATCGCCGGCGTCAACAACGTCCGCTTCTTCAACCTCACCGCCAGGACGCCCGAGCTCGACAAGATCGTCATCAGGTAGGAGCGGAGCATGGATCTCACCAGACGCGGGTTACTGGCCGCCGGCGGCGCGCTGGCGTTCGCCGCCGCGGGCCCGGCGCCCGCACGGGCGGGCGCCCTCTGGCAGTCCGCCCTCGTGCGCCACGACCGCCGCGACCTCGACCCGCATCACGATTACACGCTCGGCCTGTACAACCGCGGCCGCTACGGCACCTCGCACGGCTGGTCGGCGGCCCATTCCGTCGCCTGGAACCGCGACGTGTCCACCAGCAGGCTGATCGTCCAGAAACCGCCCACGGCTCAGAACTACGCCATCGGCTGCCGCGGGACGATCACCGGCGACGGCCCGTTCGCCCAGCCCGCGGGCTACATCGAGGGCGCCAACCGGCCAGGCCTGCTGCCGCCCTCGCTCTATCAGGCACAGTTCTTCGATCGCCACCGATGAGTTCCGGCTTCCTCCGGGGTCTGTACGGGAAAGCGATCCACGACCCTGGAGGAAGACATGACCAGCCCCGCCCTGGACAGCATGCTGCTGGCCAGCACCGACCCGGTCCGGCTCAGCGACTGGTACGCCGCGGCGCTGGAGCCGGCCGAGAAGGCCGACCTCGGCGACTACCTCTTCCTGCGCTTCGGCACGTTCGGCGTGCTCTTCGACCGGCGTGCCGACGTCAGCGCCAAGAACCCGGAGCCCGCCAGGATGATACTCAACTTCCAGGTGGACGATGCGAGAGAGGTCACCGCCCGCATGGAGGGCCTCGGGGTGACCTGGCTGGCTCCGCTGGAGGAGCGCGACGGCAGCCTGTTCGCCACCGCGATCGACCCCGACGGCAACTACGTCCAGGTCATCCAGCTCAGCCCCGAGCACCGCGCGGAAATGGAGGCGAAGTGATGTTCGGCCAGACCAAGGCGTTCAGCGGGTTCTCCGTCGACGACGTGCCCAGGGCCAAGGCGTTCTACGAGGGCGTGCTCG
Organism: Nonomuraea sp. NPDC050547; assembly: GCF_044457345.1. Taxonomy (NCBI): domain Bacteria; kingdom Bacillati; phylum Actinomycetota; class Actinomycetes; order Streptosporangiales; family Streptosporangiaceae; genus Nonomuraea; species Nonomuraea sp. NPDC050547. Next base: position 451,673 of record NZ_JBITGW010000001.1, read on the forward strand.
GCCTGCGGGTCTCGGAGGAGAACGGGATGCTCACCCTGCACCTCGCCGGCGATCGCGACACCCTCGTCTATCCCAAGGGCGAGGCCCACGAGCCCGCCGGTTACACCATCCTGAACTTCCCGGTCGACGACATCGACAAGGCCGTCGAGCGGCTCGGCGAGCGCGGCGTGGAGTTCGTCCGCTATCCGGGCTTCGAGCAGGAGGCCAACGGCGTCATGCGGGCCGGCGGGCCGCCGATCGCGTGGTTCACCGACCCGGCCGGCAACGTGCTGTCGGTCATCCAGATCTGACCAGCTTCAGCAGGCCGCCGGTGGGCACCGTGATCCGGTGCGTGCCGGCGGCCTCGAACGTGTGCGTGCCCCGGCCCACGACCTCGCCGCGGCAGTCGTGGACGGTGGCGCGGGCCGTACCGGCGAGGGCGGAGGTCAGCAGGACGGCGGTGTCGTCGTCGGCGTTGGCCAGCCACAGCGTGCCCGACGAGGGCACCGCGACCGGCACCGGCGCGTAGCGCGCGGCGATCACCACGCCGTCGCCCCGCGCGGTGACCAGCGGATACTGCAGGTCGGGCCGCGACGGGCGCAGCTGCCCGCGCTGCAGCACCTCGGCGTGCTCCTTCACGAACGCCAGCCAGAAGCGCAGCGCCGCCGTCTGCGCGGCGCTCTGCGCGGTGAGGTCCACGGAGATCTGCGGCACCGCGAACAACACGTTGATCAGCTGCACGGCGACGCGCTCGGCGCTCTCCGCCGGGTGCCACATCATCATGTCCGCGTGTACGGCCAGCGGCCCCGCGACCAGGCGCAGGTCGATCGTGCGCTGGCGGTTGTGCAGTGCGCTGAGCGGGCAGTCGGAGGCGCGCACCATCGCGGCGTGCCGCCAGAGCCCCGGGCTGACGTAGGGCTGCCGCAGCTCGATCGGCGCGTCCGCGGGCAGGCGCGCGCCCAGCTCGTCCAGCAGGAGGCGCACGCCCTCGTCGACCGTGGCGCAGTCGGCCTCGGGGCCGGGCTCCGGCGGGTCCTCGACGGCGAACTGGTCGATGAAGTCGATCTTGAGCCCGTCCATGCCCCACTCCTCGACGGCGCGGGCGAGGTTGCCGGTGAGCAGGTCGCGGATGTGGGGGTAGCGGGGGTCGACGACGACGGCGTTCATGTGCGGTTTGTAGGTGAGGCTGTAGTCCTGGACCCGGTCCCAGAGCGGGGTGTGGCGGCCGACGAAGGGGAGCGCGTACCAGAGCAGGTAGGCGAGGCCGTGGGCGCGGACTTTGGCGACGTGCCCGGAAATGTCGGGGAATGCGGTGGGGGAGGGAAGCCACTCGCCGACGTAGCCGTAACCCCGGCCCCGGTCGTCGCTGTGCCAGCCGTCGTCCACGATGATCGCCTCGCAGCCCAGGGCGGCGGCGGCCGCGGCCTGGCGTTCCACGCTTTCGGCGCTCACGTGCTGCTGCATGGCGTACCAGGTGGAGTAGGCGGGCATCCGCGCGGCGCGCGGAACCTCCCGCGCGCCGCGCCCGGCCGACCACCAGGCGGCGACGCCGGCCAGCGTGTCGGCGAAGTGCCTGCCGCCGAGGTCGAGCCGCAGCACGAGGCCGGCCCCCGGGGCGGCCCGGTGCTCGGCCCAGAAGCCGAAGTCACCCGTCTCCTCGACCACGCCGGTGCGGATCAGCACCGGCCGCACGACCTCGGCCACCGCGTACGTGCACACCGACACGTCGCCCGCGCCGATCAGCGCGCCCACCGGCGCGCCCTTCTCCAGCGAGGTCCGGCGCGGGCGGCGCCAGAACGGCGGCAGGCCCCGGTGCTCGCCGCTGTCGGGCGCCCAGAAGGCGGTCACGTCCACGCACGGCACGCGCCACGCCACGCGCACCGCCGCCGGCGCCCCGGGCGTCACCCGCACCTCCACCACGCCGTCGCCGGTGGGCACGACCTCCCACGCCAGCTCGACGGGCGCGTCGGCGGCGTCCACGGTCACCGCGCTCGCCTGGGCCACCAGGTCGCCGATGCCCAGGGGGATCTCCACCACGCCCGAGGCCGCGGCGGTGTCGTGGGGCTGCCAGATGGTCGCGGTCACTCATCTCTCCTGGAGGGTGAAGAGGGTCTGGATGGCCACCGCGGCGGCGCCGCGGGCCCACTGCTCGAACGGCGAGGGCCGCAGGACCAGGCGGCAGTCGGCCGCCGCGCCGAAGGCCTGCTGGGCGAAGGCCGCGCGGAGCTGGTCCTCGAACAGCTCGTAGGCCGCCAGCCCCGGCATGTCGCCGCTGACGATGATGCGCTCGGGGCCGATGAGGTTGGCCATGGCCGCCATCGCCCGCCCGATCGCCTCGCCCGCGCGGGCGAAGACCGCCATGGCGGCCGGCGAGCCCGAACGCGCCGCGGCCATGGCGCCGTCGAGCGTCAGCGTGTCGTCGCCCAGCGCCGCGCGGGCCGCCGCGACGACGGCCGGGGTGCCCGCGATGGCCTCCACGCAGCCGTGGCCGCCGCAGTGGCACGGAGGGCTGTCGCCGCCGACCGGCACGTGCCCGATCTCGCCGGCCACGCCGCGCGCCCCCGCCACCAGGCGGTCGTCCACGACGACCGCGCAGCCGATGCCGAGCCCGACCGTGACCAGCGCGAACGACGAGGCGCCCACGCCCTCGCCGAACCAGTGCTCGGCCACGGTGAGCGCCTTGACGTCGTTCTCCACGGTGACGGTCAGGCCGGTCGCGGCCCCGGCCAGCTCGCCGAGCGGCACCTCGCGCCAGCCCAGGAAGGGGGAGTAGCGCACCAGCCCGGTGCTCTTGTCGACGTCGCCGGAGATGGCCAGGCCGAGCGAGTGGCAGCGTTCGCGGTAGCCGGGCGCGCGGCCGAGCAGCTCGCCGGTGAGCGCCTTGAGCTCCGTCACCACGTGCTCGGGCGTGCGCGCGGTCAGCGGCCGGTGGGCCTCCTCGACGACCTGGGCGCGCAGGTCGGTGACGACGCCGATGAGGTCGTCGTCGGTGATCTTCACTCCGGCGAAGAACTCCCGGTCGGGGTGGATGGCCAGAGGGCTGGCCGGGCGCCCCGCGCCGGGGCCGGTACGCTCGGTGGCCGCCATCTCGAAGAGGTATCCCGCGTCGATGAACGGCCTCGCCGCCTTGGTGACGGCCGCCGACGACAGGCCGGTGCGCCTGGCGATCTCCACGCGGGAGACCGGACCCTGCGTCAGGACCATGGTGAAGACGGTGGCGGAGGCCGGGCTCGTGATCGTCGCCGCCCGCCCGCGCGAGGGATCCAGCATGGCCGCATAGTAGCAGTAATTAACTTCGTCAAGAATTGAATTCGCGCGAGGCCGTGCCTAGGCTCCAGATCATGAGCCTCATCGCTTTCGACCCCTCGCGACGCCGCTGGTCGCTCACCACTCCACGCACCAGCTACGTCATCGGGCTCACCGACGACGACGTGCCCGCCTGCCTGCACTGGGGGCCGAGGCTCACACCCGTGCAGGCCGCCGCGCTGCCCGGGGCCGCGCCGTTCAGGGCCAGCAGTTTCGACGAATCCGGCGTGGCCGAGGAACTCCTCACCGAGGCCGGCGCCCGCTACGGCGCCGCCTCCCTGCAGATCCGCTTCGCCAACGGCGACACCGGCGTGGAGTGGCAGCACACCGGGCACGAGATCGAGGACGGCCACCTGACGATCCTCATGCGCGACCGCGCCCATCCGGTGGAGGTGGCGCTGCACTACCGCGTGTACGCGGACGCCGACGTGGTGGAGCGCTGGACGGAGATCCGCTCCGAGGAGCCCGTCACGCTGCTGCGCTGCGACTCGGCCGCCTGGAACCTGCCCCCGCTGCCCGGATACCGGCTCAGCCACGCCAGCGGCGGATGGGCCGCCGAGAACGCGGTGCGCCGCGTGGAGCTGCCCGTCGGCGAGACCGTGCTGACCAGCCGGCGCGGCATCACCAGCCACCAGGCCAACCCCTGGCTCATGGTGGACGCCGGTGACGCGGGCGAGGAGCACGGCGAGGTCTGGAGCGGCGCCCTGGCCTGGAGCGGGAGCTGGCGCGTCACCATCGGCCGCACCCCTTCCGGGCGCACCGGCTGGACCGGCGGGTTCGGCCACGAAGGGGTGTCCTGGCAGGGGACCGAGTGGAGCACGCCGGTCTTCGCCGGGCTCTACTCCGACGGCGGGTTCGGGGGCGCCAGCCGTACCTGGCATCGCTATGTCAACGAGCACGTCCGTCCGGCCGCCGGCGAGCTGCGGCCCCTGCTCTACAACTCGTGGGAGGCCGTCGGCTTCGACGTCGGCGAGGAGAGCCAGAAGCGCATGGCGGCGCTGGCCGCGCGGGTCGGGGCCGAGGTGTTCGTCATGGACGACGCCTGGTTCGGCGGGCGCACCAGCGACCGGGCCGGGCTCGGCGACTGGTGGCCCAACCCCGGGCGCTTCCCGCACGGGCTGACGCCGCTCATCGAGGAGGTCCATGGGCTCGGCATGAAGTTCGGGCTGTGGGTGGAGCCCGAGATGGTCAACCCCGACAGCGACCTCTACCGCGAGCACCCCGACTGGGTCGTGCACATGCCGGGACGGCCGCGCACCGAGCTGCGCCACCAGCTCCTGCTCGACTTCTCCCGCCCCGAGGTGGCCGACTGGGCGCACAAGTGGCTGCACCGGCTGGTCAGCGAGCACGCCATCGACTTCCTCAAGTGGGACTGCAACCGCACCTTCACCCAGGCCGACCCGGGCGACCTGCTGGTCGGCCACGTGCGGGCCGTCTACTCCATCCTCGACCGGCTGCGCGCCGACCACCCGCACCTGCGCGTGGAGGCCTGCTCGGGCGGTGGCGGGCGTACCGACCTCGGCATCATGGCCCGCACCGACCAGGTCTGGACCTCCGACAACACCGACGCCGCCGACCGCCTGTCCATCCAGCACGGCTTCACCCAGATCTACCCCGCCGGCGCGATGGCGGCCTGGGTCACCGACAGCCCCAACCCGATCACCGGCCGGCGCGTCCCGCTCGCCTTCCGCTTCCACGTGGCCATGGCCGGCGTGCTCGGACTCGGCGGCGACCTGCCGAACTGGAGCGAGCGGGAGCTCGACGAGGCCGCCGAACTGGTCGCCGTCTACAAGGACATCCGCCCGGTCGTCCAGCACGGCGAGCTGCACCGGCTGCGCGAGGCCGTGCAGTACACGCTCGGCGAGCGCGTCGTCGTGCTCGCCTTCAGGCGCCGCGCCGCGTTCGGCGCGCCCGGCGTGCCCCTGCGCCTGTCCGGGCTCGACCCCGACGCCCGCTACCGCGACGAGGACACCGGCGCCGTCCACCACGGCGTGCTGCTGACCTCCCGGGGCCTGCTGCCCCCCTTCCCCGGCGACGACTACGCCAGCGCCCTCATCCGCCTGCGCAAGGAGCAGCCGTGACCCGCCGCTACGCCGTCGTCGGACTCGGACACCGCGCCGGGATGTACGTCAACGCCCTGAGAGGCGACTGGAACCACGCCGGGGACCTGGTCGCCTTCTGCGACACCAACGCCTCCCGCATGGCCTCCTACGGCGCCGACGTGCCCGCCTACCGGGACTTCGGCCAGATGCTCGACCGGGCGCGCCCCGACGTCGTCATCGTCACCAGCCCCGACCGAACCCACCACGTCTACGCCGTCGCCGCCCTGGAACGCGGCTGCGCCGTCATCGTCGAGAAGCCCCTCGCCACCACGGCCGAGGGCTGCCGGGCCATCGCCAAGGCCGCGGGAGACGTGACGATCACGTTCAACTACCGCTACTCGCCGCGCAACTCCGCGGTGAAGCGCCTGGTCGCCGAGGGCGCCATCGGCGAGGTCACCTCCGTGCACTTCGAATGGCTGCTCGACACCATGCACGGCGCCGACTACTTCCGCCGCTGGCACCGCGACAAGGCCAACTCCGGCGGCCTGCTCGTGCACAAGTCCGGCCACCACTTCGACCTGGTCAACTGGTGGCTGGCCGCCGCCCCGCGGACCGTCTACGCGCAAGGCGACCTGCGCTTCTACGGCCCCGCCAACGCGCCGGGCCCGCGCCCGCCCCGCAGCCGGGGCTCCGGCCTCATCGGCGCCGACCGCTTCTCCATCGACCTCGCCGCCGACCCCCGCCTCGAAACCCTCTACCTCCAGGCCGAGCACGAGGACGGCTACCACCGCGACCAGGACGTCTTCGCCCCCGGCGTGAACATCGAGGACAACATGGCGGTGCTCGTCCGCTACGACTCCCGGGCCCTGCTGACCTACTCGCTGCACGCGCACGCGCCCTGGGAGGGCTACCGGGTCGCGCTCAACGGCACGCTCGGCCGGATCGAACTCGACGTCGTCGAACGCGAATGGGCCGACCCAGGCTCCGCCGCCAAGCTCGGCAAGGGCGCCAGGCGGCTCACCGAGGGCCGGGTACGCGGCGAGCGCCTCGTCCTGCAGCGCCACTGGGAACCCGCCGAGGAGATCGAGATCCCGGCCGGCTCCGGCGGGCACGGCGGCGGCGACCGGCTCCTGCTCGACGACCTGTTCGGCACGCCGGCCCCCGACCCGCTGGGCCGCCGCGCCGACTACACCGACGGCATCCGCGCCGCCGGGATCGGCATCGCGGCCAACACGTCCATCGAGACGGGCCTGCCGGTGCGGGTCTGAGCCGCATGGACCGCGTCACGCTGACGCCCGCGGCCACCGCCGTCTTCGCCACCGTGCTCACCCGCGGGCCGATCTCCAGGACCGAGGTGTCGCGGGTGACGGGGCTGTCGACGGCGGCGGTCACCAAAGTGGTCCGGCCCATCCTGGCCGCCGGGTACCTGGACGAACTGCCCGTCGGGCCGGCCTCGGCCGGGTCGGGACGGCCGGCGGCGCCGCTGGCCGTACGGGCCGATCGGGAGTTCTTCGCCGGGGCGTGGCTGCGGGCGGGGGAACTGGTCGTGGTGCTGGCGGACCTGCGGGCCGGGGTGCGGGCCGCGCACCAGGTCCCCCTGCCCGGCGGCGACGTGGCCGCCGCGGTGGCCGCCATCGCCCGTGCCGTCGCCGTCGTGGGCGAGCCCGGCGCCCTGGTGCGGCGGGTCGGTGTGGCGGTGCCGGGGGAGGTGGACCGGGGTTCCGGCACGGTGCGGCGCGGGCCGTACCCGGGCTGGCGCGACGTGCCGCTCGCGGCGCTCGTGCGCGAGGCGACCGGCCTGCCGGCCACCGTCGAGAACGACGTCAGGGCGCTGACCGTCGCCGAGCAGTGGTTCGGGGAGGGAGCGGGGACCCGCTCGTTCGCGCTGGTGACGGTGGGCGAGGGGGTCGGCTGCGGGCTCGTGGTCAACGGCACGCTGGTCGAGGGAGGGTACGGCGTCGCCGGCGAGATCGGCCACGTCCCGGTGGACGACGCCGGCCCGCGCTGTCACTGCGGAGGCCGGGGCTGTGTCGAGGCGATCGCCGCCGAGCCCGCCGTCGTGGCCCGGATCCGCGCCGCGACCGGCCGGGCCGCCCTGGACCTGCCCGGCGCCATGGCCCTGGCCCAGGCGGGCGAGCGCGCGGCGCTGGAGTCGTTCGCCGCGGCCGGACGGGCGGTGGGGCGGGGCATCGCGGCCATGGTCAACATGTTCGGGCCCGAGAAGGTCGTGGTCACCGGGGACAGTGTGGCCGTACTGGAGAGGGATCTGCGGGCCGCCTACGGCCCGCAGGCGTTCGGGGCGGCGGGCGGCTGCCCGCTGATCGTCGAGCCGTTGCCCCCCGAGTCGTGGGCGCGCGCCGCGGCGGCGGTGACGATCATGACCCTCATCGGCCTGGGTCCCGGCTAGCGCAACCGGCTGATGGTCACGGTGGCGGCGGTGCGGGCGGCCTGCCAGACGTCTTCCAGCGAGTCGCCCCGGTCCATGGCCGCCATCACGGTCAGCTTGGCCGCCCCCACCAGGGAGCCGACGATCGTGGCCGCCTCCAGGAGGTCGAGCTCGTCCGGGTAGGCCGCGTGCAGCGCCTTGGCCAGCCGCAACTGGCTGTCGAACAGCAGATGCAGCGCCTTGGCCTGCAGGGCGGGCACGCTCATGATCAGGTTGGCCCGCTCGGGGCTCAGGTCGATCGCGAGGTCCTCCTTGGCCGTCCAGTTCAGGCTGGTCTCGCACACCCGCAGCAGAAGGTCGCCGATCGGCTCGCCGGGCGGGTGCTGCCTGACCATGTCGAGTACGGCCTCCAGCCGCAGGCCGCCGTCATGGAAGAGCACGTCTTCCTTGCTGTCGAAGTAGCTGAAGAACGTGCGTGTCGACACGTCGGCCGCCGCGGCGATCTCGGCCAGCGTGGTCTCCTCGTAGCCCTTCTCGGCGAAGAGCCGGAGCGCCGCCTCGATCAGCGCGTGCCTGGTGCGCACCTTCTTGCGCTCGCGTAGCCCCGTCATGGCGAAACTCTACACTGCCTTATGATTTGCATCCATTGAAAAATTACATCAACTGAGGTTTTCTGGACTCATGACAACCTTTCCCATGCGGCGGCAGCGGCCGCTCGACCCGCCCGACGAGTTCGGCGTCCTGAGGGAGCAGGGCTCCGTGCACCGCATGACCTACCCGGACGGCCACGAGGGCTGGCTCGTCACCGGATACGGCGTCGCCCGCGCCATCCTCGCCGACAACCGCTTCAGCAACCGGATGGAGCTCCAGCACCAGGCCGTCCCGTCGCGGGCGGCGATCGCGGAGAAGTTCAAGAAGCAGATGCCGAACAGCAAGCCGCCGGCGGGGATGTTCCTGCGGATGGACCCGCCCGACCACACCCGCTACCGCAAGCTGCTGACCGGCCAGTTCACGGTCCGGCGGATGAAAGGGCTGGAGCCGCGGATCGCCGAGATCACCGAGGAGCGGCTCGACGCCATGACGGCGCCGGCCGACCTGGTCAAGGACTTCGCGCTGCCGATCCCGTCGCTGGTCATCTGCGAGCTGCTCGGCGTGCCGTACGAGGACAGGGAGACCTTCCAGCGCGACTCGGCCACGCTGCTGTCGTTCGACGGCGAGGCCGACGTGATGATCGCCGCCTACCAGGACCTGGCCGGATACCTGTACGGGCTCATCGCGAAGAAGCGCGCCCAGCCCGACGAGGCGCTGCTCAGCGGGCTGCTCGACCTGGAGGACGACGAACTGCTCGGCGTGGCGTTCCTGCTGCTCATCGCCGGTCACGAGACCACCGCGAACATGCTCGGCCTCGGCACCTACGCCCTGCTCACCAACCCGGACCAGCTCGCGCTCATGCGCGACGACCCCTCGGCGGTGGACAACGGGGTCGAGGAACTGCTCCGCTACCTCACGATCATCCACGCCGGCCCGATCAGGGCGGCGCTGGAGGACGTGGAGATCGAGGGCCACCAGATCAAGGCGGGGGAGTCGGTCACGATCTCGCTGTCCTCGGCCAACCGCGACTCCGCCCACTTCGAGGCGCCCGACCGGCTCGACCTCACCCGTGCCACCAGCGGCCACCTGACCTTCGGGCACGGCATCCACCAGTGCCTCGGCCAGCAACTGGCCAGGATCGAGATGCGCATCGCCTTCCCCGCGCTGCTGCGGCGTTTTCCCGGGCTGCGGCTGGCGTGCGCGCCGTCGGAGGTGCCGATGCGCTCGGACATGGCCATCTATGGCGTGCACCGCCTCCCCGTGACCTGGTAGAGAGGTAGGTATGGAGATCAAAGCGGACACGGACGTCTGCATCGGAGCCGGCATGTGCGCGCTGACCGCGCCCGAGGTGTTCGACCAGAGCGAGGAGGAGGGCACCGTCGTGGTGCTCGTCTCACCCGTTCCGGAAGGGCAGGAGGCTCTGGTACGGCGGGCCGTCCAGCAGTGCCCTTCGGGCGCGATCAGCGTCTGAGCACAGGTCAGGAAGCGGCGTTCACGGCGACGGCGCGGTCCAGGGCGGGCGGGGAGACGGGGCCCTTCGCGAGGAAAGCGCGGAAGGCCTCGTAGTCCCGGCTGCCGCGGACCGCGTCCGTGTACCCGGCGAAGGCGCTGTAGCCGTCGGCGCCGATCAGCGTGTAGGCCAGGGCGGCCAGCCGGTAGCCGCGGGCCGGGTCGAGCGCCTTGCCGTCGATGAGCACGTTCTGGACGCGCTCGCCGACCGGCTTGCTCACGTCATACGAGAAGCGGACATTTCCTGATACGGCCAGCGGGGCGAACCGGATCGTCCCGTCGGGCTGCGTCTGCCACTGCTGCTCGAGCGCCTGGTCGATCTGGCCGCCCTTGACGGTCGCGGTGACCACCGGGTTGGCGTAGCCCCAGGTGTTCCACGCCTCGCCGAACAGCACCCTGCCGTCGCCGTCGGCCGGGTCGGCGCCCTTGGCGAAGCGCAGGTCGCCGCGCAACGAGTTCGAGCCCTTCGCCGGCGCCACCGCCACCATGGCCAGGTCGGCGTCGGCGCTGTCGGCGCGCTCGGCGTCGGCCAGCACGTTGCCGAGCGTGCTCTCGCCGTCGGCGTCGCGGGTCCTGGTCAGGTCGCCGGTGATCGTACCGACCTGGCGGGCGGAGACGCCCTTCTCGGCCGCCACCCAGTGGTCGACCAGCTTGACCATCGCGGGGTCGGCGGGGACGTCCCTGGTGACCGGGTGGTTCGTGGAGACCGTGGCCGAGCGGATCACCTCGCGGCTGCGGCGGTCGATCTTCAGGTTGATCTCGTTGATCAGCTTGCCGTGGAAGGCGGCCTCGACGACCGGGCGCGGGTTGCCCTCCGGGTCGGGGATCGAGCAGTTGAACGGCGCGTGCCAGTGGCCCGTCACGATCGCGTCGATCTCGGCCGAGGCCTGGCGGGCGAAGTCGATGACCGGGCCGGTGGGGTTGGCGTTGCACCGGTCGTAGACGTCACCGGCCGTACCACCTTCGTGGACGTTGGCCACGATCGCCTCGACGCCGCGCCGCTTGAGCTCGGCCACGTACTTGTCGGCCGTCTCCACCAGCGGCAGGTTGTCCAGCGACGGCTGGAACGAGGTCGAGCCGTCCACCGTCGTCGTGGTCGTCAGGTTGATGAACCCGACCGGCACTCCCTGGAAGTACTTGATCACATAGGGCTTGAGGACCGGCCGCGTGCTTCCCTTGCGCGTCACGTTGGCCGCGGAGAAGTCGAAGCGCGCGCCGCGGAATCGGCGCCCGTCGGAGTCGGTGAAACAGCTGTCCACGCCACGCTGCCCGAAGCACTTGCCGCGGCCCATGTGGTCACGCAGGAACTCCAGCGAGATGTCCAGCTCATGGTTGCCCACGGCCGAGAAGTCCACGCCGATCTTGTTCAGGAACTCGATCGTCGGCTCGTCGGCCAGCCTGGCCACCTCCGGCGGCCAGCCGCTGAAACTGTCTCCCGTGGTGAAGGTGACGGTGTTGCGCTTGCCCTGGCGCAGGTTGTCGAGATGCGTCGCGATGTACGGCGCGCCGCCCACCACGATGGTCTTGCCCTGGGCGTCCTTGATGGTGCCGTTGCCGGCGTCGGTGTGGGGACGGATGTAGCCGTGGAAGTCCGTGAGGGACAGCAGCTGCACGTCGACGGACCGGCCGCCGGAGGCCGAGTCCGCGGCGGGGGGTTCGGCGGCTCGCGTGCCGGCGAAGGCGACGGCTTGGGTCCCGCTGAGGACGGCTATGGCCGCGGCGATGACCGCGCCTCGAAGGGGGAATCGCACGCAATGCTCCTATTGTCGGTAATTGCGTGCCAGATCCTCCGCGTCCCACCCCTACGCCCGGTAAAGCGCTCCCCAACCCCGAGCAAACGATCACCAACGCTTCTCGGCGCGATGCTTCGTGTCCGGCCCCTCGTGCCGGGTGGCCAGGGGTTGCGGCGCGGCTCTTCTTCGTGGCGCGTACCCGATGGAGCGTTGCGGCTCCTCGACACCGTGGATGAGGCCCCGGAGGGCGGATCCCGCCTCCCGGGTAGGGCTGAGCCGCCCGGGTCGGGGTGGGGGTGTATCGGGTGGCGTCGGCAGGGGGCGGGGTGCCGGAGCTGGGATGCCTGTCGCTGATCGAACCCGTGTTCGCAGAATTGGTTGACATCCAACGTGATCGAAATTATGTTCGATGCTGGACGCGGGGCTCGCGGCTCGCGTCTGCAGGTCCTGGTCGCGGGCGAACCGCCTCCCCCATGGCGGGGTCCGCGATCAGGGTCCACGGGCGAAGGGCGTGTCCTCGTCGTCGGCGGAGACGAGTGGGCGCGTCCCGGCCGGACGGGGTGAGGGGAAGCTCCTCGTCCGGCCGCCCGGCGGAAATGTCGGTGGGCTCTGAAATTGTTAGCACCACCGGTGGAAACGCCGGAAGCCCTCATAACCCCAAGGAGGCGCGCAAGATGTCCCGACGGCAGACAGACAACACCGGCCCCCGGCTGTCGCCCGCGGTGCGGGCACACCTGGCGGATTCACGTGCCTGCCTGGCTGAGGCGATGACGGCCCGCACCCCGGCGACACGATATGTGGCGGCCCACCTGGCGGCGCTGAGAGCGTCCGCCGCGATCCTGGCCGCCCACCCGAGGCCGATGGAGGGCCGCAGACGCCGCCTGCGCAGCGCCTGGGAGCTCCTGCCCGAAGCCGAACCCGACCTTGCCCCGTGGGCCGCCTACTTCGCGCAGAGCGCCGCCAAGCGCGCGGCTGCCGAGGCGGGCGTGGTCCGCGGCATCACCTCGGCCGACGCCGACGAACTCCTGGCCGAGGCCGAGACCTTCGTCACGACGGCCGAGTCCCTCCTGGGCGTCCCCGCCCAGCCCCAGCTCCCCATGGACATCCCCCTCGCCGGCTAGCACGAGCACCACGGCATGGCCTTCCCCCATGTCGGCTCCCGCTACCGGCGAGGGGGCACCCCAACCACCATCCCAGCGCGCTCCCGGTCCGCCCCGGGCGCCCGCAAAATGCCCCAGGCCACTACGGAGGCCGCTTCCCCGGCAATCCGGATCACCCAACCGACGCCCCACCCACCGACGAGCCGCCCACCGAAGCCGCCAAGGACAACAGCGCCCCGCGCAGGCGGGCAGGCGCATACCCGGGCTGCTAGCGGCCACCCAGCCACCCGCAGCACCGCCCAGCGACAGCACACCATCAGGCGCCCTCCGCTGGCCGAAGGCAGCTCGCCATCCGGGCTGCGCCGCCTGCCCGGCCGCAGCACGCCATCGGGCACCTGCCGGCGACAACACCCACCGGGCGCCCCGGGCACCTGGCGGCGACAGCAACGGGGTAACAGCCATCGCGAGGGGCGGCAGTGGTGGGCGCAGGCGGCGCGTGCGCAGGCGGCTGGCAGATGTGGCCGAAGCCCGCTGCTCTGAGCAGAGCTTGGTGGTTTCGCTATGGGCCGATCTGGCCTGGGGCGAGCGCCTTCATGCCTGGTCGGTGCGGTCACCGATGTCGTCGACCGCACCGGCCGCCGCGTCTGGGCAGGGCCCAGGGGGAGCGGCCGGGTCTATCGTCGCCGGATGAACGATCGACTCACCGGCGCGATCCAACTGCCGGACGGTGGCTGGGTGCGCGGGCGCGGGCTGCGCAACCCCGCACCCGAGGGACCGAACCCCGGCTACGGCCTGTACCTCGGCACCTCCAAGCTACGACGCAAGCACGAGCACACCTGGCCGCACGACTGGATCGACTGGCCGGACTTTCTGCTGCCACGCGACACGGGCGAAGCGGTCCGCCTGATCCGAGCCCTGCACGAACGGCTCCAGGCGGGCGAACACGCCGAGGTCGCCTGCGGAGGCGGAGTGGGTCGCACCGGCACCGTCCTGTCGTGCCTCGCCGTGCTGTCCGGCCTCGCCGCCGCCGACGCGATCGCCTGGACCCGCGCCCACCACCACCCCCGCGCCGTCGAAACCCCCTGGCAGCGGCGGTGGGTGTCCAGATTTCCCTCCGTTACGGCACAGCCGCCCCCACCCCACCCGCCGTCGTGAGCGGGCGCCGATCGTGGGGATCGCTTCTCACGTCGGACGTGGTGCCCGCCGCAACGGCGCACTGCTGACCGGCCAAGCTCACAACCAGCCCAACCACGCGGCACCCTCCCGGCCCAGAGGCTCCAGGGGGCCGGCGAGCCGGTGCGCCTCGGCCGTTGCGGCCCTCAAGCCCCGGGCGAGGTCGAGCGTCCCGGAGCTCGCGAGCCCGCGTGTTCCTGAGCTCGTGTGTGGCGAGCGCACGGGGTTCCGCTGGATGCCCGGCCTGGAGATCCTGCGGTTCCCCAAGCCCCCGGGAGCCCACGTGGCCGCACCCCGGCCACGGCGGACACCGCAAAGCCCCCGGGGAAGCGCGAAAGGCGCGCCTGAGGTGTTCAGGCGCGCCCTCTCACGAACCAGGTCAGAACGACTCGACCGCCCGCCGGGCCTCGGCGTCGAGTACGCCCCAGCTGATCAGTTCCTCGGTCAGCTCACTCGGCGACTTGTCATAGATCACGGCAAGGGAGCGCAGGTCCTCCTGCCGGATCGAGAGCACCTTGCCGTTGTAGTCACCGCGCTGCGACTGGATCGTCGCCGCGTACCGGGCGAGTGCCCCGGCCTTCTCCTTCGGCAGCGTCGCCAGACGCTCGAGGTCGATCACAAGCTTGGGTGTCGGGCCGAGCGGGCTGGGGGCGGCGCCGCCCGGCAGCAGCTCGGACACCGGTACCCCGTAGAAGTCGGCAAGCTCGGCAAGCTTCTGCACCGTGACGGCCCGGTCGCCGCGCTCATAGGAGCCCACGACCACGGCTTTCCAGCGTCCGCGCGACTTCTCCTCCACTCCGTGCAGGGAAAGCCCCTGCTGGGTGCGGATCGCGCGGAGTCGTGCACCCAGCGACTTTGCGTACTCAGACGGCATCGTTGTGGCCCCCCGGCTCGTGTTATGTACTGCTCTCAGTAGATTGTGCGCCTTTGCGACGATTGACCCGGCCACCGGGGGGTCTGGTGCCAAGCTCGGCACCATCGGTAGCCATGGCCCCGGGTTTACCCCAGAACGCCGCGCAAAGTGGTTACGCACAGTGACGGTAAAGGGGGTTAAGCCGAAGGTCAAGCTGATTGGAAAAAAGATGCCGAATCCGGTCCGGTATGGATCGCCTCAAACGCCCCTCTTGTCCCGTTGATAACAGTACTTCGTCATAGTTTGACGAGGGATATCCAGCTATGGCTCTCGAGTCAGGATCATCACGGGGCATGTTGCCGCCTTGACGATTTTGATGGAGGTGTCGCCCAGAAAGACCCGGCGCAGCGGCCCGGAACTACTCGACGCGCAGATGATCAGCTCGCCGTCCAGCCACGTGGCCGCGCCCAGGGCCTGGGCCACGTTCCTGCCCTCCAGGATCTCCACGTCCACCTGCAGCTTGCGGCGCTGCCCTCGCGCGGCCGCCTTCAGGTCCGCCGCCGCCTGCTCGCGCAGCCGTTCGGACATCTCCTGCTCGATCTTCGCCTTCCTGGCGCTGCTGAGGACCAGCGTGACCAGCCGCAGCGGCACGTCCAGGCTCACCGCCGCCCGCGCCGCCTCGGCCACCGCGTGGTCGCAGCCGGGGCCGCGCCGGTAGGCGACCGTGAGGCGCTCGAACTCGGCCGGCGGCTCCTCCGACCAGCTCTTGGGCGCCAGCAGTACCGGAACCGACGAGGAGTGCAGCAGCTGGTCGGCGGTGCTGCCGAGCGAGATGCGGCCCTTGGCGCCCGAGGGCGCCGAGCCGATCACGACCACGTCCGCCTCGCGCTTGCGGGCCAGCTCCACCAGGCCGCGGCCGCTGCCCCTGTTGGTGTGGACGACGTAGTCCGCCTCGTCGCCGGCCAGCTCGCGGGCCTGCTCCAGCGTCGCGTCCGCCTGCTCGCGCAGGTAGGCGCGCCAGGCGCTCTCGTCGGCCTTGGCGGGTCCCGGCGTGTTCCAGGCGGGCGGCTGCACGGTCGCGACCGTCAGTTTCGCCCTGGCCTGCCTGGCCAGGAGTACGGCGAGCGCCAGCCCGTCGCGTCCACGGGGCTCGGCGATGAAGCCGGTCAGCACGTTCTCGATCTTCATCGGGGCACCTCCGTGCGGAGCCTGGAGTGGCGGTAGCCGTACAGGAAATAGCAGATGAAACCGACGGCCATCCACAGCGCGAACGCCAGCCACGTGACGCCCTGCAGGCCCGCCATCACGACCACGCACATGATCACACCGAGGACCGGCGTGATCGGGAACAGCGGTGTCTTGAAGTTGCGCGGCAGGTCGGGCCGGGTACGGCGGAGCACGATCACACCGACGTTGACGATCGCGAAGGCGAACAGGGTGCCGATGCTGGTGGCCTCGGCCAGCTGCCCGAGCGGGATGAGCCCGGCCAGGACGCTGATGAACAACGTCACGATCAGCGTGTTGGCGACCGGGACCTGGCGGCGCGGGTTGACCTTCTGGAACACCTTCGGGATCAACCCGTCGCGCGACATCGCGAACAGGATGCGGGTCTGGCCGTACATGACGGTGAGGACGACGCTGGCGATGGCGATGACCGCGCCGAAGGAGACGACCAGGCCCGGCCAGGTGGCGCCGGTGGCCATGTCGACGATGACGGCGAGGCTGGCCTCGGTGTTCTCCGGGTCGAAGTCGGTCCACGGCATGGCGCCGATGGCGGCGACCGCGACCAGTACGTAGATCGCCGTCACGATCACCAGGGAGAAGATGATCGCCAGCGGCAGGTCGCGCTTGGGGTTCTTGGCCTCCTCACCGGCGGTGGAGGCGGCGTCGAAGCCGATATAGGAGAAGAAGACCTGCGAGGCGGCGGCGGTGATGCCCAGGACGCCCAGCGGGGCGAACGGGGTGAAGTTCTTCGCCTGGAAGGCGGTGAACGCCACCACGCAGAAGAACGCCAGCACCGCGACCTTGATGAGCACGAAGACCACGTTGGCGGTGGCCGACTCGGAGGAGCCGCCGAGCAGCAGCCAGGTGCACAGCAGCACGATGAGGATGGCGGTCACGTTGACGACGCCGCCCTTGTCGCTGGGGGAGTGGGTGATTTCGGCGGGCAGCTGCCAGCCGAACAGCCCCTGCAGGAACGTGTTGAGGTACTCGCCCCAGCCGACGGCCACGGCCGCGACCGACACGGCGTACTCCAGCATGAGACACCAGCCGCAGACCCAGGCCACGATCTCGCCGAGCGTGGCGTAGGCGTAGGAGTAGGACGAGCCGGACACCGGGATGGTCCCGGCCAGCTCGGCGTAGCTCAGCGCGGAGAACAGGGCCGTGATGGCGGCCAGCACGAACGCCAGCACCACCGCCGGGCCCGCCTTCGGCACGGCCTGGCCGAGGATGACGAAGATGCCCGTGCCGAGCGTGGCGCCGACGCTGAAGAGGGTGAGCTGCCACAGGCCCATCGTGCGCCGTAGCTCGCCGCCCTCGCCCCTGCCGGCCTCCGCGACGATCTCGTCCGTCGGCTTGATGCGGAACAACTGTGTCAGTGCCACCGGCACCTCCCCAAAGAAGGGGCCACCGGCCCCGATGTGACTAAAGCGTGCTCGTCAACGGCCAGGTGGCGCTCGGCGTGATGATCGTGCCCGCCTTCCCCTTGAGGATCTCGACGGCCTGGTCGAGTTTGCCGATCGCGGCCATGTCACCCGTGGTCTCCACGAACCTGCACACTGCCTCCACCTTCGGCCCCATCGAGCCGGCGGGGAAGTCGATGGAGCGCAGTTCGTACGGAGTGGTGTGCCCGATCTCGCTCTGCTGCGGCGTGCCGAAGTCCTTCATGACCCTCGGCACGTCGGTGAGGATGAGGAACGCGTCGCAGTCCAGCGCCTCGGCCAGCATCGACGCGGTCAGGTCCTTGTCGATGACGGCCTCGACCCCGGACAGCCGGCCCTGGGCGTCGCGGACGACCGGGATGCCGCCGCCGCCCGCGCAGACCACCACGACGCCGTCGCGTACGGCCTTGCGGATCAGCCGGGTCTCCACCACGCGCTGCGGCGCCGGAGAAGGCACCACGCGGCGCCAGTACGGGCCGTCCTGCCTGACCACCCAGCCGTTCTCCCTGGCCAGCTTCTCGGCCTCGGCCTGCTCGTAGACCTGGCCGACGAACTTGGTCGGGTTGTCGAAGGCCGGGTCGACCGCCGAGACGAGCGTCTGGGTGACCAGCGCCATGACCTGACGGCCGGGCAGGGCGTTCTGCAGGGCCTGCAGCATCCAGTAGCCGATCATGCCCTGGGTCTCGGCGCCGAGCGTGTCGAAGGAGTAGGGCCGCGACAGGCTGGCGTCGGAGGCGCTCTCCAGCGCCAGCATCCCGACCTGGGGACCGTTCCCGTGGGTGATGATCAGCTCGTGCTCTTCCGCCAGCTTGGCCAGCGTCTTCACCGCGATGGTGACGTTGGCGATCTGGGTGTCGGCGTCCGGCCGGTCCCCGCGCTTGAGCAGCGCGTTGCCCCCGAGGGCGACGATGACGCGCATCGCGGTCAGTCCCCGAGGGTGGCCACCATGATGGCCTTGATCGTGTGCAGGCGGTTCTCGGCCTCGTCGAAGACGATCGAGCGCGGCGACTCGAAGACGCTCTCGGTCACCTCCAGCGCGTCCAGGCCGGTCTTCTCGTAGATGTCCTCGCCGACCTTCGTCTCCCGGTTGTGGAAGGCCGGCAGGCAGTGCATGAACTTCACCTTGGAGTTGCCGGTGGCCTTCACCACCTTGTCGTTGATCTGGTACGGCTTCAGCAGCTTGATCCGCTCGTCCCAGACCTCCTTGGGCTCGCCCATCGACACCCACACGTCGGTGTAGAGGTAGTCGACGCCCTTGACGCCCTTGGCCACGTCGTCGGTGATGGTGACCGTGGCCCCGGTCTGCTTGGCGAGATCCTTGGCCGGCTTGACGACCATCTGCCGGTCGGGCTGCAGCGCCTTGGGGGCGACCAGCCGTACGTCCATGCCGAACATCGCGCCGGTGACCAGCAGCGAGTTGCCCATGTTGTTGCGGGCGTCGCCGAGGTAGGCGAAGGAGATGTCGTGCAGCGGTTTGTCGCTGTGCTCCTTCATGGTGAGCATGTCGGCGAGCATCTGCGTGGGATGCCACTCGTCGGTGAGCCCGTTCCACACCGGTACGCCCGAGTACAGGGCGAGCTCCTCCACGTTCGACTGGGCGCTGCCCCGGTACTCGATGCCGTCGAACATCCGGCCGAGCACCCGGGCGGTGTCCTTGACCGACTCCTTGTGCCCCATCTGCGAGCCGGACGGGTCCAGGTAGGTGACGTGCGCGCCCTGGTCGTGGGCGGCCACCTCGAACGCGCACCGGGTGCGGGTCGAGGACTTCTCGAAGATCAGGGCGATGTTCTTGCCCTTGAGCCGCTGCTGTTCGACGCCGGCGTACTTGGCCGCCTTCAGGTCGGCCGCCAGGCGCAGCAGGAACCCGAACTCCTCGGGCGTGAAGTCCAGTTCTTTGAGAAAGCTGCGCCCGCGCAGGTTGAATGCCATGAAGTTCCCCCCGAGAACCTGAAAGGTCAGATGCCGTCGCGTTCCAGCGGGCAGCTCATGCAGCGCGGGCCGCCGCGCCCCCTGCCGAGCTCGCTGCCCCTGATGGTGATCACTTCGATGCCCTCCGAGCGGAGGAAGTTGTTGGTGGTGGTGTTGCGCTCGTAGGCGACGACCACGCCGGGCTCGATGGCCAGCACGTTGCAGCCGTCGTCCCACTGCTCCCGCTCGGCGGCGTAGACGTCCTGGTGGGCGGTCAGGACCTTGATGTCGTCCAGGTCCAGGGCGCGCGCGATCGCCTTGTGCATGTCCTCGGGGCGGTGGTCGGTGACCTTGAGTTCCTTGTCGTTGTCACCGGGCTCGATCGTGTAGGAGGGCAGCATGCCGAGGCCGGCGTACTTGGTGAACACGCCCACGTCCACGTTGGTCATCACCGTGTCGAGGTGCATGAAGGCGCGGGCCTTCGGCATGTTGAGCGCCACGATCTTCTTGGCGCCGTTGTGCTTGAAGAGGTTGCGCGCGAGCATCTCCACCGCCTGCGGCTGGGTGCGCTCGCTCATGCCGATGAGTACGGCCCCGCGCCCGATGACCAGCACGTCCCCGCCTTCCATCGTGGCCGGGGCGACCGCGGTGCCGGGCATCCACACGTTGAAGCCGCCCGCCTCGGGACGGCGGAACCCGGCGGCGAAGACCGGGTGGTAGCGGTAGACGGCCTCCAGGTTGATCGTCTCGGCCTGGCGGGCCTTCTTCTTCATGGCGTTGATCGAGACGCCGTTGTAGATCCAGCAGGAGGTGTCGCGGGTGAACAGGTGGTTGGGCAGCGGCGGCAGCACGAAGTCGGACACCTCCAGCACGTGGTAGGCGACGCTCTTGGGGTCGACCCCGCGCTCCATCAGCTCGCCCTTGGTGATGCCGCCGGTCAGGTACTGCTGGAGTTCGGCCGAGGGCATGGCGTCCAGGACGTTGCGCACGGCGTCCACGGCCAGCGGGCCGATCCAGCGCTCGTCGACCACGTGCTCCAGCACGTGCTTGCGCGCCTCGGGGATGTCGAGGGTCTCGCGCAGGAGGTCGGCCAGCATGTAGACCGTGATGCCGCGGTCGCGCAGGACCTGCTGCCACTCCTCGTGCTCCTCAAGCGCCCGCTGCACCCACAGGACGTCGTCGAAGAGGAACTCGTCCTTGTTGGAGGGTGTGAGGCGCTTCAGGGCCAGCTCGGGCTTGTGCAGCATCACCTGGTGGAGCCTGCCCACCTCGGAATCGACGTGAAAGGTCATTTCTTCTCTATCCCCTCAGGAAACGCGGGCGTCACGCGGGCCGTACTCGCCCCTCTTGGACTTGACCCAGATGTAGACCGGAACACCCACCAGGAGCATGAGCGTCCCGCCGAGTACCGCCTCCGCGCCGGAGCCGAAGGCCATCCAGAACGCGAACAGCAGCGCGATGACCGCGATGACCATGTCCCTGGCCAGGCGGCGCTTGTCGACCAGGCGCCCTCCGGTGGCCAGCCAGAAGATCTGGGCGGCGGCGGAGAAGAAGTACGGGATGACCGTGGTGAAGGAGGCCAGCAGCACGATGGTGTTGAAGGCGTTCTCCGAGGCGTAGCCGACCAGCAGCATCACCGAGGTCAGGATGGTGCCGGCCAGGATGCCCGCGGCCGGCACACCCCGGCGCGAGACCCTGCCGAAGACCGGCGGGAACATACCGTCCCTGGCCGCGGCCAGCGGCATCTCGGCCACCAGCATGGTCCAGCCGTTCAGCGCGCCGATGCCGGAGATGATCGCGCAGGCGGCCATGAGGATGCCGCCGGCCGAGCCGCCGAACATGTTGTTGAGCGCGTCGGCGAAGGGCGCCGTGGAGTTGACCAGGCGCTCGTGCGGCACGGTGCCCATGACGGCGACGGTGCTCAGGATGTAGAGGACCGCGCAGGCGAGCACGCCGATGACGCTGGCCCTGCCGATGTTGCGCTCGGGGTTCCTGATCTTCTCGGCGGCGATGGACACGCTCTCGACGCCGGAGTAGATGAACAGGGCGACCGCGCCCGCCATCGAGATGGCGCCGACCCAGTTGCCGTCGGTGGCGTTGAACGCGCCGAAGTTGGCGCCCTGGATGAAGAAGAGCCCGATGACGCCGACGAACAGCAGCGGGGCGAACTTCAGGATCGTGGTGACGAGCTGGAAGGCGGCCATGTTTTTGGCGCCCATCAGGTTGACGACCGCCGGGATCCACAGGCCGACCAGCCCGATGGCGATGGGCACGCCGTTCCAGTCGAGGCCGAAGACCTGCTGGGCGAAGTACTGGACGTAGCCGACCCAGGCGACGGCGATCGCGGCGTTGCCGATCCACGCCGTCAGCCAGAACGACCAGGCGTTCCAGAAGCCGGCGAACTCGCCGAAGGCGCTGCGCGCGTAGGCGTAGGGGCCGCCGCCGGCGGGGATGCGCTCGCCGAGCTTGCCGAAGACCATCGCCATGGCGACGGCGCCGATCGTGACCACGCCCATGGCGATGAGGCTGACGGTGCCGAAGGCGGCCAGCGAGGCGGGCAGCAGGAAGATCCCGGTGCCGACGACGTTGCCGATGATGAGCGCGATGGCCGAGCCGAGCCCGAGTCCGCCGGAGCCGGGAGCGGTCTCGGTGGGAATCGCGGTCGTGACACCGCCCTCGGGCGGTCGTGGTTCCCCCATGCGGTGCCCCCGTGCACGTCGGTCCGTGGAAAGCCGCAGGCGGAACGCGTGCGACTCACGGTGACGTGCCCGGCACTCAGAGCGCTGACACGGGGCCTTGTCCGGAAATTACCTGATCACGGCATGCGGCAGATCGGACGGTGAACCGCTCAGCAGCAGCACGACCGTGAAGACCGCGAGGCACAGCGCGATCAGCGCCACGGGCCAGGCGTCCCAGGCCCGGGGGATGCGCTCGGCGCTCACGACCCCGCTGCCGTGCTCGGAGAGGTCCTTGACCAGCGCCGGGTCCTCGACCGCGAGCTGGCGGGCGATCGCGTCCAGGACCGTTTGCTCGCGCGCGGACAGCGCCATGATGAAACCTCCCCCAAGAGACCTTGAAGGAGGTTTTATACTGCATTGTCCGATTGTGCCAAATCCGTCAGGAGTGCTTGAGCGCCTCCGCGCCGCCGACGATCTCGGTGATCTCCGTCGTGATCTCCGCCTGCCGCGCCTCGTTGGCCTCGCGCGTGAGCTTCTCGATGAGCTCCTGCGCGTTCTCGGTCGCCGCCGTCATCGCGGTACGGCGCGCCGCGTGCTCGGCCGCCGCCGACGACAGCAGCATGTACCAGATCCGCGAGCGCACGTACTTCTGCAGCATCTCGTCCAGCACCGCCTCCGCCGAGGGATCGAACTCGTAGGGCGCCTTGGGCGGCCCCGGGGCCGCCTCCGCCTCGCCCTCGACCTCCTCCACCAGCAGCGGCAGGATCCTGGTGACGCGCGGCGTCTGCGTGAGCATCGTGACGAACTCCGTGTAGACCACGTGCACCTCGCCCACGCCGCCGTCCCTGGTCGGCATGTCGAACGCCGAGATGAGCGTCTTGCCGATCTCGGCGGCGGTGTCGTAGCCCGGCCGGCCGCTCATCCCCGACCAGTGCCCGGCCATCTCCCGGCCCCGGAAGCGGAACCAGTCGACCCCCTTGCGGCCGACCACGTAGTAGACCGCCTCCTTGCCCTGCGCCTCGAACATGGCGTGCAGGGCCTGGCCGTTCTTGATGACGTTGTGGTTGTAGCCGCCGGCGAAGCCCCGGTCGCTGGTCAGCACCAGCACCGCCACCCGCGAGGTGTCCGGCCGCTCGTTCAGCAGCGCGTGGTTCATCTTCATGTGGTGGCTGACGAGCGCCGAGACCGCCGCGGAGATCTCCCGCGCGTACGGCTGCGCCGCGTCGGCGCGGTCGCGGGCCTTGCCCACGCGCGACGAGGCGATCAGCTCCTGGGCTCGTGTGATCTTCGCGGTCGACTTCACGGACTTGATCCGCTGCCTGATCAGGCGTAGCTGAGCACCCAATGTGACCCCCCGACTACATGGTGTGCGCGATCAGGCTAGCGCGCCGAGGGGGCGCCGCATCGTGGCTGGTGGCGCCTGGTACTGTGTGTCCCGACCGACACCCTTTTAAGTCCCGTCCCGTGAGGCGGGGAAGGTGGTGATGATTTCCCATGTCCGAATCAAGGGCCGTTCTCGAAGGCCCGGACATCCACCGGGCGCTGACCCGGATCGCGCACGAGATCCTCGAGCGCACCAAGGGCGCCGACGGCGTCGTCCTCCTCGGCATCCCGACCCGCGGCGTGACTCTGGCCCGCCGGCTCGGTGAGCGGATCGAGCAGTTCGAAGGCGTGAAGATCCCCGTCGGCTCGATCGACATCACGATGTACCGCGACGATCTGCGGCTCAAGCCCGCCCGCCCGCTCGGCCACACCGAGCTTCCGCCGGACGGCGTCGACGGCAGGACCGTCGTGCTCGTCGACGACGTGCTCTACTCCGGCCGCACCGTCCGCGCCGCGCTCGACGCGCTCAACGACCTGGGCCGCCCGACGGCCGTGCAGCTCGCCACGCTGGTCGACAGGGGCCACCGCGAGCTCCCCATCCGCGCCGACTACGTCGGGAAGAACCTGCCGACCGCCAAGAGCGAGAAGGTCAAGGTCTTCCTCGACGAAATCGACGGGCGCGACGCAGTGGAGTTGATCAAGTGAACAAGCACCTCATTTCCGCCGCGGACCTGTCCAAGGACGACGCGCTGCTCATCCTCGACACCGCGGAGGAACTGGCGGCCGTCTCGGAACGGTCCATCAAGAAGCTGCCGACACTGCGCGGCCGTACGGTGGTCAACCTGTTCTTCGAGGACTCCACCCGCACCCGCATCAGCTTCGAGGCCGCGGCCAAGCGCCTGTCGGCCGACGTCATCAACTTCTCCGCCAAGGGCTCCAGCGTCTCCAAGGGCGAGTCGCTCAAGGACACCGCGCTGACCCTGGAGGCCATGGGCGCCGACGCGGTCGTCATCCGCCACGGCGCCTCCGGCGCGCCGCACCGCCTGGCCAACTGGGTGCGCGGCAGCGTCGTCAACGCCGGCGACGGCACCCACGAGCACCCCACGCAGGCCCTGCTCGACGCCTTCTCCATGCGCCGCCGCCTCGGCTCGCTGGAAGGCCGCAAGATCACCATCGTGGGCGACGTGCTCCACTCGCGCGTGGCCCGCTCGAACGTGCTGCTGCTGGCCACGCTCGGCGCCGACGTGACGCTGGTCGCCCCGCCCACGCTGCTGCCGGTCTCCGTCGGCACCTGGCCCTGCGAGGTCTCCTACGACCTCGACGCGGTGCTGCCCAAGTCGGACGTGGTCATGATGCTCCGCGTGCAGAAGGAGCGCATGAACGCCGCCTACTTCCCCAGCGAGCGCGAGTACTCCCGGCGCTACGGCCTGGACCGCGACCGCTTCGCCAAGATGCCGGACGACGCCATCGTGATGCACCCCGGCCCGATGAACCGGGGCATGGAGATCGCCGCCGACGTGGCCGACTCCCCGCGCTCGACCATCGTCGAGCAGGTCGCCAACGGCGTGACCACCCGCATGGCCGTCCTGTACCTGCTCCTCGGGGGAGAGTCCGCATGATCATTCGCAATGTCCGCGTCCTGGGCGGCGAGCCCGCCGACATCCGCGTCTCCGGCGGAACCATCACCGAGATCGGCGCGGGGCTGCAGGGCACCGAGGAGATCGTCGACGGCCGCGGCGCGATCGCGCTGCCCGGCCTGGTCGACCTCCACACCCACCTGCGCGAGCCCGGCCGCGAGGACGCCGAGACCGTCCTGACCGGCACCCAGTCGGCCGCCCGCGGCGGCTACACCGCCGTGCACGCCATGGCCAACACCTCGCCCGTCGCCGACACCGCCGGCGTCGTCGAGCAGGTCTACCGGCTCGGCCAGGAGGGCGGCCACTGCGACGTGCAGCCCGTCGGCGCCGTCACCGTCGGCCTGGAGGGCAGGCAACTGGCCGAGCTCGGCGCGATGGCCGACTCCGCCGCCCGCGTGCGCGTCTTCTCCGACGACGGCCACTGCGTCGACGACGCCGTGCTCATGCGCCGCGCGCTGGAGTACGTCAAGGCCTTCGACGGCGTCGTCGCCCAGCACGCCCAGGAGCCCCGCCTCACCTCCGGCGCCCAGATGAACGAGGGCGTCATCTCCGGCCGCCTCGGCCTGGCCGGCTGGCCCGCCGTCGCCGAGGAGGCGATCATCGCCCGCGACTGCCTGCTGGCCGCGCACGTCGGGTCCCGCCTGCACATCTGCCACGTCTCCACCGCCGGCTCCGTGGAGATCATCCGCTGGGCCAAGTCCAAGGGCTGGAACGTCACCGCCGAGGTCACCCCGCACCACCTGCTGCTGACCGACGAACTGGTCGAGGAGTCGCCCAACGGCTCCTACAACCCGATCTACAAGGTCAACCCGCCGCTGCGTACCCGCGCCGACGTCGAGGCGCTGCGCGCGGCCCTGGCCGACGGCACCATCGACGTCGTCGCCACCGACCACGCGCCGCACCCGGTCGAGGACAAGGAGACCGAGTGGGCGGCGGCGGCCATGGGCATGATCGGCCTGGAGACCGCGCTCAGCGTCGTCCAGGAGGCCATGGTCGACACCGGCCTGCTCGACTGGGCGGGCGTGGCCGAGCGCATGTCGCTCAAGCCCGCCGAGATCGGCCGCCTGTCCGGCCACGGCAACCCGATCGAGGCCGGCGCCCCGGCCAACATCACCCTGTACGACCCGGGCGCCCGCACCGAGGTCGACCCGCGCGCCTTCGCCTCCAAGAGCCGCAACACCCCGTACGAGGGGATGACCCTCCCGGGCCGGGTCGTCGCCACCTTCCTCCGGGGCAAGCCGACCGTTCTGGAAGGAAAGCTGGTTTGACACCCGTGCACGACCAGAGGGAGCCACATGTGAACGCGGTGCTTGTCCTGGAAGACGGTCGTGTCTTCCAGGGAACCCCCTACGGCGCCGAGGGTGAGACGTTCGGCGAGATGGTCTTCAACACCGGCATGACCGGCTACCAGGAGACCCTCACCGACCCCTCCTACCACCGGCAGATCGTCGCCATGACCGCCCCGCACATCGGCAACACCGGGGTCAACGACGAGGACCCCGAGTCGTCGAAGGTCTGGGTCGCCGGATACGTCGTGCGCGAGCCGTCCCGCATCGTCTCCAACTGGCGCGCCGACCGCTCCCTCGACGCCTACCTCAAGGAACAGGGCGTGGTCGGGATCGCCCTGCGCGGCACCCGCGCGCTCACCCGCCACCTGCGCGAGCGCGGCGCGATGCGGGCGGGCGTCTTCAGCGCGCCCACCGTCCCGGTCGAGGAACTCGTCGAGCGCGTACGGCAGGCCCCGCAGATGACCGGAGCCTCCCTGGCCGAGCAGGTCTCCACCGGCGAGACCTACGTGATCCCCGCCCAGGGCGAGAAGCGGTTCACCGTGGCCGCCGTCGACCTGGGCATCAAGGGCATGACGCCCCACCGCATGGCGGAGCGCGGCTGCGAGGTGCACGTGCTGCCCGCGACCGCCACCTTCGAGCAGATCATGGCCGTCGAGCCGGACGGCGTCTTCTTCTCCAACGGGCCGGGCGACCCGGCCACCGCCGACGTCGGCGCGCTGAAGCGGGTACTGGAGGCGCGGGTGCCGTTCTTCGGCATCTGCTTCGGCAACCAGCTGTTCGGCCGCGCGCTCGGGCTCGGCACCTACAAGCTCGCCTACGGTCACCGCGGGGTGAACCAGCCGGTCCAGGACGTGCGTACCGGAAAAGTGGAGATCTCCGCGCACAATCACGGCTTCGCGGTGGAGGCGCCGCTCGACGGCTCCTTCGACACCCCGTACGGCCCGGCCGAGGTCAGTCACGTCAATCTCAACGACCGTTGCGTGGAAGGACTGCGCCTGCTCGACGGGCGCGCCTTCAGCGTGCAGTACCACCCGGAAGCCGCGGCGGGCCCGCATGACGCCGCGTACCTCTTCGACGAGTTCTGCGAGGTCATGCAGCGTGCCTAAGAGAACAGACATCCAATCGGTCCTGGTCATCGGCTCGGGGCCGATCGTGATCGGGCAGGCGTGCGAGTTCGACTACTCCGGCACCCAGGCCTGCCGCGTGCTGCGGGCCGAGGGGTTCCGGGTGATCCTGGTCAACTCCAACCCCGCGACGATCATGACGGACCCGGAGTTCGCCGACGCCACCTACGTCGAGCCGATCACCCCCGAGTTCGTCGAGAAGATCATCGCCAAGGAGCGGCCCGACGCGCTGCTGCCGACGCTCGGCGGGCAGACCGCGCTCAACACCGCGGTCGCCCTGCACGAGGCGGGCGTGCTGGAGCGCTACGAGGTCGAGCTGATCGGCGCCGACTTCGACGCGATCCAGGCGGGGGAGAACCGCGAGCGGTTCAAGGAGATCGTCGCCAAGGTCGCCCGCGAGCAGGGGCTCAACGCCTCCAGCGCCGAGTCGGTGATCTGCCACACCATGGACGACTGCCTGGCCGCCGCCACGACGCTCGGCTACCCGCTGGTCGTGCGGCCCTCCTTCACCATGGGCGGCGTCGGCTCCGGCTTCGCCTACGACGAGTCCGACCTGCGCCGCATCGCCGGAGCCGGCCTCGACGCCTCGCCGACCACCGAGGTGCTCCTGGAGGAGTCCATCCTCGGCTGGAAGGAGTACGAGCTCGAAGTCATGCGCGACAAGCACGACAACGTGGTCATCGTCTGCTCCATCGAGAACATCGACCCGATGGGCGTCCACACCGGCGACAGCGTCACCGTCGCGCCCGCGCTGACCCTCACCGACCGCGAGTACCAGAACATGCGCGACGTGGCCATCGCGGTCATCCGCGAGGTCGGCGTCGACACCGGCGGCTGCAACATCCAGTTCGCCGTCGACCCGGCCACCGGCCGCATGATCGTCATCGAGATGAACCCGCGCGTGTCCCGGTCGAGCGCCCTGGCCTCCAAGGCCACCGGCTTCCCGATCGCGAAGATCGCCGCGAAGCTGGCCATCGGCTACACGCTCGACGAGATCCCCAACGACATCACCCGGGTCACCCCGGCCTCCTTCGAGCCGACGCTCGACTACATCGTGGTCAAGGTGCCGCGCTTCGCCTTCGAGAAGTTCCGCGGGGCCGACCAGACGCTCACCACGCACATGAAGTCCGTGGGCGAGGCCATGGCCATCGGCCGTTCCTTCACCGAGGCGCTGCAGAAGGCGCTGCGGTCGCTGGAGAAGAAGGGCTCGTCGTTCTCCTGGGTCGGGGAGTACACCGGCAAGGCGGAACTGCTGGACGCGTGCCGTACCCCCCATGACGGACGGCTGCGCACGATGCAGCAGGCCATCAGGGCGGGCGCCACCGCGGAGGAGCTTTTCGAGGCCACCCGCGTGGACCCGTGGTTCGTCGACCAGCTCTTCCTGCTGCACGAGGAGGCGATGGCGCTGGCCGCCGCGCCCGAGCTCACCCGCGAGACGCTGGAGCGGGCCAAGGGGCACGGCTTCTCCGACGTCCAGATCGGCGAGATCCGCGGCCTCGACGAGACGCGCGTACGCGACCTGCGCCACGCGCTCGGCCTGCGCCCGGTCTACAACACCGTCGACACCTGCGCGGCCGAGTTCGCGGCGACCACGCCCTACCTCTACTCGACCTACGACGAGGAGAACGAGGTCCCCTACGGCGAGCGGTCCAAGGTCCTCATCCTCGGCTCCGGGCCCAACCGCATCGGCCAGGGCATCGAGTTCGACTACGCCTGCGTGCACGCCAGCTTCGAGCTGTCCAGGGCCGGGTTCGAGACCGTCATGGTCAACTGCAACCCGGAGACCGTCTCGACCGACTACGACACCTCCGACCGGCTCTACTTCGAGCCGCTGACGCTGGAGGACGTCCTGGAGGTCGTCCACGCCGAGCAGCAGACCGGCCCGGTCGCCGGCGTCATCGTGCAGCTCGGCGGGCAGACGCCGCTGGGCCTCGCGCAGGCGCTCAAGGACGCGGGCGTGCCCGTCGTCGGCACCTCTCCCGAGTCGATCCACCTCGCGGAGGAACGCGGCGCGTTCGGGCGCGTGCTGGCCGAGGCGAACCTGCCCGCCCCCAAGCACGGCACCGCCACCACCGTGGCGGAGGCGCTGGCGGTGGCCGAGGAGATCGGCTACCCGGTGCTGGTGCGTCCCTCGTACGTGCTGGGCGGGGCCGGCATGGCGATCGTCTACGACGACGAGACCCTCACCACGTACATGTCGGCCCAGGAGGGCGGGCACCCGGTGCTGGTCGACAAGTTCCTGGACGAGGCCATCGAGATCGACGTGGACGCGCTCTTCGACGGCCACGAGCTCTACCTCGGCGGCGTCATGGAGCACATCGAGGAGGCCGGAATCCATTCCGGCGACTCGGCGTGCGCGCTGCCGCCGATCACGCTCGGCGGGGCCGACATCAAGCGCATCCGCGCCGCCACCGAGGGCATCGCCCGCGGCGTCGGGGTGCGCGGGCTGCTCAACGTCCAGTACGCGATGTCGGCCGGGGTGCTGTACGTCCTGGAGGCCAACCCGCGCGCCAGCCGTACCGTGCCGTTCGTCTCCAAGGCGACGGCGGTGCCGCTGGCGAAGGCGGCGGCCCGCGTCATGCTCGGCGCCACGCTGAAGGAACTGCGCGACGAGGGCATGCTGCCGGCCCAGGGCGACGGGGGCACGCTGCCGCTGGACGCCTCGATCGCGGTCAAGGAGGCGGTGCTGCCGTTCAACCGGTTCAGGGGCGTCGACACCGTGCTCGGCCCGGAGATGCGCTCGACCGGCGAGGTCATGGGCATCGACGAGTTCTTCGGCATCGCCTTCGCCAAGTCGCAGGCCGCCGCGTACGGCGAGCTGCCCGTCAAGGGCCGCGCGTTCGTCTCGGTGGCCAACCGCGACAAGCGGGCGATGATCTTCCCCGTGCGGGCGCTGGCCGATCTCGGATTCGAGATCCTCGCCACGGAGGGCACCGCCGAGGTGCTGCGCCGCAACGGTGTCCATGCCAAGATCGTGCGCAAGCAGAGCGACGGCACGGGACCCGGAGGTGAGCCCACGATCGTCCAGCGCATCCTGGACGGTGAGGTCGACCTGATCGTCAACACCCCGTTCGGCAGTCCGGGCCAGTCCGGGCCGCGCCTGGACGGCTACGACATCCGCACCGCCGCGGTGCTGCGCGGCATCCCGTGCATCACCACGGTCCAGGGACTCGCCGCGGCCGCCGCGGGCATCCAGGCCAAGGTGCGGGGCGATGTTGGCGTACGGTCCCTCCAGGAGCACGCACGAGCGCTTCGGGGGTGAGCCCCCGCGGGAGGTGAGCGACACTGGCCGGCACTCCGGTGCAGGTGACGGGCACGGTGCTGACGACGCGCCGGGTCGACGCCTATCATGCGCTGACCGTGGTGGCGCCCGGCATCGCCGAGCGCTTCCGCCCCGGCCACTTCGTGTCCGTGTCGGTCGGCGGCGCGAACACCGCGATGGTGACGCGCCGCGCCTTCTACGTGCACGACGTCAAGCCGGAGTACGGCGGCACCGTCGAGCTGGTCTTCAGCACCGGCGGGCCGGGCACCGCCTGGCTCGCCGAGCGCCGCGCCCGCGACACGATCGACCTGGTGGGACCGCTCGGGCGGCCGTTCCCGCTGCCGCGCGACCCCGTCCACTGCGTGCTCGTCGGTTCCGAGTACGGCTCCGCCGTGCTGTTCCCGCTCGCCGACGCGCTGGCCGAGCGGGGCTGCCGGGTCGACTTCGTGCTCGGGGCCGCCTCGGCCGACCGGGTGTTCGGCGCGATGCGGGCCAGGCGGATGGCCGAGCGGGCCACGGTCACGCTCACCACCGAGGACGGCTCGCTGGGCGTGCGCGGCACGGTCAGCGACGCGCTGCCGGCGGTCGTGGCCGGCACCCGCGCCGACGTCGTCTACGCCTGCGGGCCGATGCAGACGCTGCGCGCGGTCACCGCCGTCGCCATGGAGGCCGACATCCCGGTGCAGGTGGCGGTGGAGGAGTCGATGGCGTGCGGGATCGGCATCTGCATGACCTGCGTGCTGCCGGTCATCGGCGACGACGGGGTGACGAGGATGACGCGGGCGTGCGCGGAGGGGCCGGTGTTCAGGGGGGAGCGCGTGCGCTTCGAGGACGTGGGAACGATCCCGTTCGACGCGTTGGGCGCGCCCGGAGGTGGAGCCCGACATGTCAGTTGATATGCGGACTTTTCTGGGACATGTCGAGCTAGCGAACCCCATCACCACCGCGGCCGGCTGCGCCGCCTCCGGGCGCGAACTCGCCCAGTTCTTCGACCTCCACCGGCTCGGCGCGCTCGTCACTCGCTCCATCACCATGGCGCCGCGCGCCGGCCGCCCCACGCCCCGCATGGCCGAGACGCCCGCCGGCCTGCTCAACGCCGTCGGCCTCCAAGGGCCGGGCGTCGACGCCTTCCTGGAACGCGAACTGCCCTGGCTCGCCCAGCGCGGCATCAAGACCATCGTCTCCATCGGCGGCGGCACCGTCGCCGAGTACGCCGCCCTGGCCCGCAGGCTCGCCGACGCGCCCGGCGTCACCGCCGTCGAGGTCAACCTGTCCTGCCCCAACATCGAGGACCGCGGCCGCGTCTTCGCCCGCGAAGGCGGAGCGGCAGCCGAGGTCATCGCCTCCGTCCGCTCGGTGATGCGCTACGACGTGCCCGTCATCGCCAAGCTGGCGCCCGACGTGGCCGACATCGCCGCCGTCGCCCGCGCCTGCGTGGACGCCGGGGCCGACGCGCTTTCCATGATCAACAACCCGCTCGGGATGAGCATCGACACCGTCACGCTCAAACCCGCCCTCGCCGCGGTGACCGGCGGGCTGTCGGGCCCGGCCATCCTGCCGCTGGCCGTACGGTGCGTGTGGCAGGTCCACTCCGCCCTGCCCGGCACGCCCATCATCGGCGTAGGCGGCGTCATGACCGGCGCCGACGCCTTCCAGCTCATCCTCGCCGGAGCCTGCGCCGTCGGCGTGGGCACCGCGTTGTTCCACGACCCGTACGCGTGCCTGCGCATCGAGCGCGAACTCGAGGACCTGCTGCGCGCACGCGGCTTCCAGCGACTGGCCGACGCCGTCGGCCTCGCCCACCGCCCGCCCGGCAGCGCCGCCCGGCACCTGCACGAAGAGAGTTCCCTTTGACGCTCGCACCCGCACGAGGAGAGACCACCGTGACGCCCGCCCCGATCGCCGTCGCCCTGGACGCGCCGGACCTCGAGACCGCGGCCCGCTGGGCCGCGATGGTCACCCCTCACGTCAGCACGGTGAAGGTCGGGCTCGAACTCTACCTCCGCTACGGGCCCGACGTGATCGACTCCGTCCGCGGGGGCAGCGGGGTGCAGGTCTTCCTGGACCTCAAACTGCACGACATCCCCAACACCGTCGCGGGGGCCGCAAAGGCCGTTTCCCGGCTCCGGCCCGCCATCCTGACCGTCCACGCCGCCGGAGGCCCGGCGATGATCCAGGCGGCCGTACAGGCCGCTCCACACACCAAGATCGCCGCGGTGACCGTGCTGACGTCGCTGTCGGAGGCCGACCTCGACCGGATCGGACTGTCGGGGCCGGCCGACGACGCCGTGCGGCGGCTGGCCGTACTGTCGGTGGGGGCGGGCGCGACCGCGCTGGTCTGCTCACCGCACGAGGTGGCCGCCGTCCGCTCCGAAGTCGGCCCCGCGATCACACTGATCACTCCTGGTGTACGGCCGGCGGGCGCGGAAACCCAGGACCAGGCCCGCGTGGCCACCCCGGAACAGGCGATGGCCGACGGCGCGGACCTCCTGGTGATCGGCCGCCCGATCACGGGCTCGGCGGACCCGGGAGCCACGGCCGCGGCCTTGGCCGCTTCCCTGCGCCGCACCACCTGAGAGCTCGGGCCTCCGCTTGTCGGCAGGGGCGCTTCGCGCTGGGGCGGCTCCGGGCTGTGTCCGAGTGGGGGGCAGAGCCCCCACGCCCCACTCCAAGAGCTCGGGCCTTCGGGCTGTTCTGATCGGGGCTTCGCCCCGAACCCCGGCGAGAGGCCTCCGGCCCCTCGCGCTCCCCGAGCGTTGGCCGGTTGAGAACCGCGTCTTGGCTTTGAGCGGAGAGGCGTCGGCTTCTCTGCCCTTGTCCCCAGTGGCCACGTGGCAGGTCGCGGTGGTCGCCTCATCGAGGATCAGCGTGGAGTCGGCGCATGCGGCCGGGCCCACTCCCAAGCGGACCCACTGACAAGGCGAACAGTGCTCACGCGTCCTCTCCGGAGCGGCCCTTGTGCTCGATCTGCCAGGCATCCTCGGACAGGCCGGTCTTGAGTTCGTCCGGGAGTGCGAGAGCCTGGTCACCGGTGCCTGCGCCGGCGCCGAAAGCCGCCGCGTCGCTGTTCATCCATCTGACCAAGGTCGCCGCCTCCAGATGCTCCGGCTCGGGCTGATCCTTACCCCGGCCGTAGCGTCATGCGGATGAGCGCCCGTGTCTTCGAAGCCGGGGTGTAGGTGGAGGCGATCCTGTTCCTCGTCGGGGTATGAGCCTTGCGCCGCGACCCGGGCCCGTCTCGGGATCAGGAAGGCGTCGCGGCGCGGTCGGAGTCGCTGCGCAGGACGCAGAACTCATTGCCTTCGGGGTCGGCCAGGATGACCCAGCCCGAGCCGTCGGGGTTCCGGTGGTCGGCGACCTGGGTGGCGCCGAGGCTCAGCAACCGCTCCACCTCCTCCTCCCGGGAGGTCTCCGGACGCAGGCACAGGTGGAACCTGTTCTTGGTCGTCTTCTTCTCCGGCACCTGGTTGAAGTGCAGGACGGGGCCCTCGGGCAGCAGTACCTGGGTCTCGTGGTCACCCGGCCGGTCCTCCGGATGCCGGGGCCCGCCGGTCGCCTCGCTCCAGAATCCGGCCAGCTCAAAGGCGTCCGCGCAATCGATCGCCACGTTCTGCACGACTGAGACCATGAGCGGGAGCCTGCCCGAGCGCCCTCTCGCGCGCCACCGATTTCCGGAAGTCATCCCACGAAGGTCAGATAATCTGTATATATAGATCACATGAGTCGAAGATCCATGCAGGAACCGACCTTCCTGATCCTGACGGCGCTCGCCGCCGAGCCCCAGCACGGCTACGGCATCATCACGGATGTTCTGCAGATCTCGGGTGATCGGGTACGGCTGCAGGCCGGTACCCTGTACGCCGCGCTCGACCGGCTGCAGGGAGAGGGACTGGTCGAGACCGATCGCGAGGAAGTCGTCGACGGCCGCGCGCGGCGCTACTACCGGCTCACCTCCGACGGCGAGGCCCGGCTGGCGGTCGAGGCGGAGCGACTGCGTCGCAACGCCGACACCGCCGCCTCCCGTCTGCGCGGCGGCGGGCTGCGCCCGGCGTTCAGCATGAGAGCGGCGCCGCCCGGCCTCGCCGCCTCCTTCGGGAGCGCCACGTGAGCCTGGAGGATCGTTACCGGCGGTTGCTGGCGTGGTATCCGAGAGAGCATCGCGCGTCGCACGAGGAGGAAATGGTCGCGGTTCTCCTGGCGGGGGCCGACGCCGGTCGCGAGCGGCCAAGCGCTCGCGAGACGTTCGACCTGCTGCGGGCAGCCTTCACCATCCGGTTGCGCCGCGCCGTGGGAGCCGCTTCCCGCCGGCACTGGAACGCCGCCTTCCGCCTCGCGGCGCTGCTCGCACCGATCTGGCCGCTCGTCCTCGAAGCCGGCCGGGCCGCCGCCTACGCCGGGGACGCGCCGCCGTACCCGGAAGCGGCCCTGCAAGCCCTCGTTCTCGCCCTGCCGTACGGGGTGATCGCCTTCCTGGCATGGCGGGACGCGCGCAAGGTCGCGGCCTCCGTCGCATGGGGGTGGACCGTGCTCGTCGCCGGCTGGTCGGAGCTCGGCCTTTCGCCCATCTACGTGGTGCGGGACGGCGTGCTCCTCGTCGGAGGGGCCGGATGGCGGCTCGTCCTGCCCGCCTGCCTGGTCGCCGTGATGCTGACGCTCGCCCCGTCGTCCGGCCCCGCGCGCCCGGAAGCCCGGCGGCCGATCGGGTGGGCAGCCGCCCTGCTCGCCGGCGTCGTGGTGAGTACGCGGATTCCCCTGCCTGCGGCCGGGTTCCTGCCCATCCTCGTGCTCGCGGTGGTCGCGGTGCGGTCGCCTGTGGGGCGGCGGGCCGTGCTCATCGTGTCGCCGCTCATGGGCGTCACCCTCGGCTGGATCGACGATCCGGCGAACCTTCCGGCGGCGGCCGCGTGCTCGGTGGCGGTGCTGGCCGTCACGACGTGGGCGGCGAGAACCGCCGCCACCGCCGAACTCCGTTCGTAGCCGCGCGCGGGGTCTTCCGGGAGTTGCCCGGTGGGCCGGCTTCCCGGAAGTACCGCACGACCAAGAACGTGTTCCGGTCGTGCGGTACTTCCCCCTCGCCTGCCCTCGCCGATCCCCACGTCGATCGCGAGTGAGACTCGCGTGCCGCCAAGCTAACCCGGAGTCAGTACGTGATCACTCCGCCGGCCGTCGGCGGGTGGAAGAACCTTCCACCGGATAGAAGAATCCTCCACCCGCGGGTGTGATCGCGGGGGCGGCGGAGCTGTTCGGGCGCATGGAAGGTCTCGGTTTGATAACGGCTTTTCGGGTCGCGGTATGAGGGTTTTCGGGTGACGGTCAGTAGTCATGATCGTTATCGCCCCTGGCGGGCGACGATCTTCGAGAACCGGGAAGTGAGCGCGATTTGATCAGCTCATCGTAGTTTTACAAACACGGAGAGTTAAGAACTGGATTTTGTGGTGAGAGAAACCGCTCTTGGCGTTGCTTAGGTGGCGATGACCAGCTAGTTTCCCCTCTCGTCCGAGTACATCGACAGAAATTCGAGGTGACCCGGCGTGGCTCTTCCTCCGTTGACCCCCGAGCAGCGCGCCGCAGCCCTGGAGAAGGCTGCCAAGGCCCGTAAAGAGCGTGCCGAGGTCAAGAACCGGCTCAAGCATGGCGCGGTTTCTCTGGCTGAGGTGCTCAAGGATGGGCAGACCGACGACGTCATCGGCAAGATGAAGGTGTCGGCGCTTTTGGAGTCGCTCCCAGGCGTGGGCAAGGTCCGCGCCAAGCAGCTTATGGAGCGGCTCACCATCGCCGAGTCGCGCCGCGTGCGCGGCCTCGGCGCGAACCAGAGGGCCGCCCTTGAGCGCGAGTTCGGTGGCGGCGAGAGCTAATCTCGTCTTCACACGAAAGCGCAGCTTCAGCGGGGGGTAGGAAGTGACCGACATGTCTTGGTCCGACAGTTTGAGGGCCCACGACACACAGGTCGACCTCCTTCCCTCCAGGCGCCTGACGGTCCTGTCCGGGCCGTCGGGCGTGGGGAAGTCCACGGTCGTCGCCGAGATCCGGCGGTCCCACCCCGAGGTGTGGCTGTCGGTCTCGGTGACCACCAGAAAGCCCCGGCCCGGCGAGTCACACGGCGTGCAGTACTTCTTCGCCGGCGACGACGAGTTCGACCGGCTCATCGAGTCGGGCGAACTGCTCGAATGGGCCGAGTTCGCCGGCAACCGCTACGGTACGCCGCGCCGGCCCGTGCTCGACCGGCTCGCGAGCGGCGTGCCCACCCTCCTGGAGATCGACCTCCAGGGCGCCAGGCAGGTGCGCAAGACGATGCCGGAGGCGCTCCTGGTCTTCCTGGCCCCGCCCACGTGGGAGGAGCTGGAACGCCGGCTGCGCGGCCGCGGCACCGAGCCGGAGGACGTCATCGAACGCCGCCTGGCCGCCGGGCGCGTCGAATGCGCCGCGGAACCCGAGTTCGACATCACACTTGTGAACACGAGTGTCCAGGATGTATGTCATCGGCTGATAGCCTTGATGACGGACCCTCAGGGGGTCACGACATCCACCAACCGAGAGGTCTGACAATCGTGGCAGGCATTGCCCCGGTCGCTGAGGGAATCACCAACCCGTCGATCGACTCTCTGCTCGACATCGTCGACAGCAAGTACTCCTTGGTGATCATGGGCGCCAAGCGCGCCAGGCAGATCAACGCCTACTACTCGCAGCTCGGCGAGGGCCTGCTCGAGTACGTCGGCCCGCTGGTCGAGACCCACGCCCAGGAGAAGCCGCTGTCCATCGCGCTGCGCGAGGTCTCCGAGGGGCTGCTCAACGCCGAGCCCATCGAAGGCGCGGTCTGACCGTTCGACTCCAGCTCTCGACGCCGCCCAGGGCGGAGCCGGGAGCTGCGCCATGTCCGGACCCCGGGCGGAGCCGTACCGGCGCGGAGCTCTAGGGTTGGGGCGGTTCGTGCGGAGGAGAGGGGTGGCGGCGCGCCGATGAGGGTCGTACTGGGCGTCAGCGGCGGCATCGCCGCCTACAAGGCGTGTGAGCTGCTCCGCCTGTTCACCGAGTCCGGGCACGAGGTGCGCGTGGTGCCCACCCGCGACGCGCTCCGGTTCGTGGGCGAACCGACCTGGGCGGCGCTGTCCGGCAACCCGGTGACCACCGAGGTGTGGGAGAACGTCCACGAGGTGCCGCACGTGCGCATCGGGCAGAACGCCGACCTCGTGATCGTCGCCCCGGCCACCGCGGACGTTCTGGCCAAGGCCGCCCAGGGGCTGACCGGCGATCTGCTCACCACCACGCTGCTGACGGCGCGCTGCCCGGTGGTGTTCGCGCCGGCGATGCACACCGAGATGTGGGACCACCCCGCCACCCGCGCCAACGTCGCCACCCTGCGCGAGCGCGGCGCCCTCGTCATCGACCCCGCCTCGGGACGCCTGACCGGCGCCGACACCGGCCCCGGACGGCTGCCCGACCCTGAAGAGATCTTCGAGGTCTGCCGCCGCGTGCTGCGCGGCGCCCCGCGCGACCTGGCCGGCCGCCGCGTGGTCGTCTCCGCGGGCGGCACCCGCGAGGCGATCGATCCGGTCCGCTTCATCGGCAACCGCTCGTCCGGCCTTCAGGGGTACGCGCTGGCGCGCACGGCCGTGGCACGCGGCGCCGAGGTGACCCTGATCGCGGCCAACGTCACGCTGCCCGATCCGGCCGGGGCCGAGATCGTCCGGGTGGAGTCGACGGAGCAGCTGCGCGAGGCGGTGCTGTCGGCCTCGGAGGACGCCGACGCGGTGGTGATGGCCGCCGCCGTGGCCGACTTCCGGCCGGTGGCGCGGGCCACGTCCAAGATCAAGAAAACGTCCGGCGATCCCGAGGCCATTCGGCTGACGAAGAATCCCGACATTCTCGCCGAGCTCGGCGTGCGGCGTACCCAGGCCGGGAACGGCGCCACCCCCGCGGTGATCGTGGGGTTCGCGGCCGAGACCGATGACGTGCTGGCCAACGGCCAGGCCAAGCTGGCCCGCAAGGGGTGCGACCTGCTGGTGGTCAACCAGGTCGGCGAGCACCTCGCCTTCGGCACCCCCGACAACGCGGCCACGATCCTGGTCGCCGGGGGAGACCCGGTCGAGGTCCCGAGGGGCCCGAAGGACGATCTGGCCGACACCCTCTGGTCCCTGGTCGCCCCACGCCTGGCGTGATCGAGCCCCCCGTGACCTGGCTTCCTCACTAATGGGACAAATGTGTACACGCTCCGTAATGTGGGGATGAGACGCCTCAGGGGTCAGTGAAGCTACGACTGGGGGCGGTCGGGGTTGTCAGCATTCAGGCACGTCATACGCGTACTGCTCATCGCCGGCGCCCTCCTGGCCATCCCCGCGGCGGCCTCCGCCGAGGCGCCCGAGGCCGTCACCCAGACCGTCACCGACCACGCCGGCGCCCTCGGCGACCGGGCGGGCGAGGTCCAGGCCGCCATCAGCCAGCTCGAAGCCGAGCACGGCATCCGCCTCTACGTCGTCTACGTCACCGGCTTCTCCGGCTGGAACGCCACCACCTGGGCCGACCAGACCGCCGGCCTGAGCCGCCTGGGCCGCGACGACCTGCTGATGGCCGTCGCCACGCAGGAACGCCGCTACGCCGTATCGGCCGACGCGAACTTCCCCCTGTCCACCGAGCAGATGAACGCGGTCGCGCAGGACGCCATCGTCCCCGCGCTGCGGGAGGACGACTGGGCGGGCGCGGCCGTCGGCGCCGCCAAGGGGTACGGCACGGCCATGGCGAACCCGGCCAACCCCGAAGGCCGCAGCGCCTGGTGGCTGGCGGGGGCGGGGGTGCTGGCCGCAGCCGGCGGGGGCGTCTACCTGTACTCGCGCCGCCGCACGACCTCCCGCCACGCCGCCGCGGCCAAGGACCTGGAGACCCGGGCGGGACAGGCGCTCGTCCACACCGACGACGCGGTCAAGACCTCCGAGCAGGAGGTGGGCTTCGCGACGGCCCAGTTCGGCGAGGAGGCGGCCCAGCCGTTCGCCGAAGCGCTCGAGTACGCCAAAGGCGAGCTCGACCAGGCCTTCCGGCTCCGCCAGCAGCTCGACGACGAGGTCCCGGAGGACGACGTGACCCGCCAGGCGATGCTGGAGGAGATCGTCAGGCGGTGCGCGGACGCCAACGCCCGGCTCGACGCCGAGTCGGAGGCCTTCGACAAGCTGCGCGACATGGAGCAGCAGACCCCGCGCGTACTGGCCGAGGTCCGGCAGGCGCACGCCGAGCTCACCCCCAAGCTCGCCGAGGTACGGCGGGCCATGGCCGCCACCGCCGAGCGCTTCGCCCACAGCGCCCTGACCCCCGTCGAGGACAACGCGGACGACGCGGCCAACCGCCTGGAGTTCGCCGGCCAGACGCTCGCCGCCGCGCAGGCGTCGCTGGACGCGGGGGAGTCGGGCAAGGCGGTCGCCCAGGTGCTGGCCGCGCAGTCGGCCGTGGACCAGGCCCGGCAGCTCATGGAGGCGGTGACCAGGCGGGCCGACGACATCCACCAGGCGGCGGCCGGGCTCAAGCCCGCCCTGGAGACCGTCGCGGCCAACCTGTCGGCGGCGAAGGCGCTGGCCGCCGACCAGGCGTACGCGGCGGACCTGGCGCCCCAGATCGCGTACGCGGAGAGCACCGCGACCCAGGTGGCCGAGGACGTCGTCGCGACCCGCGTGGACCCGATCGCGCTGCTGCGCCGCGTGGAGGAGGCGCAGGCGACGCTGGACGAGTCGCTGAAGGGCGTACGCGACAAGAAGGCCCGTCAGGAGCAGGCGCGCAGCATGCTCGGCCAGGCGATGCTCACGGCCCGCAGCGAGATCGCGGCCACCAGGGACTTCATCACCACCAACCGCGGCGCGGTCGGCAGCACCGCGCGCACCCGGATCGCCGAGGCGGAACGCCTGCTGGCCGAGGCGCGGGCGCGGGCAGGGGAGGACCCGTCGGCGGCGCTCGCCGCCGCCCAGCGCGCCGACCAGCTCGCCCAGGAGGCCGGGCAGGCGGCGCGGGGCGAGGTGTCGGCGTTCGGCTACGGAAGGACCGGCAACGGCAGGGGCGGCGCCGACGCGATGATGGGCGCGGTCCTGGGCGGCATCCTCATCGACGGGATGATGGGCGGCATGATGTCCGGCCGCGGCGCGGGCCGCGCGGGCGGCCGCCAGACCGCGGGGACGGGCAGGCGCGGCCAGGCGCCGGGCAGCTTCGGCGGCTCGGGTACACGAGGGCGGAGGGGCTCAGGGGGAGCCTTCTGACCCGGAAACGATCACATATCGGGGGAATGAGCAATGTCCAAACAGTCCATCTTCGGCCGTGTCGCCCAGC
The DNA here is from genome assembly GCF_044457345.1 of Nonomuraea sp. NPDC050547. Lineage (NCBI taxonomy): Bacteria > Bacillati > Actinomycetota > Actinomycetes > Streptosporangiales > Streptosporangiaceae > Nonomuraea > Nonomuraea sp. NPDC050547. The sequence goes on from NZ_JBITGW010000001.1 coordinate 492,528, forward strand.
TGGCCAGGGCCAACATCAACGCGCTGCTGGACTCGGCCGAGGACCCGCAGTTGATGCTCGACCAGATGGTGCGCGACTACACCGACAACATCGCCGAGGCGGAGAAGGCCATCGCGCAGACCATCGGGTCGCTGCGGATGGTCGAGGCCGACTACCGCGAGGACGTCCAGGCGGCGGGGGAGTGGGGCAGGAAGGCCATGGCCGCCAGCCAGCGCGCCGACCAGCTGCGCGCGTCGGGGCAGCGGGCGGAGGGCGACAAGTTCGACGAACTCGCCAAGATCGCCCTGGGCCGCCAGATGTCCGCCGAGCAGGAGGCGAAGGCCGCCGAGCCGGGCATCACGGCGCAGCGGGAGGTCGTCGACAAGCTCAAGGCGGGCCTCCAGCAGATGAAGAACAAGCTCGGCGAGCTCCGGGGCAAGCGCGACGAACTCGTCTCCCGCGCCAAGACCGCCCAGGCCCAGTCGCAGGTCCAGGACGCGATCAAGAGCATCGACATCCTCGACCCGACCAGCGAGGTCAGCCGCTTCGAAGAGAAGATCAAGCGGGAGGAGGCGAAGGTCATCGGACAGCAGGAACTGGCCGCCTCGTCGCTCGACGCGCAGTTCGAGAGCCTGGAGGACGTCAGCGCCCAGGCCGAGATCGAGGCCCGCCTGGCCGCCCTGAAGATGGGCAAGCCCCTCCCCATCCAGTCCCCCAGCCCCAACTGACCCATCCCGGCCGCGCCTGCTCTCCCCGGCGCGGCCGGGCGGCTCTCCAGGGCCCCGTCTTGCTTCGGCGCTGGTCCGTTGGCGCTCGCGTCCGTCACGCCCGCCATCCGTTACGGCTTCCGCCGGCCTGCCCGCCCCGCCGTCGCGGGCGGGCGCCCGTCGAGCGCCGGTCGTGAAGGCCAACGGCTCTCCCGCCGTGACGACTCCGCCCCGGCCCACTGCCGTGGCTCACCCTGGGCTCACTCCTGGGCCCGCCGTGGTGGCCGGCCGCCGGGACGCCTCCGCCCATGCCGCTGTCGCCCTGCGCCTCGCCGTGGTGACCTCGCCTCGGGTCTGCGCCGTGGTCGTCTCCTCGGGCTGGGGTGGGTGGATCGGGATTTGGATGTTGCCGCGTTGCCGTACCCCTGCGGATACTTACACAAAGGGGGAGAACACAGATGCCGGTAGGAACCGCGGTGAGGGACCGCTGCAGGACGCTGCTCGGGCCCGGCGAACAGATCAGATACGTGTTTCCCGCGCTGTCGGTGGGGCCGCCGGGGATGGCCAACTTCCTCATCGTGGTCACCGACGGGGCGATCTCGGTGCTCGCCACCAGGATGCTCAGGAGCGACCGGCCGGTGTCGGTCTACGCCACGTTCCCGAGGGCGACACGCCTGGGCCCCATCATGACTGGATCGATCATCGAGCTCGGCTCGATGGCCTTCGAGTTCGATGAGGAGTACGCCGCCGTGGTGGGAGCCGCGGACGCGGAGATCTTCGCGCCCGAGACGCTTCCGCCCGACCCCCTGCCGGATCTCTGAATCGGCCCGCGGTTTCGCTACCTGGCCTCCCGTGGGGCTAGACTTCGGCGAGGCCCAGGCTGGTGTCCACCTGTCCGTGCCGCACATACGTCAGCAGCCGCTGCATGAGGAGCCACTGAGTTGTCACGTCGCCTGTTCACCTCCGAGTCGGTCACCGAGGGCCACCCGGACAAGATCGCCGACCAGATCAGTGACGCGATTCTCGACGCCATGCTCAAGGACGACCACAAGAGCAGGGTCGCCGTCGAGACGATGATCACTACCGGCCAGGTCCACGTCGCGGGCGAGGTGACGACCGAGACCTATGTCGACATCCCCGGCGTCATCCGCGAGAAGATCCTTGAGATCGGCTACGACGCCTCGCACAAGGGCTTCGACGGCGCGTCCTGCGGCGTCTCGGTCTCGATCGGCGCGCAGTCGCCCGACATCGCCCAGGGCGTCGACGACGCCTACGAGCACCGCGAGGAGGGCGTCGGCGACGAGCTCGACCGCCAGGGCGCCGGTGACCAGGGCCTGATGTTCGGCTACGCCTGCCGCGAGACCCCCGAGCTGATGCCGCTGCCGATCATGCTCGCGCACCGGCTCGCCCAGCGCCTGTCGGAGGTCCGCAAGTCGGGCACCGTGCCGTACCTGCGCCCCGACGGCAAGACCCAGGTCACGATCGAGTACGACGGCGACACGCCGGTCCGCCTCGACACCGTGGTCGTCTCCACGCAGCACGCGGCCGAGATCGACCTCAAGGAGATGCTCGCCCCCGACATCAAGGAGCACGTGGTCGACCCCGTGCTCGCCGGGCTCGAGATCGACATCGAGGGCTACCGCCTGCTGGTCAACCCGACCGGCCGCTTCGAGATCGGCGGCCCCATGGGCGACGCCGGCCTCACCGGCCGCAAGATCATCATTGACACGTACGGCGGCATGGCCCGTCACGGCGGCGGCGCCTTCTCCGGCAAGGACCCGTCCAAGGTCGACCGCTCGGCCGCCTACGCCATGCGCTGGGTCGCCAAGAACGTCGTCGCGGCCGGCCTGGCCGACCGCTGCGAGGTCCAGGTCGCCTACGCCATCGGCAAGGCCCAGCCGGTCGGCCTGTTCGTGGAGTGCTTCGGCACCGAGAAGGTCGAGATCGAGAAGATCCAGGCCGCCGTGCTGCAGGTCTTCGACCTCCGTCCCGCGGCCATCATCCGCGACCTCGACCTGCTGCGCCCGATCTACTCCGAGACCGCCGCCTACGGCCACTTCGGCCGCGAGGGCTTCTCCTGGGAGTCGACCGACCGCGCCGAGTCCCTCCGCACCGCCGCCGGCCTCTGACCGGCGCCCGTTCCACCGCCTGAGCCCTGAGTTCCGCCACCCGGCGGCCTCAGGGCTCACGCATGCCCGGACAGGACACCGAGGAGCCCCGGACGTGGTCACGGCCGGGGAAGAGCGGTCCGCGGGCTGACTCCCGTGCGGCCAGGGGCGGCCCCCGAGGGGGAGGGCCGTGTCTTGTCCGGTCCAAGATCCATATAACGTGTTCCCAGGGATCTTCCAGAACCGGGCCTGCCACACGGGGCCGCGGGTGCGGCTCGTTGGGGGTGCGGGACCATGCTGTCGCGGGCCGCCCTCCCCACCGCCGTCACCAGCTTCGTGGGCCGCCGTCAGGAGATCGCCGGGGTGCGCAGGATGCTCCAGCGCAGCCGCCTGGTCACGGTCACCGGGATAGCGGGCGTGGGCAAGACGCGCGTGGCCGTACGCGCCGCGCAGCTCATGCGGCGGGCCTTCACCGACGGCGTCACCTACGTCGAGCTGTCCGGCGCCACCACGGCGGAAGCGGTGGACGAGGCGATCGCCCAGGCCCTGGGCGTCGGCGCGCCCGCCGAGTCGGCGGCCCACGTGGCCGATCGGCGCATGCTCCTGGTCCTCGACACCTGCGAGCACGTCGCGGAAGCCTGCTCCAGGCTGGCCCAGGCTCTGCTGCGCGCCGCGCCCGGCCTGCACATCCTGGTCACCAGCCGCCAGGCCTTACGCGCACCCGGTGAGCACATCGTGATCGTCCGGCCGCTGGCCGTACCGGGGCCGGAGACCGAGCCGGCGGCGGTCGCGCACGTCGAGTCGGTCGCGTTGTTCCTGGACCGGGTGGCCGCCGTGGACCCGGCGTTCGAACTGGGGCCCGGCAACGCGCCCGTCGTGGCCGAGCTGTGCCGGCGCATTCAGGGCATCCCGCTGGCCATCGAGCTGACCGCGGTGCGCGCCCGGCTGCTGCCCGTCGCCCGGCTCCTGCAGCTCATGGACGCCCACGGCTCGCTGGGCCACACGGGCTCGCGCGCCCGCGGCGGACGCCATTCGACGATGCAGGCGGCCATCGCCTGGAGCCACGACCTGTGCGCCGAGGAGGAACGGCTGCTGTGGGAGCGGCTGACCGTCTTCTCCGGCTCCTTCGACCTGGACGCCGCCGAGCGCGTCTGCTCCGGCGCCGACCTGCCCGGCACCCTCGTCTACCCGACGCTGGCCGCGCTGGTCGAGAAGTCGATCGTGGTCCGCGAGCACGACGGGCGGCGCACCGTGTACCGGATGCTGGACGGCCTGCGCGAGTACGCCATGGGACGCGTCCCGGAGCCCGAGGCGGAGCGGCTGCGGACGCGTCACCGCGAGCACTACTTCGCCGTCGCCCGCCGCTTCGGCGTGGAGCGCGCCGGGCGCGACCGCGTGGAGGAGGTGCTGCACGCGCGTTCTGACTGGCCGAACCTGCGGGCCGCCCTGGAGTCCTACGCCGCCGACCCCGCCGGGCGCGCCGCCGGTCTGGAGATGGGCCTGCGCCTCGGCTACCTGTGGGTGTTCGGCGGCATGGCCAGGTACGGCCGGCAGTACCTCGACCGCCTGCTCCCCGGCACCGAGGCCCCCGACTGGATCCGCCTGGGCGCCCACCTGGAGCTCGCCCACATCGCCATCGGCCAGGGCGACCTGCCCGCCGCCCGGCGCGCGCTGGCCGGGGCCGGGGAGCCGGCGGCCCGGCTGGGCACGCTCGGCGGCCTGCACCTCACGAAGATGCGCGGCACGCTGCTGTTCTGCGAGGGCGACCTGGAGGCGGCCGAGCGGCTGCTGCGCGAGAGCGTGGACGGACTGGCGGGACACGGCGGCATCCACCTGCTCAACGGCCTGATCGAGCTGGGGTTCACGTTGCTGACGGCGGGCCGTACCGAAGAGGCGGAACGGGTGCTGACGCGGGCGGCGCGGCTGTGCGGGCAGGCGGGTGACGGGTGCGGCGCGGCGTGGGCGGACCTGGCGCTGGCGCTGTTGCTGCGGCGGTGCGGACGGACCGGCGAGGCCGAGGGGCATGCCCGCGCGGTGCTGCGCACGCACGCGCGGGTGGAGACGACGTTCGGGCGGGCGTTCTGCGTGGAGGTGCTGGCGTGGCTGGCGGCCGACCGCGGCGCGCACGCGCGGGCCGCGCGGCTGCTGAGCGCCGCGCACCGGCTCTGGGGCGCCGAGGTGCGGCCGCTGCTGGGCTCGCCGCACATGGCCGCCGAGCGCGAGCGCTACCAGGATGAGCTGGCCGAGGCCCTGGGGTCGCAGCTGGAACGCGTCAAGGCCGCCGGGCGGGCGCTGTCGGCTGAGGAGGCGATCGCCGAGGCGCTGTCCGGCGAGCCGGAGGAGAGTGAGCCGCGGGCGGTCCCGGCGTGGGCGCCGCTGACGCCGCGCGAGGCCGATGTCGCCGGCCTGGTCGCCGCCGGGCTCACCAACCGGCTGATCGCCCACCGGCTCGTCGTGGCCCGGCGCACGGTCGACACCCACGTCGAGAACATCCTCGCCAAGCTCGGCTTTTCCGGACGCAGCCAGATCGCCGCGTGGGTGATCAGGCGCCGGCAGAGGGAGGAAGGCTGAGCAGGATAGGCATAGTCCCCGATGTTGCCCTGGGTGAGACGGTGAATACTCATCGTGTCCGTAGTCCGGGGGTGCGGGGGCGGTTCGCGCGCTGACGCGAGCCCGTATGGTCCGCGGCACGGACGGCCCGCCGGGCCTCCCGCCGCCAGGAGGGAGAGTCCATGGTCGAGCGAGGCAGGGGGAATCTCCCCGCCGAGTTCACCAGCATGATCGGCCACGCGGCCGAGGTGGCCGAGGGCCTGCGGGCGCTGGCGCGCACGCGCCTGCTCGCGGTCACGGGGCCCGGAGGGGTGGGCAAGAGCCGCGTGGCGGTCAGGGTCGCCCGGCACGCCCGGCGGCGTTTCCCCGGCGGGACCTGGTACGCCGAGCTGTCGGCGGTGACCGGGGAACCGGCGCTGACCGCCCGCGTGGCGGCCGCGATCGGCCGGCCGCAGGCGCGTACTGCCGAGGGGATCGCCGCGGCGCTGCGCGAGCGCAGGGCGCTGGTCGTGCTCGACACCTGCGAGCACCTGACCGGCCCCGTCGCGCGACTGGCGGAGGTGCTGCTGCGCCGGGCGCCCCACGTCAAGATCGTGGTGACCGGACGGCAGCCGCCCGACCTGGCCGGGCAGCGCGTGCTGTACGTGCGCCCGCTGCAGGAGGCCGACGCCGTCACGCTGTTCGCCGAGCGTGCCGCCGCCGTCGACCCCGACTTCTCCCTGTCCGGCGGCGGCACGCGCGCCGCGGTCGCCGAGATCTGCCGGAGCCTGGACGGCCTGCCGCTGGCCATCGAGCTGGCCGCGGCGTGCCTGCGCTCGCTGACCGCGCCCGAACTGCGCGACCGGCTGCGCGACCGCTGCCCGCTGCCGGCGGCGGGGACCACCAGCACGCTGCCGCGCCAGCGCGACCTGCGCGCCACGGTCGAGTGGAGTCACGCGCTGTGCGGGACGGAGCAGCGCGCGCTGTGGGCGGCGTTGTCGGTGGTGGACGGCGGGTTCGCACGGGACACGGCCGAGGCGATCGGCGTCGAGGCGGGCCTGCCCAGGGTGCGGGTGGCCGCGGTGCTGGGCGATCTCGTCGCCGGTTCGGTGGTGCTGCGGGAGCCGGCCGGCTACCGGCTGCTGCGGCCGTACCGGCAGGTCGGGCTGGAGCTTCTCGAGGCGCGGGCGCGCAGGCGCCTGACGGCCCGCTACGGCGCCGCCACGGCCGCGCCCGTGCCCGCGCCCGGCGGTGGCCCCGAGGCCGGTGACGTGGTTCTGAGCCCCCGCGAGCTGCAGGTCGCCAGGCTCATCACCGAGGGCCTGACGAACCTGGAGATCGCCGGGCGGCTGGTGATCTCGAAGCGGACGGTCGACGCGCACGTCCGCAACATCCTCGCGAAGGGGCACCTCGCCTCCCGCACCCATGTCGCCGCGTGGGTGGCTTCCAGCGATTAATCGGCACTTCTCTGGATGCGGGAGGCCGGGTCCACGGCGAACTGTTGTCATGCCGGCGGGTGACCACCGGCGTCGTCCAGGGGAGGGGTCCCAGGGTCCGGCGCCCCGCGTCCATCCGCCGGCACCACAGCGACGAGGGGAAGCCGATGCCGATCGACCCCGCCCTGGTGCGGGCCAGCCTCGCCCGCGTGGAACCGCACGCCGAGCGCGCGGCCGCGTACTTCTACGGGCGGCTGTTCGCGGAGGACCCCGCGTTGCGGGCGATGTTCCCGCCGGTCATGGACGTGCGCAGGGAACGGCTGTTCGTGTCGCTCGGCCAGATCGTCGCCCTCCTCGACCGGCCGCGGGACCTGCGGGAGTACCTGGGACAGCTCGGGCGCGACCACCGCAAGTACGGCGTGGCCCCCGAGCACTACACCGCCGTCGGCCGGGCCCTGATCGCGGCCGTGCGCCGCTACAGCGGACACTCATGGGACAGCGCCACCGAGTCCGCCTGGGTCAGCGCCTACACCATGGCGGCCAACCACATGATCGGCGCCGCCGCCGAGACCGACGGGCCCGCCTGGACGCGGGCCTAGGTGGTCGCGCACGAGCGCAGGGGCGAGTCCGTCGCCGTGCTCACGCTCCGGCCGGCGGGGCGCGTGCCGTACCGCGCCGGGCAGTACGTGAGCGTCCTGACCTCGCGCCACCCCCGGATCTGGCGCACCTACTCCGTCGCCAACGCGCCCGCGCCCGACGGCCTCATCCGGCTGCACGTACGGGCGGTGCCCGGCGGGCACGTCTCCACCGCCCTGGTCAAGGACACCAGGCCGGGAGAGGAGCTGACCGTCGGGCCCGCGATGGGCACCATGGCCGCGCCGGAGGGGGATCGGGAACTGCTGTTCGCCGCGGGCGGGACCGGCCTCGCGCCGCTGAAGGCGATCATCGAGCAGATCCTCGCCTCGGGCCGGCGGCCCGGCATCCACCTGCTGTTCGGCGCCAGGAGCGCCCAGGACCTCTACGACCTGCCCGACCTGCTCGTCCTGGCCGCCCGCCACCCCCGGCTGCGGCTGGTGCCCGTCGTCTCCCACGGCGGCCCCGCCAGGGGGCTCGCCTCCGGGGAAACGCTGAGCGGCATGCTGCCCGACGCGCTGGAGCGCTTCCGCGCCTGGACCGACCACGAGGCCTACGTCTGCGGGCCGCCGGCCATGGTCGAGGCCACCGTACGCAGGCTGCTGCGCGACGGCGTGCCCCGCGCCCGCATCCACCACGACCTGGCCAGTGACCGACCGGCCTTACCTGAGGCCACGGTCTGGTAGACGTAGTGCGTGACCGAGACCGACCACGCCCTGCTGCCGCTGGATGCGGTACGCCCGGCCGCGCAGAAGGCCAAGGGCTCGGTCGTTCCCGCCCCCGAGGCGCCCGTGGCCAGGGTGGCGGTCGACAACCCGCTGCCGCACCTCGACAGGCCCTTCGACTACCTCGTGCCCGCCGCCCTGCACGACGGCGCGCGGCCGGGGGTGCGGGTCCGGGTGCGGTTCGCGGGCAAGCTCGTGGACGGGTTCCTGCTGGAGCGGACCGAGGAGAGCGAGCACCGGGGGAAGCTGGCCGCGATCGAGCGGGTGGTGTCGGCGGAGCCGGTCCTCACGGCCGAGGTGGCCGCGCTGGCCAGGGCCGTGGCCGACCGCTACGCCGGGACGCTGGCCGACGTGCTGCGGCTGGCCGTACCCCCGCGTCACGCCAAGGTCGAGGCGGAGCCCCGGCAGGCGGCCGCCGCCGGCGGCCCGCCGGAGCCCGGAGACGGCCAGGCCTGGGCCGACTACCCGATGGGGCCGTCGTTCCTGGACGCGCTGGAGCACGGGCGGGCGCCCAGAGCCGTGTGGTCGGCGCTGCCCGGGGCCGGAGGGTGGGCCGAGGCGATCGGCGAGGCGGTGCGCGCCACGCTGGCCGGCGGCCGGGGCGCGCTGGTCGTCGTGCCGGACGGCAAGGACGTGGCGCTCGCCGACGAGGTGCTCGAGCGGCTGCTCGGCGACGGCGCGCACGTGGCGCTCACCGCGGGCCTGGGGCCGGCCGAGCGCTACCGGCGCTGGCTCAGGGTGCTGCGCGGGCAGGCGCGCGCGGTGGTCGGCACCCGTGCGGCCATGTTCGCGCCGGTCGCCGACCTGGGGTTCGTCGCCCTCTGGGACGACGGCGACGACCTCCACGCCGAACGGCTGGCGCCCTACCCGCACGCCCGCGAAGTGCTCGCCCTGCGCGCCCACCGCGGCGGCGCGGCCATGCTCATCGGCGGCTACGCCCGCACCGCCGAGGCCACCCAGCTCATCGCCACCGGCTGGGCCAGGCCGATCGTGGCCGCCCGTGAGACCGTGCGCGCCAAGGCCCCCAGGGTGCGCCCGGCGGGTGAGGACGCCGAGCTGGCCAAGGACCAGGCCGCCCGCGCCGCCCGCCTGCCCAGCGTCGCCTGGCGGGCGTTGCGCGAGGGGCTGGAGTCCGGCCCGGTGCTGGTCCAGGTTCCGAGGCGCGGCTACCTGCCCTCGATCGCCTGCCGACAGTGCCGCCGCCCGGCCCGCTGCGCCCTGCCGCCCACCCGCACCGCCCCCGACCAGGGCAACAGGATCGACGACGGCGTACCGGGGAAGGCCGCCTGCCATGGGCCGCTGGCGCTGCGCAGCGGGCACAGCGCGCCCTACTGCCGCTGGTGCGGTCGGGTGGACGCCGCCTGGCGCTGCGAGCACTGCGGCGGCGCGCACGTGCGCGCGGTCGTCGTCGGCGCCCGCCGGACCGCCGAGGAGCTGGGGCGGGCCTTCCCGTCCGTGCCGGTCAAGACGTCCGGCAGGGACGGGGTCCTGGCGCGCGTCGGCCCCGGCAAGGCGCTGGTGGTGGCCACGCCGGGCGCGGAGCCGGTGGCCGGCGGCGGGTACACGGCGGCCGTGCTCCTGGACGGCTGGGCCCTGCTGGGCCGGGCGGACCTGCGGGCGGCCGAGGAGGGCGTGCGCCGCTGGATGAACGCCGCCGCCCTGCTGCGGCCCGGCGCCGAGCTGGTGGTGCTGGCGGACATGGCGCTGCCGGCCGTACAGGCGCTGCTGCGGTGGGACCCCGTCACCCACGCCGAGCGCGAGCTCGCCGACCGCGCCGAGCTCGGCTTCCCGCCGGCGGTACGGATGGCCACGCTCACCGGTACGGCCGCCGCCGTCCGCCAGATGCTCGACGAGGTCCGCCTGCCGGAGGAAGCCCAGGTCCTCGGCCCGGTCCAGGTCGACGACGAGCGGGAACGCGCCATGATCCGGGTCCCGAGAGCCTCCGGCGGCGTGCTGGCCGCCGCGCTCAAAGGGGCCACCGGGGTGCGTGCGGCGCGTAAGGCGGCTGATGTCGTCCGGGTGAGTGTCGACCCTCTCGACCTGATTTAGCCGCTTTCCCCGATTCGCTCATCTGTTGGCCAGCCGTTAGCGTCTCCCTGTGTCGATCGAATGGGTGAACCGAGCCATCGACGACCTGCGCGCATGGGGGCGGGCGCGGGGCGTCGAGGTGGACGCCGACGAGGTGCGGCTGCTCTGCGACTACGCCAGCGACTATCTGGGCGTGAACGAGCTGGCGGACTTCGCTCCCTCGACCTTCGACGACCTGCTGCTGTCCATCTACCCGCGCAAGGTGATCGCGCCGCCGGAGAGCGCCCCCGAGTCGATCGCCGCGGCCGGCACGCTCGTCGACTACCTGGAGTCCTCCGGCGCCGCCGGCGCCGACCGGGCGCGGGCCATGCGCGCGCGGCTGAGCGAGATCGCCGAGGAGATGCCCGCCGCCCTGGCCGACCCGGCCAATTTCGGCATGGCCAAGAGCCTGTTCAGCTCGATCGGACCGGAATCGCTCGAGCAGGACATCGCGATCCCCTCCGCCGACGCGCCCGGGAGTGAGCTTCCCGAGATCGAGGAGGCGCCCTGCGACTGCCCGGCGTGCACGCCGCTGCCCGCCGTACGGCTGGCCCCCGCGCGGGAGCTGGCGGACGCGCTCGGCGGCGTGGCCCTGCTGGCCGACCGCGACCGGCTGCTGGCCTGGCTGGGCGACCGGGGCAGCACCCCCACGGCCAAGGGCGCGCTGCGCGCCAAGGACGCCGCCGCCGCGCCGGTGCCCGAGCCGAGGCTGCTGTGGGCGCTGGCCGGGCACACGGGTCTCGGCGGCTGGGCGAGCACCGTCGCCTACCTGGTCGAACACGACACCGCCGGCGCGGTCACCGGCCTGCCCGAGCTCGACGACGCCCTCTACGACCTGCTCGACCGCCTCTACCGCATGCAGACGCGGGTGCCGGACGAGGTAATCGCCGACCACGTGGTCGAGCTGGCCGACGCGGACGTGGACGTGGAGGCGGTGCTCGACCGGCTGGCCTGGTGCGGGCTGGTCGAGCGCCGGCATGACGGCGCCGGGCTGAGCCCGCTGGCCGTATGGGGGCTGCGCGAGCTCTACCTCGCCCACGGCCGCGAGGCGCCCGAGGCGCCCGACCTCGCCGTCGCCGACGCGGTCGGCCTCATCGAGGGACTGCTCGACGGCATGCCGACCGAGGCGGCCGAGCACGACATCGAACGCTGGCTGGCCGGGCGCACGCCCGAGCAGGCCGCCACCGAGCTGCTGGCCGCCGCCACCGGCGCCCCGGCCGTCGCCCGCGGCATCGCGGTCACCATCGTCGACCACCTCGGCGCCGCCGCCGAACCGGCGCTGCGCGCGGTGCTCGACGACGAGGAACTGCGCCCGCACGCCATCCACTGGCTGACCTCCAGGGGCATGCCCGCGCCGCCGCTCACCCAGGACGAGCTCCTGTGGGTCAGCGTGGACATGCTCGCGCTGGCGATGCCCGCGGCCCGGGAGGACCCCGAGATCTTCGCCGAGAACATGGCCGCCTCCGGCCCGCCCGCCCACCTCATCGAGGAGATGTGGCGGGTCGACCACCCCGACGTGGTCGAGGTGCTCGAACTGCTCGGGCAGTCGCTGCCGGGCAGCGGAGAGGCCAAGGCGGCGCGCAAGGCGGCGTTCAAAGCGCGCTCACGAGCCATCCGATGAAGTACATCCCTGTGACTCGTGTGCAGTAAGTTTCGTGGGTGGCAAACAACGTCTTCGACCTCGCCGAGCTCCGCAAGCTGATCGAGGAGCCCGCTCCCGTGGAGACGCCCGCGCCCCAGGTCAGGGAGGCGTTGACGTTCCCGCCTGTCGCGCTGGCCGCCGACGCGGAGCTGGCCGCCGCGGTGCCCGGGGTGCCGCTCGTCGCCGACGCCATCAAGCTCACCTCCTGGACCGGCGAGCGCCCGGTCACCGATGAGGGACTGCTGTCCGAGACCGACGCCGGCGCCGCGGCCAAGGAGCTCGGCGTCTCCCGGGCCCGGCTGCGGCTGGCCTGGATCGTGGCGGTCAACACCCGCCTGCTCCAGATCGTGCGCGGCACCGCCTCGCGCGGCGCGCTGCCCCTGCTCCTGCCCGTCGAGGGCACGCTGGAGTTCTGGGACGGTGTCGTCATGGACGTACTCGACCAGGCCGAGTCCTCCCGCCTGACCGGCTCGCGCGTCATCGACGGCCACCTGGCCGAGACCCTCGCCACCATCTACTCCGTGCGCTCCGGCGTCGCCATCGCCAACCTCGCCAAGGGCCTGCTGCAGTCGCACGAGGTGGCCTGTGAGCCGAGCCAGGCCGAGCTGCGCGAGCTCAGCGGCAGCCTGCCGGGCGAGCTGCTGGAGGCGCTGTCCCTGCTCACCTACTGCGGCCTGGTGCAGCAGACCGGCACCGGCCGGATCGCGCTGACCCCGCTCGGCGTGTGGGCCGTCCGCCACGACCTGCTGCGCGAGGGCCACGAGGCGCCCACGCTGGCCGAGGTCGAGGTCTTCGCCGGGCTCGACGCGGAAGCGCTGGTGGAGTCCCTGGTCAGTGGCGCGGTCACGCAGAGCGCGGTGACGACCTGGCTGGAACGCCGCCCGCCCGAGCAGGCCGCCCGCGACCTCCTGGCCGTCGCCACGGCCGGCGGCGCCGGCCACCGCGGCGCCGTGGGCGCCATACTCGAAGAGCTCGGCCCCGAGGCCCAGTCGCCGGTACGCGACTCGCTCGCCGACCCCACCCTGTGGCGCTACGCCGCCTCCTGGCTGCACATCCGCGACCTCGACGCGCCGCCGCTCAGCTCCGACGACCACACCTGGATCGCCGTCGACTCCGTGGCCGCCCTGCTCCACATCTCCGGCAGTCCGGAGTCCGTCGGCGAGTTCGGCGCGCTGGAGTCGGGCGAGGACCTGGTCAGGAGCGTGGGGGAGATGGCCGGTTCCAGCCACCCCGACACCGTGGCCGTCCTCGAACTCCTGGCCTCCACCCACAGTGACGCGGCCGTCGCCAAGGCGGCGCGCAAAGCAGCGATGAAAGCCAGGTCTCTCCAGACCACTAAACTGGGCTGATCCCACCCTGCCTTCGCGGAACGGAGTTGGCCTCTTGGCGATCCAGTCGATCCGGCTGTTCGGAGACCCGGTGCTGCGCACCCCGGCGGCCCCGGTCGTCGACTTCGACAAGGAGCTGCGCAAACTGGTCAAAGACCTGACCGACACGATGATGGACGCGCCGGGCGCCGGCCTGGCAGCCCCGCAGATCGGCGTCGGCCTGCGGGTCTTCACCTACTACGTCGACGACCAGCTCGGCCACCTGATCAACCCCGACCTCGACCTGTCGGCCGACCTCGACGAGGAGGGCGAGGAAGGCTGCCTGTCCTTCCCCGGCCTGTCCTTCCCGACGCCCCGCGCCATCCGCGCCGTCGCCAAGGGACTCGACATGCACGGCGAGCCGGTCACCCTCGAAGGCACCGACCTGATGGCCCGCTGCTTCCAGCACGAGACCGACCACCTCGACGGCGTCCTGTTCATCGACCGGATGGACTCCGCGCAGCGCAAGCTCGCGATGAAGGCCATCCGAGAGGCCGAGTGGAGCGGTCTGACCCCGCCGGCGGTCAAGATCTCCCCGCACGCCACCGGCGGGAAGGCTCTCTGACCATGCGCCTGGTCTTCGCCGGCACGCCCGAGACGGCCCTGCCCTCGCTGCGCGCCCTCATCGACTCGCCACGCCACGACGTCGTGGCCGTGGTCACCCGTCCCGACGCCCAGACCGGCCGCGGCCGCAAGGTGCACCCGTCGCCGGTCGCCGAGCTGGCCGAGGAGGCCGGCATCGAGGTGCTGCGCCCGGCCAAGGCCGGCGACCCCGGGTTCCTCGACCGGCTGCGCGCGCTGGAGCCCGACTGCTGCCCGGTCGTCGCCTACGGGGCGCTGCTGCCGCAGTCCGCGCTCGACGTGCCCCGCCGGGGCTGGATCAACCTGCACTTCTCGCTGCTGCCCGCCTGGCGCGGCGCCGCCCCCGTGCAGCACTCGGTGCTCCACGGCGACGAGATCACCGGCGCTGCCACCTTCCAGATCGTCAAGGAGCTCGACGCCGGACCCGTCTACGGTGTCGTCACCGAGGAGATCCGCGCCGGCGACACCAGCGGCGCGCTGCTGGAGCGCCTGTCGATCTCCGGCGCCGGGCTGCTGGCCGCCACCCTCGACGGAATCGAGGACGGCACCCTGGAGCCCCGGCCCCAGCCCGCCGACGGCATCAGCTACGCACCGAAGATCAACGTGGACGACGCCAGGGCCGACTGGCAGGCGCCCGCGATGCGGGTCGACCGGCTCGTGCGCGCCTGCACACCCAACCCCGGCGCGTGGAGTGAGTTCCGCGGTCAGCGGGTCAAGCTCGGCCCGGTCCGGCCGCGGCCCGACGCCGCCCGGCTGGAGCCCGGCGTGATCGCGGCCACCAAGCATGAGGTGCTGGTCGGCACCGCCACCCATCCGGTCGAGCTGACCGAGGTGCAGGCGCAGGGCAAACGGGCGATGAGCGCGGCCGAGTGGGCCCGCGGCTCGCGCCTGGGCGAAGGGGACAAGTTCGCGTGACGGCTTCACGGGGAGACGGCGGCGCACGGGGCCGCGGTCGTGGTGACGGCGGCTACGGCCGGGGCGGAGGCGGCGGGAGCCGTACCGGGAAGGGGCCGGTGCGGGACGAGCCGCGCAACGCGGCCTTCGACGTGCTACGCGCCGTCGACGAGCGGGACGCCTACGCCAACCTGCTGATGCCGCGCCTGCTGCGCGAGCGGCGGCTGGGCGGGCGCGACGCGGCGCTCGCCACCGAACTGGCCTACGGGACGCTGCGCGGGCTCGGCACCTACGACGCGATCATCGAGTACTGCACCGACCGCGCGCCCGACCCCGACGTGCGCGACGCGCTGCGGCTCGGCGCCCACCAGCTGCTCAAGATGCGCGTCCCGCCGCACGCCGCGGTGGGCACGACCGTCGATCTGGTACGGCTGCGCGTCGGCGTCGGCGCCTCCAAGTTCGCCAACGCCGTCCTGCGCAAGGTGGCCGCCAGGCCCCTCGACGACTGGATCCCGATCGTGGCCCCCGAGGACCCGGTCGGTCACATGTCGATCGCCCACAGCCATCCGCGCTGGATCGTGTCCGCCTTCCGCGACGCGCTCGGCGGCGACGACGCGGAGACGGCCGATCTGCTGGCGGCCGACAACGTACGCCCGCTGGTCACGCTCGTGGCCCGTCCCGGCCGTAGCTCGGTGGCCGAGCTGCAGGACTCCGGCGCCGAGGCCGGCCGCTACTCGCCCTATGCCGCGTACCTGCCCGAGGGCGACCCGGGTCAGGTGCGGGCGGTGGCCGAGTATCGCGCCGCCGTGCAGGACGAGGCCAGTCAGCTCGTCGCCCTCGCCCTGGCCAGGGTGCCGGTGGAGGGTCGCGACGAGTTCTGGCTCGACATGTGCGCGGGCCCCGGCGGCAAGGCGGGCCTGCTCGACGCCATCGCCGCCTACGGCGACCCCGACGAGGGCTTCCCCGGCGGCAAGCACCTGCTGGCCGCCGACGTCCAGTACCACCGTGCCCGCCTGGTCTGGCAGACCACCCGTGAGGCCTCGGTGATCACCGCCGACGGCACCGAGCCGGCCTGGCGGTCCGGCGCCTTCGACCGGATCATGCTCGACGCGCCCTGCACCGGCCTGGGCGCGCTGCGCCGCCGTCCTGAGGCGCGGTGGCGGCGCGACCCCGCGGGCGTGCCCGGCCTCGGCGCGCTGCAGCGCGGTCTTCTGGGCACCGCCCTCGACGCGGTACGGCCCGGCGGCGTCGTCGCCTACGTCACCTGCTCGCCCCACCTGGCCGAGACCGGGATCGTGGTCTCCGACGTCCTGCGGGGCCGCGAGGACGTCGAGCAGCTGGACGCGCGCTCGTACCTGACCGAGGTGCCCGGCCTGGGCGACGGCCCGCACGCGCAGTTCTGGCCGCACCGGCACGGCATGGACGCCATGTTCCTGGCCCTGCTCCGCAAGCGGTAACAAGCAAGCGTTAGGTCACAATTCGCCTGCTAAGCCTGTCCTTGCCCTGGGCCGGTGTGGTCCCATCGGCCACGTGGACATCCTCGACGGCCTGCGCGGGGCCGAGCTCGGGCCGATCATCGCGCTCCAGGGGCTGCCCGGCTGGCTGGAACCGGTGATGGAGGCGGTGTCGCTGTTCGGCAGCGAGCAGACCTTCCTGTTCCTGCTGCCCGTCCTGTACTGGTGCGTCAGCCCCCGCCTCGGCCTGCGGATGGGCGTGGTCGTGCTGGGCGCGGCGGCCGGCAACGCGGTGCTCAAACTGCTGTTCCACGCGCCGCGTCCCTACTGGGTAGACGCCCGCGTCAGGCCGCTGTCGCTGGAGGGGACGTTCGGGCTGCCGTCCGGTCACGCGCAGATCGCCACGGCCACGTGGGGCGCCCTGGCCGCGGCCGTGCGCCGGCCGTGGGCGTGGTGGGGCGCGGTGGGGGCGGTCGCGCTCATCGGGCTGTCCCGGGTCTACCTGGGGGTGCACTTCATCTCCGACGTGGTGGCGGGGGTGCTGCTGGGCGTGGCCGTACTGGTGCTGGTGGTGAAGCTGGAGCCGCCCGCCGTACGGTGGTGGCGGGGGCTGACGCTGGGCCGGCAGCTGGCCGCGTCGGCGCTGGTCTCGGTACTCCCGCTGGGGGCGGCCGCGCTGGCCGACGTGCCCCATGCCGGGTGGTCGCTGCCGGCGGCGTGGCGGCTGGCCGGGGACGTCGACCCCGCCGCGCTCGACACGCTGGTGGCGATGTGCGGGTCGGTGCTGGGGATGCTGGCGGGGGCGTCGGTGATGTACCGGCTCGGGTGGTTCTCGGTGCGCGGGACGCTGGGGCGGAAGGCAGCGCGGTGGGCGCTCGGGTCGGTGGTGGTGGGGGCGCTGTGGTTCGGGCTGCGGGAACTGCTGCCGGAGCATGATGTGCTGAGATATCTCCGGTATGCGCTGCTGACGTTGTGGGTGCAGCTCGGGGCGCCGCTGACCTTCATCCGGCTGGGCCTGATGAGCGGAGCCGAACGCAAGGTGCCGTAAGGACTTCCTGGCTTCCTGGCGCCGCCGGGCCTTCCCGCATCATGGCCGGTGCCCGTCGCGGGTCCGGGGCTTCCCTAGAATCGGAGCGTGCAGATCTCGCCCAGCATCCTGTCCGCCGACTTCGCCCGGCTCGCCGACGAGGCCGCCGCGGTGCCCAACGCCGACTGGCTCCACGTGGACGTCATGGACAACCACTTCGTGCCCAACCTCACCCTCGGGCTGCCCGTCGTCGAAGCGCTGCTCAAGGCCACGTCCACGCCGATCGACTGCCACCTCATGATCGAGGACCCGGACCGCTGGGCGCCCGCCTACGCCGAGGCCGGGGCGGGCAGCGTGACCATCCACGCGGAGGCGGCCAAGGCGCCGGTACGGACGCTGCGCCAGATCAGGGCGCTGGGGGCGCGGGCCGGTTTCGCCCTCAACCCCGCGACCGACGTCACCCAGTACGAGGACCTGCTGGGCGAGATCGACATGCTGTTGCTGATGACGGTCGAACCCGGCTTCGGCGGACAGCGCTTCCTCGACGTGGTGCTCCCCAAGATCCGCCGCGCCCGTGAGCTGGTGTCCCGGCACGGGGGCAAGATCTGGATCCAGGTGGACGGAGGGGTGGCGGCCGACACGATCGAACGTTGCGCCGAGGCGGGCGCGGACGTGTTCGTGGCGGGCAGCGCCGTCTACGGAGCCACCGACCCACGCGCCGCCATCGACCACCTGCGCGCCCTGGCCGAGAGCGTCCCCCGCCCGGGCGGCGCGATCTAACCCTCCAGAGGCACGCCCCAGGACGACATCCGCCCTTGCGGTGCCCCGGTCTCTCCCGGGAGTTCGTCGCGCCGGGCCCTGGCCCTGTGTGCGCCCAGAAGCCTCCGGTGCCGGGCATCCGGATCGCGGGTGTCTCCGAGCGCCGGGAACGGGTGGGCGTTCCTTGGCTCGGGGGCGTTCTGGAACGTTTGTCTGGTTGGGGGTTATGGGTAACTGTTTACTTATGACGGACCATGGGCTGTTCGGGCCGGAATCGGTGACGTGGCGGGTGATGGGGGAGCCCATCCTGCTGGTGGGCGGGTTCCGGGCGCTGCTGATGCAGGGGTTGCACCCGAGGGCGATGCGCGGTGTCCTGCAGAACTCCGCGCTCATGCACCCCGACGAGGCCTGGTCGCGGTTCATGCGGACCACCGAGTTCGTCCGGGTCCGGACGTACGGCACGCTGCCCGAGGTCGAGCGGGCGGGCAAGCGGGTACGGAAGATCCACTCCACGCTCCGCGCCGACGACCCCGACACCGGTGAGCGCTTCCGGCTGGACGAGCCCGGCGCCCTGATGTGGGTGCACGTCGGCGAGGTGGACTCCTACCTGTCGGTGGCGCGGCGGGCGGGGGTGCGGCTGTCGGCCGGGGACGCCGATCGGTTCGTCCTGGAATGGCGGCGGGCCGCGGAGGTCGTCGGCCTGAACCCCGGTGACGCCCCGGGCAGCGTCGCCGAGCTGCGCGACTACATCGAGTCCGAGCGGCCGGGCCTGCGCCTGGTGCCCGAGGCGGCGCACCCGCTGCGGCAGTCGCTGACCGCGCCGCTGCCCCTGCGGCTGGCGCCGCTCAAGCCCGTGCTTCCCGCCCTGACGCTGCTGGCGTTCGCGACCCTGCCCCGCTGGGCGCGCCGCCTGTACGGCCTGCCCGCCACCCCCGTCGGCGACCTGTGGGCCACCGCCACCCTGCGGGCGTTGCACGCGGGACTCGGCCTGGTGCCCGCCCAGATGCGCTACGCCCCCGACGCCCGCCGGGCACGGAAGCTCATGGCCGCTTGACCAAGCGAGCGCTTGGTTGAGAATATGGGGGCGGTCGCAGATGCCGATTCGGGCATGGCAGACTGATAGGCGAAAGAAGAGCTAGCGTGCTCCGGGGTCGGTGAAATTCCGAACCGGCGGTTACAGTCCGCGACCCGGCCGATGCCATCGGCCGGTTGACTCGGTGAAATTCCGGGACCGACGGTTAAAGTCCGGATGGGAGGAAGCGCGCAGGCGTCCGGCCGTGGCCGGGCGCCGTTGTGGTGGCGTACGCGCACCACGCACCCCCGGGGTTCGCCGTGGCTTGGAGCTACTGGCGAGTAGGAGGTCCGGGGGTGGACGAACCCTTCCGGGATGACCCCCTTTCCGATGAACGGCGCACCGCGGACGAGCGGAATGCCGGGTACATGGCGCGGGCCGTCGAACTGGCCGCGTTCGGCCTGGGCACGACCAGCCCCAACCCCGTCGTAGGCTGCGTCATCCTCGACGCCCACGGCGAGGTCGCGGGCGAGGGCTTCCACGCCTACGCCGGCGGCCCCCACGCCGAGATCGTGGCCCTGCGCGCGGCCGGTGAGCGGGCCCGTGGCGGCACCGCGTACGTCACCCTCGAACCCTGCGACCACACCGGAAGCACCGGCCCGTGCACCGAGGCGCTCCTGGCCGCCGGCCTCGCCCGGGTCGTCTACGCCGTCCCCGACCCCAACCCGCTCGCGGCCGGCGGCGGCGAACGGCTGCGCGCCCACGGCGTCGAGGTCGCGCACGGCCTGCTGGGCGAGGAGGCCGAGCGGGTCAACGCCGCGTGGCTGACCTCGGTGCGGCTGGGCAGGCCGCATGTCACGTGGAAGTTCGCCGCCACCCTGGACGGGCGTTCGGCCGCCGCGGACGGCACCAGCAAGTGGATCACCTCGCCCCAGGCCAGGCAGGACGTCCACCGGCTGCGGGCCACCTCCGACGCGATCGTCGCCGGCATCGGCACCGTCCTGGCCGACGACCCGCTCCTGACCGCCCGGCCGGCGGAAGCCGTACCGGACGACAGGCCGGCGGACGGGCCGGACGGCGGGCCGCGGGACGGGCGGGACGGCGGGCGGGACCGGCGCGACGGCGGGCTGGGCGGGGTGATGCGTGAGCAGCTCGCCGAGGCTCGGCGGCGGGCGCGGCCGCCGTTGCGGGTGGTGGTCGACTCCGGAGCCCGTACGCCCGCCGGGGCGCGGGTGCTCGACGGGGCGGCGCCGACCCTCGTGGCCGTCGCCGACACCACGCGCACCGGGCTGACGGCCGAACTCGTGCGGCTGCCGTACCGGCCGGACGGGCTGGATCTGCACGCGCTGCTCGCGGAGCTGCGCCGGCGCGGCGTGGTCAGCGTCTTTCTGGAGGGCGGGCCGACGCTCGCGGGCTCCTTCGTCAGGCAGGGCCTGGTCGACCGGGTCGTGGCCTACGTCGCGCCCGCGCTGCTCGGCTCGGGGCGGGCGGCGCTGGGGCAGGCGGGCGTGTCCACGATCGCCGGCATCCACTCCTTCGTCTTCGAAGAGGTTTCCATGATCGGCCCGGACCTGCGGCTCACCGCGCGGCCGGGCTCCCCTAAGGAGAAGTGATGTTCACCGGAATCATCGAGGAAATGGGCGAGGTCGTCGCCCTCGAAACGCGCGGGGACTCGGCCGTGCTGTCGGTACGCGGCCCGGTCGTCACCTCCGACGCCCGCCACGGCGACTCCATCGCCGTCAACGGCGTCTGCCTGACCGTCGTGGAGTCGGCGGACGGGGTGTTCACCGTCGACGTGATGAAGGAGTCGCTGGAACGCACCTCGCTCGGCGGGCTCAAGGAGGGTTCGGCGGTCAACCTGGAGCGCGCGGTCCGCGCCGACCAGCGGCTCGGCGGTCACATCGTGCAGGGCCACGTGGACGGCACCGCCGTCCTGCTGTCGAGGGAGCCCGGCGAGGCGTGGGACAACCTGCGCTTCAGCCTGCCCGCCCAGCTCGCCCGGTACGTGGCGGAGAAGGGCTCGATCGCGATCGACGGAATCAGTCTCACGGTCACGACGGTTGACGACGACAGCTTCGGGGTGAGCCTCATCCCGACCACGTTGCGCCTGACCAACCTGGGCGGGCGCGAGGCCGGGGAGCTGGTGAACCTGGAGGTCGACGTGATCGCCAAGTATGTGGAAAGGCTGGTGGCACTGCGGTGAGCTGGGCAGATGCCTCAATCAATGTGTTCGGGTTGCCGGTCAAGTGGACCGATCTGCTCGGCAACGTGTTCGCGGTGGCGACCGTGCTGTTCGCCATGCGCAAGTCCATCTGGACGTGGCCGGTGCAGTTCGTCGGGGCGGTGCTGCTGTTCATCGCCTCGGTCAGCGCGCACGTCACCGGAAACGCCCTGAAGCAGGTCCTGTTCGGCGCGCTGGCGGTCTACGGCTGGTGGAAGTGGCGCCAGGGCACCCAGGACGGTCAGGCCCTCGAGGTGCGCCCGGCCCGGATGGGAGAGCGCGTCGGTCTGGTCACCGCGATGCTGCTCGGCACCGCCTTGGTCGGCACGGTGTTCTACGGGGCGTGGGTGCTGTTCGAGCTGCCGCTGTCCTGGGGCGTGCACGCGCCCGCGCCGGAGGCCTTCTTCCTCGTGGCCGCCGACGCCTACATCTTCGTCGGCGGGGCCGTCGCCACCTGGGCGCAGGGGCGGGCGCTGGTCGACTTCTGGATCGTGTGGATGGCCGTCGACCTGGTCGGCGTGCCGCTGCTGTTCCGTTCCCAGCTCTACGTCTCCGGCGCCGTCTACGGCCTCTTCTTCATCCTCGTCCTCATCGGCTTCGTGAAGTGGCTGCGCGAGTACCGCACACGAACCACCGAGCTCAAGCCCATGGCGGTGGCGACATGACCATGCTGGACCAAGTCGAACGGGCCATCAACGACATCCGCGACGGCAGGCCCGTCATCGTCGTCGACGACGAGAACCGCGAGAACGAGGGCGACATCATCTTCGCCGCCGCGAAGGCCACCCCCGAGCTCCTGACCTTCACCATCCGCCACACCAGCGGCGTCATCTGCGTGCCCATGGAGGGCAAGGAGCTCGACCGGCTCGGGCTGCCACTCATGGTGTTCCAGAACCGCGAGCGCATGCGGACCGCGTACACCATCAGCGTCGACGCGCGCGACGGCGTCACCACCGGCATCTCGGCCGCCGACCGCGCCAAGACCATCCGCGCGCTCGCCGACTCCGCCACGGAACCCAATGAGCTGGTACGGCCCGGCCACATCTTCCCGCTGCGCTACCACGACGGCGGCGTCCTGATGCGCAGGGGCCACACCGAGGCCGCCGTCGACCTGGCCCGCCTGGCCGGGCTGTCACCCGCGGGCGTCCTGGCCGAGATCGTCAACGACGACGGCACCATGGCCAGGCTGCCCGAGCTGCGCGCCTTCGCCGACGAGCACGACCTCGCCCTCATCTCCATCGAGCAGCTCGTCGAGCACCGGCGGCGCACCGAGAGCATGGTCACCCGGGTCGCCGAGACCCGCCTGCCCAACCGCCACGGCATGTGGCGCGCCTACGGCTACTCCAGCTCGCTGGACGGCGGCGAGCACCTCGCGCTGGTGCTCGGCGAGCTCGGCGACGGCGAGAACGTGCTGGTCCGCGCCCACTCCGAATGCCTGACCGGCGACGTCTTCGGCTCGCTGCGCTGCGACTGCGGCGTCCAGCTCGACCACGCCATGGCCGCCATCGCCGAGGAGGGCAGGGGCGTCGTCGTGTACCTGCGCGGGCACGAGGGGCGCGGCATCGGCCTGCTGGCCAAGCTCAAGGCCTACAGCCTGCAGGACAACGGCAGCGACACGGTCGACGCCAACCTGGAGCTGGGGCTGCCGGTGGACGCCCGCGAGTTCTCCAACGCCGGCCAGATGCTGGCCGATCTGGGGGTCAGGTCGATCCGGCTGCTGACCAACAACCCGGCCAAGCTCAAGGGCATGGACGGCTACGGCATCAAGGTGCTGGGCCGCGAGGCGATGCCGGTGGCCGTGAACCCCCACAACGAGCGCTACCTGACGGCCAAGCGGGAACGCCTCGGCCACTTCGTGGAGGAGACCTCATGAGCGGCGAAGGACGGCCCGGGGCGTCCGTGGTGGACGCCTCCGGACTCAAGGTCGGGATCGTCGCGGCGAGCTGGCACGCGGGGATCACCGACCGGCTGGTGGCCAGGGCCGTACAGGCCTGCGACGACAGCGGCGCCCTGGCCACCGTGGTGAGGGTGGCCGGCTCGCTGGAGATCCCCGTGGTGGCGCAGGCGCTGGCCAGGCGCTGCGACGCGGTGGTGGCGCTGGGAGCGGTGATCCGGGGTGAGACCGCCCATTTCGAGTACGTCTGCGACTCGGTGACGGCGGGACTGACCAGGATCTCGCTCGACGAGGAGACCCCGGTCGGCAACGGCGTCCTGACCTGCGAGAACCTCAAGCAGGCCGAGGACCGATCGGGAGGGCCCGGCGCCAAGGAGGACAAGGGTTACGAGTCGGCCATGGCGGCGCTGGAGACGGCGCTGCTGCTCCGCGGGCTGACCGTCTGATCGCCGGGGCGCCGGCGCACGAAGCGGGCGGCGCGGTCGCGGGCGGCCTGCCACGGGCTGTGGCAGGTGGCGGCGGCCGTCCGCTCGCCGGACCGACCCCGACGTGCGGTAAGTTTCCTGCGTGCCCGAGCCCGTCAGCCCGCCGCCGTTGCCCGTGACCTTCCGCCCGCGCCGCGGCAGAATCGTCCCGTACGGCTTCGCCGTGGTCATCCTCATCGGCGCCGTGCTGATGGCCCTGTTCATCGCCGAGCCGTTCCAGCTGGCCGACCGGATCGCCATCGTGCTGTTCGGCTGCGCGGTGGCGTACATCCTGCATCTGCTGGGCCGCGTCCGCGTGGAGGCCGACGACGAGGGCATCACCCTCGTCAACGCCCTGCGCACCCACCGCTACACCTGGCCCGAGGTCCTGGACGTCACGCTGCTGGTCGGCGACCCCTGGCCCAAGATCGACTTCTCCGACGGCCGCACCGTCGGCGCCATGGGCATCCAGGGCTCGGAGAAGGCCCGCGCCAAGCAGGCCACGGCCGAGCTCAGGGCCCTCATCCGCACCCGGGGCGAGGCCGGCGAAGACTGAAGTGGCCTGGGAATTCGGGGGTGAGGTGGACCTTTGCCGGCGACCACCCCGGGGCTACGCTGCACGGACATGAACGTGATCGCGCATCTCAGCGACGTCCACATCGACGCCGATCCGCGCAGTTCCGACCGGACCCGCGCCGTCATGGACTACCTGAACGATCTCCCGCACGACCTCGGCCTCGTCCTGGTCACCGGTGACATCGCCGACCACGGCCTGCCGGAGGAGTACGAGCGGGCCCGCGAGCTGCTGGACTCCCGGCACCCCGTCCTGGTCTGCCCCGGCAACCACGACGACCGCGCCGCCTTCCGCGCGCACCTTCTGGGCGGCGACGCCGGCCGGGGCCCGGTCAACCAGGCGCACCACGGCTCCGGCTTCGTCGTGGCGGCGTGCGACTCCTCGGTGCCGGGCAAGGACGAGGGGCTGCTGGAGGACGAGACGCTCCAGTGGCTGGACCAGATCCTGACCGAGGCGGGGGAGCGGACGGCGCTGGTCGCCTTTCACCACCCTCCCGCGCTGCTGCACGTGCCGTTCATCGACGGCATCCGGCAGTACGGCGAGCGGCGCCTGGCCGACCTCCTGGAGCGCCACCCCCACGTCGCCGCCCTGCTGGCCGGGCACGCCCACACCCCGGCGGCCACCACGTTCGCGGGCCGGCCCCTGCTCGTGGCGCCCGGTGTCGTCTCGACGCTCCGGCTCCCGTGGGAGCTGCCCAAGGGCGTGGTGGACCTCGACCAGCCGCCGTCCCTGGCCTTCCACGTGCTCGACGAGGGCCGCGTGACGACGCACTACCGAACGATCCTCTGAATGTCGGCGTAGCCTGAAGGGGTGCTGAGGCGGACCATCAGGGCGACGGACATCGAGTCACCGGAAAAGCTGGTCGAGCTGCTCGACCGGCACTCCTACCTGGCCGACGAAGGACTGGCGACGGCGGCGTTCCTGGCGCTGCGGATGGGCCGGCCGCTGTTCCTGGAAGGGGAGGCGGGGGTCGGCAAGACCGAGCTGGCCAAGACGCTGGCCGACCTGCTCAAGGCGCCGCTCATCAGGCTGCAGTGCTACGAGGGCCTCGACGCCGCCCAGGCCCTCTACGACTGGGACTTCGCCCGCCAGCTCCTCCATCTCAAGGCCGCCGAGGCGGCCGGGGTCACCGACGTGGCCCGGCTGGAGAGCGAGATCTACGACCGGCGCTTCCTCATCGCCCGGCCCCTGCTGAAGGCGGTCGAGACGCAGCCCAGCGTGCTGCTGGTGGACGAGATCGACCGGGCCGACGACGAGTTCGAGGCGTTCCTGCTCGAAGTGCTGTCCGACTTCACGATCTCCATCCCCGAGCTGGGCACGATCAGGGCGGCCACGCCGCCGGTCGTGGTCGTCACCTCCAACCGGACGCGGGAGGTGCACGACGCGCTGAAGCGGCGCTGCCTGTACCACTGGCTGGAGCATCCGGGATTCGACCGTGAGGTGGCGATCCTGCTGCGCAGGCTGCCCGGGTGCACGCAGACGCTGGCCCTGCAGGTGGCGGGGGCGGCGGAGCGGCTGCGGGCGGCCGAGCTGATCAAGCCGCCCGGCGTGGCCGAGACCCTCGACTGGACCGAGGCGCTGCTCACGCTCGGCGCGCGCGAGCTCGACCCGGGTCTGGCGGCGGCCACGCTGGGCGCGGCGCTGAAGTACCGGGAGGACGTCGAGGCCGTGCTCGCGAACGGGCTGCTGCGCCATGGATGAGCTCGCCGCGACGATGACCGGGTTCGCCAGGACGCTGCGGGCGGCCGGGGTCGCGGCCGACCACGAGCGCACCCGCAACCTGCTGCTCGCACTGGACCACCTCGACGTGGGCGACCCCGCACGGGTGTACTGGGCCGGGCGGCTGACGCTGTGCGCCGCGCCGGACGACCTGCCCCGGTACGACCGCTGTTTCGCCGCCTACTTCGGCGGGCTGCGGGCGGCCGGCCGTACCGCGGACAAGGTCGTCACGCGGCACGTGGCGGCGGGCGAGGCGCGCGAGGACGGCGAGCAGGAGGACGCGGACGCGGCGCCCGGCACGGCCAGCCGCACCGAGATCCTGCGCCACCGCGACGTGGCCAGGATGACCGAGGCCGAACGCGCAGAAGTGCACCGGATGCTGGCGATGCTGCGCGATCGGCGGGCCCGCCGGCGCTCGCGGCGTTACCATCCCGCCCACCGCGGCGTCCTCGACCCGAGGCGGACGATCCGCGAGGCGCTGCGCAAGGGCGAGGTGGCGCGGCTGCGCAGGAAGGCGCACGCCACGCGCCCGCGTGAAGTGGTGCTGCTGGTCGACGTGAGCGGGTCGATGTCGCCGTACGCGGAGACGCTGCTGCGGTACGCGCACGCGCTGGTGCGCGGCGAACCCAGGGCGACCAGGGTGTTCTCGATCGGGACGCGGCTGACGCACGTCACCGCCGAGTTGCGTCACCGCGATCCGGGCACCGCGCTGAACGCGGCGTCGCGGGTGATACCGGACTGGAGCGGCGGCACCCGGCTGGGGGAGGAGCTCCGGAGTTTCCTGAAAAATCATGACGCGCGTGGCGCGATCGTGGTCCTCGCCTCGGACGGCTGGGAACGCGGCGACCCGGCACTGCTCGGCGCCCAGATGGCCAGGCTCGCCCGGCAGGCGTACCGGGTGATCTGGGTGAACCCGCACAAGGGGTATGAGGGTTATGAGCCGCTCACCGGTGGGATGCGGGCGGCGTTGCCGTACATAGACGACCTCGTGGCCGGGCACAGCCTGGCCGCGTTCGAGGCGCTCAGCGAAAGGCTCGGCCATGCGTGAGGTGCTCCCGGAGATCATGCGGTGGTGGCGCTCCGGGCTGAGGTTCGGGCTGGCGACGGTGGTGAGCACGTTCAGCAGCGCGCCCCGGCCGCCCGGCGCCTCGATGGCCGTGCGCGGGGACGAGGTCGTCGGCAGCGTCTCCGGCGGCTGCGTCGAGGGCGCGGTGTTCGAGCTGGCCGCCGAGACCGAGGTCCCCGTCCTGCGGCGGTACGGCGTGAGCGACGACGACGCCTTCGCGGTCGGGCTCACCTGCGGCGGCATCATCGACATCCTCGTCGAGCCGGTCTCCATCGAGACCTTCCCCGAGCTCGGCGACATCTACGCCTCGGTACGCGCCCACGAGCCCGTGGCCGTCGCCACCATCGTCGGCGGCCCCGGCCGGATGGGGGCCAGAAGGGTGATCTGGCCCGACCGCACCGCAGGGACCCTCGGCCTCGACCGCCTCGACCAGGCCGTCGACGACGACGCCCGCGGCATGCTCGCCCAGGGCCTGACCGGCATCCGCCACTACGGCGGCCACGGCGAGCGCCGCCTGGACGACCTGGCGGTGTTCGTGCACTCCTTCGCGCCGCCGCCGCGCATGCTGGTCTTCGGCGCCATCGACTTCGCCGCCGCCGTCTCCCGGGTCGGCAAGTTCCTCGGCTACCACGTCACCGTCTGCGACGCCCGCCCCGTCTTCGCCACCCCCAAGCGCTTCCCCGAGGCCGACGAGGTCGTGGTCAAGTGGCCGCACGACTACCTGGCCACGCAGAAGGTGGACGAGCGCACGGTCATCGCCGTGCTCACCCACGACCCCAAGTTCGACGTGCCGCTGCTGGAGCTGGCCCTGCGCACCGACGCCGGCTACGTGGGCGCGATGGGCTCGCGCCGTACCCACGAGGACCGGCTGGAACGGCTGCGCGAGGCCGGGCTCACCGCCGGCGAGCTGGGACGGCTGCGCTCGCCCATCGGCCTCGACCTGGGCGCCCGCACCCCGGAGGAGACGGCGGTGTCCATCGCCGCCGAGCTCATCCAGCTGCGGTGGGGCGGTTCCGGACGGCCGCTGAGCGAGACGCGTGGACGCATTCACGGATGGGCAGAAAAGCGGGATGAAGCGATCTAGCGTGGCCGGGCTGCTGCTCGCGGCCGGGCGCGGAGCGCGGCTGGGCACGCCCAAGGCGCTCGTGGAGTACGAGGGCGAGCGGCTGGTCGATCGCGGGGTGCGGCTCCTGGAGACCGGCGGCTGCCATCCCGTCGTGGTGGTGCTCGGGGCGGCGACCGTGCCCGTGCGCGGCGCCGTCGTCGTGCGCAACCCGGACTGGCGCACCGGGATGGGCTCCTCGCTGCGTGTCGGGCTGGCCGCGCTGCCGCCGGACGCCGCCGCCGTCGTGGTCGCGCTGGTGGACCAGCCGTTCGTGACGCCCGCCGCCGTGGCGGCGCTGATCGCCAGCGGGGGCGAGGTGGCCGTGGCCACGTACGGCGGCGCCCGGCGCAACCCGGTGCTGTTCGGCCGGGACCACTTCGCCGAGGTGGCCGGGCTGGCCGTGGGGGACGTGGGGGCCAGGCCGTTCCTGAAGGCGTACCCGGAGCTGATCACCGACGTGCCGTGCGACGGGCTGGGCAGCCCGGCCGACATCGACACGCCCGAGGACCTGGAGCTTCTGAAAGGCCTCTAGCCGAGTCTCGGCCGTCGCCGCCACCGCCCGTCAAGGGCTCCTATGACAGGCGCAGCGACGCCAGGGCGGCGCGGTGGTCGCTGCCGACGGCCGGGGCGACGCCCGCCTTGGTCGCGGTCATGCCCTTGTACAGGATGTGGTCGGGCCGGGTGATCGGGAACGACGACGGCCAGGTGAACCCGAACCCGTCGCCCGCCTCGCGCTGCGCGTCCCGCAGCGGCGGCGTCAGCCCGGACATGCCGCGGTCGGTGGTGGCGGTGTTGAGGTCGCCCATGAGCAGGATGCGCTTGCTGGAGTCCTTGTCGACCAGCGAGCGCGCGTGGGCCAGCGACTTGTCGCGGAAGGCGGTGTGCCCGGGGCGGGCCGAGGCCAGGTGCATCACGTACACCGTCACTTTGCCCTTCGGCGTGTCGGCCACCGCCCGCAGCGCCCTGGGCCAGCCCATGCCGACGTCGAGCTTCTGCTGCTTGCTCAGCGGGTAGCGGCTCCACAGCCCGACCGTGCCGACCGGGTACTTGTGCGGGAACATCCGGTCGAGCTGCTTGGCGGCCGGTCCGCCCGGGGTGAGTTCCTGGGCCGCGACCAGGTCGAGCCCTTCGGCGATCTTGCGCATGGCCTCGCCGGAGGCGCTGTTGGTGACGCCGACGTTGACCGTGGCCACCTTCAGGTCGCTCGCGCCGCCGGGCGGCGACTGCAGCATGGTCGAGCCGAACATCAGCGCCCACACCAGGCCGGGCACCAGAGCCGCGATCGCGGCGCCCTTCGAGCGCGACAGCGCCGCGCCGAGCAGAAGCACGGGCACCGTGAGCCCCACCCAGGGCAGCATGCTCTCCCAGATAGGTGTGAATCCACCCATGGCCGGAAAGAGCTGATGACCCGCCAAGGCCACGGCGACCAGGGCGGACACGACGATGACGACCCGACTCAGCACCCGTCCCAGGCTAGCCGGTGCGGGCTCGGGATGCGGACAGGCTAACCTGGTGCCGAATATAGTTCGGTTACTACTCGGTTCGAGGGAGCCCGGCATGCGGATCGGTATGGCGCTCAACTATTCAGGCGGCTTCAAAGAGACGGTCGCCGAACTGGCCGACTACGAGCGGGCCGGGCTCGACATCGTCTTCGTGGCCGAGGCCTACAGCTTCGACGCGGTCAGCCAGATGGGCTACATCGCCGCCAAGACCGACCGCCTGGAGATCGCCTCCGGCATCCTGCCGATCTACTCCCGCACCCCGACCCTGCTCGCGATGACCGCCGCCGGGCTCGACTACGTCTCCGACGGCCGCTTCACCCTGGGCCTCGGCGCCTCGGGCCCGCAGGTGATCGAAGGCTTCCACGGCGTGCCCTACACGGCGCCGCTGGGCCGTACCCGCGAGGTCATCGACATCTGCCGCCAGGTGTGGCGCCGCGAGAAGCTCACCTACTCCGGCAAGCACTACACCCTGCCGCTCCCTCCCGAGCAGGGCACCGGACTCGGCAAAGCCCTCAAGATCATCAATCATCCGGTACGGCCGCGCATCCCGATCGTGGTCGCCGCCATCGGCCCCAAGAACGTCGAGCTGACCGCCGAGGTCGCCGAGGGCTGGGAGCCGATCTTCTACGTACCGGAGAAGGCGGCCGACGTCTGGGGGCCGTCGCTGGCCGCCGGGGCCGCCCGCCGCGACCCGTCCCTCGGCCCGCTGGACACGATCGCGCAGGCCGCCCTGGCGATCGGGGACGACGTGCAGGGGCTGCTGGAACTGGGGCGTGGCATGGCGGCCCTGTACATCGGCGGGATGGGGGCCAAGGGGCGCAACTTCTACAACGAGCTCGCCCGGCGCTACGGCTACGAGAAGGAGGCCGAGCAGATCCAGGACCTGTACCTGGAGGGGAAGAAGCAGGAGGCGGCGGCGTTGGTGCCGCAGGAGTTGCTGGAGAAGATGTCGCTGATCGGGTCGGAGGGCTTCGTCCGGGACCGGATCCAGGCTCTGCGCGAGTCGGGGGTGACGACGCTGAACGTGACGCCTCTGGCCAACACCCACGAGGAGCGCCTGCGCCTGGTGGAAAAGATGAAAGAACTGACCACCTGACCACCTGACACGCCGGCACCCCGGCACCCCGGCACCCCGGCACTCCGACGTCCTGGCACCCTGACACCCCGGCACCCAGCAACCCAGCACCCCAGCGTCCTGGCGCCCCGCACTCCAGCGCTCTGGGTCCGCCCGCCTCCGCGCCGGTCGCTCGTGCCCAGGGTCCGGCCTGCCCTGGACTTGCGTCGGTCTTGGGGTGTCTTGGTTTCTGGGGTTTTGTGCGCCGCGCGGACGGAAGGGTTGCGGCGGGGCTCGGCGCACCCGGCGCGGTGCCCGGCGTGGGCCACGGCGCCTGGCCGGCGGATGGCTGTCGCGGCGCCCAGCCGAAGTGCGGTGGGGAGCATCGGCCGGGCTGGCGCGCCGGGGCGGCGGGCGGTGGTTCGGGGGCGGAGCCGTAAAGGACAGTGACCTGGATCACGCAGGGCGGCGGGAATAGCCAGAGATAAGAGCGGTGTTGTGACGATTCGTGAGGTTTTCGGTAGTCATCGTGTGGCTCGTTGAGCGGCTGCACATCGACCTGTGCCGCGTGACGGGGACGAGCTGTCGCTGATCGCGCCATGACGCGCTAGATCGCCACTCACCCCTTTTTCTCCTTTCCGGTGCGCCTTCGGCATGCCGTCATCTCCGGAGCCTTCCTCTCGTGAAGAGATTCAGCTTTTCGCTGCAACTGCTCGCCGGCCTCGTGGCCGGCATCGCCCTCGGATTCGTCGCCAAAATTTGGGACGTCTCCTGGCTCGCAGAGACCCTGACCCAAGTCGGCAAGATCTTCGTCCAGCTGCTGAAGCTGGCCGTCCCGCCGCTGGTGTTCACCGCGGTGCTGGTCAGCGTCGCCAACCTGCGCAACGTCAACGGCGCCGCCAGGCTGGCCTCCAAGACCCTGTTCTGGTTCCTCGCGACCGCCTTGATCTCGGTCGCCTTCGCCATCGGCCTCGGCCTCATCATCAACCCCGGCCAGGGCGTCACCCTCGACACCAGCACCGCCAAGCCCGTCGACACCGAGGGCGCCGGCACCTGGCTCGACTTCGTGACCGGCATCATCCCCACGAACATCGTCACCGCCTTCACCGAGCTCAACGTCCTCCAGATCGTCTTCCTCGGCGTCGTCCTCGGCGCCGCGGCCCTGGCGATCGGCGACAAGGCCGAGCCGTTCCTGAACCTGAGCCGCTCGGTCCTCGAACTCGTCCAGAAGGCCCTGTGGTGGGTCATCCGCCTGGCCCCCATCGGCACCGCGGGCCTGATCGGCAAGGCCGTGGCCACCTACGGCTGGGACCTGCTGGCCCCGCTGGCCAAGTTCTCGGCCGGCGTCTACATCGGCTGCTTCATCGTCCTGCTGGCGATCTACCCGACGCTGCTGGCCGTCTTCGGCAAGGTCAACCCGCTGAAGTTCTACCGCAACGCCTGGCCCGCCATCGAGCTCGCCTTCGTCTCCCGCTCCTCCGTGGGCACCCTTCCCCTGACCCAGCGCGTGACGGTGGAGCGCAACGGCGTCGACCGCGACTACGCCTCCTTCGCCGTCCCGTTCGGCGCCACCACCAAGATGGACGGCTGCGCCTCGGTCTATCCCGCGCTGGCCGCCATCTTCGTGGCCCAGGTCTTCAACGTCCCGCTCGGCGTGGGCGACTACCTGCTGATCGCCTTCGTCTCGGTCGTGGGCTCGGCCGCGACGGCCGGCCTGACCGGCGCCATCGTCATGCTCACCCTGACCCTGAGCACCCTGGGCCTGCCCCTGGAGGGCGTCGGTCTCCTCCTGGCCATCGACCCCATCCTGGACATGATCCGCACCGCCACCAACGTCGCGGGCCAGGCAGTGGTCCCGGTCCTGGTCGCCCGCTCCGAGGGCCGCCTGGACGAGGCCGTCTTCAACGCCCCGCCCCAGGCCCTCGACGACGACGCCCCCGCCGCCAAGTCCCCCGCCAGGGAACCGGCGCTGGCATAACCGCAAGACGACGAAAGGGCGAGAGGCTTCCTGCCTCTCGCCCTTTCGCCGTGCCGAAGGACTTAGGTGTGCCCCAGCGGAGCCCTCGGTCCGCTGTGAAAGTCACGCGCCAGGGTGCGGATTTCGCGGAAGCTGTCGACCACTCCGGCCGCTCGGGCCTGCACGAGGATGTTGCCCAAGGCGGTGGCCTCTACGGGGCCGGCCAGCACAGGCAGGCCGGTGGCTTCGGTGGTCAGGTGGCACAGGAGGCGGTTGCGGGCGCCGCCGCCCAGCAAATGGATGACCTCCACCGGGTGGCCGGACAACGCTGTCGCGTCGGTCACCGCGTTTCGGTGGGCCAGGGCCAGGCTTTCCAGGATGCAGCGGACTGTCTCGGCCTGCGTTCTCGGGGCGGGCTGGTCCGCTCTGCGGCAGGCTTCGGCTATGCGGGCGGGCATGTCGCCGGGGGCCAGGAAGGACGGGTCGGCGGCGTCGATCAGGGAGCGGTGGGGTTCGGCTTCCGCGGCTGACCGCAGCAACGTGGGGAGGTCGGGCGTGCCCCAGGTGGTCAGGCATTCCTGGAGGAGCCACAGGCCCATGACGTTGCGGAGGTAGCGGGTCGTGCCGTCCAGGCCGGTCTCGTTCGTGAAATGTCCGGTACGGCTGGCCTCTGACAGCACCGGCGACGACAGCTCCACGCCCACCAGCGACCACGTGCCGCAGGAGATGTAGGCGAAGGCGTCCGTGGCGGCCGGGGTGGCGATCACGGCGGAGGCGGTGTCGTGGGAGGCCACGGTCACGACCGGGGCCGACCAGTCCGGGAAGGCGGCTCGGCAGCACGACGTCGGCGCGTGGGCGGGGGCCATGACGCCGATGGGGGTGCCGGGGTGGCGGATCGGTGGGAAGAGGTGGGTGGGGATGCCTGCTTTGCCCGCCAGGTCGTACGACCAGGTCCGGGAGTGGATGTCCAGGAGGCCGGTGGTGGAGGCGTTGGTGACCTCCGCGCCCACTTCGCCGGTCAGCCAGTACGCGATCAGGTCCGGGATCAGGAGCATGGTCGCGGCGTCGGTCAGGTCGTCGGCCAGCAACTGGAAGATGGTGTTGATGGGGTGGGGCTGGATGCCGGTGGCCTCGTAGAGAGCCGCGGCGCCGAGCCGGTCGATCGTGGCGGACACCACGCCTTCGGTACGGCTGTCGCGGTAGCTCACCGGGTCCCCGAGCAAGGCGCCGTCGTGGCCCAGGAGGCCGTAGTCGACGCCCCACGAGTCGATGCCGATCGAGTCGACCGGTCCCGCCTTGGCCAGGCCGTACAGGATCTCGTGAAAAATGCGGTGGATGTCCCAGCGCAGGGCGCCCTCGCGCCGGGTGGCGCCGTTGGGGAAGCGGTGGATCTCGGTCAGCGTCAGGGACTCGTCGCTGACGATGACGCGGCCGCTGGAGGCGCCGAGGTCGATGGCGGCGAAGCGGGTCATCGGGTGGACTCTCTCACGACCAGTTCGGGCTGGAAGACGATCTGCTGGTGGGCGTGGGTGCCGGGGCGGTCGCACTCGTCGAGCAGCAGTTCCGTGGCCACCTTGCCCAACTGGTAGGTCGGCTGGCGGATGGAGGTCAGCGAGACGGCCGAGGCCGACGCGAAGTCGATGTCGTCGTAGCCCATCAGGGCCACGTCGTCGGGGACGCGGACGCCGAGTTGCGTGAGGCCGCGCAGGACGCCCAGCGCCAGCAGGTCGTTGGCGCAGAAGACGGCGTCCGGGATGCCGGAGTCCAGAAGGAGCTGAGCGGCTCTTTCGCCGGCGCGGGCGGTCATGGCGGGCATTTGGATCAGGCGCATGGTGCCGGGGAACGTCTGAGAGGCGCCGTCGAAGCGATCCTGGCACTGGCGGATGGTCAGGGGGCCGCTGACGTAGGCGACGGAGGTGGCGCCGCCGGCCAGGAGGTGTTCCAGGGCCAGCTTGCCGCCGACCACGTCGTTCACCGCCACCGAGCACTGGTCGGCGCGGTGCGGCGGGTGGTCGACGAGGACGACGTTGATGTTGTGGGCGCGCAGGCGGTCCAGGCGCGCGGGGTCCTCGTCGGACGGGGTGATGAGGACGCCGCGTACCCGCTGCTCGGCCAGGACGCGCAGGTTGCGTTCCTCCTTGGTACGCGAGCCCGCCGAGTTGCCCAGGATGACCGCGTACCCCAGGGCGCTGGCGGTCTCCTCCACTCCGGCGGCCACGTCGGTGAAGAACGGGTTGCCGATGTCGATCACCGACAGGCCGATCGTCCGGCTGTGGCCCGCCCGCAGCGTCGAGGCCGAGGCGTGCCGGACGAAGCCGAGGTCCTCGATGGCCGCCTCCACCCGCCGGCGGGTCGTGGGAGAGACCTTCTCCGGGCGGTTCAGGACGTTCGAGACCGTGCCGGGGCTGACTCCGGCCAGTTCGGCGACCTCCTTGATGTTCACCACAAGACCTGATTAAAACGTAACAACCACGAAACGGCAATTGACGGCAGCGAGATCGCTGTCTAGCGTCGCACACGTCGTTAAAACGATTCAAAGGATTGCCTCCATGGACATCAGACCGCGGCTCAGGGAGCAACGGATCGAGACCCCCTCGTGGGCGTACGGGAACTCGGGCACGCGCTTCAAGGTCTTCGCCCAGCCCGGCGTCCCCCGCGACCCCTACGAGAAGCTGGCCGACGCCGCCCAGGTGCACCGCTTCACCGGGATCGCCCCGAGCGTCGCCCTGCACATCCCCTGGGACAAGGTGGACGACTACGCCGGCCTGCGCCGCCACGCGGACGGCCTCGGGCTGAGCATCGGGGCGATCAACGCCAACGTCTTCCAGGACGACGACTACAAGCTGGGCAGCGTCACCAACCCCGACCCGCGCGTCCGCCGCAAGGCCCTGGACCACCTGCTGGAATGCGTCGACATCATGGACGCCACCGGGTCGGACACGCTCAAGCTCTGGTTCTCCGACGGCACCAACTACCCGGGCCAGGACGACATCCGTGCCCGCCAGGACCGCCTGGCCGAGGCTCTTGAATCGGTTTACGCACGGCTGGGGGAGGGGCAGCGGTTCCTGCTGGAGTACAAGTTGTTCGAGCCCGCCTTCTACACGACCGACGTGCCCGACTGGGGCACCGCCTACGCCCACTGCGTCAAGCTGGGCCCGAAGGCGCAGGTCGTCGTGGACACCGGCCACCACGCGCCGGGCACCAACATCGAGTTCATCGTGGCCTTCCTGCTCAGGGAGGGGAAGCTCGGCGGCTTCGACTTCAACTCGCGCTTCTACGCCGACGACGACCTGATGGTGGGGGCGGCCGACCCGTTCCAGCTGTTCCGGATCATGTACGAGGTGGCGGAGGAGCCCGGGATCGCGTTCATGCTCGACCAGTGCCACAACCTCGAGCCCAAGATCCCCGGCCAGATCCGCTCGGTGATGAACGTTCAGGAGGCGACCGCGAAGGCCCTCCTCGTCGACAAGAATGCGCTTAAGTCCGCGCAGGCCGTGGGCGACATCCTTGCCGCCCACGCCGTCCTCATGGACGCCTACAACACCGACGTACGCCCCCTGCTGGCCGACCTCCGCCAGGAGGCGGGCCTCGACCCGGACCCCATGGCCGCCTACGCCAGGTCCGGATACTTCCAGGAGATCAGCGCCGCCCGCGTCGGCGGCGCCCAGGCAGGTTGGGGAGCCTGATGAGCAGCACGCGCCACGACACTCCCGCGCAGGTCAGGGAACTGCTCGACCGCGCCCACGCCCTGGGCGGCGACCCCCGCAACACCAACTACGCGGGCGGCAACGCCTCGGTCAAGGCCGCCGGCCACGACCCCGTCACCGGCCAGGACGTCGATCTCCTGTGGGTCAAGGGCTCCGGCGGCGACCTGGGCACGCTGAAGGAGAGCGGCCTGGCCGTCCTGCGGCTCGACCACGTCCGCGCGCTTAAAACGATCTATCCCGGCGTTGAACGCGAAGACGAGATGGTGGCCGCGTTCGACTACTGCCTGCACGGCAAGGGCGGTGCCGCGCCGTCCATCGACACCGCGATGCACGCCCTGGTCGAGGCGGCGCACGTCGACCACCTGCACCCCGACGCCGGCATCGCGATCGCCGCCGCCCAGGACGGCCCCGCCCTGACCGAGCGGATCTTCGCCGGCCGCGTGGTGTGGGTGCCCTGGCGCCGTCCGGGCTTCCAGCTCGGCCTGGACATCGCCGCCATCCAGGCCGCGAACCCGCGGGCCATCGGCGTCATCCTCGGCGGCCACGGCATCACCGCCTGGGGCGCCACCTCGGAGGAGTGCCGCGCCAACTCGCTGGAGATCATCCGCACCGCCGAGCGGTACATCGCCGCCCACGGCCGCCCCGACCCCTTCGGCCCGATCGTGCACGAGACCCCCGGCGAAGAAGTACGGCTGGCCGCGGCGGCCCGGCTCTTCCCCCTGCTGCGCGGCCTGGCCTCGACCGACGCGCCCATGGCCGGCCACTACACCGCCACCCCCGAGGTCCTCGACTTCCTCGCCCGCGCCGAACACCCCCGCCTGGCCGCCCTCGGCACCTCCTGCCCCGACCACTTCCTGCGCACCAAGGTCGCCCCCCTCGTCCTGCCCCCGGACCCCGACGAGGAACGGATCAGGCGGCTCCACGCCGCCTACCGCGCGGAGTACGCCGCGTATTACGCCCGCCACGCCGTACCGGAATCACCCCCCATGCGCGGCGCGGACCCCGCGATCGTGCTGGTGCCCGGCGTCGGCATGTTCTCCTTCGGCAAGGACAAGCAGACCGCCCGCGTCGCCGGCGAGTTCTACCTCAACGCGATCAACGTCATGCGCGGCGCCGAAGCGTTGTCCGCCTATGCGCCGATCGAGGAGAGCGAGAAGTTCCGCATCGAGTACTGGGACCTGGAGGAGGCCAAGCTCCGCCGCCTGCCGCCGCCCAAGCCGCTGGCCACGAGGATCGCGCTGGTCACCGGCGGCGGTTCCGGCATCGGCGCGGCGACCGCGCGCCGCCTGGCCGCCGAGGGGGCCCTCGTGGTGGTCGCCGACCGCGACCTCGCCGCCGCGGAGAAGGTGGCCGCGCGGATCGGCACAGCGGACGCGGCGGTGGCGGTCCGCGCGGACGTGACCGACGAAGCGCAGGTCCAGGACATGGTACGGCGGGCCGTGCTGGCCTTCGGCGGCCTCGACCTGGTCGTCAACAACGCGGGACTGTCCCTGTCGCGCCCCCTGCTGGAGACCACGGCGGACGACTGGGACATCCAGCACGACGTCATGGCGAAGGGCTCGTTCCTGGTCTCCCGCGAAGCCGCCCGAGTCCTGATAAATCAGGGCATGGGGGGAGATGTCATCTACATCTCCTCCAAGAACTCGATCTTCGCCGGCCCCAACAACGTCGCCTACGGCGCCGCCAAAGCCGACCAGGCCCACCAGGTCCGCCTGCTCGCCGCGGAACTGGGCGAACACGGCATCCGCGTCAACGGCGTCAACCCGGACGGCGTCGTCCGTGGCTCCGGCATCTTCGCCTCCGGGTGGGGCGCCAACCGCGCGGCCGTCTACGGGGTGCCCGAGGAGCAACTCGGCGCGTTCTACGCCCGGCGCACGTTGCTGAAGCGCGAGGTCCTGCCGGAACACGTGGCGGCCGCGGTGTTCGCCCTGACCGCCGGCGACCTGGCCCTCACGACGGGCCTGCACATCCCGGTCGACGCCGGCGTCCCCGCCGCCTTCCTCCGCTGACCCCACCCCACCACCCCCGTTCGGCGGGACGCGCGGACAGGGAGTCCCTGGCTTCCGCTCGCGTGGCCCGCGTCCGGGCTCTTCGCCCGGTCCCAGCCTGACGCGGGGATCTGGCGGACGGCCTGCGGTGGGAGTGCGGAGGTCCGGGCGGGTGTGGGTGCGGCGGCCCGCGCGGGTGGGGTGTGGCGGTTCGGGGGTGGGGTGTGGCGGTTCGGGGGTGGGGTGTGGCGGATGGCCGGCGGTGGGGACGTGGCGGCGGGCCGTGTGGGTCCGGTCGGGGCGGTCTGCGCGGTGTGTGGGGGAATGGGGAGGTTGCGGCGTGGTCCGGTGCCGGGTGGGTGATCTCCGTGGGCCTGGGGGCCGGGTGGTGGAGTTCGGGGGCTTGAGGGCGGGTGAAGCCCCTAAGGTTGGGGGCAAATTGCCAACCTTGAGTGCATTGGCGGGGATATGTCCGAGGAGACGCTGGTCGCCGGCCGCTACCGGCTGGACGAGCTCATCGGCCGAGGGCAGGCCGGTGAGGTGTGGCGGGCGCACGACGAGAACGCCGACTGGACCGTGGCGGTCAAGATGCTCACCGCGGGCTCCAGCGAACTGGCTCACAAACATGCCCAGACCGTGGCCAAGGTCGTGCATCCCCATGTGGCCATGGTTCTGGACATCGGTGGCCACAACGGCGTGCCGTACCTGGTGATGGAGTTCTTGACGGGGGCGAGCCTCGGTGAGGAGCGCGTCGCGCACGGGCCGCTGGGGATCGTCGAGGCGTGCGACCTGTTCGGACAGGCGGCGGCCGGGCTTGACGCGGCGCACCGGGCGGGGGTGGTGCACGGGCAGATCGACCCGAACTCCTTCCGCCGGGCGGGCAGCGGGGTGCTCAAGGTGGTCGGGTTCGGGATTCAGGGGGCGGATCCGGGGCCGGTGACGCCGTACCGCGCGCCTGAGCAGCTTGACGGGCAGGGCGGGCCCGCCGCCGATCTCTATGCGCTGGCTGCGGTTTGTTATGAGATGTTGTGCGGGCGGCCGCCGTTCGAGGGCGAGGGGGAGGAGCTCGCCGAGCGCATCCGCACCGCCGAGCCCGAGCCGCCAACGCGCCACCGTCCCGCCGTTCCGGCCGAGCTGGAGCAGCTGTTGCTGGCGTTGCTGACCAAGGATCCCGCCGCACGTCCCGCGGGGGGTGACACGGTACGGCGCCGCCTGGCGAGCATCGCCCGCCCCGGCGCCACCCAGCGCACCGGCCCCCTCCCCAACCTCCCGGACGCCCAGACCCCCTTCAACGCCCCCGGAACCACCGACGGCCGGCCACCCGCCTACGCCGGACCGGGCTCGCAACCAGGCCACAGCGCCCCAGGTCACGAAGGACCGCAAGCGGCCCACGGCGCGCCGGGCATCGGGGGCCCACAAACGGGTCACGGGGGCCAAAGCCACGGGGGCCCGGGTCTCGGGGACACACAGGTGGGTTACGGCGCCTCAGGTCTGGGCGGTCCGCAAACAGGCCAATACAGCCCACAACCAGGCCAATACAGCTCACAACCAGGCCCGCGAACCGGTCCGCACACAGCCCCGGGCGGTCAGCCGCCCTTCAAGGACGGCCACACCCAGATCTTCGAAGGCCCCATCCAGGACCCGCCCAACCAGAACCGCCGCCTGATCATCCAGATGGTCGCGGCCCTGGCCGTCATCGCTCTGGTCACGATCGGCTTCATCGTCCTGTCCGGCCGTGACCAGCCGGCCGCGACGCCCGTACCCAGCGCGACCTTCACCCCGCAACAGCCAGACCCGACACCGACGGCCACCCGGGAGGAGCCGGACCCGACGTTCACCCCGGAAGAGCCGACACCAGAACCCACAGGACTGGTCGACACGCTGGGCCCGGCGAACCCTCTGGACACCCTCACCCCCCAGCCGCGCGACACCACCGGCCTGCGGCAGACCCCGCCGGGCGGCTGGCAGAACTGGCTGGGCCGCTTCGACGAGGCGGTGCGGCTCCAGCAGCAGCTGAACGGCATCGACGGCGGGGTGGCCGCCGACGCCCGCAAGAAGATCGCCAAAGCGATGGACCGGATGAGGAAGGGCCGCGAGGACCAGGCCCGCCGCCACGCGCTGGAGGCGGCGGCGGACCTGCGCGAAGCGGCCGGCGACGGCGACATGGCCGCCACCGGCCCCCTCGCGAACTTCCTCGCCGACTGGGGTCTCAACCGCCCCGGGACCTCCGCGTGAGCGGGGGGATCTACCCGCCCCGTGACATCAGCGTGAGCGCGTAGAGCGCCACCGCGGCGAAGTCGTCGGCGGGTTCGGACGCCTGCCACGACCGGACGTCGTCGACGAAGCGGCTGCCGCGCCCGGTGAACGGGGCGTAGCGGTCGACTCCGTCGGCGGGGCAGGGGCTCATGCGGTCCATGTGACCCCCCAGCCCGTCGTCGAACAGGGAAGCGCTGTTCGGGCCGTTGACCACGGCGCCGGTCGGCGGCCTGCCGGTGATGTTGGACATCTGATAGTGCGGGCAGGTGATCGCGTTGTCGCCGACCCCGGAGACGAACGA
The DNA here is from genome assembly GCF_044457345.1 of Nonomuraea sp. NPDC050547. Classification (NCBI taxonomy): domain Bacteria; kingdom Bacillati; phylum Actinomycetota; class Actinomycetes; order Streptosporangiales; family Streptosporangiaceae; genus Nonomuraea; species Nonomuraea sp. NPDC050547. The sequence continues at coordinate 533,257 of NZ_JBITGW010000001.1, forward strand.
CACGCCCCACGCGTTGGCCCCGAGGGCCCAGCCGCGCTGACGGGTGCCGAAGGAGTCGTAGGAGCGGTCGCCGCTCACCGACCGGTAGAGGCGCGAGGTGGCCGCCAGCCCGAACGCGTGCGGCACCGAGTCGAACTGGTCATAGCTCGCACCCGCCTGGAACGGGTCCTGGCCGGCCCGCGCGGCGCCGATCTCCAGTTGCGCCTTCAGGTCGCCGACGAGCTGCCGTTCGGTGACCGGCAGCGTGCCGCCCCGAGCCTGGCGGATGGCCTTGACGAGGTCGGTGTGGCCGAGCGCGCTGACGTCGTACAGGTTGAAGGTGTCGCCGCCGGCGTCGTGCTTCAGGTACTCGCCGGCCCAGTGGGCCGCCTGCCGCAGCCACTCGCCGGCGCGCGGGTCACGCAGGCGCTGGGCGGCCAGGGCCAGTTCGGCGCCGCCCAGCTCCATGTCGTCGCGCCAGACGCTCTCCGGGTAGAAGGCGTGGGGGAGCGAGGTGACGAGCCGGCCGACGTTCTCGGTCTTGGCCATGGCGTAGACGGAGGCGCCCTTCTCCAGCAGTTCGCGGGCGCGCCCGCGGTCGGGCTCCACCTGCGCGGCCAGGGCGAAGGCGGCGGCGGTACGGCCGGCCAGGTTGGGACTGATCGGCTGGCCGGGCGCGGCGGCGCGGAAGACGGGCCGGTCGCGGATGTACTTCTCGGTGGAGTGGTCGTCCTCCTCCGGCATGCGCCAGATGTCGTGGTCGCCGGCGAAGGTGCCCTCGGCGTTGCCGGCTCCGATGCCGACCTGGATGTAGAGGGTCTTCGACGTCTCGTCCCACATCTTGTCGAGGAACCTCAGGCCGTGGTCGGCCTCGCCGCGCAGGCGGGGGTCGATGGCGCCGTCGCGCTTGGCCGCCCACAGGAGGGTGTCGACATAGGCGAGGATGTGGGTGAACTTCAGGTAGTCGCCGGCGTCGAACCAGCCGCCCGACACGTCCACCGGGCCGCCGACCTTGGTGAGGTCGCCCTTGATCTGGTCGGTGTCCGGGCCGGTGAACTCGGGCCAGTCATAGACGGAGGCGGCCTTGTCGCTCTTGTGCCAGCGGTCGCGCTGGCCGCCGAAGAACGTCACGATCTTGGCCGCGGGCAGCGACAGGGCGATCGAGGGGGCCACGGCGAACTCGGCGGAGGTCTGCCCGCCCGCCTTGACCCGGTAGCTGCCGGGGGTACGGAGCCTGGAAAGGTCCAGGTGGTAGACATGACGGTAGGTGTCGTTCCACTTGCCGAGGTCGCGGCCCGCCGTACCGCGCAGGACCACCCGCCCCCGGCGATCGACGACGGTGAAGGGGAGGGGACGATCCGCCATGAGGTAGGCCTCTTTGGCCTCCTCCGGCGCGAAGCCCACCTGGTCGACCCTGATGAACGACGCGCTCTCGGCCATCGCTGGGCTCCCTGCGATCAGGACGGATAACGCGGTCAACGCCGCTGCCAGCTTCATGCACGCTCCTTGAAGGTTAGGAAACCTTACTAACCTTGCTGCGCACGGTAGCCGCGGAGCGTGAGGAAGGTCAATACGCGTACATTGACGAAATGACCGACACTCACGCGCGGCGCCGAGCCGCCCTGGCCGCGCTGCTGCCCGAGCGCGCGGTCCCCGCGGTGCTCGTCACCTCCCTGGTCAACGTGAGGTACCTGACCGGACTCGACAGTTCCAACGCCGCGGTTCTGGTGCGCGAGGACGGTAGCGCCACGCTCGCGACCGACTCCCGCTACATCGAGATGACCCGCGACCTGGGCGTCGAGGTCGTCGAGGCGCCGGACACCGCGGGCGCCCTGGCCGCGCCGGGCACGGGGATCGAGGCCGCGCACATGTCGGTCGCGACGTACCGGCGGCTGGGAGAGGGCCTGGTCCCGCTGGAGCCGCTGGTGGAGCTCCTGCGGACGGTCAAGGACGAAGAAGAGATCGAGCTCCTGCGTACGGCCTGCGCCATCTCCGACCAGGCATTCAGCGATATTTCCCAAGAAATCCGCCCAGGCGCCACCGAACGCCACGTAGCCCGCATCCTTGAGCACCGGATGATCGAACTCGGGGCCGACAAGATCGCCTTCGAGTCCATCGTCGCCGCGGGCGAGAACGGGGCCGTACCGCACCACACCCCCACCGATCGCGAGCTGCGCGCAGGCGACCTGGTCACCCTCGACTTCGGCGCCAACTACCGCGGCTACCACGCCGACATGACCCGCACCGTCAGCCTGGGCGAGCCCGCCGCCTGGCAGCGCGAGATCTACGACCTCGTCGCCGCCGCGCAGAAGGCCGGTCGCGACGCCCTCACGCCCGGCGCCACGGCCAAGGAGGTCGACTCCGCCGCGCGCGGCGTGATCGCCGAAGCGGGCCACGCCGGGCACTTCCGGCACGGCCTCGGACACGGCGTCGGCCTGGAGATCCACGAGGAGCCGTTCCTGGGCCCCGCCAGGACCGGTAGACTAGAGGATCGAGTTCCCATCACCGTCGAGCCGGGGGTCTACCTCCCGGGACAGGGCGGTGTCCGCATCGAGGACACGCTGGTCACGCGTGCGGGCGGGCCGGAACTCCTCACGAAGACGACCAAAGAGCTGCTCGTCCTTTAAGAGCGGCAACACGCGGGAGAAAACGAGTGGCGACGACCAACGACCTCAAGAACGGCATGGTGCTGAAGCTCGACGGCGGTGAGCTGTGGGCCGTTGTGGAGTTCCAGCACGTCAAGCCGGGCAAGGGCGGCGCGTTCGTGCGCACCAAACTCAAGAACGTGCTCTCCGGCAAGGTCGTCGACAAGACCTTCAACGCTGGGGTGAAAGTCGACGTGGCCAACGTCGACAAGCGCGAGATGCAGTACTCCTACAAGGACGGCGACGACTTCGTCTTCATGGACACCGAGACCTACGACATGGTCAACGTGCCCGCCAAGACCGTCGGCGACGCGGCCAGCTACATGCTCGAGAACACCATGGCCACGATCGCCTTCAACGAGGGCGCCGCGCTCTACGTCGACCTGCCGGCCGCGGTCGAGCTGCTGATCTCCAACACCGAGCCGGGCCTGCAGGGCGACCGCTCCACCGGCGGCACCAAGCCCGCCACGCTGGAGACCGGCGCCGAGATCAAGGTCCCGCTGTTCATCACCACCGGCGAGAAGGTCAAGGTCGACACCCGCAGCGGCGAATACCTCGGCCGGGCCTGAGGTGTCGGCACGCGGCAAAGCACGCAGGCGCGCCCTCGACATCCTCTTCGAGGCGGAGGCCAGGGAAGAGGACCCGCTGAAGATCCTCGCCGAGCGGGTGGAGCGGAGTGAGCCGCCGGTCAACGAGTACACCTCGGCGATCGTGGAGGGCGTGGCCCGCCACCGGGCCCGCATCGACGAGCTCATCACCACCTACTCCGAGGGCTGGACGCTGGAGCGCATGCCCGCCGTCGACCGCAACCTGCTGCGCGGCGGCACCTACGAGCTGCTGTGGATGCCCGACGTCCCCGAGGGCGTGGTCATCAGCGAGTGGGTGCACCTGGCGGGCGAGCTCTCCACCGACGAGTCGCCCAGCTTCATCAACGGCCTCCTGGCCCGTTTCAAGCAGCTCAAGCCGAGTCTGTCGCTCTGAAGGGGGCGCCGTGATCATCACGGCGCACTCGGGGGAGGGCGCGCCGTGATCTTCATGGCGCGCTCTTTTCCGTTACGGCTCCCGCCACCCCACCCGCACCGCCGCTCGTGAGGGCTCACGGGTCCCCGCCGCGACGACTCCGCCGTTGACCCGGTCAAGACCAAAGGACCCCGGTCAAGACCGAACGGTGTGCCACCCGGATGCCGTCAGGGCTCAAGGGTCGCCGACTGGGTTCGCAGGTGGTCGAGCATGACCTTCGCCGCCGGAGTCAGGGCCCGCGACCCCGGCAGCGTGACGCCGACCGAGCGTTTCACCGAGGCCAGCGGCACCGGCAGGCACACGAGCTGCGGGTCGGACCGGACCAGCAGCGCCGGCAGCGCGGCCACCATGTCGGTCTGCAGCAGCAGTGACCGGATCGTCAGGATCGACGTGCACTCCACACGGTCCTCGGGCAACGGCAGGTCCTGGTTCTTGAAGACCTGTTCCAGCTCCTGCCGCAGCGACGTCTGCTCCAGCGGCAGGATCCACGGGTAGCCGAGCAGCCCGGCCAGCGTCGAGGCGGCCGAGGCGGGGTGGCCGGAGCGGGCGACCAGGAGGATGGGCTCGTCGTAGAGCGGGATCTGGCGCAGGCCGTGCCGGTCGTCGATGGGGTTGAGACGGCCGAGGACCAGGTCGGTGTCGCCGTCGATGAGCCGGGGGACCAGCGAGTCGAACGTGCCCTCGCGCACGATGACCGTGATGCCGGGCCGTTCGGCCTTGAGCGCGGCGATCGAGCGGGGCAGCAGGACGTTCGTGGCGGCCAGCAGGGTGCCGACGGTGACGGTGCCGGTCTCGCCGTTGGCCAGGCCCGTGATGCGGTCGCCGGCCCGGCGCAGCTCGGCCTGGACGGCGCGGGCGTGGTCGACGAAGGCGGTGCCGAACACGGTCGGGGTGACACCGCGCGGCCCCCGGGTGAACAGCTCGACGCCGAGGATCTGCTCCACCTCGCGCAGGCCGCGTGTGGCGGCGGGCTGGGCGAGGCGGAGGTGTTCGGCGGCGCGCAGCACGCTGCCGTGGTCGGCGATGGCGGTGACCAGCACGAGGTGGCGGAGCTTGAGGCGGCCGGCGAGCAGGTCCAGAGCGCGGGTCATCACCATTTCAGCATAGCTTTCAGCCCTGGACGACCCGATTGGGTATGGCTTCGGGGACGTCGCCGAAGCGTTCGGCGTCGTTGCGGGGCAAGACCAGCGCGGCCACGAGGCTGATCGCGGTCACGACCGCCAGGTACGCGGTGATCGACCACGACGAGCCGGTCGAGGCCAGCAGGGAGGCGGCCACCAGCGGGGTGATGCCGCCGCCGAGCAGCGCGGCGAGCTGATAGGCGGCCGAGGTGCCCGAGTAGCGGATCGCGACGGGGAAGAAGCTGGCCGTCAGCGTGCCCTGCGCGGCGTGGGTCATCGCCAGCACGGCGCCCATCGCCACCATGAAGACCGCGATCAGCACGTGGCTGCCGGTGTTGACGACGGGCAGGATGGCGACGGCTCCGGCCAGCAGGACCCACGAGCCGTGGGAGAACAGGGCCCGGAGCCCGAACCGGTCGCCCAGGTGGGCCCAGAGCGGCGCGGTCGCCAGCCAGACCGTCGCGCCGCCGATCACGCAGGTCAGCAGGAAGGTGCGGGACAGGCCGATCGCGGGGGCCTGGCCGTACTGGAGGATGTAGACCATGAAGACGTAGGCGACGGCGCTGTTGCCGATGATGACCGCGATGCTGTGCACGACCCCGCGCCAGTGGCCGCGCAGGACCTCGGCGATCGGCAGCTTGACCGGCTTGCGCTGGACGACGAAGTCGGGGCTCTCCTCGATACGCAGCCGCAGGTAGATGCCGACCACCACGAGCACGACGCTCAGCAGGAACGGCACCCGCCAGCCCCACGACATGAAGGCCTCCTCGCTCAGGGCCGAGGAGGTGCCCAGGAAGACGAGGTTGGCGCAGAGCATCCCGGCGGGCGTGCCCATCATCGGGAAGGCGCCGAACAGGCCGCGACGGCCCTTCGGCGCGTGCTCCATGGTCAGCACCACGGCCCCGCCGAGTTCGCCGCCGAGGCCGATGCCCTGGGCGATGCGCATGACGACCAGCAGCACCGCGGCCCAGATGCCGATGCTGGAGTAGGTGGGCAGCACGCCGATGAGCGTGGTCCCGATCCCCATGATCAGCAGCGAGACGACCAGCGTGTTGCGGCGGCCGAGCCGGTCGCCGAAGTGGCCGAAGACGATGCCGCCCAGCGGTCGGGCCAGGAATCCCACGGTCATGGTGCCGAAGGCGGCGATCGATCCGGCGACGGGGTCCATGGCGGGGAAGAACTGCTTGTTGAAGACGAGCGCGGCGGCCGTGCCGTACAGGAAGAAGTCGTACCACTCGATGGTCGTGCCGATGAAGGCCGCCCACGAGACGCGGCGCGCCGCCCTGCGGCGGTCAGTGTCCATTTTCGTCTGTACCTTCCGATCAGGGGGTACGGACGAGGATGCACGCAGGTGCTATGTCACGGCGAATACTGTTCTGGCCGTCACGTATGTAAAAAGCGTTATATATCGGAATTGTCATAGCTGGGCCACGATCAGGTATTGGCCTGATATGGCGATGCGGCCGGACAATGGCGCCATGAAGCATTACGTCAACGGGGTCTTCGAGACCACGGGGACCCCCTTCCCGCTGATCTCGCCCGTCGACGGGCGCCGGACGGGGACCGTGCCCGAGGCCCCGCGCGAGGTCGTCGACGCCGCGGTCGCCGCGGCCAGGGCGGCGCTGGCCGGCCCCTGGGGAGCCACGAGCACCGAGGAGCGCTGCGCCTGGATGCGGCGGATCGCCGACGGCATCGAGGCCCGGTTCGACGAGTTCGTCGCCGCCGAGGTCGCCGACACCGGCAAGCCGCGCGAACTGGCCGCCACCGTGGACGTCCCCCGCGCGATCGGCAACTTCCGCGCCTACGCCGACCTGTCCTACGGCCGCCCGGAACGCGCCTACCACACCCGCGTCCCCGGCTGGAGCGGCACCGGCGAGGCGCTCAACTACACCGTGCGCCGCCCGCTCGGCGTCGTCGCCGTCATCTCCCCGTGGAACCTCCCTCTGCTGCTGCTCACCTGGAAGGTCGCGCCCGCCCTGGCGGCGGGCAACGCCGTGGTGGCCAAGCCCTCGGAGGAGACGCCCTCCACCGCGACGCTGCTGGCCGAGGTCATCGACGAGGTACGGCTGCCGCCAGGCGCCTTCAACCTGATCCACGGCCACGGCGCCGCGGCGGCGGGCGAGTTCCTGACCTCCCACCCCGGCGTGGACGCCATCGCGTTCACCGGCGAGTCGGCCACCGGCTCGGCCATCATGCGCGCCGCCGCCGACCACGTCACCCCGGTCTCCTTCGAGCTCGGCGGCAAGAACCCGGCCCTGATCTTCGCCGACGCCGACCTGGACGAGGCGGTCGAGGGCACGATCCGGTCGAGCTTCACCCACTCCGGCCAGATCTGCCTGTGCACCGAGCGCGTCTACGTCCAGCGCCCGATCTTCGACGCGTTCACCGCGAAGCTCGCCGAACGGGCAAGGAACCTGAAGGACTACGGCCCGATGATCTCGGCCGAGCACCGCGACAAGGTGCTGTCCTACTTCCGCCTGGCCGTCGAGGAGGGCGCCACGGTCCTCGCCGGGGGCGGCGCCCCGAGCTTCGGCGACGAGCGCGACGGCGGCTTCTACGTCGAGCCCACCGTCGTCACCGGCCTGCCCGAGAGCGCCAGGACCGTCCGCGAGGAGGTCTTCGGCCCGATCTGCCACCTCGCGCCCTTCGACGACGAGGCCGAGGCGATCCGGCTGGCCAACGACAGCCCGTACGGCCTGGCCGCCACCGTCTGGACCGGCGACCTGTCGCGCGCCCACCGGGTCGCGCCCAGGATCGAGGCCGGGATCGTCTGGGTGAACTGCTGGAACCTGCGCGACCTGCGCACCCCGTTCGGTGGGGTGAAGGCGTCGGGCATCGGCCGGGAGGGCGGCGAGTACTCGCTCGACTTCTTCTCCGAGCCGGTCAACGTGTGCGTGAAGATATGAGGTCATCGGTGACGAATGTTCAACAGGCCGCCGAGCGGCTGCTGGGGGCGCACGCCTCCGGCGTGCCCTGCGAGCCCGTGCGCGATCTGGTCGGCGGGGTCGAGGAGGCGTACGCCGTACAGGATTGGCTGACCGGCAGGTGGCTGGGTGAGGGACGGCGGCTGACCGGCCGCAAGATCGGCCTGACCAGCGCGGCCGTGCAGAAGCAGCTCGGCGTGGACCAGCCGGACTTCGGGGCGTTGTTCGCCGACATGGCGGTTCCCGACGGCGCCGAGATCCCGGCGGGGACCGTGCTGCAGCCGCGCGCCGAGGCCGAGGTGGCGCTGGTGCTGGAGCACGACCTGCCGCACGAGCGCCACACGGTGGCCGACGTGATCGGGGCGACCGCGTTCGCGCTGCCCGCGATCGAGGTGGTCGGCAGCCGGATCCGCGGCTGGGACATCACGCTGGCCGACACCGTCGCAGACAACGCCTCCTCCGGCCTGTACGTGCTGGGCAACCGGCCCGTCCCGCTGAAGGACCTGGACCTGCGCCTGGCCGGGATGGTCATGGAGCGCCGCGGCGAGCAGGTCTCGACCGGGATCGGCGCCGCGTGCCTGGGTCACCCGCTGCACGCCGCCGTCTGGCTGGCCGACACCCTGGCCCGCCTCGGCCGCCCGCTCCGGGCGGGCGACACCGTGCTGACCGGCGCGCTCGGGCCCGTGGTGCCGGTCGTGCCCGGCGACGTGCTGGAGGCCAGGATCGACGGGCTCGGCGACGTCCGGGCCGCCTTCGCGAAGGAGACCTTGTGAACCGCCTGGCGCAGCGCCTGGACGAGGCGGCGCTGAGCCGTACCGCCATCGCGAAGCTGACCGAGGAGACGGCGCTCGACGTGCCCGCGGCCTACCGGGTGCAACGCGAGGTCATCGCCCGCCGCGAGGCCCGCGGCGAGAAGCTCATCGGCGTCAAGATGGGCTTCACGAGCCGGGCCAAGATGATCCAGATGGGCGTGGACGACGTCATCTGGGGCCTGCTGACCGACGCCATGCTGATCGAGTCGCATCTGGACACGGGCACGCTCATCCACCCGCGCGTCGAGCCCGAGATCGCCTTCCTGCTGGAGCGCCCGGTCCGCTCGCCCGCCGACGTGGGCGCGGCCGTCGGCGGCGTGGCGGTCGGCTACGAGGTGCTCGACTCCCGCTTCGCCGACTTCTCCTTCACGCTGGAGGACGTCATCGCCGACAACGCCTCCGCCAGCGGCTTCGGCCTCGGCCCCTGGCACACGCCGCGCGCGGTCGCCAACGTCGGCCTGACCCTGGAGATCGACGGGCGGACCGTCGCCTCGGGGTCGTCGGCGGCCATCCTCGGCGACCCGATGCGCTCCCTGCACGCCGCCGCCCGCCTGGCCCAGGCCGCCGGGATCGAGCTGGAGGCGGGCTGGATCGTCCTGGCGGGCGCGGCCACCGCCGCCGTCCCGCTGCCGCCGGGCGCCCACGTGCGCGTCAGCGGACAGGGCCTCGGCCACGCGGAGGTGACCACGTGAGCGAAGAATCGATGCTGGTGCCGGGCAAGGCGCGCCCGCGCGGGCGCTTCCCGCACTTCAGGCGGGCCGGCGACCTGGTCTTCGTCTCCGGTACGAGCTCCCGCCGTCCCGACGGCACCTTCGCCGGGGCGAGCGCCGACGAGATGGGCACCACCAGCCTCGACATCCGCGAGCAGACCCGCGCCGTCATCGGCAACCTCGCCGACATCCTCAAGGCCGCCGGAGGCGGTCTGGCCGACGTCGTCAACGTCACCACCTACCTGGTCTCCATGAACGACTTCGGCGGTTACAACGAGGTCTACGGCGCCTACTTCGACGAGCACGGCCCCGCTCGCACCACCGTCGCCGTCCACCAGCTGCCCCACCCGCACCTGCTGATCGAGATCTCCTGCACCGCCCACATCCCGACGAGGAGCACCCCATGATCCCGCCGTTCAATCTCGCCACGTGGATCGACGAGCACGCCGACCAGCTCAAGCCGCCCGTGGGCAACGTGCAGATCTGGAAGGAGGCCGACCTGATGGTGACCGTCGTCGGCGGCCCCAACCAGCGCACCGACTTCCACGACGACCCGATCGAGGAGTTCTTCTACCAGCTCAAGGGCGGCATGGTGCTGCGCGTCATGGAGGAGGAGGGCAAGCCGCCGGTCGACATCCAGATCCGCGAGGGCGACGTCTTCCTGCTGCCGCCGCACGTGCGCCACTCCCCGCAGCGGCCGGTGCCCGGCTCCATCGGCCTGGTCGTCGAGTACGCCCGCCCGCAGGGCGACCTGGACGCCTTCGAGTGGTACTGCGTCAACTGCCACCGCCTCGTGCACCGCGCCGAGGTGCAGCTGGAGTCGATCGTGGACGACCTGCCGCCGGTCTTCAACGCCTTCTACGGCAGCGACCGCACCTGCCCGCACTGCGGCGCCGTCCACCCGGGCAAGGACTGGCCCGACGCGCTCCGCCCGGTGGTCCAGTGATCGACATCCACGCCCACGTCTTCCCGCGGATCTCCCGCGAGGAGGCGCGCACCCTGGCGGGCGCCGGCGAGCCGTGGCTGCGCGAGGGCATGATGATGAGCGGCGACGAGGACTACCGCCCCGTCACCCCCGAGCTGTGGGACGCCGGGGCGCGCCTGGCCGCCATGGACCGCACCGGCGTGGCGGTGCAGGCCGTCTCCTCCACGCCGCTGCTGTTCGGCTACGAGGCCGATCCCGGCCGCGCCGCCGACTGGTGCGACATGGTCAACGACCGGATCCTCGCGTACTGCTCGGAGGACCCCGCCCGGCTCGTCCCGCTGTGCCAGGTGCCGCTGCAGGACCTGGGCCACGCCATCGAGACCCTGGCCAGGGCGAAGGCCGCCGGGCACCGGGGCGTGCACATCGGCAACCACGTCGGCCCGCGCAACCTCGACGACGCCGACCTGCTCGCCTTCCTGGAGCACTGCGCCCACCAGGACATGCCGGTCCTCGTGCACCCGTGGGACATGATGGCCGCCGAGCGCATGCGCGGCTACATGCTGCCCTGGCTGGTCGGCATGGCCGCCGAGACCCAGCTCGGCATCCTGACGATGATCCTTTCCGGCGCCTTCGAGAAGCTGCCCGGCAACCTGCGGCTGTGCTTCTGCCACGGCGGCGGCAGCTTCGCGTTCCTGCTCGGCCGGGCCGACAACGCCTGGCATCGGCGCGACCTGGTCCGCCGCGACTCGCCCAAGCCGCCCTCCGCCTACATCGGCCGCTTCTCCGTGGACTCCGCCGTCTTCGACCCCCGGGCGCTGCGCCTGCTCGTCGACGTCATGGGCGCGGAACGGGTCATGCTCGGCACCGACTTCCCCTTCCCCCTGGGCGAGGAGGACCCGGGCTCGGTCGTGCGCGCCTGCCCGGGGCTGACGGACTCCGAACGCGAGGCGATCCTCGGCGGCAACGCCGCCCGCTTCCTGGGCCTGACCGAGAGCGCGCCACGCGCATGACGCTCGCCCACACCCCGCAGGGCACGCTGCGGGGGCTCGGACTCGGGGGAGCGCTGGCGTTCAAGGGCATCAGGTACGCCGCCCCCGCCCGCCGCTTCACCGCCCCCGAGCCGCCCCGGCCCTGGGAGGGGGTACGCGACGCGCTCGCCCCCGGCCCGCCGGCCCCGCAGCGGCCGGGCCGGATGGCGTGGGTGCCCGGCCTGGAGATCGACCCGGCCGCGGGCCGCGAGGACTGCCTGTTCCTCAACGTCTGGACCTCGGGGACCGAGGGCCGCCGCCCCGTGCTGGTGTTCCTGCACGGGGGCGCGTTCGTGTTCGGCTCGGGCGCGCAGGCCATGTACGACGGGACCGTGCTCGCGCGTGAGCACGGCCTCGTGGTGGTGACCGTCAACTACCGCTTCGGGGCCACCGGCCTGTGGTACGGCGGCGCCGTACCGGCCAACCTCGCCCTGCGCGACCAGATCGCCGCCCTGGAGTGGGTCAGGAACGCCATCGACGCCTTCGGCGGCGACCCGGGCGACGTGACGCTCGCCGGGCACTCGGCGGGCGGCACCAGCGTCCTGGCCCTGCTGGCCTGCGCCCCCGGCCTGTACGCGCGGGCGGCGGCCATGAGCCCCGTCCCCTACGGCTTCGCCACCCCCGGCCAGGCGGAGGCCTGGACCAGGGCGGCCGCCGTCCCCGAGCCCGCCACGGCGCCGATCGAGACGCTGCTGGCGGGGGAGGAACGGGCCGCCCGCGCCAGGCCCCCGGCGGGAGGACTGCTGCCCGTCGCCCCGGTGCTGGACGGCGACCTGCTGAAGGAACACCCCATGTCAGGAAATCTCGCGAAAGTGCCGCTGCTGGTGACCACCACCGCGCAGGAGGGGCGGCTGTTCACCGCGGCCGGCATGGGCCGGCCGTCCACCCGCGAGATCTTCACCGAGCCCGCGCGGGAACTGGTGCGCATCCACCCCGGCCCCGCCCGCCATCTCGTCAGCGACGCGCGTTCACCCATGACGCGCGACGGCGCCGAACTCGGCGCCTGCCACCTCGCCGACGTGCCGCTGTACTTCGGCAACCACGGCACCCCGTTCACCGGCCACAAGCCGGTGCCGGAGATGACCCAGGAGTTCGCCCGGTTCTGCCGCGGCGAGGAGGACACATGAGCAAGATCGCCATCATCGGGTCCGGCAACATCGGCACCGACCTGATGATCAAGGTGAAGCGCACGTCCGCGTCGCTGGAGGTCGCCGCGATGGCCGGGATCGACCCCGGCTCCGACGGCCTGGCCAGAGCCCGGCGGATGGGCGTGGCCACCACCCACGAGGGCGTCGAGGGCCTGCTCGCGCTGCCCTGCTTCGAGGAGGTCGCGGTGGTGCTCGACGCCACCTCGGCCGGGGCCCACCGGCACAACGCGGCGGCGCTGGCGCCGTACGGGAAGAAGGTCGTGGACCTGACGCCCGCCGCCATCGGCCCCTACGTCGTGCCCGCCGTGAACCTCGGCGACCACCTCGGCGAGGACAACGTCAACATGGTCACCTGCGGCGGCCAGGCCACGGTGCCGATCGTCGCGGCCGTCTCCCGCGTCGCGCCCGTCCGCTACGCCGAGATCGTCGCCTCGATCGCCTCCCGCTCGGCCGGTCCCGGCACCCGCGCCAACATCGACGAGTTCACCGAGACCACCGCGCGCGCCCTGGAGAGCGTCGGCGGCGCCGGGCGCGGCAAGGCGATCATCGTGCTCAACCCCGCGGAACCACCGGTGATCATGCGCGACACCGTCTACTGCCTCGTGCCCGGCTGCGACGAGGCCGAGGTCGCCGCCTCGGTCAAGGAGATGGTGGCCGCCGTGGCCGCCTACGTGCCCGGTTATCGGCTCAAGCAGGACGTGCAGTTCCGCCCGGCCGACGGCGGCACGCTCGTCTCGGTCTTCCTGGAGGTCGAGGGCGCCGCCCACTACCTGCCCGCCTACGCCGGCAACCTGGACATCATGACGTCGGCGGCGCTGCGCGTCGCGGAGAGGATGGCGGCCCGATGAAGCTCTACATCCAGGATGTGACGCTGCGCGACGGCATGCACGCCATCCGCCACCAGTACACCGCCGGCCAGGTCGCGGCCATCGCCCGCGCCCTCGACGCCGCCGGGGTGGCCGCCGTCGAGATCGCCCACGGCGACGGGCTGGCCGGAAGCAGCGTCAACTACGGCTTCGGCGCCTGCCCCGACGAGGAGTGGATCGAGGCCGCCGCCTCCGCCATGGACCGCGCGGTCCTCACCACGCTGCTGCTGCCCGGCATCGGCACCATCGCCGACCTGCGCCGCGCCCACGCGCTCGGCGTCCGCTCGGTACGCGTGGCCACCCACTGCACCGAGGCCGACATCTCCGCCCAGCACATCGGCGTCGCCCGCGAGCTCGGCATGGACGTCTCCGGCTTCCTCATGATGTCCCACCTCGCCCCGCCCGCCGAGCTCGCCCGCCAGGCCGGGCTCATGGAGTCGTACGGCGCGCACTGCGTCTACGTCACCGACTCCGGCGGCCGGCTGACCATGGACGGCGTGAAGGAGCGCGTGCGCGCCTACCGCGAGGTCCTCGACCCCGGCACCGAGCTCGGCATCCACGCCCACCACAACCTCGGGCTCGGCGTCGCCAACTCCGTCGTCGCCGTCGAGAACGGCGTCACCCGCGTCGACGCCTCCCTGGCCGGCATGGGCGCGGGAGCGGGCAACTGCCCGCTGGAGGCGTTCGTGGCCGTCGCCGACCTGATGGGCTGGGAGCACGGCTGCGACCTGTTCGCGCTCATGGACGCCGCCGACGACCTCGTCCGCCCCCTGCAGACCCGCCCCGTCCAGGTGGACCGCGAGACCCTCACGCTCGGCTACGCGGGCGTCTACTCCAGCTTCCTGCGCCACGCCGAGGACGCCGCCGCCCGCTACGGGCTCGACACCCGCGCCATCCTCGTGGAGGTCGGCCGCCGCGGCATGGTCGGCGGCCAGGAGGACATGATCGTGGACATCGCGCTCGATCTCGCCGGCCGCCGGGGGTGACAATCGGTTCATGGTGACCGAGGAAGACGTCCGCCGGCTGGCCCTGGCCCTGCCGGAGACCGGCGAGAAGCCCATGTACGGCACGCCCGCCTTCTACGTGAAGGCCAGGTGGTTCGCCCGCATCCGCGAGGAGGGCGACGTGCTGGCGCTGCCGCTGGCCGCGGAGGAGGACAAGCACGAGCTGATCGCCGCCGACCCGGACGTCTTCTTCACCCTGCCTCACTACGACGGTCACGCCGTCGTCCTGGTCCGCATGCCGGTGGTCGGGGAGCAGGAGATGGCCGAACTGCTCACCGACGCCTGGCGGCTGCGCGCGCCCAAGAGGCTGCGACCCCTCGTCCCCTGAGCCCGCTACCCTGAACGTTCATGCAGGTAGCCGCCTTCACGCAGTTCATGAGCGCCGACCGGATCGCCTCCTACGTCTACGGCGGCGCCGACCCGGGCGAGGACCCGCTGTGGCGGCGGTCGGGCGCGCGCACCCGCGAGGAGTACTCCCGCTGGTGCCGCCACGCGTGCGGGATGGCCTGCCTGCGCATGCTCCTGCACCACCGCGACGGCCACGCGCCACCCCTGCTCGACCTCGTGTACGGCTGCCGCGCCTACGGCGGCTACCGCGAGGAGCCCGAGGGCATCAAGGGCCTCTACTACGCCCCCTTCGCCGACTACGCGCGGGCCGAGCACGGCCTCACCGCCGAGGTCCACCCCCTGATGGAGCTGGGCGAGCTCGAAGAGCTGCTGGCCGCGGGCCGGATGGTGATCGCCTCCGTCCACCCGGAGATCCGCCGCCCCGAGCGCCCCGCGCCCGGCCGGGGCGGGCACCTCGTCCTGGTCACCGGGGCCGCGGACGGGACGGTGCTCTTCAACAACCCCTCCGGCCACACCGAGGACAGCAGGCGGGCCAGGCTGCCGCTGGCCCGCTTCGGCGACTTCTTCGCCGGGCGGGGCATCAGCGTTCTCGCCCCGGACACCAGGGTGCCGCCGGAGAGCGTAGGCTGACACCGGCTGGCTCGAGTGGGAGGGGAACACGTGACGAGGAGCCCGGTGCGCACTGCCGTGGTCTGGGACGCTCTGCGGGCAGTGCTGGCCGAACGGGCCGGATCCGCCGGGCGCGGCGTGCTCGACATCGTGGACGCCGGAGGGGGCACGGGCGGCTTCGCCGTACCGCTGGCCGAGCTCGGGCACAACGTCACGGTCGTCGACCCCAGCCCCGACTCGCTGGCCGCGCTGGAGCGGCGGGCCAAGGAGAAGGGCGTCGGGGTCAGGGCGATCCAGGGCGACGCCGCCGACCTCGGCGAGCTGCTGCCCAAGGACAGCGCCGACCTGGTGCTGTGCCACAGCGTCCTGGAGTACGTCGAGGACCCCATCAGCGCGCTGACCGCCGTCTCCGGGCTGCTGCGCCACGGGGGAGCCGTCAGCGTGCTGGCCGCCAACCCGCTCGCCAGCGCCCTGCACCGGGCGCTCACCGGCCATTTCGACGAGGCGCTCGCCGTACTGGACGATCCTCGGGGGCGCTGGGGCGATCGCGACCCCACGCCGCGCCGCTTCACGCCCGCCGCGCTGTCGGAGCTCCTGGCGGTGACCGGGCTCGCGGTCGGGCCGGCGCTCGGGGTGCGGGTCTTCGCCGACCTGGTGCCCAGCAGGCTGGTCGACGGCGAGCCGGGGGCCGTGGAGGCGCTGGTGGCGCTGGAGCAGGCCGCCGCCGCCCATCCGGTCCTGCGGGAGATCGCCGCCCAGGTCCACATCCTCGCCCACAAGCCGTAGAACGTCTGTTCGGATAGAATCACGGAGTGGCACGCAAGCAGATCACCGGCATCGGCCCCGCTCCCACCACCGGGGCCGACGACACCGGCTGCCCGATCCTCCACGTCGACATGGACGCCTTCTTCGCCAGCGTCGAACTGCTGGAGCGGCCCGAGCTCAGGGGCCGCCCGGTCATCGTGGGTTCGCCCGCGGGCCGCGGCGTGGTGCTCAGCGCGACCTATGAGGCCAGGGCGTTCGGCGTGCACTCGGCGATGCCCATGAGCAGGGCGCGCCGCGTGTGCCCGCAGGCCGTGATCATCCCGCCCGGTCACGGGAAGTACTCCGAGGTCTCCAAGGGCGTCATGGAGATCTTCCACTCGATCACCCCGCTGGTCGAGCCGATCGCCTCCGACGAGGCCTTCCTCGACGTCGGCGGGGCGCGGCGCCGGCTGGGCTCGCCCGCGGAGATCGCGGTGCTGATCCGGGAACAGGTTCGGGAAAGATACGGCATCACCTGCTCCGTGGGCGTGGCGGCGAGCAAGTTCATCGCCAAGCTCGCCTCAAAACAGTGCAAGCCCAACGGGTTGCTGGTGGTGCCGGCCGACGAGATCGTCGACTTCCTCCACCCGCTGCCGGTCTCGGCGCTGTGGGGGGTGGGGGAGCGCACCGAGCAGGCCCTGGTCCGCCTCGGCATCCGTACCGTGGGCGATCTGGCCAGAGTGCCGCCCGCGACGCTCCAGCGCGAGCTGGGCCCCGCCGCGGGCGGTCACCTCGCGGCGCTGGCCTGGGGGCGCGACGAGCGCGCCGTGACCGTCCACACGCCCGACAAGAGCATCGGCAACGAAGAGACATTCGCCACAGATGTGGACGATCCCGAGATGATCAAGCGTGAGCTGCTCCGCCTGTCGGAGAAGGTCGCCGCCAGGATGCGTAAGAGCGGGCACGTGGGCAGGACGGTGAGTGTGAAGCTGCGCCGGGCCGACTTCTCCACGATCAGCCGCTCCCGCACGCTCAGGGAGCCGACCGACGTGGCCCAGGAGATTTACGCCACGGCCTGCGACCTGTTCGACGCGGCGGGCCTGGAGCGCGTGCGGCTGCGCCTGGTGGGCGTCCGGATGGAGAACCTCGGGCCGGCGCAGGCGGCCTCTCGCCAGCTCAGCCTGGGTGCGCGGGAGACCGGCTGGCGCGAGGCCGAACAGGCGATGGACAAGGCGATCCGGCGCTTCGGGCCGGATGCGGTACTCCCGGCTTCGCTTGTTCGGGGCAGACTTGATGAAATGGAGGCATGACGCCCATGTCGCGAATAGCCCAAAATGGAGGTATGACGTCACCTCCGGTTTGGTCTGCGTTGGACGTTTCCTTTCGCCTACGTCTACAGGCTCGTATTCTGGGGATAACCGACCGCGAGGTTCGGACACCCCGTGTCGTCCGTTGCCGTCTTCCCCGTCCTGGGGCCGTCCTTGGGAGGCGCCGTGCCGCTCTCTGAGCACGAGCAGCGCTTGCTCGACCAGATCGAGCAGGCCCTCTACGCCGAGGACCCGAAGTGGGCCAACACCGTAAGGATCAGTGACCCGCGCAGCCATTACAAGCGTCGCCTGATCAAAGCCTCCATCGGCTTTGCTCTGGGCGTCGTCATCATGATGGTTGGCGTCGTCATCCAGATGATCCCGCTCGGCGTCGGCGGTTTCGTGGTCATGCTCGCCGCGTGTCTGTGGGGTCTGTCCAGCTGGAAACGTATGAACGGGTTCGGTGACTCCGGCTCTGCCCAAGGCGCTCCGGTGCCCGGCAGCGGCAAGGGAGCCAGGAAGAGCCGTGGCACGTTCATGGAACGTATGGAGGAGCGCTGGCGGCGTCGTCACGACGACCGCTGACCTTTCTCCATCCGTTACGGCGGTGCCGCCCCACCGCCACCCGCCGATGAGGGCTGGCCTCGATCGGGGGATCGCCTCTCACGCCGGACGTGGTCCCCGCCGAAACGGCCGGCCTCGACCGGCCGACGGGGACGAGCCGACCAGGGCGACAGACGAAGGTGGCCTGCCCAGAACCGGGCAAGCCACCTTCCTTCATCTGATCTACCTGGTCGCGCCTCTCCTGAACCTGAGGTTCTCCAGGCGGTCGAAGCCGTCCAGCACGCCCTCGCCCATGGACCGCAGCCTGCGCAGCGTCGACGGGGGCAGCAGCGCCGCCCTGATCCGCCGTCCCCGCGAGAGCGTGGACGCCAGGGCCCGCCGTACCTTGCGCAGGTCCTTGCCCATCGGCCCGACCACGCCGGGGTCGCGCGCGAACAGCACCCGCTCGACCGTCGCGGCGATCGAGGTCATGGCCGCCGCCGACTCGGCGTCGAACTCGTAGCGCTGCGTCAGCCGCCGGGCCAGCGCCCGTGGCGTCTCGCTGGGCTCGCGGGCCATGCCGTAGTCGTACAGGATGTCGTCCAGCTCCGCCCACGCGGCGGCCACCGACGGATGGCTGCCCGCGATCACGCGCGCGGTGAGCTCGTCGGAGGGCGCGGAGACCTTCCAGCCGAGCGCGCGCACCCGGCGGCTGCGGGTGATCTGCCGGATCGCCGCCGGGATGAGCAGGATCAGCAGCAGGATCGCGACCCCGATGCCGATCTTGGCGATCAGCGGCGTCGGCTCCTCCGCCGGCAGGCCGTTGCCGCCGAGCCTGGCCTCGCGGTCGTCGATCTCGCGCGGGTTGCGGCCGGGCTGCTGACCGGGCGGCAGTTCCTCGCCCTGGGCGGTGGAGCCGGGCGTCGGGCTGGAGGAGGTCGCGGCCGGAGTCGGCTGCGGGCGGGCGTACTCCGGGACCCGCGCGCTGCCCTGACCGGCGGAACCCGCCGGGGTCGGCTCGAACGGCAGCCAGCCGACGCCCTCGAAGTAGAGCTCCGGCCAGGAGTGGGAGTCGTCGGTGCCGACCGTCCACTGGTCGCCGGTCTTGTCGCCGCCGGTGTAGCCGACCGCGACCCGGGCGGGGATGCCGATCGCCCTGGCGAGCACCGCCATCGCGCTGGCGAACTGCTCGCAGTACCCGACCTTGCTGCTCAGCAGGAAGTCGCGCAGCGCCGAGGTGCTGCTGCCCTGCGTGCGCAGGTCGTAGGTGAAGTTGCCGGTCTTGGTGAAGAACTCCTGCAGCTTCAGCGCCGCGTCGTACTGCGTCTCGGCGCCCTTGGTCTGCTCGTAGGCCAGGTCGCGCAGGTCGGAGGGGAAGTCTTCCGGCAGCCGCAGGTAGCGCGCCTCGACGTTGGGCTGCTGCGGGCGCTGGAGCGCGCGCAACTGGTCGGGCGTCGGCCGCGGCTCGCTCGTCGCCACCTGGTACTCCAGGCCGGAGGCGCTGTCGCGTGTGGAGAAGACCATGAGCGTGCTCACGTCCGCCCGCCAGTCCCCGTCCGCCCGCACCTCGCGCGGCGGGTACGGCAGCGGCAGGAACGCCAGGTTCTCGACCTCTTCGCTGATCTTGATGTCGGTCACCGCGTTCACGGTCTCGACGCCGCCGCCCAGCCCAGGAGGAGGCGGCAGCGGGCCGGCGTCGGTGCGGTTCTCCGGCGCGCCCTTCGGCTTGGTCAGGCCGAACTGATCGCCGTCGAAGACGTCCAGCGAGTAGATCCGCAGATAACGCGGCACGTCGTCGTTGTTGGTATAGGTCAGCACGGTCCGCTTCTCCGGAAGCGTCAGCTGGCCCTTCATGTTCGTGACCGGGTTGGGGATCTGGATCATGTTCCCCTTGCCGCCGGTGCCCTGGCCGCCCACGCCGAAGCTGAAGAACGACACCGGCTCCAGCGGCGGCAGGAACGCCGGCACCACCACGGCGATCGCGATCGCGGCGAACCCGATCCGCTTGCCGGACAGTCGCAGCCCCCGCGTGTCCGCGCTCTCGCCCGGCGACGGAGTGGTGGCCGCGCGGGTCCTGCGTACCAGGACGGCCCGGCCCCAGTGCCCGACCCGCTCGCGGCCGTCGGCGATCAGCAGGCCGGTGAAGCCGAGCGCGGCGATGATGAACGCCCACCAGGCGATCGGCTCCAGCAGGATCGTCGCGGGAACGGTCGCCAGCGCCAGCATCGGCAGCCCGGCCAGCGCCGCCCGCCGCATCCGGGCGGCCAGCAGGTCCACCGCGATCGCGATGATCCCCACGCCGCCCGTGGTCAGCAGCGCGATCCCCGGGTTGTCGCCGGGCACCGGCGCGGCGAAGCGCTGGATGTCGTCCCAGCCGGTGGCCAGCAGCTTCAGCAGCTCGGCCGCCGAGCCCTTCGTGGGCACGAGCAGCGCCCACGCCTTGTCACCGGCGAACGAGGCGGTCAGGTAGACGCCGAGCGTGGCCAGGCTGACCAGCGCCGCCGCCCACGTGGGCAGCGAAAGCCGGCCGCTGATCGCGCTGGCGACCAGGATGGTCAGGACCGCGCCCAGGGAGCCCCAGAACCAGGCGCCGCCCTCGAACAACGGGTGCAGCAGGATGGCCGCGCAGAACGTGGCGACGGCCGCGGCGACGGACAGCCTCATGCCGCACCTCCGGGATGGACGGCGAAGCGGCCCCGGCTGGCGGCGTCCTGCCACACCGAGGCGATGGACGTGCCGGCCGGGAGCCTGACCGTGCGCCAGCCGTACCCGGCGAGGACGGTCTGGACGGCCAGGTAGCTTTCCGAGGTGTTCGGCTGGGCGGCGTCCCAGGTGTCGACGTCGAGCAGGACGGCCACGCCGGTGATGCCGCTGTGCCTGATCCTGGCCAGGTCGCGGGCCTCCTCCGGGTCCATGGCGCCGAGCACGGCGACGACCAGGCCGTCGCCGCTGCCCTGCCGCAGCGCCGAGACGCCGATCTCCAGCGAGCGCGCCGGGCTGTTGCGGACCATCGCGAGCGTGTCGAGCAGCGACCAGCTCAGCCCGCTGTCGGTCAGGTGCTCGGCGCCCTGGTCGGTGACCAGCCGCAGGCCGAGCCCCTCGTGCGCCAGGTGCACGCCGATGGAGGCCGCGGCCGAGACCGCCACCTCGAACGACGAGCGCGGGCCCTCGCCGCGGTGCGCGGAGCGCCGGGTGTCGAGCAGGAGCGCGCCGCGGCTCTGCCACTGCTGCTCCTCGCGCCGCACCATCAGCTCGCCGTGGCGGGCGGTGGAGCGCCAGTGCACGCGCCGCAGGTCGTCGCCCTGCCGGTACTCGCGCGGCGCCACGTCGTCGTCGCCCGCCGCTGCCACACTCCTGGTACGGCTGTCGCCGCCGCCGGTCCACTCGCCCGACAGGCGTACGTGGGGCAGCGCCACGACCTGCGGCGTCACCACGAGCGTGTCGCTGATGGTGAACGCGCGGGCCAGCTCCACCAGCCCGAACGGGTCGGCGATGCGCACCGACAGCGGCCCGATGGTGAACCGGCCGCGCAGGTCGGAGCGGACCCGGTAGTCGATCTCCCTGATGCCCTTGGCCTCCACCCGGTCCAGGACGAAGCGCGGGCGCACGCCCAGGGCGTACGGGACGGTGTCCTCGATCAGCAGCAGGCCGGTGGGCAGCCGGGTGACGTTCTCCAGCCGCAGCGTCACGGTGGCCTCGCCGCCGACCTCGGCCCGCGAGGGCGACAGGCGGCGGGCGCAGCTGAGCCGGTACCGGGTGCGCGCCACCACCATCGCGGCCAGCAGCGGCAGCGCCGTCACCAGCACGCCGATGCGCAGCAGGTCGTGTTCACCGAGCAACAGGGCCATGAGCAGCGCCGCCAGCCCCGCGGCGAGGAACGACCTGCCGCGCGCGGTCAGTGCGCGCAGTCCCGTTCTCACGCCCGTGTCTCCGGTACGGGCACCCTCCTGACCAGATCGCCCACGACCTGCTCAGGCAGGCGGCGCTGGCCCTGCGCCTCGACGCTGGGCAGCAGCCGGTGGGCCAGGACCGGCACGGCCAGGTCCTGGAGGTCGTCGGGGATGACGTAGTCGCGTCCGGACAGGGCCGCGTGGGCGCGGGCGGCGCGCACGAGCTGCAGCGTGGAGCGCGGGGAGGCGCCCAGTCGCAGGTCGGGGGAGTGGCGGGTGGCGACCGCCAGGTCGATGGCGTACTTCTTGACCGGCTGCGAGACGTACACGCCGCGCACGGCCTCGATCAGCGCCCGCACCTCGGCGGTGGTGGCCACGGGCTCCAGCTTGTCCAGCGGAGGGGTGCCGCCGTGCACGTCGAGCATCTCCAGCTCGGCGGCCGGCTCCGGGTAGCCCATCGCCACGCGGGCGGTGAAGCGGTCGCGCTGTGCCTCGGGGAGGGGGTAGGTGCCCTCCATCTCGATCGGGTTCTGCGTGGCGATGACCATGAAGGGCGACTCGAGGTGGTACGTCACGCCGTCGACCGTCACCTGGTGCTCCTCCATGCACTCGAGGAGGGCGCTCTGCGTCTTGGGGGAGGCGCGGTTGATCTCGTCGCCGACCACGATGTTGGCGAAGACGGGACCCGGCTTGAACTCGAACTCGCGCGTCTGCTGGTTGTAGGCGCTGACGCCGGTGATGTCGCTGGGCAGCAGGTCGGGCGTGAACTGCACGCGACGCACCGGGCAGTCGATGGAGCGCGCCAAGGCCTTGGCGAGCATGGTCTTGCCGACTCCGGGCACGTCCTCGATGAGCAGGTGCCCCTCGGCGAGCAGCACCGTCAGGGTGAGGCGGACGGCGTCGCTCTTGCCCTCGATCACCGACTCGATAGCCTGCCGAATACGGTGCGCGGTGGACACGAGCTCTTCCAGCCGCTGAGGGACGTCATGGGTTACTGCCACCAGGCCTCCATGAGAAGTGCGACGGCTGTCCCGCTGGAGCGTGCCTTGGCGGGAGCCATGCCATTCCTTTTCCATTGTGTGTACCGACCCTACGACGCTGGGGGTTCTTGAGCGACATTTGTCGGTATTCCTCCAGCCCTGAGAGCGTTCGATCAGTGTCCGAAGGAACCTTCGTGTTCTTGTCCCGTCGCGGTGCGAATCCCGTGACAGTCGGTGGCGCGAAGCGCTCCACTTTCCTCCACCACTGCCCCCGCGGGGCCCCTCCAGGCCCTATTCCGTGGGGCGTTTCAACTCTCGACACGCCCATGAGGGTTGACCGGCCGCCCAGCCCGCTCCACCGAGCGCCATCGCTCTGACCTGGGGTTTTGCAAGACGCATAGGCGGCGACCTGGGTTGTAATCAGTTGACGGTGGGGAGAAGTGGAGTATGGTGGTGCGCAGTGGAGGGCCGGTGCACCAGCGCTAGGCGCTTCATGAGGCACGGGAGGTGGGGCCGATGTTCCTCGGCACCCATCAGCCGCGTCTCGACGACAAGGGACGGCTGTTCCTGCCGGCTAAGTACCGTGAGGAGCTGGCGGAGGGTCTTGTGATTACCAAAGGCCAGGAGCGATGCCTCTACGTCTTTCCGGTGGAGGAGTTCCAGCGCATTACCGAGGCTCTCAGCACCGCCCCGGTCACCGCCAAGGCGGTGCGTGACTACAGCCGTGTCTTCTTCGCCAGCGCGTCCGACGAGACTCCGGACAAGCAGGGACGCATCACGATCCCGCAGGGCCTGCGCACGTACGCGGGCCTGGAACGTGACTGCGTGGTCATCGGGGCCAACACCCGCCTGGAGATCTGGGACGCGCAGGCCTGGGAGACCTATCTCAACGCACAGGAGCAGGCCTTCGCCGATCTCTCGGAGGAGGTGCTGCCAGGGATTCTGTAATCGTCACGGTCGATTCGACGGTGTGGTCGTTCGGCGAGGTCTCCACCCGCAACCACTGTCCGGCAGCTGATGCACCTTCCCCGGTGTCAGATGTACCGGTATCTCGAAGAGGATGCGGATGGGGACCTGGCCGGACGGGCACCGGGTGGGGACCTTTGGAAGGATCGGCCGTCGCGTCATCCGCGAGCAAGGACGCGAGAGGGGGGTTGGAGAGATGGCAGAGAGCGCTCACGTTCCGGTGATGCTCGAGCGCGTTCTGGAGTTGCTGGCGCCGGCGCTGACCGGTGCGCGCCCAGTCGTCGTCGACGCCAACCTCGGCCTCGGTGGCCATACGGAAGCCCTGCTCGCCGCCCACCCTTCACTGCACGTGATCGGGATCGACCGCGACCCGTTCGCGATCGAGTTCTCCACGCGGCGGCTCGTGCCGTACGCCGAGCGGACCTCGCTCGTCCACGCGACGTCGGACGAGCTGGCCTCCGTGCTCGCGCGGCTGGGCCGTGAGAAGGTCGACGGAGTGCTGTTCGACCTGGGCGTCTCCTCGCCTCAGCTCGACGAGGCCGAGCGCGGGTTCGCCTATTCCTACGACGCTCCGCTCGACATGCGGATGGACACGAGCCAGGACCTCACGGCGGAGAAGGTGGTCAATACCTACTCGGCTGGGGAGCTAACGCGCATCCTTCGTGATTACGGAGAGGAACGGTTCGCACCGCGTGTCGCGGGCCTAATTATCAAGGAAAGGGCCAAGGAGGCCATAACGTCGACTAAGCGGCTTGCCGACATCGTCCGAGAGGCGATTCCTGCCGCTACCCGGCGCACAGGGGGAAACCCCGCCAAGAGGACTTTTCAAGCGCTGCGCATCGAGGTGAACGCGGAACTCGCCGCCCTGGAGGCGGCGCTGCCCGCCGCCCTCGACGCGCTGGTGCTGGGTGGGCGAGTCGTCGTGCTCGCCTACCACTCCCTGGAGGACCGGCTGGCCAAGCAGGTCCTCACGGCGCGAACCAGGGACACCAGCCCGCACGGGCTGCCCGTCCCGCTCCCGGCACACCAGCCGAGGTTCCGCCTGCTGACGAGGGGAGCGGAGCTCCCAAGTGAAGAAGAGGTCACCCGCAACCCGCGGGCGACATCGGCCCGGCTGAGGGCGGCAGAGAGGATCCGTGTTGACGACGAGGACTGAGCAGGAGATCAGGAGGAGCGCGCCCGCACGCGGCGCCGGCACGCCGAAGAGTGGCGCCGGCAGGTCCGGTTCGGCGAACAAGCCCGTCCCGCCCCCGCGTCCCGCCGCCTCCACCCCTGACCACGCCGACGAGGCCCGCGACGAGCGCACCGGCTCGGTACGGCCCCGCCAGGGCGAGCCCCGCGACGAGCGCACCGCCACCACCCGCGCCCGCCGCGGCCCGACCGGCCGCGCGCGCCGTGCCGAGGACACCGACGACCGCGCCTCGACGCGCGGCGCCGAGCGTGTCGGCGCGCGGCGTGCCGACGGCGAGGAGCGTGTGACGACCCGGCGTGCCGACGGTGGCGAGCATGTCAGTGCGCGGCGTGCGGAGGAGATGGCCGACGAGCGTGCCGGTGCGCTGCGGACGCGTCAGGGTGACGAGCTTCGCGACGGGCGGTCCGCCGGTTCGCCCCAGGCCGAGGGTGAGCCCGGCGTCGCTCCGCGGACGCGCGGCGGGCGGCCGGTGCGGCCCCAGGGGGCGCGGCGGCCGGCGAGCGCGCGGCGCGGTCCGGCGCGGCGGCAGCGCGGTCCGTTCATCGTGCTGGTGCTCGGGCTGCTCGGCGGCGGGCTGGTCAGCCTGCTGCTGCTCAACACCGTGCTGGCGCAGGACTCCATCCGCGCGGGCAACCTGAAGTCCGAGATCGCCCAGCTCGAGCTCGGCAACCAGCAGCTCGGGGTGGACAACGAGCGCCGCAAGCAGCCGGGCGAGATCGCCGAGGCCGGCAAGCGGCAGCACCTCCAGCCCGACTGGAAGGACCCCAACGTCATCACTCCCGCCAGCGAGGACTCCAGCAAGGTGGGCGGCGCGAACCGGTGAGGGACTCAGGCGGCCGAGGGCAGGGACCCGGCCGCGGACCAGGCGGCGCCGGCGCTCAAGGAGGGCCCGGCGCCGCTCGGCGTACGCCCCGGGGCACGGGCGGCACCGGGCGGACCGGCAGGACCGGGCGACCGGCGCCGGGCGACGACCCGTTCGACCTGCCTTTCACCGACGACCGCCGCCGCCCCGAGACCGGCGACGGGCAGCAGGACGAGCGTCCACGCGGCCGCGCCTCCCAGGAGGGCGGGCGCTCGCCCCAGGAGCCGCGGGGCCGTACCTCCCAAGAGGGCCGCACGTCTCAAGAAGGCCGTACGTCTCAGGAGGGCCGCACGTCTCAAGAAGGGCGCGCTTCCCGCGAACGGCGGGGCGCTCAGGACGGTGCGCGCGAGTCCAGGCAGCGGCCGGCCAGGCCCGACGGGCGGGACGAGCGCGAGGCGCGTGACCCGCGGACACGGCCCGGCAGGCCCGGCGCCGACGGAGGACGGCCCAGGAGCGAGGTGCCGCGACCGCGTGGCGGGGCGCCGCGCGGGCCCGGAGACCCGGAGCGCGGCGCGCGCAGGGGCGGCGTGCCGCCGCGCAGGCCGCCGATTCCGCCGCGCCCGCCCAGGCCGCCGCTGGTGCTCAGGCTGGGCAACCCGCGCCGCCGCATCAACATCGGCATGATCGTCATGACGTTCATCCTGTCGATCTTCGCCGGCCGCCTGATCCAGATGCAGGGGCTCGACTCCAAGATCTACGAGGCCAAGGCCGTGGGCCAGCGCATGATCACCGAGGTCATCCCGGCCAAGCGCGGCTCGATCACCGACGTCAACGGCCACGCCCTGGCCATGACCGTCGAGGCCCGCGAGGTGGCGATCGACCCGTCGAAGGTGCATCCGAGCGTACGCGCCAAGGTGGCCAACGTCCTGGCGGCCGAGCTCGGCAAGTCGCAGCAGGAGATCGCCGGCAAGCTCGCCAAGGACACCACCCGGTACCAGCTCCTGGCCAAGGACGTCGACCCGGTCGTGGCCAGTCGCCTGCTCAAGGCGCAGATCCCGGCGTTGACCGCGAAGAAGCAGTACAAGCGCATCTACCCGGCCGGCGACCTGGCCGGCACGCTGGTGGGCTTCGTGGGCGTGGACGGCACCGGCCTGGGCGGTCTGGAGGAGGCCAAGAACTCGCTCCTGGCCGGCCGCGACGGCAAGCAGCGGGTGGAGCAGGGCCGTGACGGCCAGCGCATCCCGATGACGCACAGCCAGCGCCAGGCGCCCCTGGAGGGCAGCGACGTGCGGCTGACGATCGACCGCGACATCCAGTGGGCGGCCCAGAAGTCGATCGCCGAGCAGGTGCAGGCGGTGGGCGCGGAGAGCGGCACGGTCATCGTCATGGACGTGAAGACCGCGCAGATCGTCGCCATGGCCAACGCCCCCGAGCTCGACCTGAACAACTGGCGTCAGGCCCCCCAGGAGAACTACATCAACCGGGCGGCGGCCGACGTGTTCGAGCCGGGCAGCACCAACAAGGTGATCACCGCGGCGGCGGCGCTGGAGAGCGGCGCGGTCAGGCCGACGACGAGCTTCCGCGTCAAGGACAACATCCGCTGCTACGACCGCACGCTGCGCGACGCCGAGCCGCACCCGACGGAGACGATGACGTTCCAGACGGCGATCGCCAAGTCCAGCAACGTCGCCACGATCATGGCCGCCCGCAAGGTGGGCTCGCAGCGGCTGCACGGCATGCTGAAGTCCTTCGGGTTCGGCGCCAAGCCGGGCGGCGGCGTGCCGGGCGAGGAGGCCGGGCTGCTGCCCGACTACAAGACCTGGTCGGGCAGCCAGAGCTGCACGATCGCCTACGGCCAGGGCGTCTCGGTCACGGCGCTGCAGATGGCCAGCGTGTACCAGACGATCGCCAACGGCGGCGTCAGGGTGCCTCCGCAGATCGTCGCCGGCACCACCGGCGAGGACGGCAGGTTCACCGCGGCGGGCGCCGGCAAGCAGACCAGGGTGGTCAGCGAGCGGACGGCCACGGAGATCACCGCGATGCTGGAGAGCGCGGCGAGCGAGGAGGGCACCGGCGGCCTGGCGGCCATCCCCGGATACCGCGTGGCCGGCAAGACCGGTACCGCGAACCGCTACGATCCGAAGCTGGGCCGTTACGACGGCTACACCGCATCCTTCGTGGGCTTCGCGCCCGCCGACGCGCCCCGCCTGGTGGTCCTGTCGGTGCTGCAGAACCCGCAGAAGGGCCACTTCGGCGGGCAGCTCGCGGCCCCCGTGTTCAAGCAGGTGATGACGTTCGCCATCAAGAGCAGGAAGATTCCGCCCACAAGCTCGACCGCGCCTCCGGTGCGGTTGAGCGCCGGACAGTGACCGGGGAAGGTACGCTCTCGCCGTGCGTCCCCCGTCGTCTATGCGTCCCACGACCAGCCCGCCGCGCCCGCTGACCGGCCTGGCCACCATGCTCGACGCCGATTCCGGCACGGCGCGTTCGCCGCATGCCGCGATCACCGGCGTCACCATCGACTCCCGCCAGGTGCGGCGCGGAGACCTCTACGTCGCGCTTCCCGGCAGCCACGCCCACGGGGCGAGCTTCGCCGCCGAGGCCATGGCCCGCGGCGCGGTCGCCGTCCTCACCGATCCGGCCGGCCGCGACGCCGCGGTCGCGACCGGGTTGCCGGTGCTGGTCGTGCCGGAACCTCGCGGCCTGCTCGGGCAGCTCTCCTCCTGGGTGTACGGCCAGCCGTCCCACGACCTGTCGGTCATCGGCGTGACCGGCACGAGCGGCAAGTCCACGACCACGTTCCTGCTGGAGGCCGGGCTGCGCGCCGCGGGCCACACGACGGGCCTGATCGGCGGCGTGGAGATCCGGGCGGGCGAGGTGCGCTTCGAGTCGCGGCTGACCACGCCGGAGGCCTCGGAGTTGCACGGGCTGTTCGCCTTCATGCGCGAGCAGGGCGTCTCCTCGGCGGTGATGGAGGTCTCCAGCCACGCGCTGGCGCTGGGCCGCATCGACGGCATCTTCTACGACGTGGCCCTGTTCACGAACCTGTCGCAGGACCATCTCGACTTCCACCGCGACCTGGACGACTACTTCGCCACCAAGGTCAGGCTGTTCCAGCCGGAGCTGAGCCGGGCCGGCGTGACGAACCTGGACGACCTCCACGGGCGCGAGCTCCTGACGGTGGCCAAGATCCCGATGACGACGTTCTCACCCACGGGTGACCCGGAGGCCGACTGGCGGGCGCTCGACGTACGGCTGGGCGCCGACGGCAGCTCCTTCCGCGTCGTGGGCCCCGGCGGCGTCGAGGCCGACGCCCAGGTGGCGCTGCCGGGCTCGTTCAACGTCGCCAACGCGCTGGGCGCGATCGTGACGCTCGTGGAGGCGGGCGTGCCGCTCCAGGCCGCGGTGCACGGCGTGGGCACGCTGAAGGGCGTTCCCGGCCGCATGGAGCGGGTGACGACGTCCGAGGACGACTTCCAGGCCGTGGTCGACTACTCCCACAAGCCCGGTGCCGTCGAGTCGGTGCTCCATTCGCTGCGCCAGGTGACTTCTGGCAGGCTCACCATCGTGCTCGGCTGCGGCGGCGACCGCGATAGGGGCAAAAGGCCCATGATGGGAGAAGCTGCGGCGCGCCTCGCGGATGTGGCCATTTTCACCAGCGACAATCCACGCACAGAGGATCCTCTCCATATTCTTGCCGCGATGATGGAGGGGGCGCTCGGCGTTCCCCAGCATGAGCGCGCTCATGTGATCATTGAGCCCGACCGCGCGGCGGCGATCGACCTGGCAGTGCGCCGGGCCGGGCGCGGCGACGTGATCGTCGTGGCGGGCAAGGGCCACGAGCAGGGCCAGTACGTCTCAGGCGAAGTGATCCCCTTCGACGACCGCGAGGTGGTCGCCGAAGCGATCCACAGGAAGGTTTACCAATGATCCCGTTGCCACTGGCCAGGATCGCCGAGCTCACCTCGGGCGCTCTGTCGGGCATGGCCGACCCTCGGGCCGTGGTGCGCGGCCCCGTCGTGATCGACTCGCGGCAGGTCGAGCCGGGATCGTTGTTCGCCGCCTTCCGGGGCGCCAACGTCGACGGGCACGAGTACGCCGTCCAGGCGGTGCGCGCGGGCGCGGTGGCCGTGCTGGCCAGCCGTCCGGTCGAGGCGCCCACGGTGATCGTCCCCGACGTGGCCGCGGCTCTGGCAGCCCTGGCCACCGCGGTGGCCGGCTCGCTGCCGCAGGCGACCGTGCTCGGTGTGACCGGCTCGGCCGGCAAGACCACCACCAAGGACCTGCTGGCCCGCCTGACCGGCCGCATCGGGCCCACGATCGCGCCGGTCGGCTCGTTCAACAACGAGATCGGCCACCCGCTGACCGTCCTGAAGGCCGACCTCGACACCCGCTTCCTGGTGCTGGAGCTGAGCGCCCGCGACGCCGGGCACATCGCCCACCTGGCCGCCATCGCGCCGCCCAGCATCGGCGTGGTGCTCAACGTCGGCACCGCCCACCTCGGCGTCTTCGGCGGCAAGGACGCCATCGCCAAGGCCAAGGGCGAACTCGTCGAGGCGCTGCCCGCCACCGGCGTGGCCGTGCTCAACTCCGACGACCCGCTGGTGCGCGACATGGCCGGGCGCACCGACGCTCGCGTCACGTTCTTCGGCCGCGGCGAGGAAGCCGCCATCCGCGCCGAGGAGGTGACCGTCGACGAGCGTGGCCGCGCCTCCTTCCGGCTGCGCACGCCGTCCGGCGTCGCCTACGTGCGGCTGCGGCTGTACGGCGGGCACGCCGTCGACAACGCGCTGGCCGCGGCGGCGGCGGGCTACGAGCTCGGGCTGCCGGTGGCCACGATCGCCGAGGAACTGTCGGAGGCCGAGCCCCGCAGCCGCTGGCGCATGGAGGTCACCGACCGCCACGACGGCGTGACCGTGATCAACGACGCCTACAACGCCAACCCCGACTCCATGCGGGCCGCCTTCGAGGCGCTCGGCGTGGTCGGCGGCGGGCGGCGCCGCTTCGCCGTCATCGCCGCGCTGCGCGAGCTCGGCGAGGACAGCGCCACGCTCAACGAGGAACTGGGCCGCCTGGCGGGAAGCGCCGGCCTGGCCGGGCTGATCGTGGCTGGGCCCGACGCCGGGCCGGTGCTGGAGGGCGCGTTCGCCGCCTCCAGCCAGGTGGCGGCGGTCCAGGGGGCGCCGCCACCGGGCGCGCCGCCGGCGGGGCCGTACCCACAGCAGGGCACGCGGATCGTGCACGTGGCCGACGCGGAGGCGGCGGCGCAGGAGCTCGCTTCGTGGCTGTTGCCCGGTGACGCGGTGCTGGTCAAGGGCCCGCGGGCGATGGGGCTCGAACGCACGGCCGAGCGTGTACTCGGGAGCGCGCGGTGACCAACATCATCATCGCCGGCGCGGTGGGATTGATCCTGTCGATGCTCGGCACCCCCCTCGCCATCCGCCTGTTCGCCAGGCGGGGCTACGGACAGGAGGTCCGCGAGGACGGCGTCCAGGCGCACCTGAGCAAGAAGGGCACGCCCACGATGGGCGGCGTGGTGTTCGTGCTGGCCTCCCTGCTGGCCTACGGCGCCTCGCACCTGGTCACGTTCGAGTCGCCGACGATCTCGGGCCTGCTGGTGCTGTTCCTGATGACCGGGCTCGGCGCGGTCGGCTTCCTCGACGACTTCATCAAGATCTACAAGCAGCGCAGCCTCGGCCTGCGCTCGGGCGCCAAGGCGCTGGGCCAGCTGATCGTCGGCGCCGTCTTCGCGGTGCTGGTGACCCAGCAGGCCAACGTGTACGGCATCACGCCCGCCGAGACCCGGCTGTCGTTCCTGCGGGACTTCGGGCCGTCGATCGGCCTGGTCGGGTTCACCATCTGGGTGCTCATCATGATCGTCGGGTTCTCCAACGCGGTGAACCTCACCGACGGTCTCGACGGCCTGGCCAGCGGCGCGACCGCCGTGGTGCTGGGCGCGTACGTGCTGATCGGCAACTGGCAGCTGCGCAACAACTGCATCGACCAGCTCGGGCCCAACTGCTACTGGGTGCGCGACCCGCTCGACCTGGCGGTGGTGGCGGCGGCGGTGCTGGGCTCGCTGATCGGGTTCCTGTGGTGGAACGCCCCGCCGGCCAAGATCTTCATGGGCGACACCGGGTCGCTGGCGCTGGGCGGCGTGCTGGCCGGGCTGGCGATCGCCACCCGCACCCAGCTCCTGCTGATCATCCTGGCTGGCCTCTGCGTGATCATCACGATGTCGGTGATCATCCAGGTCGGGTTCTTCAAGATGACCGGTAAACGGGTCTTCCGCATGGCGCCGCTGCAGCACCACTTCGAGCTGAAGGGCTGGGCGGAGACCACGATCGTGGTCCGCTTCTGGCTGATCGCCGGGTTGTGCGCGGCCGTGGGACTCGGACTGTTCTACGTGGAGTGGATGCCGCGCCCATGACGTTGACGTGTGTCGCGGGGCTCGGAGTCTCCGGTACGGCCGCCGCCCGGGTGCTGGCCGAGCGGGGCGAGCGGGTCGTCGTCCTGGAGGCGGCCGAGGGGGAGCGCCAGCGGCTGGCCGCCGCCGAGCTGGCCCGCCTGGGCGTCGAGGTGCGCTTCGGCCCCATGGAACTGCCCGGGGAGGCCACCCGGCTGGTCACCACCGGCTGGGCGCCCCACCACCCGCTGATCGCCGCCGCGCTCGCGGCCGGCGTCGAGGTCGTGGGCGAGGTCGAGCTGGCCTGGCGGCTGCGCCCGGAGCGGGCGGCCCCCTGGCTGGCCCTGACCGGCACCAACGGCAAGACCACCGCCGTGCGCATGCTCACCTCGATGCTGCTGGCGGCGGGGGAGAAGGCGCTGGCCGTCGGGAACGTCGGCGTGCCGGTCGTGGAGGCCGTCGCCGAGCCGTACGACGTGCTGGCCGTGGAATTGTCCAGCTTCCAGCTGCACTGGTCGGGATCGCTGGCGCCCAAGGCGGCCGCGCTGCTCAACGTGGCCCCCGACCACCTCGACTGGCACGGCTCGCTGGAGGAGTACGCCGCCGCCAAGGCCAGGATCTTCGAGCGGGCGGCGACCGTGGTCTACAACGCCGACGACCCGATCGCGGCCGAGCTGGCGGCGCCGTACCCGGGCGCGGTGGGGTTCACGCTGCGGGTGCCGAGGGCGGGCGAGATCGGCGTGGTGGAGGACCTCATCGTCGACCGGGCCTTCTGCCCCGACCCCGTGCACGCCGCCGAGGAGCTCGCGAACCTGGCCGACGTGCACCCGTTCGCGCCGCACAACGTGGCCAACGCCCTGGCCGCCGCCGCTCTGGCCCGCGCGCACGGCGTACCGGCCGGGGCGGTACGGCAGGGCCTGCGGGACTTCGTGCCCGACCCGCACCGCATGGCGTTCGTCGAGCGGGTCGCCGAGGTCGACTACGTGGACGACTCCAAGGCCACCAACCCGCACGCCGCCGCCGCGGCCCTGGCCGCCTACCCGTCGGTCGTCTGGGTGGCCGGCGGCCAGCTCAAGGGCGCCGACGTCGAGGACCTCGTCCGCAAGGCCGCGCCGAGGCTGCGCGGAGCCGTGCTGCTCGGCGTGGACCGCGCCAGGATCGCCGAAGCGATGTCGCGACACGCGCCGAATGTCCCCGTGGTGGACATCGCCGACCAAGACACTGGGGTGATGGACCGCGTCGTCACCGAAGCCGCAGCGCTCGCCTCCCCCGGAGACACCGTGTTGCTGGCGCCCGCGGGCGCCTCGCTCGACATGTTCGCCAACTACCCGGCGCGGGGGGAGGCCTTCGCGCGAGCCGTACACGAGCACGGCCTGCGCCGGGAGCCGCGGACGTGAGCGCGACCACGGACGAGCGGCCCCGCAAGAGCGGCGCCGTCGAGGGGCCGTCGGTGTGGGCGCGCGAGCAGATGGGCGCGCTGCGCGAGCTGCTCGGCAAGCCGCTGACCACCTACTACCTGATCATCGGCTGCAGCGCGCTGCTGCTGATCCTCGGGCTCATGATGGTGCTGTCGGCCTCCAGCATCGAGGCGCTGAACAAGACCGGCAGCCCCTTCTCGTGGTTCATCAAGCAGTCGCTGTCGGCGGCGATCGGCGTGCCGGTCATGTACGTGTGCTCGCGGCTGCCGCACAAGTTCTTCCGCTGGGCGGGCTACCCGCTCATGGTGCTGTCGATCATCGCGCTGGTCATGGTGCTGTTCATCGGCTCCTCCGAGCTGGGCGCGCAGCGGTGGATCTACATCGGGCCGCTGACCGTCCAGCCGTCGGAGCCGGCCAAGCTCGGCCTGGCGCTGTGGGGCGCCGACATGCTGGCCCGCCGGGCGCGCGCCGGGCGGATCGAGTGGCGGCAGATGCTCATCCCGCTGATGCCGGGCACCGCGATCCTGGCCGTCATGGTCATGCTCGGGCGCGACCTCGGCACCACGCTCGTGCTCATGATGATCTTCCTGTCGCTGCTGTGGGTGGTGGGGGCGCCGCTGAAGCTGTTCGGCGGCATCCTCGGCGTGGCGGTGCTGGCCGCGGTCATCATGATCAAGGTCGAGCCGTACCGCATGGCCCGCATCGGCGCCTTCCTCGACCCGTGGGCCGAGGCGCAGGGCGCCGGGTACCAGGCCGTCCAGGGGCAGATCGCGATGGGCTCCGGCGGCTGGTTCGGGCTGGGGCTCGGGTCCAGCCGGCAGAAGTGGAGCTGGCTGCCGCACGGCGAGAGCGACTTCATCTTCGCCATCCTCGGCGAGGAGCTCGGCCTCATGGGCACGCTCGTCGTCGTCGCGCTGTTCGGCCTGCTCGGGTACGCCGGGCTGCGGGTGGCGGGACGGGTCAAGGACCCGTTCATCAGGCTCGCCGCCGCCGCGGTCGTGGCCTGGATCTGCGGCCAGGCCATCGTCAACATGGGCGCGGTGATCGGCGTGCTGCCGATCACCGGCATCCCGTTGCCGCTGGTCTCCTACGGCGGCTCGGCCCTGCTGCCGACGCTGGCCGCGCTCGGGATGCTCCTGTCGTTCGCCAAACAGGAACCCGGCGCGCGCGAGGCGCTGGCCGCTCGTGGCCCCGGACCGGCCGCTCGGGCTCTAAGCTGGCTTGGCCTGGGGGGAAGAACGAGCAGGGGCCGAGCGAGACGTTAGGGAGTGACCGATCATGAGGGTGGTCCTCGCCGGTGGCGGGACGGCCGGGCACATCGAGCCCGCTCTCGCCCTAGCGGACACGCTGCGCGGGCTGGACCCGGGCATCGGCATCACCTGCATGGGCACCGACCGCGGCCTGGAGACCCGGCTGGTGCCCGGCCGGGGGTATGAGCTGGAGCTCGTGCCCGCCGTACCCCTGCCCAGGGCGATCACCCCGCAGCTGCTGACCATGCCGGGCCGTCTGGCCGGAGCGGTCAACGCCGCGGCCGCGGTCCTCGACCGGGTGCGGGCCGACGTGCTCGTGGGCTTCGGCGGGTACGTGGCCACGCCCGCGTACCTGGCGGCCAAGCGGCGCGGCGTGCCCATCGTCGTGCACGAGGCGAACCCGCGCCCCGGCCTGGCCAACCGGCTGGGCGCCAAGCTCACCGACCACGTCTTCACCGGGCACCCCGACTGCGTGCTGGCCAAGGCCGAGTACATCGGCACGCCGCTGCGGCGCGAGATCGTCCAGCTCGACCGGCTGTCGATGGGCGACAAGGCGCGCTCCTGGTTCGGCCTGCAGACCGACCGGCCGACGCTGCTCGTCTTCGGCGGCTCCCAGGGCGCCCGCTCGATCAACCAGGCCGCGCTGGCCGCCTCGCCGGCCCTGCGCTCGGCGGGGGTGCAGGTGCTGCACGTCGTCGGCCCCAAGAACACCGTCGAGCGCGAGCCTCCGCCGGGCGACCCGCAGTACGTGCTGCTGCCCTACCTCGACCGCATGGACCTCGCCTACGCCGCCGCCGACCTGGCCCTGTGCCGCAGCGGCGCGCTCACCTGCGCGGAGCTGACCGCGGTCGGCCTGCCCGCGGCGTACGTGCCGCTGCCCCACGGCAACGGCGAGCAGCGGATCAACGCCGAACGCATCGCCGGCGGCGGCGGGGGGCTGCTCATCGACGATGCCGATTTGTCACCTGATTGGATCATCCGGAACGTGCTGCCCATCCTGCGGGACCCCGAACGCGTCGCCGTCATGTCCGAGGCCGCGGTCAGACTGGGGCGCAAGGACGCGGACATCACGCTGGCCAGGAAAGTGTTGGAGATAGCCCAATGAGTCTCGTGAAGCTGGTCGATCCGGTCGCCGCCGAGGACCTGGGGAGGGTCCACTTCATCGGCATCGGCGGCGCCGGGATGTCGGGCATCGCCCGCATCCTGCTCAAGCGCGGCGTACGCGTGACCGGCAGCGACGCCCGCGGCTCCGACCTGGTGAACGAGCTGCGCGAGCTCGGCGCGACCGTGCACATCGGGCACGCCGCCTCTCATGTCAAGGACGCCGACACCGTCGTGGTCTCCACCGCCATCCGCGACTCCAACCCCGAGCTGGGGGAGGCGCTCAAGCGCGGGGTGCGGGTCATCCCGCGGGCCGCCGCGCTCGCCTCGGTGATGGCCGGGCGCACCGCCGTGGCCATCGCCGGCACCCACGGCAAGACCACCACGACCTCGATGCTGACCGTGGCGCTGCAGAAGAGCGGGGCCGACCCGTCCTACTGCGTGGGCGGGCAACTGGTCACCACCGGGCTCGGCGCGGACGAGGGCAACGGCGACGTGTTCGTGGCCGAGGCCGACGAGAGCGACGGGTCGTTCCTGATGCTGGCGCCGGACATCGCGCTGGTGACGAACGTCGAGGCGGACCATCTCGACAACTACGGGGACCCGCGGGCCGTGTACGACAGCTTCAACCGCTTCGTGGAACGGGTCGGCTCGCTGCTGGTCATCTGCGCCGACGACCCGGGGTCGGCGGCGCTGGCCGAGGTGGCCGCCAGGCGCGGGCTGCGGGTCAGGACCTACGGCACCGAGTCCGACGACTACCGCGTCACCGGGGTGCGGCCCGACGGGTTCGGCACGCGCTTCACGATCGAGGGGCGCGGCGAGGTCAGGCTGGCCGTTCCCGGGGCGCACAACGCGCTCAACGCCACCGCGGTGGTGGCCGTGGCCGATGCCCTGGGCCTGCCGTTCGAGGAGATCAGGGACGGTCTGGCGGCCTTCACGGGGGCCAAGCGGCGCTTCGAGGCCAAGGGCGAGGCGGGCGGCGTGGCGGTCTTCGACAGCTACGCCCACCACCCCACCGAGCTGGCCGCCGACCTGCGGGCCGCCCGCGACGTGGTCGCCTCCTACTCGGGTGACGGCCGGGTCATCGCGGTCTTCCAGCCGCACCTGTACTCGCGTACCCGGTTCTTCGCCGACGAGTTCGGCGCGGCGCTCGGCCTGGCCGACCGCGCGATCGTCCTGGACGTCTACGGCGCCCGCGAGGATCCCGAGCCCGGGGTGTCCGGGGCCATGGTCGCCGAGCGGGTGGACCTGCCCGAATCCCACGTCGACTACGCGCCCGACAAGGCCGCCGTGCCCGCGCTGGTGGCGGACAAGGCGCGGCAGGGCGACATCGTCCTGACCATGGGCGCGGGCGACGTCACCGAGCTCGGGCCGCAGATCGTCGCGGAGCTGTCCACCCGGTGAGGGCACGGACCGCCTTCATCGGGCTGCTGACCGCCGGGGTCGTGGGCACGGCGGTATGGCTGGTTTTCTACTCACCTGTCCTCGGCGTGCGAAATGTCGAGATCGTGGGGAATCTCACAGTTCCCGCCGACCAGATCGAGCAGCAGGCCGCGATCGCCGCCCTGCACCCGCTGGCCACCGTCGACCTGGCCTCGGTCGAGAGCCGCGTGCTGGGCATCCGGCAGCTCGCGACCGTGAAGGCCGCGCGGGTGTGGCCGTCCACGCTGGAGATCACCGTCGCCGAACGCGAGCCGGTCGCCGTGCTGCCCGTGGGCGGGAAGGCGGCGCTCGTCGACAAGCAGGGCGTCGTGACCGAGATCCGCGCCGTCGGGCCGCCTGACCTGCCGGTGCTGCACATGGCCCGGCCCAGCCCGACCGACCCCGTGACGCTGGCGGCGCTCAAGGTCGTCAGCACCCTGCCGGACACGTTGTCGGGGAAGGTGAGGACGGTGCGGGCGTCGTCGGCCGAGGGGATCACGTTCGGTCTCAACGACGGGCGGACCGTGGTGTGGGGCGGCACCGACCGTGGCGAGGACAAGGCGGCCGTGCTGCTCTCCCTCCTGTCCCGCAAGGCGGACGTGTACGACGTCAGCTCGCCGGACGTGGTCACTCTCAAGTGATGCGCCCTCGTTGCGTCGTGCTTGTTCTCCGTTACGGCAAGCCGGGCTGACGTCACCCGCCGACTTGCCCTGGCGCAGGTCGGCGGGATCGCTTCTCACGTCGGACGTGGCCCCCGCCGTCACGGCCCCGGTCATGGGGCCGACGGCTTGCCAGGAGCTACCCTCCCGCCTGGCACCCGCCCTCCCGCCGCGCCGGCCGCCCCGGCGCACCCTTCCCCGCTCTCCGCCACTTGCCTTGCCTGTCTCGCCTGGTGGCGTCTTCCGGGTGGCCCGGCGCCCTTGCCTCGGTGGTGGCTGTGCGGTTCGCCGGATGGCCCTTGGCGGGTGTCCTCCGCGAGGGTGGCCCAAGGGGCTGCCCTGCCCCTTGATGAGGGGCGTGAGCTGGGGTGGGAGTGGGTTAACACATGTATTGCCCGGTGCGTGGTAGTTCCAGGGCAGGCCGCGGTGGCTTGGGGTGGTGAGGGTTTGGGAGGAGAATGGGTGGAGCCTGTCCGATCCGGGGGGTGGAGCGTGAGAGTCTGTATCCCGGACGGGAGCCCGGCCAGGCATGACACGGGAACGAATCGGACAGCCCGCGACACGCCGGACGTGCTTGCGGCGCGGTTAGTTGACCCGCCCGGAGCGTAACTCCTACTGTCCGTATCAATCCTCAGGTTGACATAAATCTAAATCTCAACCTGAGGTTGAGAGTTACCCGAAGTGAGAAATGGCGGAGAACAATCCGCACCGAAATGGCAAGTCAACGAGCGGAAAGGCCCCTCGTCGTGGCAGCACCGCAGAACTACCTCGCGGTCATCAAGGTCGTCGGCATCGGCGGCGGCGGAGTCAACGCCGTCAACCGGATGATCGAAGAGGGACTCAAGGGCGTCGAGTTCATCGCGATAAACACCGACGCCCAGGCGCTGCTGATGAGTGACGCCGACGTGAAACTGGACGTGGGCCGTGAGCTCACGCGCGGACTTGGCGCGGGCGCCAACCCCGATGTGGGGCGCAAGGCGGCCGAAGACCACCGTGAAGAGATCGAAGAGGTGCTCAAGGGCGCCGACATGGTCTTCGTCACGGCGGGCGAAGGCGGCGGCACCGGCACCGGTGGCGCGCCCGTGGTGGCCAACATCGCCAGGTCACTTGGCGCGCTGACGATAGGTGTGGTGACCAGGCCGTTCAGCTTCGAAGGGCGGCGCAGGGCCTCGCAGGCCGAAGCCGGCATCGAGACGCTGCGCGACGAGGTCGACACCCTGATCGTGATCCCGAACGACCGCCTGCTGTCGATCTCCGACCGCCAGGTCAGTGTTCTGGACGCCTTCAAGGCGGCCGACCAGGTGCTGCTGTCCGGTGTCCAGGGCATCACGGATCTGATCACCACGCCCGGTCTGATCAACCTGGACTTCGCGGATGTGAAATCCGTCATGTCCGGCGCCGGCTCGGCCCTCATGGGGATAGGGCATGCGCGCGGTGACGACCGTTCCGTGGCGGCGGCCGAGATGGCGGTATCCAGCCCGCTGCTCGAGGCGTCGATCGACGGCGCCCACGGGGTGCTGCTGTCCATCGCGGGCGGCTCCGACCTGGGCCTGTTCGAGATCAACGAGGCCGCTCAGCTGGTGTCCATGGCCGCCGCGCCGGACGCCAACATCATCTTCGGCACGGTCATCGACGACGCGCTCGGCGACGAGGTGCGGGTCACCGTCATCGCCGCCGGCTTCGACGAGGTGCCCAAGCTGCCTCCGGCCGCCGTACGGCCGGCCGCCTCGTCGGCCACCGCCGCCCAGGCCTCGGCCCCGGTGCGCCCGAGCGGCGTCCAGGCGCCGAGCGTGAAGGCCGAGCCGGTGGCGCCGCCGCGCGCGGAGCCCGCCCGTCCCGAGCCCGTACGCGCGGATTCGGTCCCCTACTCGCAGCTGCGCGCCGAGCCGATGCGCCCCGACCAGCGGCCCGAGCCCAGGCCCGAGCCCGTCCGCGCGGCCGAGCATCACACGCCGGAACCGGCGCCCGCGCAGTCGGCGCCCGCCGCCGCCCAGGTGGCTCCCGCGGTGGAGCCGGTCGCGGAGGAGCCGCCCGCCCCGGTCTCCATCCCCCGCCCGGCCCCCGAGCCCCCGAACCCGCCGACACCGATCAACTCCCGGATGTCGGAGCCGGCCAAGCGCCGTCCGGTGGTCTTCGAGGAGCAGGAAGAGGAACTGGACGTCCCGGACTTCCTCAAGTAGCCGCAGCTTCACTGTGCGCCCGCGCCGCAACCGGCGCGGGCGCTCTGCTGTCCACCGCCCCGCCGTCCCACGGCGGGAGACGTCTTGATGCCGGTTCCCGCCGGCCTGCGGCGAGGATGCTCCGCCGCCGGACCCGGTGACCCAGGGCGGGGATGCCCTGCTGCCGGGTTCCGCCCACATCCGGACCGGTGCTCTTCCGCCGGCGACATGCCGCCGTGGGCGCAGAGTGATCGAACTCACGTGCGAGGCCCCACCCTGCCCTGGAGTAGCGTTCTTACCGCAGGCCTCCTGGTGACGGCGGCCTGCCGTACAGGGAGAAAGGTGTGCAGTGACGCGCAAGGCGGAGATCGGCGAGCGGCTGGGCGAGGTGGAGGAGCGGATCGCGCGGGCGTGCCGCGCCGCCGGCAGGGACCGGGCGGAGGTGACGCTGATCGCGATCACCAAGACCTACCCCGCCGACGACGTGCGGATCCTCGCCGAGCTGGGTGTCCACGACGTCGGCGAGAACCGCGACCAGGAAGCCGCGGGCAAGGCCGCCGCATGCGCCGATCTGCCGTTGACCTGGCACTTCGTGGGGCAGTTGCAGACGAACAAGGTCAGGTCGGTGGTCGGGTACGCGGACGTGATCCACTCCGTCGACCGCGAGCGGCTGGCCAGGGCCATCTCGAAGGAGGCCGTCCGGGCGGGGCGTGAGGTGACGTGCCTGGTCCAGGTGGCGCTCGACGACGACCCGGAACGCGGCGGCGCGCTGCCCGCCGACGTGCCCGCGCTGGCCGACGTGATCGCGGCGGCCGACAGTCTGCGGCTGGGCGGGGTGATGGCGGTGGCGCCGCTGGGGGAGGATCCGGGCAAGGCGTTCGGCAGGCTGCGGGAGATCGCGCTCGCGCTTCAGTCGCGCCATCCGGGCGCGGCCATGGTGTCCGCGGGGATGAGTGGGGATTTGTCCGAGGCTGTCGCTCACGGCGCGACACACGTGCGGGTCGGTACGGCGTTGCTCGGTCGCCGCAAGCCCTTCGTCAGGTAATGTCCCCTCAAGTGGGTCTTAGTAGAGGTCGATCCGCGGTGAGCTCCAAGGGGGTACGGCTACCGCCTCGGGTCCCCGCCCGAGCGAGTGCGACCATGAGCAGGAGGACGACGTAGTATGGCCGGCGCGATGCGCAAGATGGCGGTCTACCTCGGTCTCGTGGAGGACGACCGTTACGAGAGGTACGAGGCCTACGCGGACTACGACCCTCCGTACGAGGAGGAGTCGCCGCGGACCGGTGAGGAGCGGGCCGTCACGGTCCAGGACCGCGACGACGAGACCGACCCCGGCGTACCCGCGCCGAGGCCCTCGACGACGGTTCTGGAGCGGCGTACCACCGACCTCGCGAGGATCACCACACTCCATCCGCGCACGTACAACGAGGCGCGTACGATCGGAGAGCACTTCCGGGACGGTACCCCGGTCATCATGAACTTGACTGAAATGGTTGACAGCGACGCCAAGCGGCTAGTGGATTTCGCGGCAGGTCTGGTCTTTGGCCTACATGGCAGCATTGAACGTGTTACCAACAAGGTGTTCCTGTTGTCCCCTGCCAATGTCGAGGTGACCGCCGAGGACAAGGCTCGAATCGCGGAACGCGGATTCTTCAACCAGAGTTAGAGTCTCTGTATGTCTATCGGACCCAACCTGGTCTCACCGAGACCGACGGGAGGGCTCATCAGAAGTGGAGGCGCGGCCACGCCGTGGGGATCGTAGGTCAGATCTTGGTGGTTGTCCTGTCCCTCTACCTGGTGTTGCTCATCGGAAGAATGATCTTTGAGACGGTGCAGGCGTTCGCCCGCCAGTGGCGGCCCTCCGGCGTCGTGCTGGTCCTCGCAGAGGCCACATACACCGCAACCGACCCACCTCTCAAGTTTCTCCGCCGTTTCATTCCTCCCCTCCGGTTGGGTACGGTGGCCTTTGACCTAAGCTTCACAGTCCTGTTCATCGTGGTGCTGATCCTGATCCAGATCGCTGGGTCACTCGCCAGGTGACGGGCCTGCGGGGTCCGGTCGAGAACCGACTCGTGTCCGCGCTGAAGTGATTCGGGTCTGCCCCCTCCGGACAGACTCCAAGCGCGCCAAGGAGACCAAAAAATGCCGCTGACGCCCGCTGACGTGCGGAACAAGCAGTTCAGTACCACCCGGCTACGGCCGGGCTACGACGAGGAAGAAGTAGACGCCTTCCTCGACGAGGTGGAAGCTGAGCTTGACCGCCTGATCCAAGAGAACGAGGAGCTTCGCGCCAAACTGGCCGAGTGCCTGCGTGGGAAGGTGCCCGGCGGCATGAACATGCCCATGGCCTCCGCCCCGGTGCAGGAGCCGAAGGCCGAGATGCAGCTGCCCCCGCAGCCGGAGCCCATGCGGGCCCCCGAGCCGCAGCCGATGCAGCCGATGCAGCCCATGCAGCCGCAGCCCCAGCCCGTCGCCATGAACATGCCTCCCGCCGAGGACAACATGGACACCGCGGCCCGCGTGCTCGCCCTCGCCCAGCAGACGGCCGACCAGGCCATCGCCGACGCCCGCCGCGAGGCGGACGAGACCGTCACCCGCGCCCGCCGCGAGGCCGACGACATCCTGACCAAGGCTCGCCGCCAGGCCGAGCAGGTCATCGGTGACGCCCGTGCCCGCGCCGAGACGCTGGAGCGCGACGCGCAGGAGCGCCACCGCCAGGCCATGGGCTCCCTCGTCCAGACCCGTGACGAGCTGGAGCGCAAGGTCGAGGAGCTGCGCAGCTTCGAGCGCGAGTACCGCAGCCGCCTCAAGCTCTACCTGGAGAACCAGCTCGCCGAGCTGAACGTCTCCGCGGAGGGCAGCGGCGGGTTCCCGGTTCTGCCGAACCCCGGCGCTCCGGCCATGACGCACGCCGTACCCCAGGGTGGTCAGCAGCCGCTTCCCGGCGGTCCCAGCCCGTTCGGCGGCGAGGCTCCCCAGGGCGCCTTCCCCGGCGCCGACGGCCCGCACAACGACCGCCGGTAAAGTAGCGGGTCAACACAAGGACCCGTCACTCGAGAGAGCCCCCTAGTGATCCTTATCAGTGCTGGTTTGGTGCTCGCGGCGGTTGTACTACTGATCGCGGGCTTCGTGCTGGCAAAGCCGTTCCTGATCATGTGGTCCATCGTGGTGAGCGTGCTTTCCGCGTTGTTCCTGGTGATCGGGGCGCTGCTGCGGCGTCATGAGCTGTTCCCCGGCGGGCGTGCCGGGGCCACGGCCACCCCTCCCGAACCCGCGAAGTTCGGGTACCCGCAGCCGCCGCACTCCGACCAGGCTCCCGCGGGAGCGCCGCCGTCTCCTCCGCGTCCCCAGACGTTCCAGCAGACGGCGACCGTCCCCTCACCGGCTCCCCGCCGGCCCGCGGCACGCGGGATCTCCCCGGACGCTCTCGTCCTGGTGATCCCCGGGCGCAAGCGTTACCACGTACCGGGATGCCGTCAGCTGATCGGACGGGATCACGAGGAGCTCACCTTCGAGGAGGCGCGCGAGGAGGGCTTCACGCCCTGCACGAGCTGCCTGCCCGACACGGCGCTCGGTGGACGGCAGCTGCCGCCTGCCGCCGACCCCGAGCCCGTCACGCCCCACCCCGCTGCCTCGCCGGAGACCAGGACCGTCTCCGCCGAGCTTCCGGCGGAACCCTCCGAGGCGACCCGCGACATCCGGCCTCCGGGCCCCGTCGCAGCGCCGAAGCCGGCCCCCGCCGCTTCCACCCCCACTCCGGAGTCC
Organism: Nonomuraea sp. NPDC050547; assembly: GCF_044457345.1. Lineage (NCBI taxonomy): Bacteria > Bacillati > Actinomycetota > Actinomycetes > Streptosporangiales > Streptosporangiaceae > Nonomuraea > Nonomuraea sp. NPDC050547. The sequence continues at coordinate 577,000 of NZ_JBITGW010000001.1, forward strand.
GGGTCCGGCCAGCCTGGCGGCTGGTTCGCCCCCAAAGCCTCTTCCTCCGGTACGGCGAAGCCCTCAGCGGCCGGTGACGACACCCCGCCCGCCCCGGGACCGGACGACGAGTCCGACGCCGAGACGACCAACCCGCACCTCCGGCTTCCCGCCATGGAGTCCCCGTCCAAGCCGCCGGCGGGCGGTCCCGCGAGCATGACGGGCAAGCCCGCGAGTGCGGACGCCGGGCCCGCGAGCCCCGCGGACGACAAGGCCCGGAAGGACGAGAAGCCCGCGACGGACAAGAGGCCCGGGACGGACGACGTGCCCGGGACGGACGAGCCCGAGCGGCCGGTCACGGCCGGGCATCCGGTCACCGGCGACAACGGCGCGGGCCGGCGGCCCGAGGCGCCGGTCGCCGACGAGGGCAGGGCCACCGGCAAAAGCCCGTCAGGACCTCGTGTGGCGCCCTATGTCGCCCCCACGGCCGCCAACGGCGAGGCCAAGCCCGCGACCCCGGAGAAGAAGCCTGAGCCCGGCTCACGGCCCACGCCCGCCGAGTCCTCGGCGGAGGGCAAGCCGGAGGCGCCGTCCCCGAAGCCGGAGCCGAAGTCACGACCGGCCGAGGACGGCGCCGATGACGACGCGTCCGCCAAGGACACGCGGCCGGGCACGGTGAAGGTCATCGTCGGCACGCGCCGCTACCACGGCACCGCCTGCCCGCTGATCCGCGGCGCCGGCGACACGGGTGTGGAGACCATGACGCTGGCCCAGGCCGAAGCCGCCGGGCTGACGAGCTGCTCGGTCTGCCAGAACGACCGCGAATCGGTCGGCTGACCGCCCCGCGCTCCAGGACGAAGCGGCCCCGCACACGAAAGACGCGGCCCCCGGGCATCGGGGACCGCGTCTTGTCCCATCTAGGCGCGGCGCAGCTGGAAGGTCAGCCCCAGGTCGGCGTCGGTGAACACCGGCAGCTCGGACGAGCCCTCCGTGACCGACAGGGCCAGGACCTCGTCGGCCACCAGCCCGCCGTCGGCCCGCAGCGCCTCGGCGAGGTCGGACGAGGCGGCCGTCCACCACAGGTCGATCCGGTCGGTGATGGCCAGGCCGCTCGACTTGCGGGCGTCCTGCACCAGGCGGATGACCTCGCGGATGAGCCCGGCCCTGCGCAGTTCGCCGGTCATGGCCAGGTCGAGGGCGACGGTCTCGCCGGTGCCGGTGTCGACGGCGCCGGTCTCCACCGCCCAGCCGGAGCGCGGCTGCTCGGTGACGATCACGTCGTCGGGGCCCACCTCGACCGTGCCGAGCTCGGCCGCCTCCAGCGAAGCCGTACCCCCGGAGCGCAGTGTGCGCGCCAGGGAGGTGGCGTCGGCGGCGGAGACGGCGGCGGCGACCAGCTTGGTCTGGGAGCCGAACCGCCTGCCCAGCGCGCGGAAGTTGGGCTTGACCGTGTAGGAGACGAGGTCGGAGCTGTAGCCGGACATGTCCTCCAGAGTCTGCACGTTCAGTTCGTCGGCGATGAGCTCGCGCAGTTCGGTGGGCAGGGCGGGCCAGTCGTGGGCGCCGACCAGCGCGCGGCCGAGCGGCTGGCGGGTCTTCACCCCCGACGAGGCGCGCGCGGAGCGGCCCAGTTCGACCAGCCGCCGCACCAGGGCCATCTGCTGGGACAACGCGGGGTCGAGCAGGTCCTCGCGTACGGCCGGCCACGAGGTCAGGTGCACCGAGGCGGGGTCGCCCTCCCGGCGCAGCACGTCCCACAGGTAGTCGGTGACGAACGGGGTGATCGGCGCCATGAGCCGCGTGACGGTCCCCAGGCACTCGTACAGGGTGGCGAAGGCGTCCTGCGAGCCCTGCCAGAACCGGCGGCGCGAGCGGCGCACGTACCAGTTGGACAGGTCGTCGAGGAACTCCGCCAGCCGGCGCCCGGCCCGCACGGTGTCGTACTCGTCGAGCGCCGCGCTCACCTCGGCGACGGTGCGGTGGAGCTCGGCCAGCGCCCAGCGGTCGATGAGCGGCCGCTCGGCGCCGGGGGAGGCGTCCTGCGGCGTCCAGGACGAGGCGTTGGCGTAGAGGGTGAAGAAGGAGGCGGTGTTCCAGTAGGTCAGCAGGACCTTCCTGACGATCTCCTCCAGCGTGCCGTGGCCGACCCGGCGCGCCGCCCAGGGCGAGCCCGAGCAGGCCATGAACCAGCGCAGGGCGTCGGCGCCGTGCTGGTCCATGAGCGGGATGGGCTGCAGCACGTTGCCCAGGTGCTTGCTCATCTTGCGGCCGTCCTCGGCCAGGATGAGGCCGAGGCAGAGCACGTTCTCGTAGGAGGACTGGCCGAAGGTCAGCGTGCCGACGGCCATGAGCGAGTAGAACCAGCCGCGGGTCTGGTCGGTGGCCTCGCAGATGAACTGCGCCGGGTAGACGCCCTCGGGCTTGCCGCGGGCGCCCCACTGGGCGAACGGCATCGAGCCGGAGTCGTACCAGGCGTCGATGACGTCGGGTACGCGCCGCGCCTCGGCCGAGCAGGACGGGCAGGGGAAGGACACGTCATCCACGAACGGGCGGTGGGGGTCGAGCGCGGACAGTTCCCGCCCGGCCAGCTCGCCCAGCTCCTCCAGGGAGCCGACGCAGGTGACGTGGCTCTCGTCGGCGGTGCACACCCACAGCGGCAGCGGCGTGCCCCAGTAGCGTGAGCGCGACAGCGACCAGTCGACGTTGTTGCGCAGCCACTCGCCGAAGCGGCCCCACTTGATCGTGTCGGGGAACCAGTTGGTCTTCTCGTTCTCGGCGAGCATCTGGTCCTTGACCGCGGTGGTGCGGATGTACCAGGAGGGCAGCGCGTAGTAGAGCAGCGCGGTGTGGCAGCGCCAGCAGTGGGGGTAGCTGTGCTCGAAGTGGCCGCCGCGGAACAGCAGGCCGCGGGCGCGCAGGTCCTCGGTGAGGCCCTCGTCGGCGTCCTTGAAGAACTGGCCGCCGACCATGGGCACGTCGTCGAGGAAGCGGCCGTCGGGGCCGATCGGGTTGACGACCGGCATGCCGTACTTCTTGCAGACCGTGAGGTCGTCGGCGCCGAACGCGGGCGCCTGGTGGACCAGGCCGGTGCCGTCCTCGACGGTGACGTAGTCGCCGAGCACGACGTAGTGCGCGCCCGGGATGTCGACGAGGTCGAAGGGGCGCGCGTAGGAGGTGTGCTCCAGCTCGCGGCCGGTGAAGCGGGCCACCTCGGTGGCGCCGTCGCCCAGCACGCCCAGCAGCGGCTCGGCGACCACGAGCACCTCGCCGTCGGCGGTGCGCGCGGCGACGTAGGTGACGTCGGGGTGTACGGCGACCGCGGTGTTGGACACCAGCGTCCACGGCGTCGTCGTCCAGACCAGCAGCGAGGCGCCGAGCTCCTGGAGGCGGCCCGAGGTGGCCGGCATGCGCACGTACACCGAGGGCGACGACACGGTCTCGTAGCCGCCCGGCTGGCCCAGCTCGTGGTCGGACAGGCCGGTGCCGCAGCGCGGGCAGTACGGGGTGATGCGGAAGTCGCGGAACAGCAGGCCCTTGTCGAAGATGACCTTCAGCGACCACCAGACCGACTCGACATAGGACGGGTCCATGGTCCGGTAGGCGGTGGACAGGTCGATCCAGTAGCCCATCCGCTCGGTGAGCTCTTCGAAGGCGTCGACGTGGCGCAGCACGGACTCGCGGCACTTGGCGTTGAACTCGGCGATGCCGTACGCCTCGATGTCCTTCTTGCCGGACAGGCCGAGTTCTTTCTCGATGCCGACCTCGACGGGCAGGCCGTGGCAGTCCCAGCCGGCCTTGCGGGGGACGCTGAAGCCCCGCATGGTCTTGTAGCGCGGGAACAGGTCCTTGAAGACGCGCGCCTCGACGTGGTGGACGCCGGGCAGGCCGTTGGCGGTGGGCGGGCCCTCGTAGAAGACCCACGACGGGTTGCCTTCGTTCTGCTCCACCGAGCGCTCGAAGATCTTCCCGTCGCGCCAGCGGTCGAGGACCTCGCGCTCGAGCGCGGGCAGGTCGACCTGCGCGGGAAGAGAGCGGAAAGAGTGGGAAGACATCTCGGGCGGGACCTCCACGCTGGTCACAAGCTGACAGGTGCGTGAAGGGACGAAGCCGGAGGGCTCCGCGGTACCACCCTTCTTGGCCCCGGAAAGGGCCCTCTTCGTTCAGGGCTGCGGCCGGTTCTAGTGAGCTCGGTGACGAGCCGTTCTTCCGGCGGCTCCGGGGTGATATCCCTCACAGTCGGGCCCCATCAACGCCTTGCAGGCTCAAACCATAACGCAGAGTGGAGCGAAAGACTTCCCCGTTTTCCGCGGGCCGCGTCCGTGGCGGGCAAAGCGGTGGGAATGGACTCTCCAGCGGAGGAGTTGAATGCGCGGGGCGGGATAGTACGGGAGGGGTAAACCGCACGGCGGGTCGTTTGCCGATCCGTTATCGGGCACCTAAGCTGCCCGCACCATTCACCGGCCTTGATCAGCATGGAGGCAGCCATGGCGGCAGTCACGCAGACCGCAACACCGTCGATGTGGTCGGAGCAGGAGCTGGCCGAGGTACGCGAGTCCCTGCAAAGGGAGATAGACGAGCTCAACGCGGACATTCGCCGCCACGAGTCGGAGATCGCCTCGGGCGACGTGACGCAGGGCGCCGGCGACGACCAGGCGGACGCCGGAGCCAAGACCTATGAGCGCGAACGCGAGATCGCCCTTACCCTGAATGCGCGCGACCTGGTCGCGCAGAACGAACGTGCGATCGCCAGGATCGACGCAGGGACCTATGGAGTGTGCGAATCGTGCCAGAAGCCGATCGGCAAGGAGCGCCTGCAGGCGTTCCCGAGGGCGACGCTGTGCGTGACGTGCAAGCAGCGGGAGGAGCGCAGGTAAAGCGCAAGCTCCTCCTCCTGCTGGGCGCGCTCGCCTTCGTGATCTACGTGGCGGACCTGGTCACCAAGACCGTGGTGCTGCGGACGCTCGAAGGCGAGCCGCCCAACGTGATCATCCCGGGCGTGCTCCAGTTCCGGGTGATCTTCAACTCCGGCGCCGCGTTCAGCATCGGGACCGGGATGACGTTCGTGTTCACCATCATCGCCACGGGCGTGGTGGTGGCGATCATCCGCACCGCCCGCAAGCTGCGCAGCCTGCCGTGGGCGATCACACTGGGCCTGCTGCTGGGCGGCGCGCTGGGCAACCTCACCGACCGGTTGCTGCGCTGGCCGTCCGGCTTCGGCCGGTCGACCCAGCTGCAGGGGCACGTGGTCGACTTCATCGAGGTGCTGCCGGGCAACTTCCCGATCATCGACTACTTCCCGGTCTTCAACATCGCCGACTCCGCGATCGTGTGCGGCGGCATCCTGGCGGTCATCCTGGCCTGGCGCGGCCTGCAGATCGACGGCACCCGCGAGGTGAAGAAGTGAGCGAACAGCGCAGCCTGCCCGTCCCGGACGGGCTGGAGGGAGAGCGGCTGGACGCCGCCCTCTCGCGGCTGTTCGGCTTCTCCCGTACGCGCGCCGCCGAGCTGATCGGCGCCGGTGAGGTGCTGGTCGACGGCAACGAGGCGGCCAAGTCCGACCGGGTGCACGCGGGCGCCTGGCTGGAGGTGACGATGCCGCCCCCGGTCACCACCCCGATGCCGGTCGCCGAGCCGGTGCCCGGCATGACGATCGTGTACGAGGACGACGACATCGTCGTGGTCAACAAGCCGATCGGCGTGGCCGCCCACCCGACCGTCGGCTGGACCGGCCCCACCGTGATCGGCGGCCTGCTCGGCGCCGGGCACACCATCGCCACCAGCGGCGCGGCCGAGCGCCAGGGCATCGTGCACCGGCTCGACGCCAACACCACCGGGGCGATGGTCGTGGCCAAGAGCGAGCACGCGTACTCCCACCTCAAGCGCGCCTTCAAGGAGCGTACGGTGGACAAGCGCTACAACGCCCTCGTCCAGGGACATCCCGACCCGTTCCGCGGCACCGTGGACGCGCCGATCGACCGGCATCCGGCCGGGGACGGGCGCTGGGCGGTGGTGGCGGGCGGCAAGCCGTCGGTGACGCACTACGACACGATCGAGGCGTTCCGGGCGGCGTCGTTGCTGGACATCAAACTGGAGACGGGCCGCACGCACCAGATCCGGGTGCACATGTCCGCCCTGCGGCACCCGTGCGTGGGCGACCTGCTCTACGGCGCCGACCCGACGCTGGCGGCCCGGCTGGGCGTGACGCGGCAGTGGCTGCACGCGGTCTCCCTGGGCTTCGAGCACCCCGCCTCGGGCGAGTGGATCTCCTTCACCACCGACTACCCCGAAGACCTCCAGAAAGCCCTCGACCTGGTGCGCGCCGAGTCGTAGCTCTCCGTCGCCGCGGGGCTTTCCGGCGCTCTCTCCGTTACGGCGAGCCGCCCCCACGCCACCCGCCGCCGCGCGCGGGCGCCGATCGTGGGGGTCGCTTCTCACGCCGGACAGACGCACCGCCGTCACGGTCACCCTTGGCCACCCGGACCGGCCCCATGGGTTCCTTGACCGTCTGGGCCCGGCCCGCTCGCGAAAAGGGCCGGGATCGCGTTATCCGGTGGGGACCGGGGTTCGGGAGAGGAAGTCGGTGACGAAGGCGGTCGTGTGGGTGCCGGCGGCGAACTCGGGCTGGGCCAGCAGCGCGCGCAGCAGCGGGACGGTGGTGGCCACGCCGGGACCCTCGACGGCGAACTCGGCCAGCGCCCGGTCGGCCCTGGCGATCGCCTGTGCCCGCGTCGGCGCCCACACGACCAGCTTGGCGACGAGCGAGTCGTAGTCGGGCGGCACCCGGTCGCCCTGCGCGAACCCCGAGTCGACGCGGACGCCCGGCCCGCCCGGCGGGCGGAACACCGTGAGCAGCCCCGGCGTGGGACGGAAGCCGGCGGCCGGGTCCTCGGCGTTGACGCGGCACTCGATGGCCGCCCCGGTCGGCGTGACCTGCTCCTGCGTGAGCGAGAGCCGTTCCCCGGAGGCGGCCCTGATCTGCTCGGCGACCAGGTCCACGCCGGTGAGCAGTTCGGTGACCGGGTGCTCGACCTGGATCCTGGCGTTGATCTCCATGAAGGTGGCGTTGCCGCCGGCGTCGACCAGGAACTCCATCGTGCCGGCGCCGGTGTAGCCGACGTGCCGGGCCCCGGCCACCGCGTACGCGCCGAGCCGGCGGCGCAGCTCGTCCGGCAGCAGCGGGGAGGGCGCCTCCTCGACCAGCTTCTGGTTGCGGCGCTGCAGCGAGCAGTCGCGCTCGCCCAGGTGGATGACGCTGCCCGAGGCGTCGCCGAGCAGCTGCACCTCGACGTGCCGGGCCGCGGGGACGAACCGTTCGACGTACACCGACCCGTCGCCGAAGACCTGCTGGGCCAGCGCGGTGGTGGCGCGGTAGACCTCGCGCAGCTCGCCGGCGTCGCGGGCGACCGCGATGCCGCGGCCGCCGCCGCCCGCCGCGGCCTTGACGATCACCGGGTAGCCGATCTCGGCCCCGACCTTCTCCGCGTCGGCCAGTGAGGGCACCGCGCCGTCGCTGCCGGGCAGTACCGGCAGCCCGGCCTCCGCCATCAGCGCGCGCACCCGCGCCTTGTCGCCGACCAGGTCCATGACCTCGGGGCGCGGGCCGATGAACGTGATGCCGTGGGCGGCGCAGATCCGGGCGAAGTCGGCATCCTCCGACAGGAACCCGTAGCCCGGGTGGATCGCGTCCGCCCCGGTCCGCAGCGCCGCCTCGATGATCGCCGGCACGTAGAGGTAGCTGCGGCGGGCCGGGGGCGGGCCGATGCTCACCGCCTCGTCGCAGGCCGCCACGTGCCTGGCCGCCCGGTCGGCGCTCGAGTACACGGCCACCGTGGGGATGCCCAGCTCCCGGCAGGTCCTGGCCACGCGGACCGCGATCTCGCCCCGGTTGGCGATGAGGATCTTGCGCGGCCTCATCCGTCCACCCTGATCCGCACCAGGTCCTGGCCGTACTCCACCGGCTCGGCGTTGCCCGCCAGCACCTCCACGACCTCGCCGGACTGCTCGGCGGCCACCGGGTTCATCAGCTTCATCGCCTCCACGATGCCGATCGTCTGGCCCGCCTCCACCCGGTCTCCGGCGCGCACGAACGGCGCCGCTCCTGGCTCGGGCGCGACGTAGAACGTGCCGACGAGCGGCGCCGTCACGACCGCCAGCGCCGGATCGGCCGCCTCCTGCGGCGTCTCCTCCCACTCGGCCTGTACGGCGGGCGCCGCCGGCACGGCCCCGGCCCACGACACCTCCAGCGAGCAGTCGCCCAGCCGTACCGAGACCGACGAGACCGGTCCGGGAACCGTCTTGACCAGGTTCCCCACCTCCTCGCGCAGCAGCCGCAGCGCCGCGTGCAGATCCTGCTCAGCCACCCTCGACCACCCCCAGCCGGCGAAACCGCTCGTACCTGTCCTTGCGCAGCTGGGCGCCGTCCATCCCGGCCAGCTCGCCCAGCGCCTCCAGCACCGCCTCGCGCAGCGCGTCCATCGCGGCGGCGGGGTTCTCCTGGGCGCCGCCGGCCGGCTCGGGCACGACGCCGTCCACGACGCCCAGCCGCAGCAGGTCGGGCGCGGTGATGCGCAGCGACGACGACAGCTCCAGGGCATGCGAGGGGTCGCCGTGCAGGATCGTGGAGCAGCTCTCCGGGCTGATCACCGAGTAGACGGCGTGACGCAGCATCAGCACCCGGTTGGCCACGGCCAGCGCCAGCGCGCCGCCGCTGCCGCCCTCGCCGATGACGGTGGCGACCACCGGCACGGCCAGCTCCGACATCCCGGCCAGGCACTCGGCGATGGCCCACGACTGGCCGCGGTCCTCGGCGCCGACGCCGGGCGCGGCGCCCTGCGTGTCCACGAAGGTCACCACCGGCAGGCCCACGCGGTCGGCCAGGCGCATCAGACGCAGCGCCTTGCGGTAGCCCTCGGGGTGGGCCAGGCCGAAGTTCCTGGCGACGAGCTCCTTGGTGTCGTGGCCCTTCTGGTGGGCCACGATCATCACCGGGGCGCCGCCGAGCATCGCGGGGCCGCCGACGATCGCCGGGTCGTCGGCGTGCAGGCGGTCGCCGTGCAGTTCGACGAAGTCGGTGCACAGGTGCCAGATGTAGTCCAGGGCGGTGGGGCGGGCGGTGTCGCGGGCCAGCCGTACCGTCTCATGGGGGCGCGACGGGCCGGTCAGCTCGTCGGGGTCGCGCACCACGGCGGGGCGCAGCGGGCCGGTCAGCTCGTCGGGGTCGCGCACGACAGCGGGGGGCCGCGGGCCGGTCAGGCGGGCCGCGTCGCGCGCCACGGCTGGGGGCTCCGGGGCGGTCAGGTGGTCCGGGTCGCGCTCCACGGCGGGCGGCCGCGGGCCGGTCAGGGCGAGCAGGCGCGACAGCAGGGGGCGCAGGCCCTCACGCGGCTCGACGCGGTCGAGCATGCCGCCGGCGAACAGGTACTCGGCGCTCTGGAAGCCCTCAGGCAGCCGCTCCCTGGTGGCCGCGGCGATGACGCGCGGGCCCGCGAAGCCGATGAGCGCGCCCCGCTCGGCGACCAGCACGTCGCCCAGCGTCGCGAACGAGGCGGTCACGCCGCCGAACGTGGGGTCGGTGAGCACGCAGACCGACAGCAGGCCCTCCTGCCGCAGGCGGCTCATCGCCTGGGCGGTCTTGCCCATCTGCATGAGGGAGAGCGTGCCCTCCTGCATGCGGGCACCGCCGGAGGCGATGGCCAGCACCAGCGGGAGGCGGGTGCGCACGGCCAGTTCGCAGGCGCGGGTGACGGCCTCGCCGACGGCCGAGCCCATGCTGCCGCCGAGGAAGGCGAAGTCCATGGCGGCCACGACGGCGGGGCGGGCGCCGATGTCCGCGCGGCCGTAGACGATCGCGTCGTCGAGGCCGGTCCTGGCCCTGGCCCGCGCCAGGCGCTCGGTGTAGGGGAGGGCGTCGGAGAAGCCCAGCGGGTCGCCGCCCCTGACCTGGGGTACGGCCGGGCGGAAGGAGTCCTCGTCGACCAGCGTGGCGATCCGCTCCATCGCCCGCAGGCGGTGGTGGTGGCCGCACTCGGGACAGACCTGGTGGGCGCGGGCCAGGCGGGGCAGGTAGACGATGGCCGAGCAGCCGGCGCACCGGGTCCACTCGTCGGTGGCGGTGACGGTCACTGCGCACCTCCGCCGGGACTCCAGTGGTAGAAGCGGGTGGCCATGGCGTCGGCCGGTCCGCGCCAGGTGGCCGGGTCGTACGGGACGACGTGCGGGCTCAGCTCCTCGCTCAGGCCGCGGAAGTCCGCGCGGCCGCGGGCCTGTTCCATCGCCTGGCCGGCCGGGCCGTCGAAGTCGACGACGTGGAAGTACAGCTCGCGGTACTGGTACAGCTCGCGCCGCCGGACCCCGAGCGCGTGGGGGAGTTCGCCGTCGTCGGACGCGCCGAACAGGCGGGCTACCTCGGGGGCGCTGCCGGGGCTGAGCCTGGCGACGATGAGGATCCTTTCGGACACGTGACCTCCTGGGGAACGAGCCGCTATGGCGTTCTCACCGTAGGAAGCGCCCCCGGCGGGTGTCGCCCACCGCATGCCTGATTGCCCGCCTCCTCCGCGCGGGGGAGAGCCCTAACGCGCGGAGGAGGGGACCAGGCCGTTCTCGTAGGCGTAGATGACGACCTGGACGCGGTCGCGCACGCCGAGCTTCTGGTAGAGGTGCTGGACATGGGACTTGACGGTGCTGTCGCCGAGGACGAGCTCCCGGGCGATCTCGTCGTTGCTGTAGCCGCGTACCAGGAGCCGGAAGACGTCCCGCTCCCGGTCGGTGAGCTGCTGCAGGCTGCCGGTGGTGGTGCTGGCGAGCGTGGGCCGCTTGGCGAACTCGTCGATGAGCCGGCGGGTGACCGAGGGCGACAGCAGGGCGTCGCCCTCGGCGGCCTCGCGTACCGCGTCGATGACCCGCTCGGTGGGGGCGTGCTTGAGTATGAAGCCGCTGGCGCCGTTGCGCAGGGCGTCGAACAGGTGCTCGTCCTGGTCGTAGATGGTGAGGATGACGACCTTGGCCGGACTGCGCGCGCCGATGATCTCCCTGGTCGCGGTGAGGCCGTCCATGCGCGGCATGTTGATGTCCATGAGCACGACGTCGGGGCTGAGGCGCTTGACCGCCTGCACGGCCTCGACCCCGTTGGCCGCCTCGCCCACGACGGCGATGTCGGGCACCCCGCTGAACGTGGCGTGCAGGCCGGTTCTGATGAGCGGCTGGTCGTCGACGATCAGGACGCGGATCGTTCGCACGGGCGGTCCTCCCATAAGTGGCCGCCCTCCAGCGGGAGCAGCGCGCGTACGGCGAAGCCGCCCCCGGCCAGCGGGCTCGACTCCAGTACGCCGCCGTGCTCGGCCACGCGCCGGCGCAGTCCTTCGAGTCCGGTGCCGCCCCCTCCTTCCGGCGGGACCGCCTTCGGCCCGCCGCCGCCGTGGCTGATCACCTCGACGGTGAGGCAATGGTCGATCGAGGCCGACAGCAGGATCGGGCCGTCGGCGTGCTTGAGCGCGTTGGTCAGCGCCTCCTGGGCGACCCGGAAGGCGGTGTGCTCCACGTCCGCTCCCACGTCCTTGACGCTGGACAGGTTCTCCAGCACGAGCGTGAGCTGTCCCTCCGGGGCGCGGTCGGTGAGCTCGGCCAGCCGGACCGCCAGTGGGGTCCCGGATGGCGCCACGAGGCCGGGTTCTCCTCCCGGCGGTGGAGCGGGCATGGCCCGCAGGCTGCCCAGGGCGCCGCGCAGTTCGGCCAGCGTGGCCTGCGCGGTGCTGTCGATGACGTCGGCCGCGCAGCGCGCCGAAGGCAGCGCGGTGGCGAGCTGGCGGGCGTGGAAGGCGATGACGACGAGGCCGTGCCCGACTCCGTCGTGCAGGTCGCGGGCGATCCGGCTGCGCTCGCGCAGCATGGCGCCGGACTTGAGCCGGCAGTGCGCCCCGGTGACGACCAGGGCCGCCATGGTGAGGCCGAGAAGGACGGCCAGCAGTACCTCTACCTCAAGGAGCTGGATGTCCCCAAGTAAGTGAGTATTTCCCCATTTAACCCCCATGATCGGGGAGCCTAGTTGACCCACATACCCATGACAAGAAAATCCTAAGAATGGTCACAGGGGCTTCACATAGAGGGTTATTCGGTGCGCTGGAGCTCCGCCCGCGCCGGGCATACCATGCTGACCTGCTCGGATCAAGCGCTCACAGCGTTCTCCCAGCGTTCGCTATGCCTTCTCTATGCTCGACGTAACAGGGCGAAATGGTGTGCGCTTCAACAATTTACATTTGGGTTCTATTGGGGTGAATCCTTTGTGTCTCATTCGAGGAGGGGAGGAGATCCCCCGAAGTGAGGGGACGCGGGTTCGCCAAAGCGGTGGAAGACACCCGGGCCCCCTCCGAACACGCTGAAGGCATGCAACGTCATGCGATCACATTCCAGATCAAGCCCGGCTCTGAGGCGGCCGTCCGCGAGCTGCTGGCCACCTACGACCCGCCCGAGTGGGACACCCCCGACGGCGCGCGGCTGGTCAGCACCTCGATCTTCATGAAGGACACCACGGTGATCCGCGTCGTCGAGATCGACGGCAGCCTGCCGAGCGTGATGGCGCACCTGTCCAGGCAGCCCAGCATCCAGAAGCTGGAGCGCGCGCTCGACCCCCACCTGGCCGTGCCCCGCGACCTGAGCACGCCCGACGGCGCCCGCGCCTTCTTCATGACGGCGATCATGGAGCACGTCACCACCCGCGTGGCGGAGCCCGTCCGATGACGGCGCCGGCGCTCATCGTCACCGGCGCCACCGGCGGCCTCGGCCCCGCCGTCGTCGGCCGGCTGGCCGGGCGCGGCGACCGCCTCCTGCTCACCGGCCGCGACAAGGCCAGGCTGGCCGAACTGGGCAAGGAGCACGACGTCGAGACGCTGGCCACCGACGTCTCCGACCCCGCCGGCGCCCGGGAGGCGGCCGAGGCCGCGCTGGCCGCCTTCGGGCGGATCGACGGGCTGGTGCACCTGGTCGGCGGGTTCCGGGCCGGGCCGTACTTCCTCATGGACCCGGCCGCCTACGAGGGCATGCTGCGCGACAACTTCCTGTCGGCCGTCACCGCCACCCAGGCCCTGCTACCACACCTCACCGACGGCGGCCGGCTGGTGTACTTCAGCACCCCGCTGGCCGACGAGCCGATGCCCGCCCTGTCGGCCTACGCCGCCTCCAAGGCCGCGCTCGTCGCCTGGGTGCGTTCGATCGCCCACGAGCTCAAGCGCGGCGGCGTGCACGCCAACGTCGTGTCCATGACCATGGCCGACACGCCGCAGAAGCGCCGGGAGCGCCCCGACCTCAACACCGACCACATGGTCGCGCCCGAGCTCGTGGCCCGCGTGGTGGCGTTCCTGACCAGCGCCGAGTCCGACGGCCTGTACGGCAGCGTGGTGCCGGTGCTCGGCCGCTTCGAGTTCACCTCCGAGCTGTCGGGAAGGCCGCCCCGATGAGCGCCCGCGTCGTGTTTCTCATCCGGGTGCCCGCCGAGCGCACCGACGACTTCCTCACCGCCTACGAGAAGATCCGCTACGAGGTCGCCGGCGGCGTGCCCGGACACCTCAAGGACCAGGTCTGCCAGTCCGCCACCGACCCCGAGCAGTGGCTCATCACCAGCGAGTGGGCGGACCTGGACGCGTTCCTGGCCTGGGAGGCCGGCGAGGAGCACCGCGAGCTGGTCAAGCCCATGCGCGAGTGCATCACCGAGGCGCGCTCGCTGCGCTTCCACATCAGGCAAGAGACCAGCAGCCCGTCGTGAGCGCGCGCAGGATCGCCGTGGTCGGCGGCGGCATCGGCGGTCTCAGCGCCGCGATCGCGCTGCGCCGCGCCGGCGCCGCCGTCACCGTGCACGAGCGCGCGCCCGCCCTGCGCGCCGCCCAGTCCGGTCACGGCCTGGTGCTCTGGCACAACGCCGTACTGGCGCTGCGGCAGCTCGGCCTCGACGCGGGCAAAGCCGGCTACGAGCTGCACACCCACCACTTCCGCAACCGGCGCGACCGCACGCTCGCCACCTGGCCGATGGCCGACATGGCCCCCGTCTACGACGCGCCCGTCTACAGCGTCAGCCGCCCCGACCTGCACCAGCTCCTCGCCGAGGAGGTCGGCGGCGACCTGGTGCTCGGCTCCCGCTGCACCGGCTTCTCCGCCGACGGCGACGGCGTCACGCTCCGCTTCGACGACGGCAGGCAGGAGCGGGCCGATCTGCTCGTCGGTGCCGACGGGCTGCGCTCGTCCGTACGGGCCGGGCTCATCCCGCACGAACCGCCCCCCAGGTACGCGGGCTTCACCGCCTTCCAAGGCGTGATCAAGCTGCCCGGCTCCGGTGTCCCCCCGCACACCTTCCTCAGCACCTGGGGGGAGGGCCGCTGGTTCGTCTGCTACCGGCTGGGCGGCGAGCACGTCTACTGGGACGGCGTGCTCAGCGACCACATCGCCGCCCCGCCCGGCACGAGGATCACCGGCCTGCTGGCGGAGCAGTTCGCCGGCTGGCCCGATCCCGTGCCCGCGCTCATCGCCGCCACCCCAGAGGCGGACCTGACCCCCGTCCCCATCTACGACCGGCCGCCGGCCGCGCGCTGGAGCCACGGCCCGGTGACGCTGCTCGGGGACGCCGCCCACCCCATGACCTTCAACCTGGGCCAGGGCGCCGGGCAGGCCATCGAGGACGCCGTCGTCCTCGGCCAGGTCCTCGCCGGGCCGGAGGCCGGGCACGACCTGCCCGCCGCCCTCGCCCGCTACGAGGCCAGGAGGGTCGCCAGAACCGCCCGCATCGCTCGCAGGTCCCGGGCCAACGGGGCGCTGACCCGCTGGCGCAACCCGCTGGCCTGCGCGGCCCGCGACGCCTTCATGCGGCTGACCTTCGACCGCCTCGTCTTCCGCAAGACCTACGACCTCACCATGGCCGTCGACTTCGCCGAGAGGAACACACCATGACCGGGCTGCCCAGCGGCGTGAGCCGTACAGCCGTGCTGATCGCGCAGGCACGAGAGGGAGAGAGCGCGCGCCCGAGCGGCCTCTTCCACGACCCCCTCGCCCGCCCCCTGGTCGAGGCGGCCGGGCGGATCGACGGCGTCAGCGAGGCGGGACGGCGCGCCGCCGACCACTTCGTGCTGCGCACCCGCTACTTCGACGACCGCCTCACCGAGGCCGCCGCGGCCGGCATCCGCCAGGTCGTGCTGCTGGCCGCCGGGCTCGACACCCGCGCCTTCCGGCTCGGCTGGCCGGAGGACCTCGCGTTGTTCGAGGTGGACCTGCCCGATCTGGTGGCGTTCAAGGAGAAAGTGCTGGCCGGCCACGGCGCACAGCCCCGCTGCGCGCGCAGGGCGGTCGCCGCGGACCTGCGCGGCGACTGGCCGGCGGCGCTCACCGAGGCCGGGTTCGACCCGGAGAAGCCGACCGCCTGGCTGATCGAGGGCGTGCTCATGTACCTGGCGCCCGAGGACGGCGCGCGGGTGCTGGAGCGCGTCGGCGAGCTGTCGGCGCCCGGCAGCCGGCTGTCGGCCGAGCACGTCAACGAGGCCTACCTGCGCCAGCCCGCCATGAAACCGGCCATGAACCGCCTGCAGGCCACCCAGGCCGCCTGGCTGTCGTCGGTCGAGGACCCGGTCGACTGGCTCGCCGGGTTCGGCTGGCGCGCCGAGGTCACCCACCAGGCCGACCTCGCCAGGAGCCTCGGCCGCCCCGTCCCCCCGATGGCCGACTCCTCGGTCGTCGGCGCCGCCCGTATCTGGCTTGTCACCGCCCTCAGCTGAAAGGATCATGATGGAATTCACCGACAGCACGCTGCGCGACCTGCTGGCCTCCGTGGGCCTGCCCTCCCAGGCCGGAGACGGCGCCGCCGAGCGCACCTTCGACGAACTCGGCCTGGACTCCCTGGCCCGCGTCGAGCTGGCCACCCGCATCGAGGACCGCTTCGGCGTCGACGTGGAGGACCGCATCACCGAGCACGCCACCCCCGCCGAGGTGCGCGAGCTGGTCAACCAGCGGCTCACGGCGGTGACCCGATGATCGGGCACACCGACAACGCGATCGAGATCGCCGCCCCGGCCGCCTTCGTCTGGGAGCACACCAACGACGTCACCACCTGGCCGGGGCTGTTCTCCGAGTACGCCAAGGCCGAGGTCCTGGAGGAGACCGAGTCCTCCGTCACCTTCCGCCTCACCATGCACCCCGACGAGCAGGGCCGCGTCTGGAGCTGGGTCTCCGAGCGCTCCTGGGACCGCGACACCTGGACCGTGCGGGCCCGCCGCGTGGAGACCGGCCCGTTCGAGTTCATGAACATCACCTGGGTGTACGAGGAACTGGCCGACGACCTCACCCGGATGCGCTGGGTCCAGGACTTCCACATGAAGCCCGACGCCCCGATCGACACCGCCGCGATGACCGACCGGATCAACACCAACACGCTGGTCCAGATGAGGCTGATCAAGGAGAAGCTGGAGAGCCGCCGCCGCGCGGTGGTCGGTTTCCACGACGTGCCCTCCAACCAGCGGCGCGGCGGCGACCTGCGCACCCTGCTCTCGCCCGCCACCTGCGGCGCCACGTCGGGCTTCAGCGGCGCGGTGCGCGTGGCGCCCGGGGAGAAGGTCGCCGAGCACTACCACCCGTACTCGGAGGAGTTCCTCTTCCTGGCCGCCGGCACGCTCAAGGTGGACCTGGACGGCGAGCCCGTCGTCCTGGAGGCCGAGCAGGCGCTGTTCGTGCCCCGCAACGTCCGCCACCGGCTGACGAACGTCGGCGAGGTCGAGGCGCTCGTGGTCTTCCAGCTCTGCCCGCTCGCGCCCCGGCCCGAGCTGGGCCACGTCGACACCGAGGAACCCTCGTGAACTCCAGGCGTGTGGTCGTCACCGGCCTGGGCGTCATCGCGCCGGGCGGCGTGGGCCGCGAGGAGTTCTGGAACCGGATCGTGGACGGCAAGCCGGCCGTACGGCGGATCACGGCCTTCGACCCCTCGCCCTTCCGCTCCCAGATCGCCGCGGAGGTGGACTTCGACCCCGCCGCCGCGGGCCTGACGCCGCGCGAGATCAGGCGCACCGACCGGTTCGTGCAGATGGCGCTGGCCTGCGCCGACGAGGCGCTCGCCGACTCCGGGCTCGACCTGGAGGCGGCCGACCGCGAACGGATGGGCGTCTCGCTCGGCTCGGCCGTCGGCGCCACCATCACCCTGGAGGACGAGTACGTGGTCGCCAGCGACCACGGCCGCGACTGGGAGGTGGACCACCGCCACCTGCGGCCCTTCCTCTACCAGGCGCTCGTGCCCTCCAGCGCGGCCAGTGAGCTGGCCGTACGCTATGGCGCGCACGGCCCGGCCGCGGTGGTCTCCACCGGCTGCACCTCGGGCATCGACGCCATCGGCCGCGCCTTCCAGCTCATCCGGGACGGCGAGGCGGACATCATGATCACGGGAGCGGCCGACGCGCCCATCTCCCCGATCACCGTCGCCTGCTTCGACGCCATCCGCGCCACCACCCCCAGCAACGACGACCCGGAGGCCGCCTCGCGGCCCTTCGACGCCGACCGCAAGGGCTTCGTACTCGGCGAGGGCGCCGCCGTCCTCGTCGTGGAGGAGCTCGAGCACGCCATGCGGCGCGGCGCGACGATCTACTGCGAGGTCTCCGGGTACGCCGCCCGCGCCAACGGCTTCCACATGACCGGCCTGCGCCCCGACGGGCACGAACTGGCCGAGGCGATCTCCGCCGCGCTCGCCCAGGCCAGGCTCGGGCCCGAGGCGATCGGCTACATCAGCGCCCACGGCTCCGGCACCAAGCAGAACGACCGCCACGAGACCGCCGCCTACAAGCGGGCGCTCGGCGAGCACGCCAGGCGGGTGCCGATCAGCTCGATCAAGTCGGTCGTCGGCCACTCGCTGGGCGCCATCGGCTCGATCGAGATGGCCGCCTGCGCGCTGGTGCTGAAGCGCGGCGTCGTGCCGCCCACGGCCAACCTGGCCACGCCCGACCCCGAGTGCGACCTCGACTACACGCCGCTGGTCGCCCGCGAGGTCCGGGCCGGGCACGTGCTGTCGGCCGGCAGCGGCTTCGGCGGCTTCCAGTCGGCGATGGTCTTCTCGGGCGCAGCCTTCCCGGGGGCCGCGTGAGCGCCCGCCGCGCGGTCATCACCGGCCTCGGCGTGGTGGCGCCCACCGGGGTGGGCGTCACCGACCACTGGGAGGCCTCACTCGCCGGCGAGAACCGCATCGCCGCCGTCGGCGCGGGCCCGGTACCCCTGGCCGGCCGGGTACGCGGCTTCGACGACAGCGAGTTCGTCGACAGCAAGCTGCGCGTCCAGACCGACCGGTGGACCTGGTTCGCGCTGGCCGCGGCACATCTGGCGCTGGCCGACGCCGCCTTCGACCCCGGCATGGAGAACCCGTACGACCTGTCGGTGGTGACCGCGAGCGGCTCGGGCGGCAACGCCTTCGGCCAGCGGGAGATCCAGGCGCTGTGGAACCAGGGTCCGAAGGCGGTCAGCGCCTACCAGTCGATCGGCTGGTTCTACGCCGCCAGCAGCGGCCAGTTGTCGATCAAGCACCAGCTCAAGGGCGCCTGCGGCGTCCTGGTCGCCGACGCGGCCGGGGCGATCGACGCGCTGGCCGAGGCCGCGCGGCTCGTACGGGGCGGGACCGAGGCGGTCGTCACCGGCGGCACCGAGGCGCCGCTGTCCCCCTACGCGCTGGCCTGCCAGTCGAGCGAGACGGCCCTGTCCGGCGGCGCCGACCCGGACCTGGCCTACCGGCCCTTCTCGCCGGACGCCGCCGGGTACGTCCCGGCGGAAGGAGGCGCGATCCTGCTGGTCGAGGAGAGAGACTCGGCCTACGGCAGGGGCGCGCCCACGGTCTACGCCGAGATCGCCGGGACCGCCTCCACCCACGACGCCCACCACGTCACCGACCCCAGCCCCGACCACCGCCAGTACGCGCGGGCCATGCGCGAGGCGATCGCCAGAGCCGGGCTGACCCCCGCCGACGTCGGCGTCGTCTTCGCCGACGGCGCGGGCAGCCGGGAGCGGGACGCGGCCGAGGTGGCCGCGCTCCGGGAGGTCTTCGGGGGGCGCCGGGTACCGGTGACCGTCCCGAAGACCATGACCGGCCGCCTGTGCTCGGGCGGCGCCGCGCTCGACCTCGCGTGGGCCGCGCTGGCCCTGGCCGACGGGGTCATCCCGCCCACCATCAACACCACCTCCACCGACCTGGACCTGGTCACCGAGCCGCGCCTGGTGCGCGGGCTGTCGGCCGCCCTCGTCACCGCCCGCGGCGCCGGGGGCTTCAACTCCGCCGCTGTCCTCACCCGCCCCTGACCACCCGTCCCGACCAGCCCGCCTCCCGTCCGGGGGCGGGCTTTTCGGCGCCCGCACAGCCCTTGCGCTCCGACAGGCCCTGCGCTCCGCACCGGCCTTTGGACCTGTGCGGGGCCTACGATCCGTGCGGGGCTTTGGGTCTGTGCGGGGCTTTGGTCCGGGAGGGGCTTTGGTCCGGGAGGGGCCGCCGCCCCGGGTGGGGCGGCGGCCCGGTCGGGGGTCAGCCCACGGGTTCCGGTACGGCCGGCGCCACCCGATCCTCGTGCCGCAGCGGCGAGGGCCGCACGAACAGCACGCGTGCCGCCCACCCCGGCAGCCACCAGTTCCAGCGCCCCATCATCGCCACCGCCGCCGGCACGAGCACGGCCCGGATGAGTGTGGCGTCCAGGGCGATCCCGAGCGCGAGCCCGCTGGCGAACACCTTGACGTCCAGCTCCGGCGTCATCGCCAGCACCGCGAAGGAGATGAACAGGATCAGCGCCGCCGAGGTCACCAGCCGCCCGGTCCGCCCGACCCCCTCCACGACCGCCTGCGCCGTGTTTCCGGACTTGTCGTACTCCTCCCGCATCCTGGCCAGGAGGAACACCTCGTAGTCCATGCTCAGCCCGTACAGGAACGCGAAGATGGTCAGCGGGACGAACTCCCCGATGGCCCCGGTCGGCTGGATGTCCAGGACCTCCCTGGTGCCCCAGCCGTACTGCCAGATGAGCACCATCGCGCCGATCACCGCGCCCAGCGACAGCAGGTTGAGCAGAACGGCCTTCAGCGGCAGCAGCAGCGAGCGGAACGCGCGGGCGAGCATCACGAACGTCACCAGCGCGATCATCGCGAACATCCACGGGAAGGCGCCGTAGGTGTGCTCACGGAAGTCCATGCTCTGCGCCGCGTTGCCGCCGACCAGCACGCCGTCCGGCACCGCGGCGCGCACGCGGGCGATGGTCGCCTCGCCGGCGTCGGTGCCGTTCTCGGCCGAGGGCAGCACGGCCAGGACGGCGGTGCCCTCGCGGCGCCAGCCGGGCGTGTCCGGCGACAGCACCGCCGAGACGCCCTCCACCCCGGCGATCATGGCGGTGGCCGTCGCCGGGTCACCCTTCACCAGCACGTCGAACGGGGTGATGGAGCCGGTCGGCACACCCGCCTGCCGCAGCGCGGTCAGCCCGGCGTACCCCGAACCGGAGGTGCGCAGGTGCGCGCTCTCCGGCAGGCCGAGGTTGACGCCCAGGGCGGTGTAGCAGAGCGCGGCCAGCAGCCCGCCGGCCACGATCGCGGCCGGCCAGCGCCGGCGCACCACCGCGTGCGCCCACGCCGACCAGGCCCGGCCCGCGCGCGCCTCGCGGGCGAAGCGTACGCCGCCGTCCTGCGAGCCGCTCCTCCTGCGGTCCAGGCGCCGGCCGGCGCGGGCGAGCAGGACCGGCAGCACGGTCAGCGTCACCAGCACGCTCACCGCCGCGATGATCATCCCGGCGACGCCCAGGCTGCGCAGGAACGGCACCGGCAGCACCACCATGGTCACCAGCCCAATCGCGACGGCCACGCCGCTGAACAGCACCGCCCGCCCGGCCCCCGCCATGGCCCGGTGGACCGCCTCGTCGCCCCGGTGGCCGTTGGCCTGCTCCTCCCGCCAGCGCGCCACGATCAGCAACGAGTAGTCCACCGCGATGCCGAGCCCGAGCAGCGGCATCGTGGTCAGCGCCACGTCGTGCACGGTCATCACGAACGTCAGCAGCAGGATCGCGATGAACGACACGAACACCGCCAGCACCGAGATCAGCACCGGCACCAGGGCCAGCGCCGAGCGGAAGACCAGCAGCAGCACGAGCACGGCGGCCAGCACGCCGATGCCGATCTTCGTGGGCACGTCCACGCCGCCGGCGTCCACGCTGGGCGCCAGCGCGTCCAGGCCGGTCACCTCGACCCGGCTGCCCTGCGGAAGGTGCGGGCTCATCGCCGCCCTGATCACCGGGCCCTCGTCGGGCGTCTCGCCGAGGCCGCCGCCCGGTGGGCTGCCGTCGGAGTAGGTGCCGGGGTAGACCAGGCCGAAGGTGGTACGGCCGTCCGAGCCGACCAGCTTCGTGTCCCCGGTACCGGCGAACGACACGACACGTGCCTGGGGCATCGCCGCGGACACCGCGTCGTACGCGCGGGCGAGCGCCGCCCGCTGGCCGGTCGCGGTCGTGCCCTCGGGCAGCACCACGACCGGTACGAACGGACGCTGGTAGCCGCCGTTGCCGTAGAGACGGACGATCTCCTGGTTGGCGTCGAAGGCGGGCATGCCGGCGTGGGAGTACTCCTCCGACAGCCGCTGGATCGCGATCGGGGTGGCGCCCATGCCGATCAGGAAGGCAAGGACGGCCAGCAGCGTGACGAGGCCCTTGCGGCCGAGTACGAAGGCCGAGATTCTCTCCATGCGAACAGTCGAGCAGCGCCGCCGGTGCCCGCTCTGTGGGCGTTCTGAGGAAAGCATGTGAGTGCGGTTTCACAGAGATCTTTATGGGCTTTCACAGAACGGACGGGAAAGACTGGTCCCGTGAGCCGAATCCTGGTCGTCGACGACGAACCGTACCTGGCCGACCTGGTCTCCACCGCCCTGCGCTACGAGGGGTTCGAGACCCGGATCGCCGGCAGCGGGGCGTCCGCGGTCGCGCTGGCCCAGAGCTTCGACCCCGACCTGATCGTGCTGGACGTGCTGCTGCCCGACATCCTCGGCACCGAGGTCTGCCACCGGATCAGGACGGCCGGCTCCCAGGTGCCCGTCGTCTTCCTCACCGCGCGCGACGCCACCGAGGACAAGATCACCGGACTGACCGTCGGCGGCGACGACTACGTCACCAAGCCGTTCAGCCTGGAGGAGCTGATCCTGCGCATCCACGCCGTGCTGCGCAGGACCAGCGGGGCCGCGCAGAGCCCGGCCCGCGCCGGGTTCGCCGACCTGGTCGTGGACGACGACACCTACGAGGTCTGGCGGGCCGGCCGGCGCATCGACCTGACCCCGACCGAGTTCAAGCTGCTGCGCTTCCTGGTCGCCAACGCGGGCAAGGTCATGTCCAAACGCCAGATCCTCGACCACGTCTGGGACTACGACTTCGGCGGCAACGACGGCGTCGTCCAGACCTACATCAGCTACCTGCGCCGCAAGGTCGACGCCTTCGAGCCCCCGCTGATCCACACCATGCCCAGGATCGGCTACGTGCTGCGCCTGCCCAGGGAGGACCGATGACCCTGCGTACCCGGCTGGTGCTCACCACGGTCGGGCTGGTCACGCTGGCGCTGGGGCTCGTGGCCGGGGCCACGTTCGGCGCGCTGCAGGACTGGCGCGGATCCGGCGGCAGCAGGCTGCTGGCCATGAACACGCCGGAGGCGCTCGTGGCCGCCTCCGACGAGCTGACCTCGCGGGTGGCCTGGGTCCTTGCCGGCACCTCGGCGGCGGCGCTGGTCCTGCTGACGTTCCTGGCCGCCCACCTGATCCGCAAGGGGCTGCGCCCGCTGGACCGCATGGTCGAGGCCGCCGCCGACATCGGCGCGGGCAACCTGGAGCGCCGCGTCGAGGCCGCCCGCCCGGTCGGCGAGGTGGGCCGCCTGGCCCACGCGCTCAACGCGATGCTCGGCCAGCTGGAGGGGGCGTTCCGCCAGCGGGAGTCCTCGGAGGAACGGCTGCGCAGGTTCGTCGCCGACGCCTCCCACGAACTGCGCACCCCGATCGCCACCATCCGCGGCTACGCCGAGTTGTTCCGCCGCGGCGCCGACGGCCGCCCGGAGGACCTGGCGCGGGCCATGCACCGCATCGAGGCCGAGGCGGGGCGCATGGGCTCGATGGTCGACGAGATGCTGCTCCTGGCCCGCCTCGACCAGGGCCGCCCCCTGGAGCGCACGCCCGTCGACCTCATGGCGCTGGCCGCCGACGCCCTCTCCGACGCCCACGCCATGGACCCCGGGCGCGTGATCGGACTGGAGTGCGCCACCCCCGTCACCGTGACCGGCGACCCGCTCAGGCTCCGCCAGGTCGTCGGCAACCTGCTCAAGAACGTCCTGGACCACACGCCGCCCGGCACCCCCGCCGTCGTCCGCCTGGACAGGGAGGGCGGGCACGCGGTGCTGGAGGTCGCCGACGAGGGACCGGGCCTGAGCGAGGAGCAGACCGAGCGGGTGTTCGAGCGCTTCTGGCGCGGCGAGCACCGGCAGGCCGACGGGCGCCGGCTCGGGGGGTCGGGGCTGGGGCTGTCGATCGTGGCCGCCGTCGTGGCGTCCCATGGCGGCGAGGTGCGGGCCGCGTCCACCCCCGGCACAGGCACCACCTTCACGGTACGGCTACCGCTCTGACCTGACCCCCACGCCTTTGTGGCCTTCACGAGCCCAGGGCGTCTTCGGGCCCGGGTGCTTCAGCCCTTTGCGCCGGACCGGCCCATCGCGACGCCGGAACCGGGGTCCTCGTTCTGCTGGTCCTCGTTCTTGCCCTCGTCCTGCTTGTTCTCGCCGCCCTTCCCGTCGCCGTTCTCCGACGGGTCGACCTCGCCGGGCTTGTCGTCGTCGCCCTTCTCGGTGGCCGAGCGGGTGGGGGTGGGCTTCCTGGACGGGGTGGGATCGGGGTCCGGGGATCGCGTGGTGGGCCGGGCGGTGGGGCTCTGCCGTACCGGGGACTCGGTGGGCGGGGCGGAGGACGGCGGGGGAGTGCCGGACGGCGAGGAACCGCGCGTGGGGGTGCTCTTCACCACGGGTGTCGAGGGCGTCGGGGTGGCCACGTCGCGCTCCGACCACCACGCCACCCCGCCCGTCACCAGGCCCGCCGCCAGCACGAGCCCGCTCAGCGCGGCCACTCGCCCCGCCCGCCCCTTGCCCCGCCCATGCCGTCCGGACCCACGCCCGCCACGGCCACCGCTCCCGCCACCAGGCCCGCCGCCATACCCACCCGCGACACCCGCGCCCGCACCCGCAACACCCGCACCCGCGACACCCGCGCCCGCTCCCGCAACACCCGCATCCGCTCCCGCGACGCCCGCGCCATGCGAGCCCGAGCCGCCCGCTCCCACGCCGCCCGTGCTTGCGGCTCCGGTCCCCGGGATGGGGGCGGTGGGTTCGGGGGCGAGGCCGGTGGTGATGGCGTGCAGGTGGCGCTCGGTGTCCTCGGCGGTCAGGCGGTCGGCGGGGTTCTTCTCCAGCAGTCCCAGGATGACCGGGCCCAGCGGCCCCGCCTTGGACAGCGGCCCCGGGGGATCGTGCATGACGGCGCCCAGCGTGGCCAGCGCGTGCCCGCGCTGGAAGGGGGAGTGGCCCTCGACGGCCATGTACAGGGTGACGCCGAGCGACCATAGGTCGGCGGCGGGACGCGCTGTGGTGCCCGCGGCGCGCTCCGGGGCGATGAAGGCGGGGGTGCCGACCAGGACGCCGGTCCTGGTGAGGGAGGCGTCGTCCTCGGTGGTGGCGATGCCGAAGTCGGTCAGCACCGCCCGGCCGTCGTCGGTGAGCAGCACGTTGTCCGGTTTGACGTCGCGGTGCAGGACCCCGGCCGCGTGCGCCGCCCGCAACGCCCGCATGAGCTGCAGGCCGATCGCCGCCGCCTGGACCGGCGGCAGCGCGCCCTCCTCCCGCACCAGCTCACCCAGCGTGCGCGAGGGCACGAGCTGCATGATGATCCAGGGGTGCCCGTGTTCCTCCAGCACGTCGTAGACGGTGGCCACGCCCGGGTGGGCGACCCGTCCGGCGGCCCGCGCCTCGCGGAAGGTCCGTACGGTGAACACCTCGCGCTCGGGGCCGCTGAGGCCGGGTGGCGGCTGGATCTCCTTGACTGCCACGTCCCGGCCGAGCACCTCGTCATGGGCCTGCCAGACGGTGCCCATGCCACCCTTGCCGATGGTCCTGAGCAGACGGTAGCGGCCGCCGACGATCCCCGCAGATTCGGACATGCGGGGCGTCTACCCGGTAAAGAGCCTGACAAGCGCGGTGACGACGGCCGCCGATGCCAGCACGGCCAGGAACGGCGCGCGCAACAGCAGCGCGACCACGGCGGCGCCCAGCCCGGCGGTCCTGGCCAGGTCGAAGTCCAGGCGGCCCTGCGCGGTGAACATCTGCACCGCGATCAGCGCGGCCAGCAGCGCCACGGGCACCAGTTCGGAGAAGCGGTGCACGAGCGGGTGGTCCAGCACCTTGCGCGGAGCGGCCAGGCCCGCCAGCTTCAGCGCGTAGCAGCCCGCGCAGACGATCGCGATCGCCCACCAGAGCGTCATCGGACCATCACCACCAGCACGGCCGCCGCCGCCACCAGCACGGGCACGCCCGGCGGCAGGAACGGCGTGGCGGCCAGCGCGATGAGCGCGCCGGTCAGCGCGAGTGTGCGCAGTTCGGAACGTTCCCGCAGCCGCGGCCACAGGATGGCCAGGAACGTGGCCGGGCCGACGACGTCCAGGCCCAGCATGCCCGGGTCGCCCAGGAAGGAGGTGCCGAGCGCGCCGGCGAGCGTGGTGAGGTTCCACATGACGTAGAGCGTGACGAACGTGGTGGTGAACCCGGCCCTGGCCGCCGCCGGGTTCGGCTGGGCGAGGGCGACGGCGGTGCTCTCGTCGATGACGCCGTGCGCCGTCACCGCCCTGCGCCCGCCGCGGACCTGGAGGAGGTCGGCCAGGCGCAGGCCGTACAGGGTGTTGCGGGTGCCGAGCAGCAGGGCCCCGGCGGTGGCCGAGACCAGGTCGCCGCCCGCGCCGACGGCGCCGGTCAGGGCGAACTGCGAGGCGCCCGTGAAGGTCAGCAGGCTCAGCACGCACGCCTGCGCCACGTCCAGTCCCGCGGTGACGGCCGCGGCTCCGAAGGCGACGCCGGACAGGCCCACCGCCAGTCCGACGCCCAAACCGTCCCGGATCGCGGCGGAACGGGTTGTTGTCTGTTCCATGAGGGTAAGGCTAGGAAGCTGGGCCTTCCTCCGTCTTGTACGTTCCTGCGGAGCGCCGGTACGCCGCCGGTGGCACGCCCACGATGCGCTTGAAGTGCCGGTTCAGGTGGGCCTGGTCGGTGAAGCCCACCTCGGCCGCCACCAGGGCCGGCGGGGTGCCCGTCTCCAGGAGCGAGCGGGCCTGCCGTACCCGCAAAGAGGTGAGGTAGGCGTGCGGCGGCAGGCCCGTCGCCGCCTTGAACGCCCGCAGCAGCGGGAACGGCCGCGCGCCCACCGCCGCCGCCAGTTCCTCCAGCGTCGGCGGGTCCACCATGCGCGCGCGCAGCATTTCCAGCGCCGCCTCCACCTCACGCCCGCCCGCCCGCGGACCGTCCGGCGGAGCGTGCGGCGGCGTCGAGTGGCGCGACATCAGCTGGGCGAAGAAGGTCCGCATCAGCGTCGAGGCCGTCAGGTCGTCGCCGCGCTCGGCCGCCAGATGCGTGCGCCCCAGCAGCCCCGCCAGCGCCGGATCGCTCACCACCTGCTCGGGGAAGAACGGCCGCGCGTACGGCAGGCCCAGCTCGGCCGCCACCTCCGTCATGGCCTCGGCCGACGGGTACAGCATCCGGTAGGCCCACCCGTCAGGCGTCCCCGCGTGACCGGTGTGCACCGAGTCGGCGTTGACCAGCACGATCTCGCCGGAGCCCGCCCGGTGGGTGGAGCCGCGGTTCTGGAACTCCTCGACGCCGTCGAGTATCAGCCCGATCGCGTACTCGGCGTGGGTGTGGCGGGTGAAGCGGTGGGTGACGTAACGGGCTTTGAGCAGGTTGACCTCGGGCACCGCCGGGTGCCGCCAGAAGTTCGCCTGCTCCTTCACAACACCCGAAAATACTCCACGAAGGTGTTGAAGTAGTTCACGTGGTCCTCCCAGCGGCTGTCGGGCAGCTCCCAGTAGACGGCGTAGGGGCGGCCGTCGGCGGCGCGGAAGCCGCGCGTGATGACGTGCACCCTCGTCGTGCCCTTCACCCGGGTGAACTCCCAGTCGGCGGCGGGCCGGCCCAGGTACGTCAGCCGCCTGATCGCGATCCGCTTGTAGTCGCGGAACTCGTTCCTGCGCAGGATGTCGCCTTCGACGTTCTTCCAGTGCTGGACGGGGTCGCTCCAGACGTCGTCGGTCCATTCGACGATGAGCTGGCCGCCGGTGCCGGGGCCGGTCCAGGAGATGCTGTCGCGGTCGGGGCTCTTGCTGCCCTTCCAGCTCTCGGGCACGGCCACGGAGAAGGCGCCGGTCTTGCTGGTGACCGTGCGCCAGCCGTCGGGCGGCGCCGGGGACGGCGTGGCGGTCGTTGAAGGGGTGGGGGGGACGGTGACGCCGGTGGCGGGCGGCGTGGGGGTGGACTTGGGCGCGGCGGTGCCGGCCAGCCGGCCCGACAGCAGGAAACCGGCCGTGGCCAGGCCGCCCACGGCGACGAGCGCGGTGGAGGCGACGACCCAGCGTGGGCGGCGTCCGGTCCGCGACGCGCCCGTGGGGTGGCCGTCGTTGTGGAGGGTGGGTTCGTGGCCGGCGACGCCGGGCGGCCCGCCGTGGCCGTGGGGCGGCGGGGCCGTACCGGATGCCGTCTGGAGCAGTGCGGCGGCCTGGGCGGCGGGGATGCGGGCGGCCGGGTCGCGGCGCAGCAGACCCTCGATGACCGGCGCGAGCGCGCCCGCGCGCGCCGACGGGGCGGGCGGGTCGCGCAGGACGGCGGCCACCGTGGCGGCCCACGAGTCGCCGCGGTAGGGCGGCCTGCCCTCGACCGCGGTGTACAGGGTCGCGCCCAGCGACCAGAGGTCGGACTCCGGCCCGGCGGGCAGGCCGTTGAGGCGCTCGGGCGGCATGTACGCGGGCGTGCCGACCAGGTGGCCCGTCGCGGTCAGGCCCTGCTCGGCCTCCAGCGTGGCGATGCCGAAGTCGGTCAGCACCACGCGGCCGTCGTCGGCCAGCAGCACGTTCTCCGGCTTCACGTCGCGATGCAGCACGCCGGCGGCGTGCGCGGTGCGCAGCGCGTCCAGCAGCGCCGCGCCGATCGCCGCCACCGTGCCGGGCGGCAGCGGGCCGCCGTCGCCGACCACCTTGGCCAGCGAGCGCGAGCGCACGAGGTTCATGACGATCCAGGGGCGGCCGTCCTCCTCGACCACGTCGTACACCACGACCACCGACGGGTGCTCCAGTCGCCCGGCGGCCCTCGCCTCCCGGATCGTGCGCCGGTTGAGCTCGCTCCGCTTGGCCTCGCCGACGCCGGAGTAGCGGACCTCCTTGACGGCCACGGGACGGTCGAGCAGCTCGTCGTGGGCGCGCCACACCACGCCCATGCCGCCTTCGCCGATCGGCTCGATGAGGCGATAGCGGTTGCTGACCAGCCGTTCCACGCGGTGCAGCCTACTTGGCGGGTTTGAAGGTGGCGGCGAAGGTGTCGAAGAAGTGCAGGTCCTTCTTCCATCGGCTGGCCAGGTTGTGCCAGTAGATGGAGTAGCCCATGCCGCCTTCGGTGACGAAGCCCCGGTTGCGGACCCGGGTCTCACCGGTGTTGGTGTTCCAGGTGAACTCCCAGTCCGCCGCCGCCACCATGTAGTCGACCTTCTTGATGTGGATCTTCTTGTAGCCGCCGAAGATGTTCTTGGCCGACTTCTCCTGCCGCTTCCAGTCGCCGACCGGGTCGTCGCCGGCCTTGTCGATCTGGTCGATCGCCACGAAGGCGTTGGATCCGGCGCCGGGTCCGCGGTAGAAGATCTGGCTGCCCTCGCGCTTGAACTCCTTCCAGCCCTTGGGCAGGGCCAGGGAGAAGCCCGACTTGTCCTTGTGCATCTTCCAGCCGTCGGGCAGCACGCCCTCCGCCTTGGACGCCTCCGGGGTGGGGGAGGGGTCGGCCTGCTCCGGCGGGCTCTTCTCCGGGCTGGAGGTCACCGCGGCGCTCTGCTGGGAGCGCCCCGGATCCTC
Source organism: Nonomuraea sp. NPDC050547 (assembly GCF_044457345.1). NCBI lineage: Bacteria > Bacillati > Actinomycetota > Actinomycetes > Streptosporangiales > Streptosporangiaceae > Nonomuraea > Nonomuraea sp. NPDC050547. Next base: position 606,102 of record NZ_JBITGW010000001.1, read on the forward strand.
TGTCTTGTCTCCCTTGTCCAGGGCCGAGTTCAGGCCGAGGTAGCCGCCGATCCCGGCGACCAGGATCACGGCCGCGCCGACCGCGAGGAGCGGGCCGTAACGGCGGCGGCCGCCCTCGCCTGAGGGATGGGTGAGCTCGGCCGCCGGGGCGGGCGGGACCAGGTCCCAGGAGTCCGGATCGTCGGCGTCGGCGGGCGCTTCGGCCGCGAGCGCCGCCCGCTGCCTGGCCGCTTCCCGCTCGCGCTCCCTGGCGGCCTCCCGCTCCCTCGCCCTTTCCCGCTCACGGGCCCGCTCGCGTTCCGCGGCCTTCTCGCGCTCGCGGGCTCGCGCCCGTTCGCGCTCCAGTTCCCGCTTGCGGATCTGCTCCCGTTCGCGTTCCGCGGCGGCGCGCTCGCGCTCGGCCGTGCGCGCCTGCTCCACGGCCGCGCTCTCCAGCGCGGAGGTGTCGATCCGCGTCGGCCGGGCGATCTTGGTCCCGGTCTCCGGTACGGCGGCCGCCACGGGCTTGAGGTTGGGGTCGGTGGGCATGTCGTCCACGGCCACCACGGCCTCGGAGTGCGACTGCATGACGATCCGGCGCAGCATGCGCGCCGTCTCCTCGTACGTCAGCCGCTGCACCGGCTCCTTGACCAGCAGTCCGTCGATGATGGGCTTGAGCGGCCCGGCGTTGTGCGAGGCGTCGGGCTCGTCGGTCAGCACCGCGTGCATGGTCGCCAGCGCCATGCCGCGCTCGTGCGGCGACTTGCCCTCCACCGCCGTGTAGAGGGTGGCGCCCAGCGACCACAGGTCCGACTCACGCCGTGCGGGCAGGCCCTTGAGCCGCTCCGGCGCGATGAACGCGGGCGTTCCGGCCAGGCCGGTCATGGTCAGCTGCGTCTCGGTCTCCAGCGTGGCGATGCCGAAGTCGGTCAGCACCACGCGGCCGTCGTCGGCCAGCAGCACGTTCTCGGGCTTGACGTCGCGATGCAGGACGCCCGCCTCGTGGGCCCGGTGCAGCGCGTCGAGGACGGCGACCCCGATCTCGGCCACGCGGGCGGGCTGCAGCGGCCCGTCCTGCTTGATCACCGCGCCGAGGGAGCGTGAGGGCACGAGCTGCATGACGATCCAGGGGCGGTCGTCCTCTTCGATCACGTCGTGCACGATGATCACGTTGGGATGCTCGAACCTGGCCGCCGCCCTGGCCTCGCGCATGGTACGCCGGTTGAGCAACTGGACCTCGTCGCCCAGGGCGGCCGCGTAACGGACCTCCTTGACCGCGACGGTGCGATCGAGCAGTTCGTCATGGGCCCGCCAGACGATCCCCATGCCGCCCCTGCCGATGGGCTCCTGCAGTTGGTAGCGGCCGGCGATGCGGCGACCACGCTGCGTACGATCCGACGTCAACGGCCTCAAACCCTCCTCTAGGCCAAGAAATACTCCCATAGCGGGGGATCAACGGCGACTCACGTAAGAGTCAGTCCGTTCTGCGGGTAGCAAGCTATGGCAGGTAGACGCCAGATGTAATCTTTTCGACATCATTTGTCGCCACGCGTTCACCGGACCGGCGGTCTACGGCATGGGCGGAGGACCCGCACGGTGGGCGCGCCGCCGCGCGGCGGTGATCTTCCAGCCGATCGCGATCCCGGCGGCGAGCAGCGGCAGCAGGAAGAACGCCACCCGCTGGTCGTCGTCGGCGAACGGCATGAGCAGCACCACCAGCGCCAGGAACGCCAGCGTCGCCCAGTTCGTGTACGGCGTGCCCGGCATCCTGAACGGCGAGACGTGCCCGCGCCGGCGCAGCCGGAGCTGGCAGTAGACCAGCGTCCCCCAGGTGGTGATCACGCCGAGCGAGGCCACCGCCGTGGCGATGTTGAACGCGCGCTCGGGCACGTAGTAGAACAACGCCACCCCGGCCAGGAAGACGGCGGCCGTCAGCAGGATGCCCCCGATGGGGACGTGCCGCCCGCTGAGCCGCGCGGCGAACGCGGGCGCCTCGCCCTTCGTCGCCATCGAGCGCAGGATACGGCCCGTGGAGTAGAGGCCGGAGTTGCACGACGACATGGCGGCGGTGATCACGATCAGGTTCATGGCGTCGGCCGCCCACGGCACGCCGAGGCTGGCGAAGAACGTGACGAACGGCGAGTTGTCGGCGCTGTAGGCGGTCCAGGGCAGCACCATCGCCAGCAGGATGACCGAGCCGACGTAGAAGACGGCGATGCGCCAGATGACGCCGTTGATGGCCTTGGGCATGACCTGGCGGGGGTTGGCGGTCTCCCCGGCGGTGATGCCGACCAGCTCGATGGAGGCGTACGCGAAGACCACGGCCTGCAGGCTCATCAGCACGACGCCGAAGCCGTTGGGGAAGAAACCGCCGTGCGCGACGAGGTTGGCCGGGGTGGCCGCGCCCACGGAGAACAGCACCGCGCAGAGTCCGACCACGAGGAAGGTGATGATCGCCAGCACCTTCAGCAGCGCGAACCAGAACTCCAGCTCGCCGAAGAGCCGCACCGACAGCAGGTTGACCACCAGCACCAGGCCCAGGGCGAGCAGCGCGGTGGCCCAGGTGGGGAAGTGGGGCGCCCAGCGGTGGACGTAGGTGGCGATCGCCGTCAGTTCGGCGATGCCGGTGAAGGCCCAGTTGATCCAGTACATCCAGCCGCTGGCGAAGGCGGCCCACGGGCCGACGAACTCGTCGGCGTAGTCGACGAACGAGCCGGACGTGGGCCGGTAGAGCACCAGTTCGCCCAATGCCCGCATGACGAAGAAGGCCGCCAGGCCGGCGGCGGCGTAGGACAGCACCAGCGCGGGCCCGGCCGCGGCCAGCCTGCCGCCCGCGCCCAGGAACAGGCCGACCCCGATCGCGCCGCCGATCGCGATCATCTGGACGTGCCGGTTGCCCAGCGCGTGGGTGTAGCCTTCGTCCGTCTGCACTGTGTGAGCCTTCCGTCGCACTCCGTCATGGCGACGATATCCACGCCGGTGGCCGCGGCCAGAGGGGCGCGCCGTCGTGCGGCTCCGGTGGCCGCCCCCGAACTGTCGGTGCGGACTACTAGAGTCGGAGCGCACGCCACGTCCGTCCGGGAGGCGCCGCTCCATGTCGTCCAGCGACTCGTTCGTCCATCTGCACGTGCACACCGAGTACTCCATGCTCGACGGGGCCGCGCGGCTCAAGCAGATGTTCGGACAGGTCGGGGAGCTGGGCATGCCCGCGATAGCCATCACCGATCACGGCAACATGCACGGCGCCTACGACTTCTACCGGCAGGCCACGGCGGCCGGCGTGAAGCCGATCATCGGCATCGAGGCCTACGTCGCCCCCGAGATGAGGCAGAACAAACGGCCCGTGCTGTGGGGCGAGCCCCACCAGAAGAGGGACGACGTCTCCGCGGGCGGCTACTACACCCACATGACGATCTGGGCGCGCGACAAGACCGGCCTGCACAACCTGATGCGGCTGTCCTCACGCGCCTACACCGAGGGCTTCCACCGCAAGTGGGCCCGTATGGACGCCGAGATCCTGGCCGAGCACGCCGGCGGCCTCATGGCCACGACCGGCTGCCCGTCCGGCGAGGTGCAGACCAGGCTCAGGCTCGGGCAGTACGACGAAGCCGTGAAGGCGGCGGCGAAGTTCCAGGAGATCTTCGGCAGGGAGCACTACTTCCTGGAGATCATGGACCACGGCCTGGAGATCGAGCGCCGCGTCCGCGACGGCCTCGCCAGGATCGGCCAGGAGCTGAACATCCCGCCGCTGGTGACCAACGACTCCCACTACACCTACGAGTCCGACGCCGCCTCCCACGACGCCCTGCTCTGCGTCCAGACCGGCAAGCAGCTGTCCGACCCCGACCGCTTCCGCTTCGACGGCTCCGGCTACTTCATCAAGTCCGCCGACGAGATGCGCGCGGTCGACTCCTCCGAGCTGTGGGCGGAGGGCTGCCGCAACACGCTGGTGGTGGCCGAGAAGGTCGACGCGAGCGGGTTCTTCGAGCACAAGAACCTCATGCCGACCTTCCCCGTCCCCGAGGGGATGACCGAGGAGCGATACTTCCGCCAGGAGGTCTGGAAGGGCCTGGAGCGCCGCTTCCCCGGCGGCGTCGATGAGGAGCACCGCTCCTGGGCCGAGAACGAGCTGGGCGTCATCGTCCAGATGGGCTTCCCGAGTTACTTCCTCGTGGTCGCCGACTTCATCATGTGGGCCAAGAACAACGGCATCCGCGTGGGGCCCGGCCGGGGCTCGGCCGCCGGATCCCTGGTCGCGTACGCCCTGGGCATCACCGACCTCGACCCGATCCCGCACGGCCTGATCTTCGAGCGCTTCCTCAACCCCGAGCGCGTCTCCATGCCCGACGTCGACATCGACTTCGACGAGCGCCGGCGCGCCGACGTGATCCGCTACGTGACCGAGAAATGGGGCGCCGACAAGGTCGCCATGATCGCCACGTTCGGCACCATCAAGGCGAAGGCCGCCATCAAGGACGCCGGCCGCGTCCTGGGCTACCCCTACGCGCTGGGCGACCGGGTCACCAAGGCCTTCCCGCCCGCCGTCATGGGCAAGGACATCCCGCTGTCGGGCATCTTCGACAAGGACCACCCGCGCTACCCGGAGGCCGGCGAGCTGCGCAGGCTCTACGACGAGGACGCCGACGTCAAGGCGACGATGGACCTCGGCAAGGGCCTGGAGGGGCTGATCCGGCAGACCGGCGTGCACGCCGCCGGCGTCATCATGTCGTCGGAGGTCCTGACCGACTACGTCCCGATCATGCGCCGCGACTCCGACGGCGTGATCATCACGCAGTTCGACTACCCGACCTGCGAGACGCTCGGCCTGCTGAAGATGGACTTCCTGGGCCTGCGCAACCTGACGATCATCGACGACTGCCTCAAGGCCATCGAGTCGGCGACCGGCGAGGCGATCGAGCTGCTCGACCTGCCGCTCGACGACGTCAGGACGTACGAGCTGCTGGCGCGCGGCGACACCCTCGGCATCTTCCAGCTCGACGGCGGCGGCATGCGCTCGCTGCTGCGCCTGATGCGCCCCGACAGCTTCGAGGACATCTCCGCCGCCCTCGCGCTCTACCGCCCCGGCCCGATGGGCGCCAACTCCCACACCAACTACGCGCTGCGCAAGAACGGCCAGCAGGAGATCACCCCGATCCACGAGGCGCTCGAAGAGCCCCTGCGCGACATCCTCGACACGACCCACGGCCTGATCGTCTATCAGGAGCAGGTCATGGCCATCGCGCAGAAGGTCGCCGGCTACTCGCTCGGCGGCGCCGACCTGCTGCGGCGCGCGATGGGCAAGAAGAAGAAGTCCGAGCTGGACAAGCAGTACGAGTTCTTCGACAAGGGCATGAAGGACAACGGCTACCCGGCCGCCGCCGTCAAGGCTCTGTGGGACATCCTGCTGCCCTTCTCCGACTACGCCTTCAACAAGGCCCACACCGCCGGCTACGGCCTGGTCTCCTACTGGACCGCCTACCTCAAGGCCAATTACCCGGCCGCGTACATGGCCGCCCTGCTCACCTCGGTCAAGGACGACAAGGACAAGTCGGCGCTCTACCTCAACGAGTGCCGCCGCATGGGCATCAAGGTCTTCCCGCCGGACGTCAACGACTCCGACTTCGACTTCACCCCGCGCGGCACCGACATCCGCTTCGGCCTGTCGGCCATCCGCAACGTCGGGGGCAACGTCGTCGACGGCATCATCGGCGCGCGCAGGCAGAAGGGGCGCTTCGCCGACTTCAAGGAGTTCCTGCGCAAGGTCCCGGCGGTCGTCTGCAACAAGCGCGTCATCGAGTCGCTGATCAAGGCGGGCTCCTTCGACTCGCTCGGCCACGTCCGCAAGGGCCTGGTCATGGTGCACGAGCAGGCCGTCGACGCGATCATCGACATCAAGAAGAACGAGGCCATCGGCCAGGACTCCCTGTTCGGCGCCATCGAGGGCGGCGAGGACCAGACCTTCGACGTGCAGATCCCGGTGGGGGAGTGGGACAAGAACACGCTGCTGCAGTTCGAGCGGGAGATGCTGGGCCTGTACGTCTCCGACCACCCGCTGTTCGGCGTCGAGCACGTCCTGGCCTCCGGCGCCGACTGCTCGATCGCGGCCCTGCAGGACGACGGCCGAGCCGACGGCCAGGTCGTCACCGTCGGCGGCATCCTGTCGGGCGTGCAGCGCAAGGTCACCAAGAAGGGCGACACCTGGGTCCTCACCCAGCTGGAGGACCTCGAAGGCGCCATCGAGGTCATGATCTTCCCGTCGGCGTACCTGCTGTGCTCGACGATCCTGGCCGAGGACGCGATCGTCTTCGTCAAGGGCCGCATCGACAAGCGCGAGGACGTCGCGAAGATCGTCGCGATGGAGGTGACCGCGCCCGACCTGACCCGGGAGGCGGGCGGGCCGCTGACGGTCAGCCTGCCGCTCGGCCGCTGCACGCCGCCGGTCGTCGCCCGCTTGAAGGAGATCCTGATCGCCCACCCCGGCACCTCCGAGGTGCGCCTCCAGGTGCATCACGGGCCGAAGACGACGGTCCTGCGGGTCGAGGACCGGTTGCGGGTCACGCCGTCGCCGTCTCTGGTGGGCGATCTCAGGGAGTTGCTCGGTCCGGCGTGCATCGGAGGTTAAGAAACCTTCCTAACTAACTTGACACGCTCGTTGCCGCTTGCCACGATCACCGGTAAGCGGCTCGGCGCGGCCCCGCCAGGGGTGACGCGCTCAGCGAGGAAACCACCCGCTGTCCCGGCTGCTCAACGGATCATGCCCAGATCTCGCCCCCCAGGAGATTCGCCATGTCCAGAGCACGCTGGTCTCTGCTCTCCGTCCTCGTCCTGATGGCCGGGTTGTTAACCCCGGCCACCGCCACCGCCACTACCGCCTCCGCCGTCGTCGAGACCCTGCTGTCGCAGGGCAAGCCCGCCTCGTCCTCCTCCAAGGAGGGCACCTCCTACAGTTCGGGCAAGGCCGTCGACGGCAACTTCACCTCCACCCGCTGGGCCTCCCTGGAAGGCAGCGATCCCCAGTGGATCCGCGTCGACCTGGGCAGCGTCCAGCAGATCTCGCGGGTCAAGCTGTTCTGGGAGGTCGCCTACGGCAAGGCGTACCAGATCCAGGTCTCGCCCGACGCCGCCACCTGGAGCACCGTCTACTCCACGACCTCGGGCGACGGCGGTCTCGACGACCTGACCCTCACCGCCTCCGGCCGCTATGTGCGCATGTACGGCACCGCCCGCGGCACCTCCTACGGCTACTCGCTGTGGGAGATGCAGGTGTTCGGCGGCACCCCCGACCCCGGCGGCCCCTCCTTCACCGTCGCCGCCGCCGGCGACATCGCCGAGCAGTGCACCTCCGGCTCCTCCTGCATCCACCCCAAGACCGCAGCCCTGGTCGAGTCCATGAACCCCGAGTTCGTGCTCACCATGGGCGACAACCAGTACGACGACGCGCTGCTGTCGGACTTCCGGAACTACTACGACAAGACGTGGGGCCGGTTCAAGTCCAAGACGCGCCCCTCGCCGGGCAACCACGAGACCTACGACCCGGCGGGCCCGCTGGCCGGCTACAAGTCGTACTTCGGGTCCATCGCCTATCCGCAGGGCAAGCCGTACTACAGCTTCGACCGCGGCGAATGGCACTTCATCTCCCTCGACTCCAACTCCTTCGACAGCCAGACCCAGCTCGACTGGCTCAGCGCGGACCTGGCCGCCAACACCAAGCGGTGCGTGGCCGCCTACTGGCACCACCCGTTGTTCAGCTCCGGTTCGCACGGCAACGACCCGGTCAGCCGTCCGGTCTGGCAGCGCCTGTACGCCGCCGGCGCCGAACTCGTCCTCAACGGGCACGACCACCACTACGAGCGATTCGGGCCCCAGAGCCCGACCGCGCAGGCCGACCCCAACGGCATCGTCGAGATCCTCGGCGGGATGGGCGGGGCCTCGCCGTACAACATCGAGAACGTCCAGCCGAACAGCCAGAAGCGGCTCACCAACACCTTCGGCGTCCTGAAGCTGAACTTCACCGACACCACGTTCGCCTGGCAGCTCATCGGCGTCGACGGTTCGGTCAAGGACACCAGCCCGACCTACACCTGCCACTAGATGTACGTGTCGATCCGCGGCACCATGCTCACCCGCGCCGTGCCCGCCAACGTGGTGGCGCTCGGCGCGGTGAGCCTGGTGACCGACATCTCCTCAGAAATGATCACAGCGGTGCTTCCGCTGTACCTCGTGGGGACGCTCGGGCTCAGCCTCGTGCAGTTCGGCGTCCTCGACGGCCTCTACTTCGGCATCACCGCCGCCGTACGCCTGGCCGGCGGCCACGCCGCCGACCGCTGGCGGCGCCGCAAACTGGTGGCGGGCGTGGGCTACGCCCTGTCCGCCGCCGCCAAGGTGGGACTGCTCGCGGCCGGCGCCTCCGTGGCGGCGCTGGGCGCGGCCATCGCCGCCGACCGCACCGGCAAAGGCCTGCGCACCGCGCCCCGGGACGCGCTGATCACGTTGAGCGCGCCGCCGGAGGGGCTCGGCTCCGCCTTCGGCGTCCACCGCGCGATGGACACCGCCGGCGCCTTCCTCGGACCGCTGGCCGCCTTCGGCGTGCTGGCGGCGACCGGCGGCGCCCACGACGCCGTGTTCGTGACCAGCTTCTGCGTCGCGATGCTCGGGGTCGTCCTGCTCGCCGCCCTGGTCCGCGACCGCCGCGGCCCCCTGGCCCCCCGGCCGTCGCTGCGGGCGGCGGTACTGCGCGACCGCGCGTTCCTGCGGGTCTGCGCGGCCGCGTGCCTGCTCGGGCTGGTCACCGTGAGCGACGCGTTCGTCTACCTCATGCTGCAGCGGCGGCTGGGATTCGCCCCAGAACTCTTCCCCCTGCTGCCGTTGGGGACGGCCGGGGTCTATCTGCTGCTGGCCGTCCCGTTCGGCCGCCTTTCCGACCGGTACGGCAGGGCCGTCGTCTTCCTGGGCGGGCACCTGGCGTTGCTGGGGGCGTACCTGGTGCTGATGGGGCCGGGCTGGCTCGTGCCCATCCTGGTGCTGCACGGGGCGTTCTACGCGGCGACGGACGGGGTGCTGATGGCCCTGGCCGGCCCGATGCTCCCGGAAACCCTGCGAACCAGCGGCCTCGCCGTACTCCAGACGGGGCAGGCGGCGGCCCGAATGGTCTCCTCGATCGGGTTCGGCGTGTTGTGGACCGGGTTGGGCGCGGGACAAGGCCTGCTGGTGATGGCAGCCGGACTCGTCATATCGATCATCATCGCCTGGAGAGTCCTATGACCCCCAACCACCCCACACCCCCCACCCCCACCCCCACCCCACCCACCCCAGCCCCCACCCCACCCACCCCAGCCCCCACCCCACCCACCCCAGCCCCCACCCCACCCACCCCAGCCCCCACCCCACCCACCCCAGCCCCCACCGCATCCGTCCCCGCCTCCCCCACCCCCACTTCTCCCGCCTTCGCACCTCCTGCCTCCGGGGCGATCACTCCCACCCCATCCGCTTCCGCACCTCCCGCCTCCGGGTCCCGCGCCTCTGCCCCCTCGGCCCCCACCCCTCCCGCCTCCACGCCTTCTGCCTCCGCCCCATCCGCCTCCAGCTCTCCCGACCTCACCTCTTTGGCCTCCGCCACAGATGCCTCCGCCACCCTCGACCGCTCCACCCCCGGCCGGGCCACGGCCTCTGGCCCGATAGCGACCTCTAGCCCCACCCCTGGCCCGACCACCACCCCTGGCCAGGCAACGACCCCTGGCCTGGCAACCAGTCCTGGCCCGACCGCCACCCCTGGCCAGGCGACCACCCCTGGCCCGGCAGCCACCCTCGGCTCGACTACCACCGACGGCTCGGCGTCCACCGATGGCCTGGTGACCACCTCGGGCCCGGTGAGCACCTCAAGCCCGGCAGGCTCCGGCGGACCGGTGGTTGCGCGGGGAGAGGGTGGGGCTGCTGAGGCAGGGTTTGATGGGCAGGTGGGAGCGGACGCCTACCTGGTGGTTGGTAGGGGGGAGGTGGCTACCGACCAGGTGGTAGGGGGTTCTGGGGGGAAGGGTGGGGTCCGGCGGGTGGCGGCGGTTGTTCTGGCGGTCGTGGTGCTGGCCGGGGTGGCTGTGGGGTATGCGAGCTGGGCGGCGGCGAAGAAGGAGGGGCCGGCGGCCTCGGCCGTGGATCCGGGGAGGGCTGGGCAGCTGGTGGTCCGGAGTTCGGGGCGGGTCGCGGCGGTGCCGATCGGGGATCCCGCGGCGGCGCCGGCCGTGAGCGCCACCAAGTGCGACCGGAACTACACGGCTGCCGGGACGACCATCTGCCTGGTCACTCGCCCCGGTGCGCCTCCCACCACGGACGCGATCATTCTTGACCGTTCGATGCGTGAGGTCCGCAAGGTACGGCTGGCCGGAATCCCCAGCCGGGCCAGGATCTCGGCCAGCGGGCGGATGGCGTCGTGGACGATGTTCGTGACCGGTGACTCCTACAACAGCGGCGGCTTCTCCACCTGGAGCGGCATCCTGGACATCAAGACCGGCTACGTGGTCACCAACATCGAGGAGATCCCGCTACGCATCGACGGCCGGCGCTATTACTCCGCCGACGTCAACTACTGGGGCATCACCTTCGCCGCCGACGACTCCCGCTTCTACGCCACGCTGTCGACGAAGGGCAAGACGTACCTGGTGGAGGGCGACTTCACGAACTGGCGCGCACGTACGCTCCGCGAGAACGCCGAATGCCCCTCCCTCTCCCCGGACGGCTCCACCCTGGTCTACAAGAAACGCGTCAAACCCGGCCCGTGGCGCCTGCACGCCCTCCACCTCGCCACCGGCCGCGAAACGCCACTGGCCGAGACCGCCTCCATCGACGACCAGGCGGCGTGGCTGGACGAGCGCACCGTGATGTACGCCAAGGGCAAGGACATCTGGTCCGTCCCCGCCGACGGCACCGGCACCCCCCACCTCCTCACCCCCAACGCCTCCTCCCCCTCCGCCATCCACTAACCACCCCGCCCCTCGGCCCCTCCCGGCCTCTCCGGCCCCCCGTTCTCGCCTCCGCCTCAGGCCGGCCCACCCCGCGTCCGCGTCTCCGGCTCACCCTCGCGTCCCGCCGCGCCATCCCGCGCCGCCCATGGGAGCCCCTTTCGTGTTGTGCGGTGTGCCTCCGGTAGCCGTGAGGTTCTGTCGTGCTGCGCCTGCTCGCGCGTGCCGTCGTGCTGTGGACGGCGAATGTCTCGGAGCGCGCCTCGGGCAGGTTGCGGTCCGTCGGCGATGGTGGCTGCGTTGCGCTGGGCCGCGTGGCGATGATGCGCGGGTCGCGGTTGCGCCGTGCGTGAGTCATGGGTGCGGCGCCATGGGCCGCGGTCGGTTGGCGGCGGGCCGGGCGCGGGGTGGGGGCGCGGCGTCAAGCTGAGCGGCGGGGCGGCCGCGGACCCGAGGCGCGGATGGCCGCTAACGCGGGCCAAGGCATGGGTGGGGTGTGTGCCGGGGCGGGGTGCGCGTGGGCGGGGGTTCTTACAGGTGGGCGCGTAAAGCGGTGGTTAACGTAATTTCCGTACGTATACCGATATCGATACGGATATCCCGTCAAGCTGTCCAGTCTTAGTGTCAAGCCGCCACACCCCCCATCCTCCACGCCGGCCCGCCCACACCGGCGGGCCAGCGTGGACGGACCCCTGAAAGGACTGGCGAGTGAGACGCAGATCCGTCCTCGCGGCAGTCGCCGGGCTGGCCGTCACGGCCGCCATGGTGATCAATCCGGCCGCCGCAGCGGCGCCCCCCGGCGTCAACCCCCAAAAGAGCCTGACCGCCTCAGACCCGAAGAGCCTCGCCGCCACCGCGGCCGATCGGGCCGTTGCCAGCGGGCTGGACGAATTACGCAAGGGCCCTGATGAGACGTACTGGCGCCGGGCGGTCACGCCTGGCGCCAGTGGCATGTTCTACGTGTCCTACGACCGCACCTACAAGGGCCTGCCGGTGGTCGGCGGCGACGCCGTCGTCGTGACCGACTCGCAGGGCCGGGTGCGTGACACCACCGCGGCCTCCGGCGCGGCGCCGGCCGATCTCGCGGTTCAGCCCGTGGTCAGCGCCGAGCGCGCGGCCCGGGTGTCGAAGAGCCGCCTGTCGCGGGTGGACGTCACCGGTACGCCCCGCCTGGTCGTGCTGGCCTGGGGCGAGCGGCCGACGCTGGCCTGGGAGACCGTGGTGGAGGGCGTCGCCGCCCGTAAGCCGAGCAAGCAGCACGTCTTCGTGGACGCCCGCACCGGCAAGGTGGCCGACCACTACGACGAGGTCAAGGCCGGCACCGGCAACGGCTACTACTACCCGAACGTGACCATCGACACGAGCCAGTCCGCCGGCACGTACCGGATGGTCGACACCACTCGTCCCGGCATCCAGTGCGGCGGTCAGAACGGCCAGCCGTACACCGGACCGGACGACGTCTGGGGCAACGGCTCCGGAACGAACCTGGAGACCGCCTGCGTGGACGCCCTCTACGGCGCCCAGCGCGAGTGGGACATGCTGCGTGACTGGCTCGGCCGCAACGGCATCGACGGCGCCGGCCGCGGCTTCCCGGCCCGTGTCGGCCTGGCCGACGTCAACGCGTACTGGAACGGCAGCTACACCAACTTCGGCCGCTCCCAGGACAACCAGCGCCAGGTCACTCCGATCGACGTGGTCGGCCACGAGTACGGCCACGCCATCTTCCAGACCACGCCCGGCGGCGCCGGTTCCGGCAACGAGAACGGCGGCATCAACGAGGGCACCGGCGACATCTTCGGCGCTCTGACCGAGCACTACGCCAACCACCCGAACGACCCGCCGGACTACGAGGTGGGCGAAGAGGTGAACCTGGTGGGCGACGGCCCGATCAGGTACATGTTCGACCCGTCGCGCGTCGGCGACCCGAACTGCTGGTCGACCGCGATCCCGAACACCGAGGTGCACGCGGCGGCCGGTCCGCTGAACCACTGGTTCTACCTGCTGGCCGAGGGCAGCGCGCCCGGCGGCGGCAAGCCGAACAGCCCGATCTGCTCCGGCGGACCGAGCTCGGTGACCGGCATCGGCATCCAGAAGGCCGGCAAGATCTTCATGGGCGCCCTGGCCCGCAAGACCTCGTCCTGGCGTTACGCCGGCGTCCGTTCGGCCTCGCTGGCCGCGGTGGTCGAGCTGTACGGCGCCAGCAGCGTCGAGTGCGCCACGACGAAGGCGGCGTGGAACGCGGTGAGCGTGCCGGTGCAGAGCGGTGAGCCCACCTGCCAGCAGCCCGGCCAGGACTTCTCCATCTCCACCAACCCGGCGACGGGGACGGTCCAGCCGGGTCAGACGGCCACGACGACGGTCGGCACCCAGACCACGTCGGGCGCCGCGCAGACGGTCAACCTGACCGCCTCCGGCGTGCCGGCCGGCGCCAGCGCCTCGTTCAACCCGGCGTCGGTGACCAGCGGAGGCAACAGCACGCTGACGATCACGACCAGCGCGTCGACGCCGCAGGGCGCCCACACCATCACGGTGACGGGCACCGGCCAGACCGCCACGCACACGGCCACCTACCGGCTGACCGTGGGCACCCCGACGGTGGACCCGCCGGACATCAGCCTGACGAACGTCAAGGCGCACCTCTCGCAGTTCCAGACGATCGCCACCAACAACGGCGGCAACCGCAGGTCGACCGGCGCCGGCTACACCGCCTCGGTCTCCTACGTGGAGCAGAAGCTCCAGGCGGCCGGCTTCGAGGTACGCCGCGTGGCGTGCGGTTCGACCTGTACCTCCGGGGCGGGCCCGAACCTGATCGCCGACTGGCCGGGCGGCGACGCCAACCAGGTCATCATGGCCGGCGCGCACCTCGACGGTGTCTCGGCGGGACCGGGCATCAACGACAACGCCTCCGGCTCGTCGGCGCTGCTCGAGGTCGCCCTGACGCTGGCGGCGACGCGTCCGAACATGCTCAAGCACGTCAGGTTCGGCTGGTGGAGCGACGAGGAGCAGGGTCTCAACGGCTCCGAGGGCTACGTGGCCACGCTGAACCAGACCGAGCGGACCAAGATCCAGGTCTACCACAACTACGACATGGTGGGCTCGCCCAACGGCGGCTACTTCATCAACAACATCAACACCACCGCCGCCCAGCACCTGAAGGCGTTCTACGACCGGCTGAACCTGCAGCCGGAGGAGAACACCGAGGGCGCCAACCGCTCCGACGACGCCTCCTTCCGCAACGCGGGCATCGCGACGTCGGGTGTGGCGGCGGGCGCCAGCTACACCAAGACCCAGGCGCAGGCGGCCAAGTGGGGCGGCACGGCCGGACAGGCCTATGACCGCTGCTACCACGCCGCGTGCGACACTTCCGCCAACATCAACGACACGGTCCTCGACCGCGCCTCCGACGCGTCGGCCTGGGCCATCTGGAAGCTCGCGGTAGGCACCGACAACCCGAACCCGCGCGACTTCTCGATCGCGGCCAACCCGTCGTCCGGCACCGTTCTGGCCGGCAACTCGGCGACGACCACGATCAACACGCAGACGACGGCCGGCACCGCGCAGACGGTCAACCTGACCGCCTCCGGCCTGCCCGCCGGCGCCAACGCCACCTTCAACCCCGCCTCGGTCACCTCCGGCGCCAGCTCCACGCTGACGATCACCACCAGCACGTCGACCCCGACGGGCAACCACACGGTGACGATCACCGGCGCCGGTGAGACCGCGACCCGCACCACGGCGTTCACGCTGAACGTGACGGGCGACACGGGCGGCCGCACGTTCCGCAACGACACCGACTACCAGATCCGTGACTTCACCTACATCCAGAGCCCGATCACCTCGACGGCGACGGGCACGGCGCAGTCCCCGGTGACGGTCACGGCCACCAGCACCCACACCTGCCTGGAGGACCTGGACATCTGGCTGCGTGGCCCCAACGGCACGTGGCGTCAGATCAGGGCCGCCGGCGGCACGTCCTGCTCGGCCTTCGGCACCCGGACCTGGTCCGTGCCGGTGACCCAGCAGGCGAGCGGTCAGTGGGTGCTCTACATCGAGGACGTCTACGCCCAGGACCAGGGCGTTCTCGACTGGTGGAGCATCAAGGTCTGATCACCCGGGTCCCGGCCGCTCGGCGGCCGGGACCCCTTCAGCCGCGAGCGCGGACACGACCTCCGTCCGCGAGCGCACTCCGAGTTTGCGCAGGAGGGTCGCCACGTGAGTCTCGACCGTCCTGCGCGACAGGAACAGCACCTCCGCGATCTCCTTGTTGGTACGGCCCAGCGCCACCAGCCTGGCCACCTCCCGCTCCCGCGGCGACAGGACGCCGTCGCTCTTGCGCCGCACGGTCGGGATGGCGACGCCGCACTCGCGCAGCGCGTGCCGGCAGCGGGCGGCGTCCCGGGTGGCCCCCAGGGCGGCGAAGCGTTCCGCGGCCTCGGCCAGCGCGGTGGCGGCGGCCGTACGGTCGCCCAGGGCGAGGTTGGAACCCGCTTCGGCCTCTCCGGCGCGTGCGGCGGCGTAGGGCTGCGGCATGGCGGCGTAGCCGGCGCGGGCCAGCGCGAACCTGGCGGCGGCGGCCTCGTGCCGGCCGGCGGCGGCTTCGAGCGTGCCGCGGGCCAGGTCGAGCGCGGCGGCGCTGGAGGGCGCGTGCCTGCCCACGACTCCTTCGGCGAAGCCCGCGGCCAGGTCCGCGGCCTCCTCGGCCATCCCGCCGCGCAGCAGGGCGTTGACCGCGGGGACCAGCAACTGGTCACCCCAGACCCACAGGCCCTTGCCGCGCAGCCGTTCCACCGCGCGCACCGCCTCCACCACGGCCGGGGCCTCCTCGCCGCGGGCCAGGTGCAGCTCGATGAGGCCGCCGCTGGCGGCCAGCGCGAGCGGCAGGTAGCCGGCGTGCGGTTCGTCGAGGCCGGCGGCGTGCAGGTGGGCGGCGGCCTCGGACCACTCGCCCGAGGCGAGCGCGAGGCGGCCGATGACGAAGTGGGCGTCCAGGGTCGCGACCGGGGTCTCCTCGAACTGCTCGATCGCGGTCACCGCCCTGGCGCCCAGGCCCTCCCAGCGTCCGGTCAGCCAGGCCAGGCGCAGGTCCACCCCTTCAGCCAGATTGGCGTGGAAGAAGGCGCCGGTCTCCTGGGCGAGCATGCGGCCGCGGCGGCCGAGGTCGTCGGCCTCGCCGTACAGGCCGAGGGTGGCGGCCAGGTCGTAGAGGTTGCAGTAGGCGCGGGCGACCTGCCTGCGCACGGCGGCCGAGGGGTCGGAGGCCGGCAGGCGGGCGATGAGCTTACTCGCATCGGGGGTGCCCATCGCCATGGCCAGCGCCGCCCTGTTGCCGAGCACGGCCGCGCTCACCTCGGGGTCGTCGGTGGTCGCGACCAGTTCCTCGGCGCGGACCATCCACTTCTCGTGCACGGCCAGGGGTTCGGTGCCCCACCAGGGCATGGCCAGCCCGGCCAGGCCCCTGGCCGCCAGCGCGGGGCGGTCGTCCAGTTCCTCCACGGCGGTCAGGATCACCGGCGGCCCGGTGACCATGTCGCCCATCTGGGCGAACAGGATGAGGCCGAGGGCCAGCCTGGCCTGGCCGCGCAGGTCGCGGGAGAGCGTGTTGTCCGTGAGCACCTGCTTGAGCAGCCGGGTCACGCGGGGCACCGACAGCCCGGCCACGGCCAGGCGGCCCATGGTCAGCACCAGCGCGACGCGTTCCGAGCCGGGCAGTCCCGGGTCGGCGACCATCTCCTCAAGGAGCTGGATCGCCAGCGCCACGTCACCGAGGGCGGCGGCCCGCTCGGCGGCGGCGGTGCCGTAGCGCAGCCAGGCGCGGGTGTCTCCGGACCTGCGGGCGTGGAAGGTGAGCTGGACGAGCGAGGGCGGGTCCTCGCCGGACAGGGCCCGCACCGCGCGCTCGTGGGCCATCCTGCGGTCGGGGCCGGGGATGGTGTCGTAGACGGCCTCCTGGGCGAGGGCGTGGCGGAAGCCGTACCGGTTGCCGGGGTATTCGTGCAGGACGCCGAGGGCGAGCGCCTCCAGGAGGCCGCCCCCGTCGCCGGCGACGGCGGCGAGCTGCGGCTCGCCCGAGGGCAGGCGGAGGACGGCGGCCGCCCGGACGGTGCCGAGCGCGGCGGGGGAGAGCCTGGCCAGCTGCTCGGTCATGGACTCGCGCAGCAGCAACGGCACTCCGGCGTGTTCCAGGGCCTCGGGGCTGCGGTCGTCGCCGAGCGAGCGCACGACCTCCTCGACCAGGAAGGGGATGCCCGAGGTGCGTTCGTGCAGGCGGGAGGCGAAGGCGGAGGGCAGGTCGTCGCGGCCCAGCAGGCCCGCGGCCAGCGTGCCGACGTCGCGCGCGTCGAGCGGGCCGAGCGGGATGACGACGGTGGTGGCCTCGGGGGCGTGGCGGTAGGCGGAGCCGAGCGGCAGCCCGGCGGCGGGCAGGTCGCGCCTGCGGTAGGTCATGACCAGCGACAGTCCGTCCGGCGGCCGGCGGCGCAGGAAGCGCAGCAGATCCTGGGTGCCGTCGTCGGCCCAGTGCAGGTCCTCGACGACCAGGACGGTCGGCCCGGCGGCGTCCAGCAGGCCGTGCACGGCGCGGAAGAGGCGGTGGCGCTCGGCGTCCGGGTCGGTGAGGGGCGCCGGCGCCACGGGTAACACGTCGCTCAGCTCGGGCAGATGGCCGCGCAGCGCACCGGTGACGGGATTGAGCTTGTCCGGGTACGGCAGGCGGCCCATCAGGTCGCGTAACGCCTCGAAGACCGGCCCGTAGGGGAACGGCTCGCGCAGCTGATGGCAGTGCCCGAGCAGCAGGCTGCGCCCGGACGCACGGGCGTGGACGGCCGCCGCGTGCACCAGCGTGGTCTTGCCGATGCCCGGCTCACCCTCCACCAACGCCACGGACGGGGGAGCCGTCATCGCCTCGCGCAGCGAGTGAAGTGCGGCGTCCCGTCCGACTAAACCTGGCCAATCGCGCATGAATGACTCCGAACGGCTAGGTGAATCCTCCCGGACGTTATCCACCGCAGACACGTGGTTCAATCCCGGAACATAACTCCCGGGTTGCGATGCGATGTCAAGTGCCTCCTTCAGCGGTGGCGGCGCTTCCAGCGCACCTTGTGCGGCTTGCGGTGGTTGCCGCCGCCGCGGTTCCAGCGCACCCGCTGGTGGCGGGCCTTGCGGTCGCGGCCCGCCTTGCGCTCGGCTGCCTGGGCCTCCTTCAGGCCCGGAGTGAATCCACCGCCGAAGCGTGACATATCCGGATAGACGAAGCCATGGCTTCGCACGTCCCGCAACGCCGACTCCATCGACCGCACCCAGATCGGGCCCGGCAGCGAGGCGCCCTGGACCGAGCCGTAGTACTCATCGCCGATCTGGACGCCGCGCAGCGGGTAGCGGTAGGAGCCCCGGATGTCGCCGACGCTGACCGCCGCCGCCAGGTCCGGGGTGTAGCCGGCGAACCACGCCGAGGTGTAGCCGTTGTTGGTGCCGGTCTTGCCGGCGGCCGGGCGGCCGATGCTCTGGCCCTTCATCGTGCCCTTGCTGAACACCCCGCTGAGCACGTGGTTGACCGCGTCGGCCACGCGCCGGTCGAGCGCCTGCTCGCAGGAGGGTGGCACCGCGGTCCTGCCGATGTCGCCGCCGGAGATCTCCAGGATGGCCTGCGGCTCGCAGTAGCGGCCCCTGGCGCCGAAGGCGGCGAACGAGGCCGCCACCGTCACCGGGTCCATCTCGTTGACGCCGAGCGTGAACGTCGGCACCTCGCGCAGCGCCGTCCCGTCGGCGCGGCTGACGCCGAGCGCCTGCGCGGTCTTGACCACGTTGCAGAGGCCGACCTTCTCCTCCAGCATCATGTAGAAGATGTTGACCGACTGCCAGGTGCCGGTCTCCAGGCTGTGCGGGCCGCCCTTGCCCTCGCCGCTGGCGTTGTAGACGCGGGCGCCACGGTCGTTGACCGCGTTGCCCCGGCAGTCGCGGTAGCCGCTCGCGGGCACCAGCGCGCCGGGCGTCTGGAAGCCCTGGCCGAAGCGCCAGCCCTGCTGCAGGGCGGTGGCCAGCGTGAACGCCTTGAACGTCGAGCCCGCCTGGAAACCCTGCCCGCCGCCGTGCATGACGTCGGCGGCCAGGTTGAAGGTGGTGTTCGGGCCGTTCTTGCGGTTGCCCGGGTTGTTGCCGAAGCGCTTGCTGGCCGCCATCGCCCTGATGCGGCCGTTGCCGGGCTCGACCATGGCCTCGGCGGCCACCTCGGTGTCCTCCGGCCGTACCTGCGCGGAGATGGCGCGCTCGGCGGCGCGCTGCGCCTTCGGGTCGAGCGCGGTGCGGATCGTCAGCCCGCCGCGGGCCATGCGCCGCTGCCGCTCGGCGGGCGTGTTGCCGAAGACCGGGCTGGAAAGCAGTTCCCGCTGCACGTACACGCAGTAGAACGGATAGGCGCTCTGGGCGCAGCCGCCCGGCTGCGGCGCCAGCTTGATGCCGAGCCTGGTGCCTTTGGCCGCGGCGGCCTGCGGCCCGGTCACCAGCCCGAGCGCGGCCATGCGGTCCAGGACGAGGTCGCGCCGCGCCTTCAGCCGCGCCTGCTGCCTGCGTCCGAGCGAGGGGTCGTTGGCGTACGGCGAGCGCACCGCCCCGGCCAGTGTGGCGGCCTGGGTGAGCGTCAGCTTGGCCGAGGAGGTGGAGAAGAAGCGCCGGGCGGCGGCCTCGACGCCGTAGGCGCCGGCGCCGAAGTAGGCGATGTTGAGGTAGCGCTCCAGGATCTCGTCCTTGCGGTACTTCTCCTCCAGCGCCAGCGCGTACCGCAGCTCGGTGATCTTCCTGGCCATGCTGGGCGCCCGTGCCCGGTCGCGCTCGACCTCGCTCTGCGCGTTCTCCACCAGGATGTTCTTCACGAGCTGCTGGGTGAGTGAGGAGCCGCCCTGCCGGATGCCGCCCGCCTGGCTGTTGGTGATCAGGGCCCGGATCGTGCCCTTGACGTCGAGGCCGCCGTGCTCGTAGAAGCGGGCGTCCTCGATGGCCACGATGGCCTGGCGCATGACCGGCGCGACCCCGGCCAGCGGCACCTCGGTCCTGTTGGCGGTGTAGAACTGCGCGAAGACCTCACCGTGCCGGTCGAGGAGCCGCGTCACCTGGGAGAGCGGCTCTTCGCGGGGGGCGGGTGGCAGGTCGGTGAAGGTCGCGGCGAGGTTCTTGGCCGTGAGCCCCGCGCCGCTGACGGCGGGCACGGCCAAGGCGGCCGTGAGCACCCCCCCGAGAGCCCCCACCACCCCGAGAGCGCCGACGGATTTGAGGACAGTCACGAAGGATGATGTACGACCTGGTGATCAGCGGCAAACGCCCGCTTCCAACTCTTTACCGGCGCCTTTGGATGTTCAATCCGAGCATCTTGAACTGCTCGAAAGGCCGGTGATATCCGCGTTCGATGTGGTGCACCCCGCGCAGCGTGGACTGCCCGTCGGCCACCGCCGCCGCCAGCACCGCGGAGAAGCCGGCGCGGATGTCGGGCAGCCGCACGTCGGCGCCCTTGAGCTGCGACACGCCCCGCACGACCGCCGAGTGCTTGGCGTTGGTGTCGTGGTAGCGGCAGGCCGGTCCGCCCAGGCACTGGTCGAACACCTCGATCTCGCAGCCCATCTCCTGCAGCGCGGGCACGTAGACCAGACGGTTCTCGAAGACGGTCTCGTGGAGCACCGACATGCCCTGGCTCTGCGTGAACAGCACCATGAGCGGCGTCTGCCAGTCGGTCATGAACCCCGGGTGGGTGTCGGTCTGCACCGCCGCCGAGCGCAGGCCCTCGGGCGGCGCGGTCGCGCACAGGTACTCGTCGTTGATCTGGAACTGGGCGCCCATCCTGGCCAGCGTGGTGATCGCGGTGACCAGGCGGTCCTGCGGGCAGCCGTGCACGCGTACCTCGCCGCCGGTCACCAGCCCGGCCGCCAGGTAGGAGAAGGCCTCGATGCGGTCGCCGGCCAGCCACGTCTGGGCGCCGTGCAGGCGCTCGACGCCCTCGATGACGATCCTGCGGTCGGGCGAGAGCTCGATCCTGGCGCCCATCCGCTGCAGGAACAGCGCCAGCTCCACGACCTCCGGCTCCATGGCCGCGTTCTTCAGCACGGTCTTGCCCTCGGCCAGCACCGCCGACATCAGCACCGTCTCGGTGGCGCCGACGCTCGGGTAGGGCAGCACGAGGCGGGTGCCGTTGAGCCGCTTGGCCTTGGCGTAGACGCCGCCCTCCTGGATGTCGACCTCGGCGCCCATCTGGCGCAGCGCGTCGACGTGGAAGTCGATGGGCCGCCGGCCGATCGGGTCGCCGCCGACCAGCGGCACGAACGCCTCGCCTGCCAGGTGCAGCAGCGGGCCCAGCATCAGGATGGGGATGCGGTTGAGCCCGGTGTACTCCTCCGGCACCCTCGGCCGGATCTCCGGCCCCTGCTCGATGCGGATCTCGCCGTCGTCGATCTCCACGTTGATGCCGAGGGCGCGCAGCATGGCGGCGGTGATGCCGACCTCGCCGACCTCGGGCGCGTTGCCGATCGTGCTCTCCCCGGTGCCCAGCATGGCGGCCACCATGTGCTTGGAGACGCCGTTCTTGGATCCCCTGACGACGACGTCCCCCCGCAGCGGTCCGGAGGGATCGATCAGCCAGACCTCTTCATCGCTCATCCGGACATTGTCCCGCGTTACCGGACGCGCTGGTGCGATGTCCGCCTCGGCGTGTTCGGGTAGGTACCGGGATACCATCGAGCGGTTCGGGCATAGTTGCGAGGGAGAGTGGCGTGGTACGGCATGTGCGGTCTTTCGCGGTGACCGTGCTCGTCATGGCGGTCCTGGGGGTTCTGGCCGGTCTGGCCTGGTCGTACGCGGCTCCGCGCGCGGCGATGGCGGTCACCGAGAAGGGCCCCATCCTGGCCGACCCGTCCACGCAGGCGCTCATCGCCGCCGACGGGTGGTTCGCGGCGATCACCGGCGGACTCGGCCTGCTGTGCGGGGCCGCGGCGTGGTTCCGCAACCGGCGCGAGCAGTTGCCCGTGCTCGCCGGGCTCTGCGCCGGCGGCGTGCTGGCCTCCTTTCTCACGCTCTGGGTCGGCTCCGCCGTCACCATCGGCGTGGTCACCGTGGAGGCGGCGGCGCCCGGCCTGAAGGTGGTGCCGGGGTCGCTGGAACTCACCGCGCGCGGGGTGCTCGTGGCCTGGCCGCTGCTGGCCGTGGCGCTGTTCGGCCTGCTCGAAGGCATGCACGGCTACCGCGACTCGGCGTTGCGCAAGCCGTACGGGATCTAGGGGGCCTAGAGGGCGGGGCGGCGGGAGCCGTACCCGGTGGCCTGCTCGAAGGCGCGCGCCACGCGCAGGACGCGCGCGTCGGCGAAGGGGCGGCCGACGATCTGCACGCCGACCGGCAGCCCGTCCGGCGTGAAGCCCGCCGGGACGCTGGCGGCGGGCGCGTGCAGGACGCTGATCCAGTACGCCGAGCGCATCCACGACAGGTAGTCGGGCAGCTGGATCCCGTTGATCTCGCTGACGTGCGGGTCCTCGACCGGGAAGGGCGGCACCTGGCTGACCGGGGCCAGCAGGACGTCGTACCGGTCCCAGAAAGCGGTCATCCGGTGGTAGAGGCCGGTGCGCAGGCGTTCGGCGCGGGCCAGGTCGGCGCCGGTGAGCAGGCGGCCCTGCTCGGCGTTCCAGCGGGTGTTGGGGCCGAGGATGTCCAGGTCGGGGAAGGCCAGCGCGTAGTACCAGGCCCGGTAGACGCGGAAGGCGTCGTCGGCGTCGGACAGGTCGAGGTCGACCCGCTCGACGCGGGCGCCGAGTTCTTCCAGGACGCGCGGCGCGTTCGCGGTGACCTCGGCGGTGCGCGGGTCGACGGGCAGCCCGCCCAGGTCGGGGCTCCAGGCGACCCGCATGTGTTCCACGGACTCGATGGGATCGGTGCGGAAGGGCTCGGTGACGGCGAACGGCGAGCCCGGGTGGAACCCGGAGACGACCTGCAGCATCAGCACGAGATCGTCGACGGTCCTGGCCATGGGGCCGGGGACGGCGAGGGTGTACCAGGCCGCCCTGTCGGAGATCGCCGGCACCCGGCCGGGCGTCGGCCGCAGCCCCACCACGTTGCAGAACGAGGCCGGATTGCGCAGCGAACCGCCCATGTCCGAGCCGTCGGCCAGCGGGATCATCCCGGCGGCCAGCGCCGCGGCCGCGCCCCCGCTGGAGCCGCCCGCCGACCTGGTCAGGTCGTAGGGGTTGCGGGTGGCGCCGAACACCTCGTTGACGGTGTGGGAGCCGGTGCCGTACTCGGGCGTGTTGGTCTTGCCGATCGTGATCGCTCCGGCCGCCTTGAGCCGCTGCACGATCAGGTCGTCCTTCTCCGGCACGTGGTCGGCGAAGGCGGGCGAGCCGTACGTGGTGCGTAGGCCCGCGGTGTCCACGAGGTCCTTGTGCGCGACGGGCAGCCCGTGCAGCGGCCCGGCGGGCGCGACGGAGTCCAGCGCCCGCGCGGTGTCCATGGCCTGCTCGGCGGCGAGCGTCACGATCGCGTTGACGCGGGGATTGACCTGTTCGATGCGGTCGAGGTGGGCCTGGAGCAGCTCCACGGCGCCGATGTCGCGGGCGCGCAGCAGCCGGGACATCTCGGTGGCCGTCAGATAGTGCAGATCCGTCACAGGGCGATCCTACGAATCCTCCCCCGGCGGGAGGCGCACCCGCCCGCCCGCTGGCATCGTCGGACCATGGTCAAGGCGCCCTTGAAACCCCGCCTCGTCGCGCTGGGCCTCGACTACCTCGTCATCCTGGGCTGGCTCGCCGTGCTGAGCAGGTTGTTCGGCGCGTCCCTGCTCGCCGACGACCTGCTCATCACCGGCCTGACCCGTCGTGCCGGTCCGGCTCTACCTGAGCGTGGGCGAGGCGCCGGCCGGGCAGGCCACTCTCGGCAAGCGGCGCGCCGGCCTGGTCGTGACCACCGCGGGCGGCGGGCGGCCGCGCCACCCTGCACGACCTGGCCGCCGGTACGCGCGTGGTCAGCCGGTCTTAGCGATCGGGGCCGTCGTGGCCCGCGTCAGCCCGACGAGGTTGCCCGGCGCCGTCTCGATCTGCAGCCCGCGCCGCCCGGCCGAAAAGTAGATCGTCGCGAAGCCGAGCGCCGACTCGTCCACCACGGTCGGCAACCGCCTGCGCTGCCCGAGCGGGCTGATGCCGCCCACCACGTAGCCGGTGACCCGCTCGACCTTCGCCGCGTCGGCCATGGCCGCCCGCTTGCTCTTGAGCGCCGCCGCGAACGCCTTCAGGTCCAGCTTGCCCGCCACCGGCACCACCGCCACCGCCAGCCCGCTCTCCACCTCGGCCACGAGCGTCTTGAAGATCTGCTCGTACGGCAGGCCGAGCGCGTCGGCCGCCTCCTCACCATAGGCCTGCGCGTTCGCGTCGTGCTCGTACGGATGGAGGGTGAAGTCCGCCCCCGCCGTGGCCAGCGCCACGGTGGCCGGAGTGCCCTGACCGCCGCCTTTGCTCTTCTTGCTCACAGCACTTCATCGTACTCAGGATCTACAATGTAAAGGCGTCAGGGACGGAACGCGCGACCAGGAGTGTGGCCGAAAGCGTGCCGGAAGGCGTCGATGAACGCGCTGGCCGACGACCAGCCGCACCGGTGGGCCACGGTGGTGACCTGGAGGCCCTCCGCCAGCAGGATCAGGGCGTGGTGCAGCCGCGCCTGGGTGCGCCACTGCGGGAAGGTCATGCCGAGTTCCGCGCGGCAGAGCCTGGCCAGCGTGCGGTCGCTGGTGCCCGCCGCCCCGGCCAGCTCCGGCAGCGTACGGTCGCCGGCCGGATCGGCGCGGACCGTCGCGCAGACCGCGGCCAGGCGGGGGTCGCGCGGCGCGGGCAGGTGCACCGGGTGCTCGGGGGCGGGGGAGCGGCGCAGCCGGTCGAGCAGGACGGCGCGCAGCAGCGGGTCCCCCGGCTCCTCGGAGCAGGCCACGATCAGCTCGCGCAGCAGCGGCGTCACGGCCAGGACGGCGGGTCGCTCCAGGCCCAGCGGGTTCTCGGTGAAGCCGATCAGGCGCAGGTCGGTACGTCCGTAGGCACGGTGCTCGTGGACGGTGCCCGCCGGGATCCACAGCGCCCTGTTGCCCGGCGCCACCCAGGTGCCCGCGCCGGTGCTGATGGAGATGACGCCCTCGTAGGGGTAGGCGATCTGGTGGTCGTCGTGCCGGTGCGCGTCGATCTCGCCGCCGCCGGGCAGGGGACGGGTCCCGGTGGGCGCCTCAGGCATGTGCCGCACCATCCGGTCGCCGCCTCCTTCCGGCTGTTTGGCGATTTTCCGGCATATGTTGGCACTTTATCGGAAGCGCGCCACTTGGCCCGGCGGCGACGATCGAGGGGTGCGGATCAACAGGATGGGCGTGCTGGCCGCCGGCCACGCCAGTGTCGACTTCTACCAGGGCGTCGTCCCGGCCATGGTGCCGTTCCTGGTGGCCGAGCGGCACTACGGCTACGTGGCCGCCTCTGGGATCGTGCTGGCCGCCACCCTCCTGTCGTCGGTCGTGCAGCCCGTGTTCGGCGCCATCGCCGACCGGTGGCGGCTGGGCTGGCTGATCCCGGTGAGCATGCTGGTGACCGGGCTCGGGGCGGGGCTGGCCGGCCCGGCCGGTTCGTACCCGCTGACGTGGCTGGCGATCGCCCTGTCCGGGCTGGGCGTGGCGGCCTACCATCCCGAGTCGGCGCGGCTGGCCAGAGCGGCCAGCCAGGGCAGCCATGTGGCGATGAGCTGGTTCTCGCTGGGCGGCAACCTCGGGTTCGCGGTGGCGCCGCTGCTGGTCACGCCGTTGCTGGCCTGGGGCGGGCTGGCCGCCTCGCCCCTATTGGTGGTGCCGGCGGTGCTGGGATGCCTGGTCACGGTGGTGGCCATGCGGTCGGTCGGGCGGGGTGGCGGCGGGAGCCGTACCCGGGAGGGGGCGCGCGACGACTGGGCGGCCTTCGTGCGGCTGGCGCTGGTCATGGGGCTGCGGTCGGTGGGCTATATCGGGCTGAGCACGTTCGTGGCGCTGTACGTGGGCGGGGGAGCGGCGGGCGCGGTCGCCCTGTTCGTGCAGTTCGCCGGTGGTGCGGCGGGGACGATCCTGGGCGGACGCCTGGCCACCCGCCATGGGCGCGTGCGGACGCTGCGGCTCGCCTACGCGGCCGCGGTGCCCGCCGTGGCCGGGGTGGTGCTGGTGCCGGGCCCGGCCGTGTTCCTGTTCGTGGCGGCGACGGGCCTCGCCCTTTACGTCCCGTTCTCACTGCACGTCACGCTCGGGCAGGACTACCTGCCCCGCCACGCCGGTACGGCCAGCGGCGTCACCCTCGGCCTGGCGGTCAGCGTGGGCGGCGTCGCCAGCCCGCTGATCGGCGCCCTGGCCGAGGCCACCTCGTTGCGTCTGGCGCTGGCCACGCTCATCGCGATGCCGTTGCTGGCCTGGTTCCTGTCCCGCCCGCTGAAGGAACCGGCGATCGCCCTGCCGTGAGGCGTTTCGTGACCATGGCCGACGGTGCCCGGCTGTCCACCGAGACCACCGGGCGGCGCGCGCCGGTCGTCCTGCCGCACGGCGGTCTCGGCCTGCTGGCCCGCTGGCCCGCCTGCTCGCTGACGGCGCGCACCGCTTCGACCGGCCCGGCCGCGCCCGGTCCTGCTCCACGGCCGCACGCGCCGCCCGGCCGTGGGGCAGGGCAGCGTGCGCGGCCGGTCGACCTGGGTGCGCTGTCCGTGGGGAGCCCTGGAGGCGAGCCTCCGACGGGTCGCCGTGTCGATGTCCACGGCGTGGGTGACCTTCGGCCTGTCGGCTCCGTGGTGGCGCTGCCGGATGGTCGTCTGCGCGTGGTGGGGGTCTTGCCCGGCGGGAGCAGGCCGGTGGGATGGTTCGGGAGGTTGGGATCCCAGCCCAGGGGAAAAGCTGGGATCCCAGGCCCCCGAGAGGTCCCAGCCCCGGAGGGTGACGGGCTGGGGCCCCGGGTTCGGCGGGGCGTCAGGCTCTGACCGGGCGGCCGGGGAAGGCCGTCGTGACGATCTCCGCGTCCCTGACCACGAAGTCGCCGGCGACGACGACGTGGACGAAACCGGATGAGCCCCGGGCGGTGTCGGTGTAGGTGGCGCGGTCGGTGACGGTCTCCGGGTCGAAGACGGTGAGGTCGGCGTCGCAGCCCACCTGCACGCGCCCCTTGCGGCGCATCGCCGGCACACCGGAGCCGACGACGTCGGCGGGCACCAGCGTGCAACGCCTGATGGCCTCCTGCAGGCCGAGGACGGCGTTCTCGCGCACGAGGCGGCGCAGCGTGCGCCCGTAGGTGCCGGCCGTACGCGGGTGGGTGACGGCGTCGGGGGCCAGCGGCCAGGCGAGGGGGTCGGGCGCGCCCGAGCGCCACAGCAGCGGCACGGCGTCGGTGGCGACGGCGGCGTCGGCGAAGGCGAGCGCCCGCTGGATGTAGTCGAAGGCGGCCGGGTCGTCCTCGTCGAGGAGGTGGACGAACGCGGCGGCTCCCGGGGTGTCGCGGCGGGCGGCGCGCAGGGCCTCCTCGTCGGCCAGGCGGCCCTCGGCGCCGAGCAGGCCGATGGAGTGGGCGGTCAGCCCGCGCCGGTGCAGGATCTCGGGGGCGAGGAAGGCGGCGCCGACGCCGGTCATGCCGGCGCCGTAGGGGTAGGCCTCGGTGGTGACGCGCGAGCCCTCGGCGCGTACCTTCTCCACGAGGCCGAGCACCCGGTCCACGTGCCGGATGGAGGTGCTGTTGACGTGGCAGTAGTGCATGTGGGCGCCGGTCTCGGCGGCGGCGCGCACCACTTCCTCGGCGCCGTCGATGGGCGTGGTGGGGTCCTGCTCGACGAGTTCGCGGGCGTGGGTGTAGGTCGGAAGGTTGTGGCGGGCGGCCAGCGCGGCCACGGCGAGGTATTCGGAGGGGTCGACGCGCGGGGCGTAGCCGACGAGGACGCCGATGCCGAGCGCGCCGTCGGCGAGGTCGCCTTCCAGCATGGCGAGGATGCGGTCCACGACGGGGCGGGCCGCGGGGCGCTGCCAGTCCTCGTGGCCGATGTAGGCGAGGAACTCCTCGATGTCGCCACCGGCCTCCAGCCCGAGGAGTACGGCCATGCGGGCGATGCCCCAGGAGGTGGCGAAGCCGTAGTTGAGCGGCCGGCCCTGCTGGGCGGCCTTGTGGTAGGCGGCGCCGACGGGGTAGGCGCCGGCTTCGAGTTCGAGCACGGTGGTGACGCCGTCGAGGGCCTGCAGGCGGTGGCCGGCGACGTCCATGGTGTGGCTGTGCAGGTCGATGAAGCCGGGGCAGACGACCAGGCCGCCGAGGTCGACGCGGGTCGTGCCGGTCAGCGGCGTCTGGGAGACGGCGCGGATGACGCCGCCGGTGATGCCGATGTCGCGCACGGCGTCGAGGCCGGTCTCGGGGTCGATGGCCCGGCCGTTGGCGAGGACGAGGTCGTACGCGGTCACGCGGTCTCCTTGGTGCCGAAGGTGAACTGTTCCGGGCGTTGCGGGACGATGACGGCGATCAGCGCGGCCAGCACCGTGGTGGCGATGAGCAGGCCGAAGGCGGCGGTGTAGGAGAACTTGTCGACGAGCAGGCCCATGAGGACGGGGGCCAGCACGCCGGCGACCTGGCCGCCGACGTTGACGACGCCCATGCCGGAGCCGACGACGGAGGGCGGCAGCGCGCGGAACGGCATGCCGAGCACGCCCATGGTGGACAGGCCCGCCACGCCCAGGGCGAGCGTCTGGTAGACGGTGAAGCCGATGGCCGTCTCGGCCTGGAGCATCACCACCAGCAGGAGCGCGGTGAGCAGCAGCAGCGGGATGACGAAGAGCCGGGCGCGGTTGTGGAAGTAGCGGTCGAACAGCCAACCGCCGACGAACGTGGTCGCGCACATGACCAGGCTGGGGACGGCGCTCATGAAACCGGTGCTGATGAGCGAGATGCCGCGTTCCTCCAGCAGGTAGCTGGGAACCCAGGTCATCATCCCGTAGCCGAGCATGTTGGCGGCGCAGAACAGCGCGGCGAACTTCCACACCGACGCCGAGCGCAGCACGAGGGACAGGGGCACGCCCTGCCGCTCGGCGCGGTCGGAGCCGTTGAGGTGGGACGGCAGCGCGGGCGGCAGCATCTTCCACAGCATGAAGCCGATGATCACTCCGGCGACGGCGGTGACCCAGAAGGTGTGCCGCCAGCCGAGCAGGAGGATGAGCGGCGCCACGATGAGCGGGGCCACGCCGGCGCCGAGCTGGTTGGCGGCCAGCATCGACCCGGCGGCGGTGGCGCGGCTCGCGGGGGTGGTGCGTTCCGCCATGGCCTTGAACGAGGCGCCGGGGAACAGTCCCTGGCCGACGCCGAACAACGCCCTGATGACCAGGAGCGCCGCCAGGCCCCAGGCCAGGCCGGTGAGCGCGGTGAAGATCGACCACAGGACGAGGGAGACCATGAGCTGGCGGCGGGCGCCGAAGCGGTCGGCGAGGATGCCGCCGGGCACCTGGCACAGCAGGTACACCAGGGAGAAGACGGTGATGAGCCAGCCTTGCTCGGTCTTGCTGAGGTCGTATTCGGCACCGATGAACGGCAGGGCGACCGCCATCATGACGCGGTCGATGTAGTCGATCACCCACACACCCATGAGCAGGCCGACGGTGAGCGCGGCGGTCTTGCGTACCTGCGTCGACGTCATGGTGGGGGTGGTCTCGGCGAGTCCCATGCCGTTGGTTCCTCCCGGGCCTCGAAATCGCTTTCCGTCACCCTCCGCCTCCCGCGTGCGTTTGTGCTTCGTGCTGAACCACCAAGTCGTCGGCCACGCGCTGTGCTGGCGTACAAACCGTCCGCATCGTGGACGATACGGGGATGGGCTGCTGGACTCCGTAGACTAGGGAGGGTGATTTCCCGTATCGACATGCGCGGTTCCCTGCCGGAGAACCTGCGCGACGTGCTGCCCCGCGCCGAGCTCGACGTCGAGGCCGCCCTGGAGAAGGTGCGGCCCATCTGCGAGGACGTGCGCCATCGTGGGGCGGCGGCCGTACGGGAGCTGACCGCCAGGTTCGACGGTGTCGAGATCGCCTCCACGCGCGTGGCGAAGGAGGAGATCGACCGGGCCCTCGCCGAGCTCGACCCGAGGGTGCGGGCGGCGCTGGAGGAGTCGATCAGGCGGGCCAGGAAGGTCCACCGCGACCAGCGGCGCACCGACACGACCACCGAGGTGGTCCCGGGCGGCACGGTCACCGAGCGCTGGGTGCCGGTCGACCGGGTGGGGCTGTACGTGCCGGGCGGCCGGGCGGTCTATCCGTCGAGCGTGGTCATGAACGTGGTTCCCGCGCAGGAGGCAGGGGTGGCCTCGCTGGCGGTCACCAGCCCGGCGCAGCGTGACTTCGGCGGGCTGCCGCACCCGACGATCCTGGCGGCCTGCGCGCTGCTGGGCGTCGACGAGGTCTACAATGTGGGCGGCGCGCAGGCGGTGGCGATGTTCGCCTACGGCACCGAGGAGTGCGCGCCCGCGACGATGGTGACCGGTCCCGGCAACATCTGGGTGGCGGCGGCCAAGCGGCTGCTGAAGGGCCGCATCGGCATCGACTCCGAGGCGGGCCCGACCGAGATCGCGATCCTGGCCGACTCCACGGCCGACCCGGTGCACGTGGCCGCCGACCTGATCAGCCAGGCCGAGCACGACGTGATCGCCGCCGCCGTGCTGGTCACCGACAGCGTGGAGCTGGCCGCGGCGGTGGAGAAGGAGCTGCCTGGCCAG
The DNA here is from genome assembly GCF_044457345.1 of Nonomuraea sp. NPDC050547. Taxonomy (NCBI): domain Bacteria; kingdom Bacillati; phylum Actinomycetota; class Actinomycetes; order Streptosporangiales; family Streptosporangiaceae; genus Nonomuraea; species Nonomuraea sp. NPDC050547. The sequence continues at coordinate 636,752 of NZ_JBITGW010000001.1, forward strand.
GTCGAGGCGACCAAGCACAGCGAGCGCATCGCCGAGGCGCTGGGCGGCCGGCAGTCGGGCATCGTGCTGGTGTCGGACGTCGAGGCCGGGCTGAAGGTGGTCGACGCCTACGCGGCCGAGCACCTGGAGATCCACACCGCCGACGCCGCCGCCGTGGCGGCGCGGGTGCGCAACGCGGGGGCCGTCTTCGTGGGCACGTACGCGCCGGTCTCGCTGGGCGACTACCTCGCCGGGTCCAACCACGTGCTGCCGACCGGCGGCTGCGCCTGTCACTCCAGTGGGCTGTCGGTGCAGTCGTTCCTGCGCGGCATCCACGTGGTCGACTACACCAGGCAGGCGCTGGCGGGCGCCGCCGCGCACGTGTCGGTGCTGGCCGACGCCGAAGACCTGCCCGCACACGGCGCGGCGATCCGCGCCCGTTTCGACTGGGAAGTGCCTAACCCGTGAGGCTGGAAGACCTGCCGCTGCGTGACGACCTCCGGGGCAAGACGCCGTACGGCGCGCCCCAGATCGACGTCCCGATCCGGCTCAACACCAACGAGAACCCCTATCCGCCCTCCAAGGCCCTGGTCGACGACCTGGCCGAGGAGGTGCGCAGGAGCGCCTCGACCCTCAACCGCTACCCGGACCGCGACGCCGTGGAGCTGCGCGCGGAGCTGGCCGGATATCTCGGCCACGGGCTGAGCGGCGAGCACGTGTGGGCGGCCAACGGCTCCAACGAGGTGCTCCAGCAGATCCTGCAGGCGTTCGGCGGCCACGGTCGCAGCGCGCTGGGCTTCGAGCCGTCCTACTCGATGCACCCGATCATCACCTCGGGCACGAGCACCGAGTGGGTCGACGGGACACGCGAGGAGGACTTCACGCTCGATCCGGGCAAGGCGGTGGCCGCGATCGAGGAGCACCGCCCCGACATCGTGTTCCTGACCTCGCCGAACAACCCGACGGGCACCTCGCTGCCGCTGTCGGCGATCCGGGCGGTGCTGGAGGCGGCGCCGGGCATGGTGGTCGTGGACGAGGCCTACGCCGAGTTCGCCCGCGAGGGCACGGCGTCGGCGCTGACGCTGCTGCCGGAGTTTCCCCGGCTGATCGTGACGCGGACGATGTCGAAGGCGTTCGCGATGGCCGGGACGCGGGTCGGGTATCTGGCCGCGCATCCGGTGGTGGTGCAGGCGTTGCTGCTGGTCCGCCTGCCGTACCACCTGTCGACGCTGACGCAGGCGGCGGCGCGTACGGCGCTGCGCCACCGCGAGGAGTTGCTCGGCGGGGTGGCGGCGCTGCGGCGCGAGCGTGATGCCACGGTGGCATGGCTGCGCGGTCAGGGGTTGACGGTCGCCGATTCGGACGCCAATTTCGTGTTGTTCGGACGGTTCGCAAATCGTGAGGCGGTGTGGCGGGGGCTCCTGGAGCGGGGAGTGCTCATCCGCGAGGTCGGGCCACCGGAGTGGCTGCGGGTCTCGATCGGCACCGGCGAGGAGATGGCGGCGTTCCGCGCCGCTCTGGAGGGAGTTCTGTGAGCCGTATCGGCCGCGTGGAGAGGGCCACCAAGGAGACGACGGTGCTGGTCGAGGTGGACCTCGACGGCACGGGTCAGGTCGAGGTGTCCACCGGGGTGGGTTTCTACGACCACATGCTCAACCAGCTGGGCAAGCACGGGTTGTTCGACCTGACCGTCAAGACCGAGGGCGACCTCCACATCGACTCCCACCACACGATCGAGGACACGGCGCTGGCTCTGGGCGCGGCGTTCCGGCAGGCGTTGGGCGACAAGTCGGGCATCCGGCGGTTCGGCAGTGCGTCGTGCCCGCTGGACGAGTCGCTGGCCAACGTCACGGTCGATCTGTCCGGCCGGCCGTACCTGGTGCACTCCGAGCCGGAGGGCATGGCGCCGATGATCGGCCCCGAGTACGACACGACGATGACCCGGCACATCCTGGAGTCGTTCGTGGCGCAGGCGGCGATCTGCCTGCACGTGCACGTCCCCTACGGCCGCAACGCCCACCACATCGTGGAGGCGCAGTTCAAGGCGCTGGCCCGCGCGCTGCGCGAGGCGAGCGAGCGTGACCCGCGCGCCAGCGGGGTGCCGTCCACCAAGGGTGTCCTATGAGCGAGAACATGATCGCTTATGCGATGGTGTTCATCGGGCTGTTCCTGTTCGGCGGGGTGTTCTCGCTGGTCAAGCAGGGGCTGAAGCTCGGTGCGGTGTTCTGCGCCCTCGGCGGCGTCATGGCGATCACGGCGGGGGTGCTGTGGTGGTGAGCAGGAACGTCGTGGTGCTCGACTACGGCTCCGGCAACCTGCGCTCCGCCGAGCGCGCGCTGGCCAGGACCGGTGCCCGGGTGACGGTGACCGCCGACTACGACGCGGCGCTGAACGCCGAAGGGCTGGTCGTGCCCGGCGTGGGCGCGTTCGCGGCGTGCATGGCCGGGCTCAAGGGCGTGCGCGGTGACGAGATCGTCGGGCGCAGGCTCGCCGGCGGCCGTCCGGTGCTGGGCATCTGCGTCGGCATGCAGGTGCTGTTCGCGCGGGGTGTCGAGCACGGCGTGGAGACCGAGGGCTGCGGCGAGTGGCCGGGCACGGTCGAGCGGCTGGAGGCGCCGGTTCTGCCGCACATGGGCTGGAACACCGTCAAGGTGCCCGACGGCAGCGTGCTGTTCGCCGGGGTCGAGGAGGAGCGCTTCTACTTCGTGCACTCCTACGGCGTGCGCGAGTGGGAACTGGTGCCCGGAGACGGCTTCGGCCACCCGCTGGTCACCTGGGCCGAGCACGGCGTGCCGTTCGTGGCCGCCGTGGAGAACGGGCCGCTCATGGCCGCCCAGTTCCACCCGGAGAAGTCCGGGGACGCGGGAGCCGCCCTGCTGAAGAACTGGGTCGGCACCCTGTGAACACGCGGTGAGCAAGGAACGTGCGCGGCGGCGCGCCGTGCGCGAGGCCGAGCGCGCGCAGGCGATGCGGCGCAACGAGGTGCGGCAGGCGCGTGTGGCGCGCCGCCGTGCCCGCCTGCTGCGGCTGGTTCCCCGGCCGGTGCGCTTCGCCCGCCAGGGCGGGCTGCTGGCCCGCCGCCACCGCGTCCAGAACGCCGTCGTGGCCGGCGTCTTCCTGCTCGTGCAGCTGCTGGTGTGGCTGATCTGGCGGGCGCCGGCGGTGAGTTTCGGGGTGCTCGTCTTCTCGGTGTTGTTCGTCCCTGTCTTCGTGACCCTTGCCTTCAACCGGAGGATCTGAATGTCGCTTGTGTTGCTCCCGGCCGTGGACGTGGTGGACGGCCAGGCCGTACGCCTGGTCCAGGGTGAGGCGGGAACCGAAACCGGCTACGGCGACCCGCTCGCCGCCGCGCTGGCCTGGCAGGAGGCGGGCGCGGAGTGGATCCACCTGGTGGATCTCGACGCCGCCTTCGGCCGGGGCAGCAACCACGCGCAGATCGCCGAGGTCATCGCCCGGCTGGAGGTGAACGTGGAGCTGTCCGGCGGCATCCGCGACGACGACTCGCTGACGGCTGCGCTGGCCAGCGGCTGCCGCCGGGTCAACATCGGCACCGCGGCGCTGGAGAACCCGGAGTGGTGCCGGAAGATCATCGCCGAGCACGGCGACAAGATCGCGGTCGGCCTTGACGTGCGCGGCACCACGATCGCCACCCGGGGTTGGACGCACGAGGCCGGCGACCTGTGGCAGACGCTCGAACGGCTGGAGGCCGACGGCTGCCCGCGTTACGTGGTCACCGACGTGACCAAGGACGGCACGCTGCGCGGCCCGAACCTGGAGCTGCTGCGCGAGTTCTGCTCGCGCACCGAGCGGCCGGTCGTGGCCAGCGGCGGCGTCTCCAGCCTCGATGACCTGGTGGCGTTGTCCGGCCTGGTGGCGCAGGGTCTGGAGGGCGCCATCGTGGGCAGGGCGCTCTACGCTCGGGCGTTCACGCTGGAGAACGCGCTGGATGCGGTCCGCGTTTAGTTCGTTGGGAGGGGGCGTGATGGGCAGCGTGAGCATGGAAAGAACCGGGACGAGGGTGTTCTCGGGCGGAGTCTGGGAGGAGCGCTACGGCTACGCGAGAGCCGTCGTCGTAGGCGACCGGGTGGTCGTCTCCGGCTGCACGGCCACCGTCGACGGCGAGGTCCAGCACGTCGGCGATCCCTACTGGCAGAGCATGACGGCGATGGGCATCGCCCTGGAGGCGGTCGAGGCGGGCGGGCTGACCCGCGACGACGTCGTCATGGTCCGGTACTACGTCGTCGAGCATCGCCACTTCGACCAGGTCGGATCCGCGATCGCCGAGGTGTTCGGCCGGGTGCGGCCGGCGTGCACGGGCGTGCGGGTGGCCGGTCTGGTCGACCCGCGGATGCTGATCGAGATCGAGATCGAGGCGCAGAGAGCATGACGGTCGCGATACGAGTCATCCCGTGTCTGGACGTGGACGCGGGACGCGTGGTCAAGGGCGTCAACTTCGAGAACCTGCGCGACGCGGGCGACCCTGTCGAGCTGGCGCGGCGCTACGACGCGGAGTGCGCCGACGAGCTCACCTTCCTCGACATCACCGCCTCCTCGGGTGAGCGGGAGACGATGCTCGACGTGGTCCGCAGGACCGCCGAGCAGGTGTTCATCCCGCTGACCGTGGGTGGCGGCATCCGCGCGGTCGAGGACGTCAACCGGCTGCTGCGGGCGGGCGCGGACAAGGTGTCGCTGAACACCGCCGCCATCGCCCGTCCCGAACTGCTGACGGAGTGCTCGCGCCGCTTCGGCGCGCAGTGCGTGGTGCTGTCGGTGGACGCGCGGCGTGCTCCCGGTACGGCCAGCGGCTTCGAGGTCACCACCCACGGCGGCCGCAAGGGCACCGGGATCGACGCCGTCGAGTGGGCGGCCCGCGGCGAGGAACTGGGCGTGGGCGAGATCCTGCTCAACTCGATGGACGGCGACGGCACCCTGGACGGCTACGACCTGGAGATGATCCGGGCCGTGCGAGCCGCGGTCCGGGTCCCGGTGATCGCCAGCGGCGGCGCGGGCCGGCTGGAGCACTTCCCTCCGGCGGTCGCGGAGGGCGCCGACGCGGTGCTGGCGGCCTCGGTGTTCCACTTCGGCACGCTGAAGATCTCCGAGGTCAAGGACACTCTCCGGACGGCGGGATACCCTGTCCGGGGATAAAGGGCGGTATGACCGCTAACAATCCGGTGGTGGCGGCGTTCGTCGCCGCCATCAACGAAGGCGACAGGGCGGCGTTCGAGGCCCTTCTGGCCCCGGACGCCACCATGTCCGACGACGGCTCCGAGCGCGACCTCGGCCAGTGGACCGAGCGGGAGATCTTCTCGGCCGCGGGCCGTTTCACCGTCGAGTCGCAGGAGCCGGACGGGCTGTCGATGCTCGCCCGGTTCCGCAACGACACGTGGGGCGAGATGAAGACCCGCTGGCGCTTCGTCCTCACCCCGGACGGCTCGAAGATCCAGCGCTTCGAGACCGGACAGGCCTAGAGAGCACGCGCGGGTCCGGAGGACCCGCTTGTGGCGCGAAGGTACATGCGGGGCCGAAACCCGCTTGAAGGCGTGCGGGTCTAGAAGGCTCGCATGTGGTTGTAGAGCTCGAAGGCGGCGTCGTGTTCGCCGAACGCCGCCGCCTCCGAGCGCTTGACCGTCAGGTACGCGCGGGCGCGCAGCTCGCCCAGGGCGGTCATCAGCACCTGGTCGGCCTCCAGCGCGTCCAGCGCCTCGGTCAGCGAGGCGGGCAGGCGCGGGTAGCGGCCCGGCTCGGTGTCGGGGTCGACGGTGACCGGCTCGCCCGGGTCGAGCTTGCGCCGGATGCCGTCCAGTCCGGCGTGGATGACCGCGCCCAGCGACAGGTACGGATTGGCCGAGGAGTCCGAGGGCTTCAGCTCCAGGTTGGTCTCGCCGCCGGCGCCCAGCGGGGAGCACACGCGGACCGCCGCCTCGCGGTTGTCCGGGCCGTGGACGGCGTAGCCGCTCGACCACATGCGCGGGCCCAGGCGGCGGAAGCTGTTGACGCTGCCGCAGGTGAGCGCGGTCAGGGCGGGCAGGTGGGCAAGCAGGCCGCCGACGAACCAGCCGCGCACGTCGTCGTCGGCGAAGAGGTTGCGGCCCTCGCGCCACAGTGACAGGTGCAGGTGGGCGCCGTTTCCGGCCTGTTCGGCCAGGGGTTTCGGGGCCAGGGAGGCCCACATGCCCATGCGGACTGCCACGCCGCGCACGGTCTCGCGGTAGATGACGTGGTTGTCGGCCGCGCGCAGGGCGGGAGCGTGGCGGATGGACAGTTCTTGCTGGCCGGGGCCGAGCTCCGGGTGGTAGTGCTCGACCTGGAGCCCCTGCTTCTCGAGGGCGTGGATCAGGCGCATCGTGTAGTCGTGGGCGGTGTCGAAGCCGGTGGCGGCGTAGCAGAGCGTGTCGTCGAGGGGGACGAGCCGGTCGGGTCCGCCGCCGGGGCCGGGCTGGCGGTGGCCGAGCGTGAACTCCGGCTCGAAGGCGGCCACCAGCGTGTAGCCCGCACGGTCGAGGGTGGCCACGGCGTCCTTGAGAAAGGTGCGCGGGCAGGCGTCCCACGGACTGCCGTCGGCCTGGCGCTGGTCCGCCATCATCGCGGCGGCGCCGGGCGCGTAAGGCAGCGGCACGAAGGTCGCGGGGTCAGGCACGAGCCTGACCTCGCCGACGGGTCCCAGCTGCTCGACCTCCTGGAGCTGGTCGAGCATGTTCATCGCCATCATGGCCACCGTGTGCCCGATTCCCGTTTCCAGCCGCTCGGCCAGCAGTGACCGCGACGCCGCCTTGCCACGGATGACGCCTCCGTGGTCGGCGTAGAGGAACCGGATCAGCTCGATCCCATCGATCTCCGCGCGTTCCAGAATGCGGTTGACGGCGGGATCAGGCTGATGGACCCTGGTGACGCTCTGACGATCTTCCATCCTGTCTGCGTAGCACGAACCGGCAGCTCAAGGAAGCGACTTCCGCAGACGAAGACGTTTCTCAGTTCAGAACGTTGGTGAAGAACACGGCCAGTTGGTTCGCTCCATTGACGATTCCGTCGAACACGCCGTTCACGGCGGCGGCGGCTTGGGCCGGCCGGGTGAACAAGTAGAAGATCACGAACGCCACCGCGACGTATGTGACCACCTTCTTGACCTGCATGGGGGGCCTCCTGCAGTCCATTCCCAGCCGTATATACCCGGATCTGGGCGATCACTGGCATCTTCTGTGAAGATGTTCTTGATCATAACCGGGGGGCGTCTTTCCTACGTCATGGTACGGGCTTTGTCGCCCCGGGGTGCGCCTGCCACGCCGTAATTCCGAGTCGTGAGACGGAGTCCCAGGTAGAGGGGCAGGGCGATGGGGGAGAGCAGGATCGTGAGGAACAGCACCGGGGCCATCAGCAGGGGGTGCAGGCCCCGTTCGCGGCTGTCGAGATAGATCCAGCGGCCCACGAAAAGATCCCAGGCGATGATCTGGGCCCACAGCGCGGCCAGCGCCTCCGGCGAGGCGACCAGGGCCTGGAGCCCGGCCAGGGTGGGCCGTGTCACCACGGGCCAGAACGCGCCCAGCAGGGGCAGCAGCAGGACCAGGTTGACCGCCGCCGCGGGCAGGACGATCAGGGGCGAGGCCGCCACCGCCCGGGTCACCCGCCACGCCGGCGCCACGATCATCAGGGCCCAGAACGGCGCGGCCGCCACGAAGCTGAGCGTGAACAGGGTCTCGGTCATCGGGAGTTCTCCAGGGTGGGCAGGCGCAGCGAGGCGAGGGCGGCGGACAGGACGGCCACGGCCAGGGCGGCGGCGACGGCCAGGGTGAGGGCGTCGGGGCTGACGATCGACTGGCCGCGCAGCGCCTGCCAGGTCAGCAGCGCCAGCAGGGCCGTGTAGCCGGCGCCGCCGACGGCGATCAGGCGCAGCCGTACCGTGTCGTGGAGTTTGCGGGTCAGGGGCGCGAGCAGGGGGAGGATCTGCAGGGCGTGCATGCCGACGAAATGGGGCACGCGCAGGTCGCCGGCCAGGGTGTTCCAGCCGAGCACGGGCAGGCCGGCGCCGCCGTCGGCCATGCCGACGCTGTGGGCGCCCATGAGGTTGCCCTCCTGGTCCTCGCCGGGGAACGCCATCAGGCCGCCCAGTGCCAGGCCGATCGTGGAGACGATCAGGCCGGCGCCGATCGCCCAGGCCAGCGGCCGGTCGGAGGGGCGATCGAGCAGGACCGCGACGGCGGCGGCGATGTTGGCCAGCAGGAGTACGGCGATGGTGACGCCCATGCCGACCCACAGGGTGAAGTCGAGCGGGGTGGCGACGTTGAAGTGGCTGTGCGTGACCCGGGACGCCTGCACGACGATGACCGCCACCTCGGCGGCACCGGTGACGGCCAGGATCGTCCCGGCCCGGTGGCCCCAGCGGCCCTTGCCCTTCCGTAAGGACAGGAGCCAGGCCCAGGTGAAGGAGTAGATGGTGAAGGAGACGGCGAACTTCAGCGGCTTGGCCCACAGGGGCATGCCGTCGAGCGTGCGGTCGTCGATGAGCAGGGCGGCGCCGGTGACGAGCGAGAGCGCGGCCATCGCCAGGCCGAAGATCACGAGTGGGCGGTGCATGGAAGGTCCCCCGGTGCGAGTGGATAGTGATGCTTTCTACTATCTATAGCTAAGCTATCCAACATTGGCAAGGGGAGGATAGAGACGTGCGGATGGCAGAGCTGAGCGAGACGGCCGGGGTCCCCGTGGCGACGATCAAGTACTACATGCGGGAGGGGCTGCTGGAGCCCGGCCGTCCGGTCGGCCGTAACCAGGCCGAATACGGGCCGGCGCACGTCAAGCGGCTACGCCTGGTGCGCGCGCTCGTCGAGTACGGCGGGCTCGGCATCGCCGCCATCCGCGACCTCGCCGCCCACCTCGACAACCCGCGCGTCCCCCTGTTCGACCTGATGGGGGAGGCGCAGAAGACCGTCACCACCCACGACAACCCCCGCCCGGGACCTCATCGCGACAAGGCGGAGCGGATCGTGGCCGAATTGCTGGAGCGCAAGGGGTGGCAGGACGCCGGCGGCAACCCCGCCATCGGCACCCTGGTGGGCGTGCTGGCCGCGCTGGACGAACTCGGCCGCCAGGACATGGTGGCCGCGCTCGGCGACTACGCCGACGCCGCCGAGCGCATCGCCGAGGTGGACATGCGGGTGATGGGCGACGTCGAGGACCGCGAGCAGGCGGTCGAGATCGTCGCGCTCGGCACCCGCCTGGGCGACGCCATCGTGGGCGCCCTGCGGCGGGTGGCCCAGGAGCACATGTCGTCCAAGAAGGCCCCGGACTCCTAGACGCCCAGGGAGGCGTTGAGGAGGCGGGCCACGGCGTCCTCGTCGCCGGTGAGGTCCACGCGGGCGTGCTGCTGGCGGCCGAAGCAGAACAGCAGCAGGTCGCCCGCCCGCCCGGTCACCTCGACCTTGGGCCCTTCCTGCGCCCCGCCCAGCGCGACGCCCCCGCCCAGCCGGTGCAGCACCACGCCCACGGGCGACTTGCGCAGCATGAGGCGGGCCCCCATGGCCAGCCGCTTCCAGATGAGGCGCTCGAAGTCGTCGGACAGCGGCCGCGGCTCCCATCCGGGCCGGGCCCGCCGGACGTCCTCGTGATGGACGAAGAACTCCAGCGTGTTGACCGCCTCGTCCAGGAACGGCAGCAGCCCGTAGAAGCCGCCGGGTTTGCGGACCATCCCGACCAGCTCGGGGAAGGGATGCTTGGCCTTCAGCCCGTTCTGCACCGAGGCGGTGTGTCCGGCCAGCGGCCTGAGCGCGATGCCGGCCGCGGCGTCCGGGCGGCGTTCCCGCAGAACCAGGTGCGCGGCCAGGTCGTAGGTCGTCCACCCGGTGCACAGGGTGGGCGCGTCGGGGCCGGTCTGGTCGAGCAGATCGCAGATCGCAGAGCGTTCGGCACGGGCGTGAGTCACGAGGCCCAGCCTACCTGTGGGAATAACGGGGTGATCAGCCGTGATAGTCACTATGTAGAAATATCCCCGTTGGGAAGGAATCCCCCCGAGTGGCGAGCAAGGTCACCTCGGCCGTGATGCGTCAAGGACTGGGCGTCCTTGGGGTGGCCATCCGCACGGAGAAGGCGGTGTTCGCGATCGCCGTGCTGGCCAGCGGCCTGTACGGCGGCATGACCGTGGCCTCGGCGTGGGCCCTGGGCTGGGCGACGGAGAACGCCGTCCTGCCCGCCTTCGAGAAGGGCGACATCACCTCAGGGGTGCTCTGGTCGGCCACCCTGCTGATCATGGGCACCGCGCTGCTCAAGTCGATCGGCGTGGCGGGCCGGCGCATCTTCGCCGGTGTCGTCCAGTACCGCATGCAGGCGCGCTCGCGCCGCGACGTCACCAAGCAGTACCTGCGGCTGCCGCTGTCCTGGCATCACCAGCACCCCACCGGCCAGCTGCTGTCGAACGCCAGCGCCGACGCCGAGGCGGCCTGGGCGCCGCTGGCCCCGCTGCCGATGGCGGTGGGCGTGATCGTCATGCTGTTCACGGCCGCGATCGCCATGCTGTTCACCGACCCGGCCCTGGCGCTGGTCGGTTTCCTGATTTTTCCGGCGATAGCCGTACTGAATCTGATTTATCAGCGCAAGCTCAGCCCGCTCGCGACCCGCGCCCAGCAACTGCGCGCCGAGGTCAGCGAGATCGCGCACGAGAGCTTCGACGGCGCCCTCGTCGTCAAGACGCTCGGCCGCGAGGCGCTGGAGACCGAGCGCTTCCAGCGGCGCGCGCACGAGCTGCGCGACGCCAACATCGCGGTCGGGCGGGTGCGCGGCCTGTTCGACCCCATGCTGGAGGCGCTGCCGACGCTCGGCGTGCTCGTCGTGCTGGCCGTGGGCGCGATGCGGCTGTCGTCCGGCTCGATCAACTCGGGTGAGCTGGTGCAGGTGGCCTACCTGTTCACGTTGCTGTCCTTCCCGATCAGGGCGCTCGGCTGGGTGCTGGCGGAACTGCCCCGCAGCGTGGTCGGCTGGACGCGAGTGCAGGCCGTGCTCGACGCGAGCGGTTCCATGGAGTACGGCTCCGCCGAACCCGCCGGCACGCGGCCCGCCTCCCTCCAGGTCGACGACGTCTCCTACGCCTACGGCGACAGCGAGGTGCTGCACGGGGTGAGCTTCGACGTGGCGGCCGGCCGTACCGTGGCGCTGGTGGGACCCACCGGGTCGGGCAAGTCCACGCTCACCCAGCTGCTGGTGCGGCTGGTGGACCCGGGCGACGGCGCGGTCAGGCTCGACGGCGAGGACCTGCGCGAGCTCGCCTACGGCGCGATCGCCCGCTCGGCGGCGCTGGTGCCGCAGCAGACGTTCCTGTTCGACGACACCGTGCGCGGCAACGTCGCACTCGGCCTGGAGGTCACCGACGAGGAGGTGTGGGCGGCGCTGCGGCTGGCGCAGGCGGACGGCTTCGTCGCGCGGCTGCCGGACGGCCTGGAGACCCGCGTCGGCGAGCGCGGCACCACCCTCTCCGGCGGCCAGCGCCAGCGGATCGCGCTGGCCCGCGCGATCGTGCGCGGGCCGCGCCTGCTGATTCTCGACGACGCGACCTCCAGCGTGGACCCGCAGGTCGAGGCCAAGATCCTGTACGGCCTGCGCGACTCCGCCGAGTCCTCCACCACCGTCGTGGTCGCCTACCGGATGGCCACGATCGCCCTGGCCGACGAGGTGGTCTTCCTGGAGCGCGGTCGCGTCGGGGACCGGGGCACCCACGAGGAGCTCCTGGCCCGCAGCGAGGGCTACCGCAACCTCGTGACCGCCTACGAGCGCGAGGAGTCCGAGCGCGCGGCGATCGAAGCCGGCGAACAAGAAGGGGTGAGCGCCTGATGGCTCTGCGGGGAGTGGAGCGCACGGCGCTGGCCACGGTACGGCGGGGGCTGTCCCTGACGCCCGAGTTCCGCAACGGCCTGATCGGCACGATGGCCCTGGCCGTCGTCGCCACCGTCGGCAAGATCATCGTGCCGATCGCGGTGCAGCAGACGATCGACACCGGCCTCAAGGGCGGCAAGCCCGATCTTTCGTACATCTTCGGGGCGGTGGCGCTCTGCGCCGTCGCGGTCATCCTGACGGCCCTGGCCGGCTACCTGATGAACGTCCGCCTCTACAAGTCCACCGAGTCGTCCCTGGCGACGCTGCGCGTACGCGGGTTCCGGCACGTGCACGACCTGTCGGTCCTCACCCAGAACACCGAACGCCGCGGCGCCCTGGTCTCCCGCGTCACCAACGACGTCGACCAGATCAGCACCTTCATGCAGTGGGGCGGCCTGATGATCATCGTGGCGCTCGGGCAGCTGCTCGTGGCCACGGTGCTCATGTTCATCTACTCCTGGCAGCTCACCCTCCTGGTGTGGATCTGCTTCATCCCGCTGATGATCGCCCTGCCGCGCTTCCAGCGGCTGCTGTCGCGGGCGTACACCGTCGTGCGCGAACGCACCGGCGACATGCTCGCCGCCGTCAGCGAGTCCGTGGTCGGCGCCGCCGTGATCCGCGCCCACGCCGCCGAGAACCGCACCGCCGAGCGTGTCGACACCAGCGTGGACGCCAACCGCTCCGCCCAGATCCGGGCCCAGACGATCGTCGGATTCGTCTTCCCGCTGACGGAGATCGTCGCCGCCCTGGCCGTCGCCGGGATCGTCCTGCTCGGCGTCCAGCTCGGCCTGTCCGGCGGCATCTCGGCCGGCAAGCTCGTCGCCTTCCTGTTCCTCGTCACCCTGTTCGTCTCGCCGCTCCAGATCGCCACCGAGGTGCTCAACGAGGCCCAGAACGCCGTCGCCGGCTGGCGGCGTATCCTCGGCGTCCTCGACACCCCGCCCGACGTGGCCGACCCGGGCGAGAAGGGCGCGGAGCTGCCCCGCGGCCCCATCTCCGTCAAGTTCGAAGACGTGCACTTCGCCTACCCCGGCGGCGAGCCCGTCCTGCGCGAGGTCACCGTGGAGATCCCGCCGCGCTCGCGCGTGGCGATCGTGGGGGAGACCGGCTCGGGCAAGACGACGTTCGCCAAGCTCCTGACCCGCCTCATGGACCCCGCCGCGGGCCGCGTCACCATCGACGGCCACGACCTGCGCGACATCCGCTTCTCGTCGTTGCGCGAGCGCATCGTGATGGTGCCGCAGGACGGCTTCCTGTTCGACGGCACACTCGCCGACAACATCCGGTACGGCCGGCCGTCCGCGACCGACGCCGAGATCGCCCTCGCGCTGACCGAGCTCGGCCTGGCCGACTGGGTGGACGGCCTGCCCGCCGCCCTCGACACCCCCGTCGGGCAGCGCGGCGAGTCGCTGTCGGCCGGCGAACGCCAGCTCGTCGCCCTCGCCCGCGCCTATCTCGCCGACCCCGACCTCCTCCTGCTCGACGAGGCCACCTCCGCCGTCGACCCCGCCACCGAGGTACGGCTGGCCCGCGCCCTGGAGGGCGTCACCAGGGGCCGCACGGCCATCTCCATCGCCCACCGGCTGTCCACGGCGGAGAACGCGGACGAGGTGCTGGTGTTCGACGGGGGCCGGCTGGTGCAGAGGGGCGCGCACGACGACCTGGTCGGCGAGGAGGGCGTCTACGCCGGCCTCCACGCCTCCTGGATCTCCGCCGCCCACTCCTGACCCGGCGCGGGAGGCGGGGAGCGGGGGAAGAAGCAGGGGGCGGGGCTGGTTGAATGGCGGCATGTCCCTGGAACCCGACATCGCCGCGCGCCTCAAGCGCGGCTCCGACGGGCTGGTGCCCGCGATCGTCCAGCAGTACGACTCCGGCGAGGTGCTCATGCTCGCCTGGATGGACGACGAGGCGCTGCATCGCACGCTCACCACCGGCCGCGCCACCTACTGGTCGCGCAGCCGGCGGGAGTACTGGGTGAAGGGGAACACCTCCGGTCACGTCCAGCACGTGAAGGCGGTCGCGCTCGACTGCGACGGTGACACGGTCCTGCTCAAGGTGGACCAGGTGGGCGCCGCCTGCCACACGGGCGACCGCACCTGCTTCGACGCGGACGCGCTGCTGCCGTGAACAGGGAGACGTGGGTCTGGGCGGCGGCCACCGCGGCGGGCAGCCTGCTGGTGCTGCTGGCGGCGGGCCGCGTCTGGGTGCGCGCCGCGGGCACGGCCACGGGAACGGGCGGGGTCACCGCCGCCGGGACGGGCGGCGACCTGAGCGGCGGCCTGACCGCGGTGGGGCTGGCGGCGCTGGCCGGTGTGGTGGCGGTGCTGGCGACCAAGGGAGTGATGCGCCGCGTGGTGGGCGCGCTGCTGGGGTTGTGCGGCGCGGGCCTCGGATGGATCACGTTCTCGGCGCTGTCGCCGGGGTCGATCGCCGGGTGGGCCCGGAACGTCCCGGCGCTTCATGGGGTGACGGAGCCGGCGTACACGATCGAGATGGCCTGGCCGGTGGTGGCGGGCGTCGGCGCGGCGCTGGTGCTGGTGGGGGGCGTGATGGCGGTGGTACGCGGCGGGCGCTGGACGGCCATGTCCGCCCGCTACGAGCGGCGGCCGGCGGGGCAGCGGCCTGCGGACGACCGTTCGATGTGGGACGCTCTGGACAGAGGCGACGATCCCACGAGCTGAGTCCCGAAATATCCGGGGCTCTCGGGTGTTGATCGAGGTTCCTGACCTACGCTTCCGTGCAAGGGGCCACGATGACGAAGGGCGCGGCAGCATGACCTACGGCAACCAGGACGGCAGCGGCGGTTACGGCGCGCAGCCGCCCGGCGGGGGATACGGCCAGCAGCCGGGCAGCGGCGGCGGCTACGAGCAGCAGCCGGGCAGCGGCGGCGGTTACGGCCAGCAGCCCGGCAGCGGCGGGGGATACGGCCAGCAGCCGGGTAGTGGCGGCGGTTACGGCCAGCAGCCGGGTAGTGGCGGTGGCTACGGCCAGCAGCCCGGCAGCGGTGGCGGTTACGGCCAGCCCCAGCCGGGCAGCGGCGGTTACGGCCAGCCGGATCCCTACGCGCAGCAACAGCCCGGCTACGGCTACGGCCAGCCCTCCGGCGGCTACGGCCAGGCCCAGGAGGCCTACGCCCAGCAGCCCGTCTACGCCCAGCCCGCCTACGGCCAGCCGGCCGCCTACGGCAAACCTCCGGGCCAGACGAACGGCATGGCCATCACCTCGCTGATCCTCGGCATCGTCGGCCTGTTCCTGTGCGGCCTGACCAGCATCCCGGGCGCGATCTGCGGCCACGTCGCGCTGGCCCAGGTGAAGCGCAACGGCGGTGAGGGGCACGGTCTGGCCGTGGCCGGACTGATCACCTCCTACCTGACGATCGTGGCATGGGTGATCGGCTGGCTGGTGTTCGGCGGCTTCATCCTGGCGATGTTCGGACTGGCGAGCGCGGCGGGCACGAGCTACTGACATCGTCCTTGCGGTCAGGTCACAAATCATCCTAATGACGGATAATTCCCCATGTGGGGCGTGGTAGGTCGCTATGCTGCGGCGGGCAACTCGCCACAAGCACCACACGAGGAGTCTCCAGTCATGAGCTACGGAAACCAGGGCGGCAGCGGCGGTTACGGTGCCCAGCCCCCCGGTGGGGGATACGGCCAGCAGCCGCCGAGCGGCGGCGGCTATGGCCAGCAGCCTCCCGGCGGAGGCTACGGCGCGCAGCCTCCGAGCGGCGGGGGCTACGGCGAGCAGCCTCCCGGGGGCGGCGGTTACGGTCAGCAACCCCCGAGTGGCGGCGGCTACGGCCAGCCCGGCGGCTACGGGGGCGGGCAGACGCCGCCGGACAACCACCTGGTGGCGGCGATCCTGACCACGATCTTCTGCTGCCTTCCTCTGGGCATCGTCTCGATCGTGAAGTCGTCGCAGGTCAACTCCAAGTGGCAGGCGGGTGACTACCAGGGCGCGATGCTGGCCTCCGAGGAGGCGAAGACCTGGTGGAAGCGCTCGCTGATCGGCGGCATCATCTACTACGTGCTGCTCATCATCGGCCTGATCATCTACTTCGTGATCATCGCGGCCGCCGTGTCCAGCAGCTACTCGTCGTACTAAAGGCGATACTTGACCTCATGAGCGTTGCGAACCTCGAGCGGCGGGCCGCGGACCGGTGGAAGGCCGTGCTCCCGCCGCTCGGCGTCGCCGCGGGCACGGCGGCGGTCTTCGCCTTCGTCGGCGCGGTCGACCCGAACGAGCCGGGGCACTATCCGACGTGCCCGTTCCTGTGGCTGACCGAGCAGGCGTTCGGCACGGGGCTGTTCTGTCCCGGCTGCGGGACACTGCGGACCATCCACGCGCTGGCCCACCTCGACCCGGTGGCCGCGCTGGGGCTCAACCCGCTCGCCGTCGCGGTCGTGCCGTTCCTGTTGTTCTGGTGGGGCCGGTGGCTGGTGCGGTCGTGGAAGGGGTCACCCCGGCGGACGACCCTCGCCCATCCGGGCTACATCTGGGCCTTCCTCGCGGTCGTGATCGTCTATTGGGTCGTGCGAAATCTTCCGTTTGGGGCTTTTTTGGCTCCGTAGGCGGGCCCCGATGGTGAGGTGAGCGCGACCGGGCCGATACCATCGCAAGTGCAGGCCGGGAGCGGACGCGAAGCGAACTCTCAGCCGCCCCCAACACTGCCGACCGGAGGGACCCCAGCGCGTGAGTGTGCTCGACGACATCCTCGACGGGGTGCGAGCGGACCTGGCCACACGACAGCAGGCCGTGTCGCTTGACGAGCTCAAGGAACGGGCAGGGCGGGCTCCCACCCCCAGAGACGCCTATGCGGCACTCGGCGGCGACAGGGTGTCGGTGATCGCCGAGGTCAAGCGGTCAAGCCCGTCCAAGGGCGCGCTGGCCGCGATCGCCGACCCGGCCGCGCTCGCCGCCGACTACGAAGCGGGCGGCGCGCACGTCATCAGCGTGCTGACCGAACAGCGCCGCTTCGGCGGCAGCCTCGACGACCTGGCCGCCGTGCGCGCCCGGGTCGACATCCCGATCCTGCGCAAAGACTTCATCCTCACCGCGTACCAGTTGTGGGAGGCCAGGGCCTACGGCGCCGACCTGGCGCTGCTCATGGTCGTCTCCTTGGAGCAGGAGGCGCTGGTGTCGCTGATCGAGCGGGCCGACTCGATCGGGCTCGCGCCGCTGGTCGAGGTCCACACCGTGGAGGAGACCGAGCGCGCGATCGCGGCCGGGGCCAGGATCATCGGGATCAACGCCCGCGACCTGAAGACGCTGGAGGTCGACCGCGACGTCTTCAGCAAGATCGCGCCGATGATCCCCGACGACATCATCAAGATCGCCGAATCCGGGGTGCGCGGCCCGCACGACCTGCTCGCCTACGCGCGCGGCGGCGCCGATGCCGTCCTCGTGGGTGAGAGCCTGGTCACCGGCAAGGACCCGCGCAAGGCCGTGGAGGCGCTCGTGACCGCCGGCGCCCACCCCGCGACGCGCCCCGACCACGGATCAGAGGGATAGCAGTGGCACAAGACGGCTCCATCCTCACGGCCGCCGACCTGGCCGGCAACGGCGCCTACGGCGACGACCCCGACGTGCACGGCAAGTTCGGCATCTTCGGCGGCCGCTACGTGCCCGAGGCGCTCATCCCGGCGCTCGACGAGGTGGCCTCGGTCTACGAGACGGCCAAGAACGACGTGGGGTTCCTGCGCGAGTTCGACCACCTGCTGCGCACGTACGCGGGCCGGCCCACCACGCTGACCGAGGTCCCGCGCTTCGGCGAGCAGGCCGGCGGCGCCCGGATCGTCCTCAAGCGCGAGGACCTGACCCACACCGGCGCCCACAAGATCAACAACGTGCTGGGCCAGGCGCTGCTCACCAAGCGCCTGGGCAAGAAGCGGGTCATCGCCGAGACCGGAGCGGGCCAGCACGGCGTGGCCACCGCCACCGCCGCGGCCCTGCTCGGCCTGGAGTGCGTCATCTACATGGGCGCCGTCGACTGCGAGCGCCAGGCGCTCAACGTGGCCAGGATGAAGCTGCTCGGCGCCACCGTGGTCCCGGTGACCAACGGCTCGCAGACGCTGAAGGACGCCATCAACGAGGCCTTCCGCGACTGGGTCACGAACGTCGACACCACCCACTACCTCTTCGGCACCGTCGCGGGCCCGCACCCCTTCCCCGAGATCGTGCGCGACTTCGCCCGCATCATCGGCGTGGAGGCGCGCCGCCAGATGCTGGAGCTGACCGGCGCCCTGCCGGACGCCGTCTGCGCCGCCGTCGGCGGCGGCAGCAACGCCATCGGCATCTTCCACGCCTTCATCGGCGACAAGGACGTCGCGCTCCACGGTTACGAGGCGGGCGGCCACGGCCTGGCCAGCGGCGAGCACGCGCTCACCCTGACCGCCGGCTCGGTCGGCGTCCTGCACGGCTCGCGCACCTACGTGCTGCAGGACGACGAGGGTCAGACGATCGAGTCCCACTCGATCTCCGCCGGTCTCGACTACCCGGGCGTCGGCCCGGAGCACGCCTGGCTGAAGGACAGCGGCCGCGCCACCTACCACGGCATCACCGACGCCGAGGCCATGGAGGCGTTCTCGCTGCTGGCCAGGACCGAGGGCATCATCCCGGCGATCGAGTCCTCCCACGCGCTCGCCGGAGCGCTCAAGCTCGGCCGTGAGCTGGGCCCGGAGGCGACCATCCTGGTCAACCTCTCCGGGCGCGGCGACAAGGACATGGGCACCGCCATGAAGTACTTCAACCTCTAGGGTTCACGATCATGACCACTCTTCAGACGGTGTTCGCCAAGGCCAAGGCGGACAACCGGGCGGCGCTCGTCGGCTATCTGCCCGCGGGGTTCCCGTCCAAGGACGGCGCCATCGCCGCCGCCGCGGCCCTGGTCGAGGCGGGCTGCGACGTCATCGAGATCGGCCTGCCGTACTCCGACCCGCTCATGGACGGTCCCACCATCCAGGACGCGGTGCACCGCTCGCTGACCAACGGCACCCGCATCGCCGACGTGTTCCGCACGGTCGAGGGGGTGGCCGCCACCGGCGCCGCCACGCTCGTCATGACCTACTGGAACCCGATCGACCGCTACGGCGCCGAGCGTTTCGCCCGCGACCTGGCCAGTGCGGGCGGGGTGGGCACGATCACGCCCGACCTCACGCCCGAGGAGTCCGGGCCGTGGCGCACCGCCTCGGCGGAGGCGGGCATCGACACCGTCTTCCTGGTGGCGCCCAGTTCCACGGAGGAGCGCATCAAGGCCGTGGTCGAGTGCTGCACCGGCTTCGTCTACGCCGCCTCGCTCATGGGCGTCACAGGGGCCCGCGAGAGCGTGAACGTGGCCGCGGAAGGCCTGGTCGAGCGCACCCGCGCGCACACCGACCTGCCCGTCTGCGTGGGCCTGGGCGTCGGCACCGGCGCGCAGGCGGCCGAGGTGGCCTCCTACGCCGACGGCGTCATCGTCGGCTCCGCCTTCATCCGCCGCCTGCTCGACGCGCCCGACGAGGCCGCGGGCCGCGCCGCCTGCGCCGAGCTGGCGCGCGACATGGCCGCGGGGGTCCGCTCCCACGCCTGATCTCCGG
The DNA here is from genome assembly GCF_044457345.1 of Nonomuraea sp. NPDC050547. Lineage (NCBI taxonomy): Bacteria > Bacillati > Actinomycetota > Actinomycetes > Streptosporangiales > Streptosporangiaceae > Nonomuraea > Nonomuraea sp. NPDC050547. Next base: position 656,158 of record NZ_JBITGW010000001.1, read on the forward strand.
TACGGCGAAGCGCGGCCACCCAGGGTTTCCGGGGGCCGCGCTTTTCGTTTATGCGTGCTTTCACCGGGTCCAGGGCGCAAAAGTGCAACAAGGCACATGGTTTGTCCATAGAAGCAGTCCGGTGATCGCGCCAGGGTGGCGGCACGGACCCTTCGCACGAAAGGACGCACATGCGCCGTCGATCCGCCGCGTTAGCCGGGCTCCTCGCGCTCGCCGCCCTCACCGCCACCCCCACGCACTCCTCCGCGGAGACCGCCACGCCACGAGGCTCGGAGACGGCCGAGCTGCGAGAGCTCCCACCCGCGGTTCCGGCCGCCTCGTCCGAGGCCGCCGGGATGCGGGACCCCTCGCCCGCCGGCGCACCACCGGACGTCCGCCTGCCGCCCGCCACCCCGGCCGTCACCACGCCGCCCGCGACCTCGTCGACGTCCGAGGCGCCGTCCAGCCCCGTGGCGCCGTCAGCGGCCGTCGCGGACCCGGTGACGATCTCCTCGCGGGAGCTGTCCGTCTCCCTGGACCCGGCCTTCCCCCGGGTGCTCGGCTACACCGATCGGGCCGGCGGGGCCACCCTGGGCGGCAGCACCACCGCCCCGGTCGTGGTCCTGAACGGCACGCCGTACCCGGTGACGGGGACGCTCACCGGCACGGACGGGAAGTCCGCCCGCTACCGGCTGACCTTCGCCGCGCTGGGCGGTGTGGCGCTGGAGGCGTCGGTGGGGGTGCGGGGCCGGACCACGACGTTCAGGATCGACAAGGTGACCGACACGGCCGCGCGCCCGCCGTGCTCTGGCTGCGTCCCGGCGTCCGGCACCACTACGCGCCGCACGCGCCCGGCTGGACCGAGTGGTTCGTCGACTTCACCGGCTCCGCGGTGGCCACCTACACCGAGCTGGGGTTCCTGGGCGACGGGCGGCCGGTGACGCCGCTGACCACGTCAGAGCCGGCCGTCCGCGCCATCGGGCGCATCGTCCAGGCGTGCCGGCGCGGCAGCCCGTACCTGGAGGTGGAGACGTCGGCGGTCGTGCACGAGGTGCTGGTGGCGCTGCGGCACGCCCGCGTGGGCGAGGGGCCGGACGGCGTGCTGGAGACGCTCGCGAGGGACGCCTGCCTGCCGATCCCGGTGGCCGAGCACGCCAGGCGGCTGGGGCTGCCGCTGGCCGAGCTGCGGCGGCGGGTGCGGCGGCTGACCGGGTGCAGTCCGAAGGACTACGTGCTGACGGTCCGGCTCAACCAGGCCAAGGATCTGCTGGCCGGGACCGATCTGCCGGTGGCGGCGGTCGCGCGGCGGGTGGGGTATGACGATCCGGCGTACTTCACGCGGTTGTTCACCCGCCGGACGGGGATGCCGCCGGGTGAATTTCGCGCCCAACGTTTCGGGTAAGTCAGGATTTTTTGTCAAATAAGAGGACAATGGGGGTCCCAGGAGGAGGATCCCTTGCGTCGCTGGTTATCAGGGCCGCTCGCCGCCGTGCTGTCCCTCGCCATGGCCGCCCCGGCCCACTCCGCTCCGCCCGAGCCGCCCACGACCCCGCTCACCCCGGCCCCCGCATCGCCGTCCGCCACACCGCGCTATGAGCCGCCCTCGCCGGAGGAGCCCGCGACCGGCGCGCCGCGACCGGGCGTTCAGCACATCCCGCCCAGCCCCGCACAGGTCGCACGGCCTCTGACGCTCACCTCCGGCGAGCTCGCCGTCGAGGTCGATCCGGGCTTTCCGCGCGTGCTCGGCTATACCGACCGCGCGAGCGGGGCGCGACTGGGCGGCAGTACGGCGGTGCCCGCCGTCGTCCTGAACGGCCGGCCGTACCCGGTCACGGCGGCCCTCACCGGCACGGACGGGAAGTCCGCCCGCTACCGGCTGACCTTCGCCGGCCTGGGCGGCGTCGAGCTCGACGCGGCGATCAGCGTGAGAGGGCGCGTGGCGACCTTCGCCGTCGAGGCCGTGCGCGACACCCCGGCCTTCCGCGTGGGCACGATCGACCTGCCCGGCCACGACCTGGTGTCGGTGGGCGGCGACCAGGCGGGGGCGGCGACGGCGTTCACCCGGCTGGATCCGAACTCGACGCGGACGGCGGACGTGTTCGCCAAGGTCACGGCGCAGACGGCGGCCGAGGCGGAGCCGGTCGGGGCGACCTACGGGATCGTCAGCACCGACCGGCTGGCCGCCGCCGTCGAGACCAACTCCGTCCACGACCAGCCCGCCGGCGCCACCGACAAGGACGCCGCCCGCCTGTGGCACCAGGCGCGTGAGGGCGCCGACGGTGTGGTCAGGGTGGGTGTGTGGAGCGGGCAGTGGACTTACCGGGCGGCGGGCGCGCCGTTCACGGAGGAGCTGCCGTGGGCGAAGGTGGTCGTGACGCCTGACGCCAACGGTGACGGCACGCTCGACTGGCAGGACGGCGCGATCGCCTTCCGCGACATCGCCGTCACCCCGCCCGGCGCGGACGAGACGAGCGGGCGCGTGGTGACGCACATCCCGTTCAACTTCAGCAGCCAGGCGACGCACCCGTTCCTGCGCACGCTGGACGACGTCAAGCGGATCGCGCTGGCCACCGACGGGCTGGGGCAGCTGGCGATCCTGAAGGGCTACCAGTCGGAGGGCCACGACTCGGCGCACCCGGACTACGGCGGCAACTACAACACCCGCGCCGGCGGCCTCAAGGACCTCAACACCCTGCTGAAGTCCGGCAGGCGCTGGAACGCCGGCTTCGGCGTGCACGTCAACGCCACCGAGTCCTACCCGGAGGCGAAGACGTTCAGCGAGACCCTGGTGGACAAGAACGTCAAAGGCTGGAACTGGCTCGACCAGTCCTACCGCATCGACCAGCGCCGCGACCTGACCGCGGGAACCCTCGCCGAGCGCTTCCTGCGGCTGCGCGAGGAGACCGACCGCAACCTGTCGGTCCTGTACGTGGACGTCTTCCGCCCGTTCGGCTGGGTCGCCGACCGTACGCTGGCCGAACTGCGCCGCCAGGGCTGGCAGGTGACCACGGAGTGGTCGGACAAGCTGGAACGCTCGTCCCTGTGGGCCCACTGGGCCAACGACCTCAACTACGGCGGCGTCACCAACAAGGGCCTGAACTCCCAGATCATCCGCTTCATCCGCAACCATCAGAAGGACGTCTGGAACGCCCACCCCATCCTCGGCAACGCCCGCATCGTCGAGTTCGAGGGCTGGACGGCCGAGAACAACTGGAACGCCTTCTACCGCAACATCTGGGAGCACAACCTGCCGGTCAAGTTCCTGCAGCGGCAGCCGATCACGAAGTGGGCGGACGGGGAGATCCTCTTCGAGAACGGCGTGCGCGGCACCTTCACCGGCGGCAGGCGCGCACTGTTCGTCAACGACCGCAAGGTCCTCGACGGAACCGCCTACCTGCTGCCGTGGGAGGGCAGGTCCTACCACTACAACCCGGCGGGCGGACCGACCACCTGGGCGGCCGACCGGCCGATGAAGATCTACCGGCTCACCCCGCGGGGCCGGGTCGCCGAGGGCACGCTCACCCCGTCCGGCGGCCGGATCACGATCACCGCCGAGCCCGGCGTGCCGTACGTGCTCTACCCCGGTGATCCGCCTCGGCGGCCCGAGCCCGGGTGGGGCGAGGGCAGCGGCCTGCGCGACCCGGGCTTCAACGGCGAGCGCGCCTGGACCACGACCGGCCCGGTGAGCCTGCGCGTCAACGACCTCGGCCAGCGCCACGCCCACCTCGGCGGCGGCGCGCCGGCCGTGCTGGAGCAGCGCGTCACCGGCCTGCGCCCCGGCCGCCGCTACGCCGCCGAGGCGTTCGTGGAGATCGAGCCGGGCCGCACCCGCGCCGTCACCCTGGAGATCGGCGGGCAGAAGGTCCGGCTGGACAGGTCCACGGCCAAGAACCACATCGCCTCCGACGAGAAGCACGACACCTACTTCCAGCGCGTCCGCGTGCGCTTCACCGCCCCCGCCGGTCCCGTCAAGCTGAGGATCGCGGCGGCGGACGCGGAGGGGGCCGTGCGGGTGGACGACGCCCGCGTGGTCGCGACCACGGGTCAGGACGGCTTCGAGGCGCCGGAGGCGGGCTGGGGGCCGTTCGTCAAGGGCGACGCGGGCGGCTCCTTCGACGCCCGCACCCACCTGGCGCAGCGGCGCGAGCCGTACACGCAGAAGGGGTGGAACGGCAAGGCGGTCGACGACGTGCTGGCCGGAGACTGGTCACTGAAGGTCCACGAGGAACGGCAGGGCCTGGTCTACCGGACGGTCCCCCAGACCGCCCGGTTCGTGAACGGCCACGCCTACGAGGTCTCCTTCGCCTACCAGAACGCCCTGGCCGACGCCTATACCTGGGTGACCGGCTACGACAAGGGCGGCAGAAGCGTCGAGACCCGGCGCACCCCGATCCCCGAGCGGCGCTTCACCACCCGCTTCACCGAACGGGTCGTGGCAGGGTGCGGCGACGCCTGGGTGGGCCTGCGCTCGCTGCGCGCCGAGCAGCCGGGCGCCGACTTCATCCTCGACGACTTCGCCGTCAAGGACCTCGGACCCGTCGCCGAGCCCGCCGCCTGCGCCACGCTGGAGGTCAGGCCGGCCCACCCGCACGTGGAGCAGGGCGTCGCCAACGAGGTCACCACCGTCTTCACCAACCTGGAGGACGCGGCCGCCCGCGGCGCCGAGATACACCTCACCGCGCCGCCCGGCTGGAGAGTCGAAGGGGAGGGGCGCGGCGACGTCGAGCCGGGCGCGGCGCTCACCACTGTGTGGAAGGTCACCCCGCCCGCCGACGCCGCCCACGACGGTTACGAGCTGAAGGCGACCGCCGCGTACGCGGGCAAGAGCGTGGCCGGCCTCGCGGTCGTCAGGACGCTCCCGCCGCCGCCCACGGCCGACGCCTACGCCGGTGACCTGGAGTGGGTGTCGGCCGACAACGGCTGGGGGCCGGTGGAGCGGGACCAGTCCAACGGCGACAGGGCCCAGGGCGACGGCTCGCCGCTCACCGTCGGCGGCCGGGTCTTCGCCAAGGGCCTCGGGACGCACGCGCCCGCGAAGATCCGCTACTACCTGGGCGGACGGTGCGCCGCCTTCACCGCCGTCGTCGGCGTAGACGACTCGCAGGCCGCGCCGCGCGGCTCGGTGAGCTACACCGTGCTGGCCGACGGGGTGGTCAAGGCCGGGACTCCGGTCCTGCGCGGGGCCGATCCGGCCCACGAGCTGAGCGCCGACGTGCGCGGCGCGCGGTTCGTGGAACTCGTCGCCGGCGACGGCGGCGACGGGGCCGGCAACGACCACGCGGACTGGGGCGATGCCCTGTTCCGGTGCGGATGAGGAAGGATTTTGCCTTAGCCGACGCTTATCCAGCCCGTGATCGGATGTCCTGCGAGTACTGTGCGCTGTCGCAGGCGAAGACATGAAGGAGATCACCGTGGCCGCGTCGTCATCGTCACGCAACGTCAGATCGGCGATACCCTGGGTCACGACCGTCGCCCGGTTGGTCCTGGGCGTGGTGCTGATCGTGGCCGGGGGGCTGAAGATCGGCAACCCGTCCGACTCGGTGGTGGCGGTCAAGGCGTACCAGCTGCTGCCCGAGTCGCTGGCCACCATCGTGGGCTACGCGCTGCCGATCGTGGAGATCATCATCGGCATCCTGCTCGTGATCGGCCTGATGACCAGGGTGGTGGCGGTCGTCGGGGCATTGCTCATGCTCGCCTTCGTCTTCGGCATCGCCTGGGCGTGGGCGAAGGGCTACAAGATCGATTGCGGCTGCTTCGGGGGTGGCGGCGAGCTCAAGAAGGGCCAGGAGCCGACGTACCTGATCGACATCCTGCGGGATTTCGGACTGGTGGTGCTCGGCGTCTGGGCCGCGCGATTCCCGCCGGGGCGTTTCGCCCTCGACGGGGCCCTCGGACTGCACACGGTGGATGACAAGGAGAACGACTGATGGGCAAGGGCGACCGCGAGAAGTCGGCGCGCGACAGGATCAAGGAGCAGCAGGCCGCCGATCGCAAGCGGGAGCAGCGCCGGCGGATCATCACCTACACCACGGCGGGCGTCGTGGCGGTGGCCGCGCTGGGGGCGGGGATCCTCTGGAACATGAACCGCTCCAAGTCGGAGGAGGCGGGCGCCAACCTCGCGCCGATCACCGTCGCGGCCGACGCGGGCGTCACGATGGGCAACGCCGGGGTCGACAAGCCGGTGATCGACATCTACGAGGACTTCCAGTGCCCGGCCTGCAAGGAACTGGAGCGGGTCAGCGGGTCCACGTTCAAGAACCTCGCCGCCGAGGGCAAGGCCAAGGTGGTCTACCACCCCATCACGATCTTCAGCGAGGAGCCGACGCGCGGCAACTCCATCCGCGCCGGGGCCGCGGCCCGCTGCGTGAAGGACGGCAAGCAGTGGATGGCCTTCCACGACACCCTCTTCGAGAAGCAGCCGAGCGAGACCGTCGAGGGCTTCAAGATCGACCAGCTCGTCGGGTGGGGCAAGGACGTGGGCATCACCGAGGCCGGCTTCGAGCAGTGCGTGACCAAGCAGCAGTACGCCGGTGTCCAGCAGAGCTACAGCGACAAGGTCAACAAGGAGCAAAACCTGACCGGCACGCCCACGGTCAAGCTCAACGGCGTCGAGATGGACAACGAGGTCCTCTTCCGCCCGTCGGAGCTGCGCGAGGCCGTCCTCAACGCAGCCAAGTAGCCCGCCGGTCCGCTACCCTCACCTGACATGCCCCTTGTTGCCTCGATTCCCAGCCCTCCCCAAGGGGTCTGGTATCTCGGCCCGATTCCGATCCGGGCCTACGCACTCTGCATCGTGCTCGGCGTCATCATCGCCGTCTGGATGAGCGAGCGCCGCTGGCGCGCCCGTGGCGGCGCGCCCGGCACCATGATCGATATCGCCGTGCCCGCGGTGATCTTCGGTCTCATCGGTGGCCGGCTCTACCACGTCATCACCGACTGGCAGCTCTACTTCGGCCCCGAAGCCCCCAACGAGCCGTATGAGGCCCTGTTCATCTGGAACGGCGGGCTGGGGATCTGGGGCGCGGTCGCGCTGGGCGCCGTCGGCGTCTGGCTGACCTGCCGCAAACGCGGCATCTCACTGTCGGCCGTGGCCGACACGGTCGCGCCGGGCATCGCCATCGGCCAGGCGATCGGCCGCTGGGGCAACTGGTTCAACCAGGAGCTCTACGGCGGGCCGACCGATCTCCCGTGGGGGCTGGAGATCGACATCAACAAGGACGGCACGGTCGACGGGCTCTACCACCCGACGTTCCTGTACGAGTCCATCTGGAACCTCGTGCTCGCCTTCGTGCTCATCTGGGCGGGCAAACGCTTCACCCTGCGGCACGGGCGGCTGTTCGCGCTCTACGTGGCCGGTTACACCCTCGGGCGCTTCTGGATCGAGGGGCTGCGCATCGACCCCGTCGGCGGCGTGGACCACGCGGTGACGTTCCTGAGCCTGCGCATCAACCAGTGGACCGCGATCGTGCTGTTCGTCGCGGCGCTCGCCTTCTTCTTCGCGACGCGCGGCAAGGACACCGTGGAGTACGTGCTGCCGCGCGACGGCTCGGGGCCGCCGGGTGAGGGCGCGTCGGCCGACCCGGCGCACGCGGCCGACCAGGCCGACGAGGCCGACACCGTCCGGGACGCGGACACCGCGGAGAAGCCGGCGGACGGCGAACCCGCCAAGACGGACGCCTCCGCCACCGGCGACGGACCCGCCGCCGACACCGCTTCCGACGAGCCCGGGAAGCCCGCCGAGACCGCGAAGACCGACGAGGTACCCGTCGCGAAGACGGACGAGGCCGAGGCGCCCGTCGCGAAGACCGGCGAGCCGGTCAAGGACGAGCCGGTCAAGGACGAAGCCGCCCAGAACGATGCCAAGGATGACGGCGTCAAGGATGACGGCGTCAAGGACGACGCGGGAGCCGTACGGGAAGAGGAAAAGAACCCGCGATGAACGATCGCGCGGAGCAGCACCACCAGCATCGCGATGTCACCGGCGGCTGGCTTCGGCCGTCGGTGTTCGGGGCGATGGACGGGCTGGTGTCGAACTTCGCGCTCATCGCCGGTGTCGCGGGCGGTACCGACGACACCAGGATCATCGCCCTGGCCGGGGTCGCGGGCCTGGCGGCCGGGGCGTTCTCGATGGCCGGCGGCGAGTACGTGTCGGTGGCCAGCCAACGCGAGCTGGCCCTCGCCGAGATCGCCGTCGAGCGGCGCGAGCTCGACCGCCACCCCGCCGCCGAGCAGCAGGAACTCGCCGACGACTTCGTCTCCAAGGGCGTCGCGCCCGGCCTGGCCGCCGAAGTGGCCAGGCAGATCTCGGCCAACCCCGAGCGCGCCCTGGAAGTGCACGCTCAGAACGAGCTGGGCATCGGGCCCCAGGACCTGCCCTCACCGAAGGTGGCGGCGCTGTCGTCGTTCGCCTCGTTCTCGGTGGGGGCGGTGCTGCCGCTGCTGCCGTACCTGCTCGGGGTGACCAGCCTGACGCTGTCGGCGCTCCTGTCCTGTGCGGCGCTGTTCGGGGCGGGCGCGCTCGTCTCGGCCGTGACCGCCCGCAGCTGGTGGTACTCGGGTCTGCGCCAGCTCGTCGTGGGCGCGGTGGCGGCGGGACTGACCTTCGCGCTCGGCAACCTGATCGGAGGAACGGGGCTGTGAGGAGCAGCAGCAGGAAGCGGCGGCGTACCCGTACTCCGTCGTCGGACTGGCAGTTTCCGCTGCTCAGCGACATGGGTCTGCGGCCCGAGCAGCAGCGCCTGCTCGTGATCATCGGCTCGGCGCTCGGCGTCGTGGTCCTGGCGGTGGGGCTGGTGGCCGTCATCGGCTCGATGGGCACCGGCTACCTGCCCGACCGCGCGGCCACCGCCGCGGCCGGCGGGCCCGGCACCGCCCGGCCGGACTCCTTCCACGGCTGGAGCTCGCCCAAGCTGTTCGAGCCGATCGGCGAGCGGGCCAAGGACGCCAAGCCGCTGACCGAGAAGGAACTGTTCGCCGGGAAGACGCTGGCCGACGAGAAGAAGCTCACGCTCAAGCTGGTCGCGCACGAGCTGGGCGCCGACTGCGCGGCCGTGCTGTGGGGCCCCGCACTGGTCGAGAAGGCCGCCGACGGCGAGTGCACGCAGGCCGCCCGCGCCCTCTACACCAGCTCCGACGGCCGCTACGTCGCCCAGTACACCCTGCTCAACCTGCGCGACGCCAAGGCCGCCGACGAACTGGTCGCCGAGCTCAAGGCGGGCTACCGGGGCGGCTGGACGCACGCCCTGCAGAGCGAGAAGGCCTCCTTCCCCGGCGGCGGCTACACCGAGGGCGGCGCCTACGCGCTCGGCCACTACCTCGGCGTGGTCTGGATCGGCCGCGCCGACGGCGCCGAACCGACGCCCAAGGACGACTTCGTCTCGGCCACCCTCACCCTGCGCGGAGCGGAGAAGGCCGTCTACCGCCGCGTCGTCGCGATCACCGGGCAGCAGCCCTCGTGACCCACCGTCCCGCCGGAGCCCGCCGATGATTCCCGCTCGCGTGGCGGTGCCCGTGGCCGTGCTGATCGTGCTCGCCGCCGCCCTGGCCGCCTGGTTCCTCACCCGTGGCGGTCCGGTCCGGCCCGCGACCTTCCGCGGCGAGCCCACCTCGGCCATGTACGCCGCCATCGACTCCCGCCAGAGCGACGCCGCCCCGCTCACCACCGAGGAGGTCTTCCCCCCGGCCACCGCGAAGCTGGGTGAGCTGACCAGGGGCGCGGCCGAGCGGCTCGACGACTGCGCCGACGCCCTGGCCGGGCCCGAGGCCGCCGGCTGCTCGCAGGCCCTGCGCGCCACCTACACCGGCCCGGCGGTCAACGGCCAGTTCGTCATCTTCAACCTGCCCGACGGCCGCGCCGCCGACGCCCTGGTCTCGGCGCTGGGCAAGGAGGGCTTTCTGGAGCAGGCGGTCGCCTTCGACACCGCCCGCAGCTGGGCGCAGGCGCGGGCGCTGGGCCACTACGTGACCGTCAGCTGGGTGGGCCCGGCCGCCGAGGGAGCCAGGGTGGACCTCACCCAGTCACAGGTGGCCCTGGACACCCTCGCGCGCGTCGTGCAGTCCAGGGTCCTCAAGGCCATCTGACCCGGCGCGCCTGGCGGCCACCGCGCCCGGCAGGGCCCGCAGGCGGTGGAGCGTGCGCCGGCGGCCCTCGCAGCTTATCGGTCCTGGAATTCCGGGGTTTGGGACACTGGTGTCCGTATACCGGAACAGGTGCGATGTTCGCGATGTGGACCTGGTGGGCACCATTCGGGCAACGTGTTGTAACCTCTAACGCACAACTGCAGCAGGGCCAACGTCGTCCCTCGCCTTTGAAGCACCAAGAGCAAGCGAAGAGACGACGGGAGGGATTCAATGCCTGCTGCCCACCTCGGGTTCCCCGAGCCCCAGGGCCTGTACCACCCCGCCAACGAGCATGACGCCTGCGGAGTGGCCATGGTGGCCGACGTCGCAGGGCGACGTGGTCACGGCATCGTGGAGAAGGCCTTGGAGGCGTTGCGCAACCTTGACCACCGGGGGGCCAAGGGTAGCGAGCCGGACACCGGCGACGGAGCCGGGATCCTGACGCAGATCCCCGATGCATTCCTGCGCGCGAACGTGCCGTTCGCGCTGCCCGCGGCGGGCGAGTACGCCGTGGGCACCGCCTTCCTGGCCAGCGACTCCGAGGCGCGCGAGATCGGCGTGCGCATGATCGAGGAGATCGCCGCCGAGGAGGGCCTGACCGTGCTCGGCTGGCGTGACGTGCCGGTCGACCGGGCTCTTCCCGGGCCGAGCGCCCGGGCCGTCATGCCGTTCTTCAAGCAGCTGTTCGTGGCCGGGCCCGATGGGGAGTCCGGGCTGGAGCTGGACCGGCTGGCGTACTGCCTGCGCAAGCGGGCCGAGCACGAGGTGGACGTCTACTTCCCCTCGCTGAGCGCGCGCACGATCGTCTACAAGGGCATGCTCACCCCGGACCAGGTCGAGCCGTTCTTCCCCGACCTGACCGACGAGCGCTTCGAGAGCGCGATCGCGCTGGTGCACTCGCGCTTCTCGACCAACACCTTCCCGAGCTGGCCGCTGGCCCACCCGTACCGGTACGTGGCGCACAACGGCGAGATCAACACGGTCAAGGGCAACCGCAACTGGATGCGGGCGCGCGAGGCGATGCTGGAGTCCGCGCACATCCCAGGCGATATTTCGCGACTTTTCCCCATCTGTGATCCGGACGGGTCCGACACCGCCTCCTTCGACGAGGCCCTGGAGCTTCTCCACATCGGCGGCCGCTCGCTCCCGCACGCGGTCCTCATGATGATCCCGGAGGCGTGGGAGAACCACACCGGGATGGACCCCGCCCGCCGCGCCTTCTACGAGTTCCACTCCTCGATGATGGAGGCCTGGGACGGCCCCGCCTCGATCACCTTCACCGACGGCACCCTGGCCGGAGCCGTCCTCGACCGCAACGGCCTGCGCCCCGGCCGGTTCTGGGTGACCGCCGACGGGCTCGTCGTGCTCGCCTCCGAGGCGGGCGTGCTGGACTTCAAGCCCGAGGAGGTCGTCCGCAAGGGCCGCCTGCAGCCGGGCCGGATGTTCCTCATCGACACCGCCCGCGGCAAGATCATCGAGGATGACGAGATTAAGGCGGAGCTCGCGGCGGCGCTGCCGTACGAGGAGTGGCTGCACGCCGGGCTCGTCCGCTTCGAGGAGCTGCGCGCCCGCCAGCGCGAGATCCCCACGCACGAGGCGCTGGTCAAGCGGCAGCAGACCTTCGGCTACACCGAGGAAGAGCTGCGGATCATCCTGTCGCCGATGGCCAGGAACGGCGCCGAGCCGATCGGGTCGATGGGCACCGACACGCCCGTGGCGGTCCTGAGCGAGAAGCCCCGGCTGCTGTTCGACTACTTCACGCAGCTGTTCGCGCAGGTCACCAACCCGCCGCTGGACGCCATCCGGGAAGAGGTCGTCACCTCGATGGCCAGCGTGCTCGGCCCCGAGGGCAACCTCCTCGACCCCGGCCCGACGAGCTGCCGCCAGCTCGTGCTGCCCTACCCGGTGATCGACAACGACGAGCTCGCGAAGATCATCCACATCAACGACGAGGGCGACCTGCCCGGCTTCCACCCGCACACCATCTCGGGCCTGTACCCGGTGGCGGGCGGCGGCGAGGCGCTGCTCAGGCGGCTGGAGGAGATCCGCGCCGAGGCCTCCCAGGCCATCGAGCAGGGCGCGCGCATCCTCGTGCTGTCCGACCGCGGCTCCTCGGCCGAGATGGCGCCGATCCCGTCGCTGATGCTGACCGGCGCGGTGCACCACCACCTCATCCAGGAGAAGACCCGCACCAAGATCGGCCTGGTGGTCGAGACCGGCGAGGCTCGCGAGTGCCACCACATGGCCCTGCTCGTGGGCTACGGCGCCGGCGTCATCAACCCCTACCTGGCCATCGAGACCGTCGAGGACCTGGTCGACACGGGCGTGCTGGCGCTCGACAAGCACAAGGCCGTGCGCAACCTGATCAAGGCGTACGGCAAGGGCGTCATCAAGGTCATGTCCAAGATGGGCGTGTCCACCGTCGCCTCCTACACCGGCGCGCAGATCTTCGAGGCGCTCGGCCTGGGCGGCGAGGTCGTCGACGCCTGCTTCACCGGGACCACCTCGCGGCTCGGCGGCGTCGGCTTCGCCGTACTGGCCGAAGAGGTCGCGCAGCGGCACAAGCGGGCCTACCCGCGCGCCGAGAACGCGCACCGGCGCCTGGAGGTCGGCGGCGAGTACCAGTGGCGGCGCGAGGGCGAGCCGCACCTGTTCAACCCCGAGACGGTCTTCAAGCTGCAGCACGCCACGCGGACGCGGCAGTACGAGATCTTCAAGGAGTACACGAACCTCGTCGACTCGCAGGCCGAGAAGCTGATGACGTTGCGGGGCCTGTTCAAGCTCAAGCCCGGCAACCCGATCCCGATCGAGGAGGTCGAGCCGGTCAGCGAGATCGTCAGGCGGTTCTCCACCGGCGCGATGTCCTACGGCTCCATCTCGCGTGAGGCCCACGAGACGCTCGCGATCGCGATGAACCAGCTCGGCGGCAAGTCCAACACCGGCGAGGGCGGGGAGGAGCCGGACCGGCTCTACGACATCTCCCGCCGCTCGGCGATCAAGCAGGTGGCCTCCGGCCGCTTCGGCGTGACCTCCGAGTACCTGGTCAACGCCGACGACCTGCAGATCAAGATGGCCCAGGGCGCCAAGCCCGGCGAGGGCGGCCAGCTGCCCGGCCACAAGGTCTACCCGTGGATCGCCAAGACCCGCCACTCCACCCCGGGCGTCGGCCTCATCTCGCCTCCGCCGCACCACGACATCTACTCCATCGAGGACCTGGCCCAGCTCATCCACGACCTGAAGAACGCCAACCCGGTCTCCCGGGTGCATGTGAAGCTGGTCGCGGAGGTCGGCGTCGGCACCGTCGCCGCTGGCGTGTCCAAGGCGCACGCCGACGTGGTGCTCATCTCCGGCCACGACGGCGGCACCGGCGCCTCGCCGCTCACCTCGCTGAAGCACGCGGGCGCGCCCTGGGAGCTCGGCCTCGCCGAGACCCAGCAGACGCTCCTGCTCAACGGCCTGCGCGACCGGATCGTGGTGCAGGTCGACGGCCAGCTCAAGACCGGCCGCGACGTGGTCATCGCCGCGCTGCTCGGCGCCGAGGAGTACGGCTTCGCCACCGCGCCGCTGGTCGTGTCCGGCTGCGTGATGATGCGGGTCTGCCACCTCGACACCTGCCCGGTGGGCGTCGCCACGCAGAACCCGGAGCTGCGCAAGCGCTTCACCGGCAAGCCCGAGTTCGTGGTCAACTTCTTCGAGTTCATCGCGCAGGAGATCCGCGAGTACCTGGCCGAGCTGGGCTTCCGCTCGCTCGACGAGGCGATCGGGCAGGTCGGCCTGCTCGACATCACGGCCGCCGAGGACCACTGGAAGGCCGGCGGCCTCGACCTCGCCCCGATTCTGCACCAGGTCGACGTGCCCGCGGGCGCCGACCGGCGCCGGACCAAGTCCCAGGACCACGGTCTGGAGCACGCGCTGGACAACACCCTCATCCAGCTGGCCGAGGGCGCCATCGAGTACGGCGAGCCGGTCAAGCTCGACCTGCCGATCCGCAATGTCAACCGGACCGTCGGCACCATGCTCGGCCACCACGTCACCAAGAAGTGGGGCGGCGACGGCCTGCCCGACGACACGATCGACGTGTCGTTCACCGGTTCGGCCGGGAACTCGTTCGGCGCGTTCATCCCGCGCGGCATCACGCTGCGCCTGACCGGCGACGCCAACGACTACCTGGGCAAGGGCCTGTCGGGCGGGCGCATCACGGTCCGGCCGCACGACGCGGCGCCGCTGGACGGCCACATCATTTCCGGAAATGTCGCCCTTTACGGCGCTACTTCGGGTGAGGCGTTCATCCGGGGCGTCGTGGGCGAGCGGTTCTGCGTACGCAACTCCGGCGCCACCGCGGTCGTCGAAGGCGTCGGCGACCACGGCTGCGAGTACATGACCGGCGGCCGCGCCGTCATCCTCGGCCCCACCGGGCGCAACTTCGCGGCCGGCATGTCCGGCGGCATCGCGTACCTGCTCGACCTCGACCTGAACCGGGTCAACCGGGAGATGGTCGCGATCGAGGAGCCCACCGCCGACGACGTGGAGTTCCTGCGCGAGACGGTCGAGCGGCACTTCGCCGAGACCGGCTCGTCGGTGGCCGCCGCGCTGCTGGCCACCTGGGATCCGGGACGGTTCAGCAAGATCATGCCGACCGACTACAAGCGGGTCCTGCAGGCCGCGGAGGCCGCCCGCATCGAAGGCCGGGACATCGACGAGGCGGTCATGGCCGCCGCGGTTCAGGGATAGGGGGCACTCATGGCTGACCCGAAGGGTTTCCTCACGCACGACAGGGAGCTGCCCGAGCGCCGTCCCGTGGACGTGCGCATCCAGGACTGGAAGGAGGTCTACCACGACTTCCCCGCCGCCAAGCTGAAGCAGCAGGCCGCCCGCTGCATGGACTGCGGCATCCCGTTCTGCCACAACGGCTGCCCGCTGGGCAACCTCATCCCCGAATGGAACGACCTCGTCTACCGCGAGGACTTCCAGGAGGCGATCGAACGCCTGCACGCCACGAACAACTTCCCGGAGTTCACCGGCCGGCTGTGCCCCGCCCCGTGCGAGGCCGCCTGCGTGCTCGGCATCAACTCCGACCCCGTGGCGATCAAGCGGGTCGAGGTCGAGATCATCGACCGGGCCTTCGCCGAGGGCTGGGTCCGTCCCGAGCCCGCGGCGGTCAAGACCGGCCGGCGCGTGGCCGTGGTCGGCTCCGGCCCGGCCGGGCTGGCCGCCGCCCAGCAGCTCACCCGCGCCGGGCACGGCGTCGTCGTGTTCGAGCGGGCCGACGCCATCGGCGGGCTGCTGCGTTACGGCATCCCCGAGTTCAAGATGGAGAAGCGCCACATCGACCGGCGCCTGGAGCAGATGCGGGCCGAGGGCACCGAGTTCCGCACCTCGGTCGACGCCGGCGTCGACATCACCGCCGCGCAGTTGCGCGCCGGGTTCGACGCCGTCGTCCTGGCCGGCGGCGCCACCCAGTGGCGTGACCTGCCCGTGGAGGGACGGGAGCTACGCGGCGTCCACCAGGCGATGGAGTACCTGCCCCCCGCCAACCGGGATCTCGCGAACTCCGAGATCAACGCCCGAGGCAAGCACGTCGTGGTCATCGGCGGCGGCGACACCGGCGCGGACTGCATCGGCACCGCCATCCGCCAGGGCGCCGCGTCGGTGACCCAGCTGGAGATCATGCCCCGCCCGCCCGCGTCCCGGGCGGGTTCGCAGCCGTGGCCGACGTTCCCGACGCTGTTCAAGATGGAGAGCGCCCACGAGGAACTGGCCGACGGCGGCGGCGACCGCGTCTACGCCGTCTCCACCCTGGGCTTCGCCGGCGACGCGGAGGGCAACGTCAGGGCGCTGCGGCTGGTCGAGGTCGAGGGCCCGCAGAACGGGTTCAAGCCGATTCCGGGCACCGAGCGGGAGATCCCCGCCGACCTCGTCACGCTGTCCATGGGCTTCACCGGGCCCGAGAAGAGCGTGCTGCTGGAAGAGCTGGGCGTCGCCTACGACAAGCGCGGGAACGTGGCCCGTGACGCCTCGTACATGACCTCGGTGGAGGGCGTGTTCTCGGCCGGGGACATCGGGCGGGGGCAGTCGCTCATCGTCTGGGCCATCGCCGAGGGCCGCGCGGCCGCCTCCCGGGTGGACGCGTTCCTGACGGGGGAGACGGCGCTGCCGTACCCGATCCTCCCGACGGCCCGCTCGCTCGTCTAACCCCTGCACGGTGTACGGCGGGGCGGCCCTGGCCGCCCCGCCCCGCCCGGCCGCTTCGGAGGTCAGGCGACCGTGGCCGGGGCGGCGGTCCAGGTGTTGCAGGCCGACGGGGTCTCGGCGGCGAAGCCCTTGTTGAACCAGCGGGCCCGGTTGGCGCGGCTGCCGTGGTCGTTGGTCGTGCTGCCCTTCTCGCCGCCCAGTGACCACGCGATGGCGATCAGCGCGCCCCACTCGGGGACCGAGCGCTTCTGGGCGTCCCACACGCTGCCGATGTAGACGCCGGCCAGGCAGTCGGCCTGCAGCTCGTAGCGCCGCTGGGCTTCCAGGACGTGAGCCTTGGAGGTGTACCTCTCCTGGGACGCCCCCTGCAGCACGCCGGTCAGCCGCTGGACGTGGTGACCGTACTCGTGCGCCATGACCAGCAGGAAGCCCACCTCGGGCGCGTACTCCCTGACCGGGCCCGGCAGGTAGACGCCGATGACGCCGGTGGGGTTGCAGTAGGCGCCGGGCATGATGTCGGCGGCCTTGCCCCGGCAGAACGGCGCCTTTCCGCTGGTCATGTAGGTGAACGCCGGCTTGGCCGAGGCCAGGCCGTTCGCCCGCAGGTGCTTGCCCCAGACGGCGTTCAGGCAGGCGTAGGTCGTGTTCAGGTACGCCCGCACCGCCGCGTGCCCGCGGTCGGCCGGGGCCGGGAGCCGGCAGGCGGAGGCCGGGAACTGGCCGGTCCTGTACAGGGCGTTGTGGGTGAGGCGGCGGTCCTTGATCGGGTACGAGCCGGCCATCGCCGGGCTCGGCGTGAGGCCGGCCAGGACCGCGGCGGTGAGCGCGGCGGCGGCGACGGCGGAGAGTCTCATGCCGTTCACGGTGGCCGGAGCCTCTTGAAAGCCGGTTGCCGCTCACCTGAAAGCCACCGCATCTACCAATAGATAGCGAAATATCGTGATGAAGTTGACCGATTCGATGAGTGTCGGAAAGATGCGTTTTCTGGCTGGAACAAAGGGGGAGTAATGCGGCGGATCGCCTCAGTCTTGGCGGGGTTGGCCGTCGTCACCTCGCTCACCGCATGCGCCCCGGCCGCGCAGCGCGCCAGTGTCTCCCAGGCGAGCGCGGACTTCCTGGTCTTCTACGCCGACGGCAAGCGGGGCGAAGCGCTCGGCGCGATCGGGCGGGCGGGCGGCTCCGCCGTACGGACTGAGGAACGGCTTGGATACGTGCTGGCCAGAGGCGCGGGGGAGCGGTTCGCCGCCGCTCTCGACGACGACCCGGCCGTCGTGGGCGTCTCCGCCGACCGCCAGATCGGGTACGCCTCGGCCAGCCCCGCGCACCCCGGTACGGCCAGCGCCGTCCCGGACGCCTCGGCCCGCGAAGGCGCGGTCAAGGGCCGCGAGCCGCTGGCCTCACGGCAGTGGGACATGCGGATGATCGGCGCGGACAGGGCCAACGCCACCATGCCCGGCAGCAAGAAGGTGCTGGTAGGCGTCATCGACACCGGCATCGACGGCAACCACCCCGACATCGCCCCGAACTTCGAGCGCGCCCTGTCGCGCAACTTCGTCACCGACCGCCCCCGCGACAAGCACGGCGAAACGCTCGACGGCCCCTGCGAGGTCGCGAGCTGCAAGGACCCGGTCGACCGCGACGACGACGGCCACGGCACCCACGTGGCCGGCACGATCGCCTCCCCGCTGAACGGCGTCGGCGTCGCCGGCGTCGCCCCCGGCGTGCGGCTGGTCAACATCCGCGCCGGCCAGGACTCCGGCTTCTTCTTCCTCAAGCCCAGCCTCGACGCCCTCACCTACGCCGCCGACATCGGCGTCGACGTGGTCAACATGAGCTACTACGTGGACCCGTGGCTGTTCAACTGCACCGCCAACAAGGACGACAGCGCCCGCGAGCGGTCCGAGCAGCGGGCCGTCATCACCGGCATGCAGCGCGCCCTCGACTACGCCAGGGGCAAGGGCGTCACGCTCATCTCCGCCCTCGGCAACGGCGCCACCGACCTGGGTAGGCCGAAGGTGGACAAGGACAGCCCCGGCTACCCGCGCGGCGACGAGCGCGTGCGCCGCGTCGACAACTCCTGCCTGAACGTGCCGGCCGAGTCGAAGGGCGTCATCTCGATCTCGGCGGTCGGCCCGTCCGGCCGCAAGGCGATCTACAGCGACTACGGCGTCGAGCAGACCGACCTGGCCGCGCCCGGCGGCGACGCGCTCGACGGCAAGGGCGCCTCGCCCACCCGCTCCATCCTCGCCGCCGCGCCCGAGTCCGCCCTGCGCGCCGGCAACAAGATCGACAAGAACGGCAAGCCGAAGACGAACGAAGTGGTCCGCGACTGCGCCAAGGGCACGTGCGCGTACTACCAGTACATGGACGGCACCTCCATGGCAGCCCCGCACGCCACCGGTGTCGCCGCCCTGCTGATCAGCCGCTTCGGCAAGCCCGGCAAGGGCGGCCTCACGCTGTCCCCTGCGACGGTGGAGAAGCTGCTCTACAAGAGCGCCACGCCCAAGGCCTGCCCGGCGCCGCGCGCGTACGTCTACGAGGTGTACGGCGAGGAGGACACGCACACCTGCGAAGGCGGCACCGCCAGGAACGGCTTCTACGGCCGCGGCATCGTCAACGCCCTGAACGCCACCACCGTCAAGCGCTGAATGTAGGGTCGGGGCATGGGGTACCGCCTCATCGCAGAAGCCGCGATGCTGGTGCACTTCGCCTTCCTCGTCTACATGGCCGTCGGCGGGTTCCTGGCCTGGCGCTGGCCGCGTACCATCTGGATCCACCTGGGCGTGGTCGCCTGGGGTGTACTGTCGGTGACGACAGGTGTGGAGTGCCCGCTGACCCTGGTCGAGGACTGGGGCCGTGAGCGGGCCGGGCAGGCGGGGCTGCCGGACTCCGGGTTCATCGACCACTACATCGAGGGCGTGATCTACCCGGAGGAATACACACTCTTGGCACGCTGGGGTGTGGCCGTTCTCGTGCTGTTCTCCTATATCGGCTACGTTCTCCGACGTCGATGACGGGGTCCTCACAGTGATGGCAGCGACCGAGGATGCTCGCTTCGCTCCATCAAGTGGTCTGTACCAATTAAGGTGGGACTCGTGACTCGTCGCGCGAAAATCGTCTGCACACTTGGCCCCGCCACATCCTCCCCCGAACGACTGCGCGAGCTGATCGCCGCCGGGATGGATGTCGCCCGCTTCAACCTCTCGCATGGCAACCATGAGATGCACAAAGAGGTATTCGACCGGGTGAGGGAGGTGGCGGCCGACCTCGGCCGCGGCGTAGGCGTGCTCGCCGACCTGCAGGGCCCCAAGATCCGCGTGGGAACCTTCGAGGAGGGCCCGGTCCGGCTCGGGTTCGGCGACGTCTTCACCGTCACCACCGAGGACGTGCCCGGCGACCGCGAGCAGGTCTCCACCACCTACAAGGGCCTGCCCGGCGACGTGCGCTCCGGCGACACGATCCTGGTCGACGACGGCCGCCTGGTGCTGGAGGTGACCCGCGTCGACGGCCAGCGCGTGACCACCCGCGTCGTCATCGGCGGGATGATCTCCGACAACAAGGGCCTCAACCTGCCCGGCGTCAACGTCAGCGCCCCCGCCCTCACCGACAAGGACGAGGCCGACCTGCGCTGGGCGCTGCGCACCGGCTTCGACATGATCGCGCTGTCGTTCGTGCGCCGTCCTTCGGACGCCGACGTGGTCCGCAACATCATGGAGCAGGAGGCGGTACGGCTGCCGCTGCTCGCCAAGATCGAGAAGCCCCAGGCCGTCGAACGCCTCCCCGAGATCGTCGAGGCCTTCGACGGCATCATGGTGGCCCGCGGCGACCTGGGCGTCGAGCTCCCGCTCGAAGAGGTGCCGATCGTCCAGCGGCGCATCATCGAGCTGTGCCGCGAGAAGGCCAGGCCGGTCATCGTCGCCACCCAGATGCTCGACTCGATGATGAACGCCCCGCGCCCCACCAGGGCCGAGACCTCCGACGTGGCCTACGCCGTCATGGACGGCGCCGACGCCGTCATGCTGTCCGGCGAGACCTCCGTCGGCAACTACCCCATCGAGTCCGTCTCCACGATGGACCGCATCGCCTGCGCCGCCGAGAAGGCCTCCCTGACGGCCACGCACAGCCTCGACCGGCTGCCGGAGACCACCGGCGGCGCCATCGCCCGCGCCGCCGCCGAGGTCGGCGCCATCGTGGGCGCCAAGGCGCTGGTGGCCTTCACGATGTCCGGCGAGACGGCGCGCCGCCTGGCCCGCTACCGCTCGCCGATCCCGCTGCTGGCCTTCACCTCGGCGCCGCACGTACGGGGCCAGCTGTCGCTGACGTGGGGTGTGGAGACCTTCCACGTGCCGTTCGTCCACCACACCGACGACATGGTCCGCCAGGTGGAGGCGTCGCTGCTGTCGCTGGGCCGGCTGGAGAAGGGCGACAAGGTCGTCATCGTGGCCGGTTCCCCTCCCGGCACCCCGGGCTCCACGAACGCGCTGCGCGTGCACACCATCGGTTCCGCCGTGTCGCACGCCCACTAGCTCTCTCCGCCGAAACCCCGCGAGCGCCGCCTACCCGGTCTCGCGGGGTTTGCTGCCGTCCGGGCTCAGTTGGCGTGCAGGGTGGCGTTCAGTTCGATGCGCCGACCGGTGCGGGCGACCGCCTCGACCGCGCCCGACTGGGAGTTGCGGCGGAACAGCAGGCCGCTGGAACCCGACAGTTCCTTGCCCTTGACCACGCGGCCGTCCGGCAGCGCGATCTTGGTGCCGGACGTGACGTACAGGCCCGCCTCGACCACGCAGTCGTCGCCCAGCGAGATCCCCACACCGGCGTTGGCGCCCAGCAGGCACCGCTCGCCGATCGCCAGTGGGAGGCGCAGCTAGAAAGCAAGCGTTCATTTCAGGTGTGCACGGGCGCAGCGCAACCAGGAAGGCACTACTGGTGGCGCTCGTTCTTGCGAGCCTTGTGCAGACTCACCACATAGCCCGTCCTGATCCAGATCGCCACGGTGACCGCGCCTGCGGCCCCGCCCGCCAGACCCCAGGGAAGCGGGTCCTCACCGGTGGCCAGCGCTATGACCATCCAGGCCGAGAAGAACGCGACGCCGAACCCGGGTGCGAACCACAGCGGATGCCGGATCATCCCGCGGAGCATTCTTCGCCGTATGCTCGCCAGCACACCGACCGCCGCCGAAAGGGTGATGAGTGTTTTCTCCAGCACAGTCGTTCTCTCCAGGGGAGGGGTGCGGTCCGGTGAACCGCACCCCTGCAAGGACGTTGATCAGGACGGATCGAAACCGAGCCCGGCTTTATAGTAGAAGAGCATGGAGGGCCATCCGCCGGTGCTCTTGCCGCATGGACCGGTCATGCACTGGTAGTCGATGATCGCCTGCTGTATCTCCTTCGCGGGTATTGACATTCCGCCGCTGGCCTTGGGCGGGTTGAGTTTGTTCATCAACCCCTGGAGGAAGTTGATCAGTGGTTGGATTTTTCCGATCACGCTCGGCGAGAGGTGCTTGTATATCAGGTTGAGAATTTTCGGGATGAAGATGCCGGCCACGGCGATCGACCCTGCGGCCGACTTCACGAAGTTGGCCCAGAAGACCACCATGAGATCGGCATTGCAGTTCTTTTCGCAGGTCAGCAACTGCTTGGCGACGCCGACGACGCCGCCGACGAATCCCTTGCAGGCTACGAAGAGCACACCTGTGCCCACGCAGGCCAGCCCGATCGCTTGTTCCAATGCGAAGAAGCCGATCTGGCACAGCCAGGGGCAGCCCGCCTTGCCGTCGAGATCGTTGCAGTTGGCCGGATCGCCGAAGCAGTACTCGTAGGCGTTGGCGGATCCGCCGATGATCGGGTCCATCTGGAGAAATCGGCCGGTCGCCGGATTGTAGAGCCGGGCACCCATGAGAATGATCCCCGCGAGGGCGTCACCCGATCGCTGGTGGGCCCCCAGCCATCCGTAGCGGGACGGGTTCGGGGCGGCGAGGTCACGGGGCGCGCCGTACTCAGTCTGCTCGAAGTAGGCGTCGACTCCGCTGCCAGTCGCTGCGGCGTCGACAGTAGCGACGACGTCACCGTGCAGGTTGGCGAGTTGGAGCGTCACCTTCCCGTCGCTGCTCTGAATCGCACCCAGCCCGATGAACCCGGCGACGTTGCGGGTCCAGCCACCGCTGGCCTCGGAGATCCAGGCAGGGCTGTCGCCGCTGCCCGCGTAGTGGTTGATGAGCGTGCCTGGGCGCGGACCGCCGACGCTGGTCATCGCGCGGATGCGGCCAAGGGGGTCGATGGAGAACGTACGGGTCTGCGTGTCCTGAGTCAGGGATGCGACCATGTCGTCGGCGTGGTAGCCGATCTTCAGGTCGGTGCCGCCTTCGACGTCGGCGGCCGGAATCTGCGTGGTCCTGCCGAGATTGTCGAAGACATGGCCGCCGTTGGAGCGGTCGGCCTGGTCGTAGGAGCTGTTGCGGACTTGAGGCGTGGTTGTCGTCGAGCAGGTGCCGTTCGACTCGCCGGGGTAGGTCTTGAGCGAGGTGCGGTTGGTGTTGTCGTCGAACTGATACTGCCGCGTCGTGCATCGGCCTGCTGCCTGATCCTGAACGCTGGTCAAGCGCCCGGCCAGGTCGTATCCATAGCTCTGGCTACCGGCAGGGGACACGTCCTTGACGGTGTTGCCGATCGTGTCCACCGATTGAGAGAAGCCGAGCCAGGTCGCTCCAGCCTTGCCGTAGGACATTCCTGTCGCCTGACCGGCGTTGTCGTGCCTGAGGGTCGCGGTCAGTCCCCCGGGATAGGTCTGCTGCGTGAGCCGGCCGTCGGCGTCGTAGCTGGCGGTGAACGTCCCCACCCCAGTGGATTCGATCTTGGTGGGCAGGCCGCGGGACTCGGCTTGTCCGTCGCTCGCGGTGCCGTAGGTGTAGGTGGTCGTGCCCTTCCCGTCACTAATCGTCGAGGTCTGGCCGTCGATCGTGTAAGTGAGCGTCGAGGTGTTGCCGTCGGCGTCTACCGAGGTGGACACGCGGCCGAACGTGTCGTACGTGGTCGTGACCTTGGCGGCCGGAGTGCTGACCTCCGTCTGCAGACCGGTTTGCGGTTCGTAGACGACAGTGCTCTCGGGTACGGATGTGCCCCCGTCGGCCTCCGGTATGACCGTGATCTTGGTGGTCTTAGGCCGCCCCGCCTGATCGAACCCGACGGTCTTCGTGCGCGTCGTGGGTCCACTCACCTGCGTGACCACGGCACTCTGACCGTAGTAGGCGTACGCGGTCGTCGTGACCGGAAGCGGCGCTCCGGTCGGCTGGCTGCCCGGCCCGGACCGGCATACCATGCCTGCCCAGGCCGCCTTGTCGCCGCACGCGGGCACTGATGGATGCGTTCCGGCGGTGTAGTAGCTGGTAACCGTCGTGCCCGCGTCCGCTCCTGCGGATTTCGGAAGCCGGCGCTCGATCTCGCGGCCCGCGGCGTTGTAGCGCACCTTCTTCGTGAGGCTGGACTGCTCGTTGACCAGCACGGACTCCGTGGTGGCCAGCCGCAGATCCCAGCCCGACGTGTCACCAGACTGGACGGGGTCATACCCGCGCTTGGCGATGCGGACGTCACTCGCAGAGGGGGACGCTCCGTCGTCCACGACGGCGGGTTCGGCGCGCAGGGTGGTGAGAAGTCCGTACTCCTTGCCGCTGTCCGGCTTCCCTTCGTCGTAGACATTGCTGGTTCGCTGCCTGGCCGAGACGACCGTTCCGGCCGCGAGGGTCACGGGGTGCGTCGGCCCCTCGGAGGTGAGCAGGGCGCTGCGCGCGTTGTAGGTGTTGACGGTCGCGAGCAGGTGCGCTCGCTGCGCGGAGTCCGCCCGCGCGGCCACGTACGGATCCGTCTGCGGACCTGGAGTCAGCGCCTGAGCACGGTTGGCCGCCGACAACTTCCAGACCACGTTGCCCCGGTCGTCGTACCGGGTCGCAGCGACCTGCCATCCGCCCGCGCCGTAGGCGGCATGGTCGACCGCGCGGCCGTTGACGTCGGTGTAGAAGATCTGGGCTCGCGCCCAGTCACCCGAACCCGGCGCGTACGCACCGTTGGTGGCACGCGGAGGTGTGTGCGAGGCAGGGAAGATCGCGGTACCCGTCACAGGAAGGCCGGACGCCTGACCCCACGTCGCGGTCTTGGCGAGCGTGAGATCCACGGGTGCGCCTGCGCCCCCGATCGGCACGTCATAGGCCACCGCCCATGTGGGATCGGTCGCTCCGTTCTCCCGCGCGACGTGGGCCAGACGCCCGCGAGCGTCGTAGTCGATCCGCCACGGCGCGAGGCCGACCGGCGTGATCTGAGAGATCCGGCCCTCGGCAGAGTAGGCGTATACGGTCGAGATCGTCGATCGCGGGTCGGTGACCTGACGCAGCCGGCCGGTGGAGTCATACTGGTACGTGGTGAGGACGGTTGTCTTCATCGCGTTCGACCCAGGATCGAACGCGGTGAATGACACGCTCTTTACCTGGTCCTTGAAGTCTCCCCAGCCAGAGTCCACGCCGGTGGCGGTCGTCGCCGCGGCGTACGAGAGCTCCAGCGCGCGGCAGCCAGGAGCCAGGACGCTCCCACATGTGACGCCGGCCGTCACAGGTGCGAGCACCCGGGTTACTCGGCCTTGGGCGTCACGGTAGTAAGTGATGGCCGATTCGGCGGCGGTCGTCCCAGTACGCGCGACAACCCACTTGTTGTTCGCCTTGGTGTAGGTGGTCTTGCTGCCGGTGGACTCAGTTATCGTGAGCTCTTCGCTCGTGGCGGCAATTCTCGATCCGTTGGCGGCGTCTCCCACCCCAACAAAGCTGGTGCCGTCCTTGACGTACGACAAAGTCGAGCCGTCGGCGCCCACGAGCTGCAGTGAGCCGTTCTCGCCGGCGCTCGTCGGAGAGAACTCTTCTATGCCGGAGGCGACCGTGGGAAAGCCCGCACGCCAGCCCGGCCCGAACACCTTGTTTTCGGCGAGTTGTTCGTCGGCACGGTCGGCTGCGGGGTTGAGCGTGGTCGCGGTCCGGCTCACGGCGATGCCGAACAGGCTCGCGTCCGTGCTGCTCAGCGCGAAATCTCCGGATTGGAGGGCAACCTTGCCAGGACCGACGTCGGCGATGGCATAGGAGCCGCCGAAGGCGGAACGATCAAGGATCACGTCGATCGGCTTGCTGCACGCCTCGGCTTCCCCGCCGCCGGAAAGACAGGCGCGCAGCTCGATCGTCCCATCGGGGATCGAGGCCGCTTGCAGGGTCTTGGCCACATCCCAGGACAGCTCGGGGAAGTCCTTGGCGGTGTCGGTGCGCGTCTGGGGCCAGGCAGGGACGGGCTGCCCGCTGCCAGGGACAGTGACATCGGCGGGGGGAACCGGGGTGAAAGCCGTGCTGCCCGCGCGGCCCGTCCCCCTGTACTCATAGCGGATGCCGGTCCGTCCGGACGGGGCGGCGCCGACCAGCGAGGTGGCGCGTTGTGTGCGGGAGTTGTGCTTGGGGCTGACGAGCCCGCCAGGACCGATGCCGAAGTTGAACGAAGCGACGGCGGAGGTGTTGTGCGCGTTGTCGCGCGTCTTCACGTAGAGAGTGTGCCAGCCGTCGTCGAGCGGAGGGAT
Organism: Nonomuraea sp. NPDC050547; assembly: GCF_044457345.1. Taxonomy (NCBI): domain Bacteria; kingdom Bacillati; phylum Actinomycetota; class Actinomycetes; order Streptosporangiales; family Streptosporangiaceae; genus Nonomuraea; species Nonomuraea sp. NPDC050547. The sequence goes on from NZ_JBITGW010000001.1 coordinate 682,042, forward strand.
CGCCAACTGCTGCGAATCGTTGACCTCCGAATCGATCCGGGACAGCTTGTTCACGTGGTACGCGTACGGATCATCGATGGTCCACAGATAGGCGTTGTTGCCCTTGAGACCGCTGATCGAGCAGGACTGTGATTGCTGCTCGCCGTTGACTCGGGGATACCACGTATCCGGCCGAACCTCGCAGGTGATCGTAGGTGCTGCAGGAGCGGAGGCATCGATGGCGGTCTTCTGCCAGACCGACCAGGCCGAGTAGCTCGTGCCGTCGAAGGCCCGAGCCCGCCAGCGGAGCTTCTGCCCGTCGAGAAGTCTCCCGGCCGGGACTGAGACCTTCGCTTCGGTGCCCGAGGCAACGCCGTCCACGCTGCCCGTCCAAAGCTGGCCGGTGCCCTGGTTGGCGTCGGGGTCGCGCTCGACCTCGTACTCGGCGCGGAGTACGCCCCCGTCAGGGTCCTTCACGTCGGCCACGAGCGTGGGTGTGGTGGTACTGGTGTAGACGACGCCGTCGAGACCCGTTGTCACCGGAGCCACACGCAGCTTTCCAGTGGCCGGGGTCGAGCCGAAGGTGACGATCAATTTGGGCGGGACGCCGCCGGTCGCGGCGTCTTCTGAGGCGTCGAAGCCGCGATCGTACTGATTGGTGAAGGGTGTCGGGCTCTCCGTCACCAGGCGCAGCATCACGCCGTGCGCCCCGGCGCCGCTCGCCCACGAGCGGGCGATGTCGGTGACGTTCCACGTCCACGCGCCGTGCGGGATGCTGCCGTTCCCCGTGCACGCGCCGGGTTCACGCGCCAGCTGCTCGCCATCGGTGGTGGTGGCCACGTTGAAGTTGGGGAAGCGGTCGCTCCATGCGGCCGTGATGCGCTGTGCTTTGACTGTCTGGCCGGTGACGCATCCCCAGCCGCCATTGCTCTGCAGGTCGAGCCGGGCGTCGGTGACCGCCTGTCCGGCGAGGGTGCTGGTGTCGAACCGAAGCAGAGCGCGCTGGAAAGTCCGGGTGTTCCCGCTGTCGCTGGTGCCCACCTGGATGCTCTGGTTGAACCCGCCGTCGGAGAACGCCGTCACATCCGTGAGCACCGGGATGGTGGTGGCGGGGTCGACGGTCACCGGGTAGGTGGTGTCGGGATCGGCTAAGAACTTCGCATCGGGTTTGAGGACCAGTGCCTGGTCGTCGCCGCCGGTGACGACCGTGGTCTCGATGGTGCCGGTTTCCGTGGCAGGCGAGTCGTACATGACGGGCTCTGGAGCTGAGGCGACGATCCGGCCCTTCGCATCGCTGAGGTTGAGTTCGCCCCGCCTGGTCTTGGCAAGCGTGAGGCCCTCGGTGTGGATCGGAATTCTGTACTCGACCGGGCCGGACGGACGCTGGCGTAAGACCACGTCGTGTCGGAACCCGGTGGGTAAGGCGGTTAAGACCAAGTCCGCACCTGGACCGGCGGCGTCGGGATAAGTGGCCGTGTTGCCCTCCACCTTCGGCTGCGGCAGGGCGGCCGGCCAGCCAAGGGCGTAACTCTGCTTGCCCGACGGCGCGAGCTTTGCCAGCGGCCTGCTTTCGCCACCAGCGGAGAACTCCACGCCGCCCAGCGCTGCCTTCGGCCTGAGCACGCCGCCGGCCTCTACCAGCGTGGTGTCGATCGGAGCCCAGGAGTCGCCCTCCTTGACCCGGACCGGACCGCTGGACGCTTCAAGTGTCAGCGTGCCGTCCGGGTTGGCGTAGGTCAGCGAGGTCTCGGTCGTTTCTCCGCTGACCAGCACGCGGGTCCCCTGCAGGCGTGCAGACAGCGCTGCTGAGACGCGATCGGGTCGTTCAGCCAGCGGCTTTGCTTGGGCAGCCTGGCGGGGCTGGGCGGGTTGAGGGGTGGGGACAGCTAGAGCGGCTTCGGACGTGGATACCACCAGCGTGCCCATGATCAGCGTGGCTGTCGCGGCTCGCAGTGCCGCGCGCCGCTTGAGCGCTGTGCCGGGCCGCGCCCTTCGTGGAGAGCCCACTTATTCTCCTGTCGCAAGGGTCAACAAACTGCTTGATCGTATATGTGTGATCAAAAGGGAAATAAGGTGTCAAAAAGGTAAGATGATCATCACTAGGGCCTGTGCGATCCGGTTGCGCAGGCAGTGGGTGCGACCGCGCTGCCAGGCCGCGTCCGGCGGGCTTGCGCCGATCGCCTCGATCGCCTCGCAGTGCGCGTCGGACTCCGCGCCGACCGCCCGGCAGCGTCGGCGGGCCGACCTGGATGCGGAGATCACCCGTTCGTTCGAGGCCTCCGGTGGCACCTACGACTCGCCGCGCATCACCCGTGACCTGCATGAGGGGTGTCGGCGGGTGTCGGGAAGCACCGTTGCGGCGCGGATGGCCGAGCTCGGTCTGGTGGTCCGCGTGCGGCGCACGCCGCGCTCGCTGACCCGGCAGGGCAAGCGGCCGGCGGCGCCGGACCTGGTGTGGCGGAAGTTCACCGCGCCCGCCGCGGACGTGCTGTGGTGCGGCGTTCGGATCGCGGCTCGGAATACACGGCCGCCCGCTCCCAGGAGTTGTGCCGGTGTCTGGGCGTGGTGCAGTCGATGGGAGGCGTGGGCCGCGCCGCGCTCGACAACGCGGCCGCCGAGGCGTTCAACAGCACCCTCAAGGTCGAGTACGTGCACCGACACCGGTTCCACACCCGGGCCGAGGCCCGTCTGAAGATCGCGACCTGGGTCGCCGAGGTCTACGACACCGCCCGGCGGCACAGCGCCGACGACGGCCTGCCGCCCACCCCATTCGAACGTCACATGATCGAGAAGAGACAAGCCTCACCGGCGCCCCGAGCTCTTCACGGGCGTCCGGGTGGTGAATCGGCCCACCTGTGATCGTAGGTGTGTTCTCACCGCCACTGAGCCGGCTGACCTTGCAAAGCACCAAGAGCACTCCTGCCGAAACCCCGCGAGCGCCGCCTACCCGGTCTCGCGGGGTTTCCTGCCGTCCGGGCTCAGTTGGCGTGCAGGGTGGCGTTCAGCTCGATGCGCCGACCGGTGCGGGCGACCGCCTCGACCGCGCCCGACTGGGAGTTGCGGCGGAACAGCAGGCCGCTGGAACCCGACAGTTCCTTGCCCTTGACCACGCGGCCGTCCGGCAGCGCGATCTTGGTGCCGGACGTGACGTACAGGCCCGCCTCGACCACGCAGTCGTCGCCCAGCGAGATCCCCACACCGGCGTTGGCGCCCAGCAGGCACCGCTCGCCGATCGCGATGACCTCCTTGCCGCCGCCCGACAGCGTGCCCATGATCGACGCGCCGCCGCCCACGTCGGAGCCGTCGCCCACGACCACGCCGGCCGAGATGCGGCCCTCGACCATCGAGGCGCCCAGCGTGCCGGCGTTGAAGTTGACGAAACCCTCGTGCATCACGGTCGTGCCGGCGGCCAGGTGGGCGCCGAGCCGTACCCGGTCGGCGTCGGCCACGCGGACACCGGAGGGCAGCACGTAGTCGACCATCCTCGGGAACTTGTCCACGCCGTAGACCGTCACCGCCCCCGTGGCGCGCAACCGCAACCGGGTCCGCTCGAACCCGTCCACCGCGCACGGCCCCCGGTCGGTCCACACGACGTTGGCCAGCAGCCCGAACAGCCCGTCCAGGCTCAGCCCGTGCGGGCGTACCAGCCGCGACGACAGCAGATGCAGGCGCAGGTACGCGTCGTGCGCGTCGGCCGGGGCCTCCGACAGCTTGGCGATGCCGGTGCGCACGGCGACGACCTCGACGCCGCGCGCCGGGTCGGGACCGGCCAGGGCGGCCAGCTCGCCCGCCTCCTCGGCGTTGAGCCTTTCGGTGCCGGCGAAGGCGGGCTCGCCCAGCTCGGGCGCGGGAAACCAGGTGTCGAGGACGGTGCCGTCGGCGGCGATGGTGGCCAGGCCGATGCCGTGGGCGCCGGTGGTGGTGGGATCGTTAGCAGTCACGGGCCCAAAATACCGGGTCAGATGGTGCCGAGGTCGGCCGACAGCCACCGCTCGGGCCGCATGTGGAAGGTGACGAGAACGGCGAGGTTCGACTGCGCGACGTAGCCGGCCACCGCGTCGTCGGGCAGGTAGCGGGCGACGATCCTGGTCATCTCCTCCAGCGTGGTGGGATTCTTCGCGACCACCGGGCCTTCGGCGGACACGTAGCGGTAGGTCGGATGGCTCCGCTGGGCGAGCATCGACACCCGGCCCGCCTTGCCGATCAGCTGTGCCTTGACCGAATCGCCGTCGGTGAGGAACGACACCATGCCGCCCGGTTCGTAGTCGTACCAGATCGGCACGTTCAGCGGGGCCCGGCCCTCGCCCGCCTCCACCGCGACCGCCCCGATGTGCGGCTCGGCCAGGAACGCCTCCCGATCAGCAGCGCTCAGCGCCACGGCAACCCCCCGAAGATCGTCGTACTCCTGTGGCCGACCTTAACCCAGCGAGGCCCCGCCGAACGTGACGCGGACCGTCAGCCCGCCACCCGGGTTCGCCTCGGCCGCGACGACGGCGTCATGGGCACGCGCCACGGCCGCCACGATCGACAACCCGAGCCCGGTTCCCTCGCCGGGCGTGTGCCGGCGCTCGTGCAGCCGCCGGAACGGCTCGAACAGCAGCGGCACCACCTCGGCCGGCACCATCGGCCCCGTGTTCGTCACCATCAGCTCGCCGGCCCCGGTGACGATCTCCACCCTGCCGTCCGGCCGGTTGTAGCGGACCGCGTTGGCCACCAGATTCCCCACCAGGCGCTCCAGCAGCACCGGGTCGCCCTTCACCACCAGCGGGCCGCTCCGTACGAGCGCTCCGGCGTCGTCGCCCAGCGCCGCCGCGATGTGGTGGACCGCGACCGGCTCCCGCCGTTCCACCCCCTGCTCCGACACCGACAGCAGCAGCAGTCCCTCGATCAGCCGCTCGTTGCCGTCGGCGATGTCGATCAGCTTCTCCCGCATCCGCGACACCCGCGCCGCGTCCGGCTCGCCCGCCAGCCCGATCTCCGCCGCCGCCCGCTGCATCGCCAGCTGCGTACGCAGCTCGTGCGCGGCGTTGGCGGCGAAGCGCTGCTGCGCGCCGACCAGCCGCTCGATCCGGTCCAGCATGGCGTCGAAGGTGTCGGCCAGCTGCTTGAGCTCGCCCGACGGGGCGTCCAGGGCGATGCGCTCGTGCAGGTTCGCCCCCGACAGCCGCCGGGCGGTCCGCGTGATCACCGACACCGGCCGCAGCATCCGTCCCGCCATCCACCACGCCAGCACCACCGACGCCAGCGCGAACCCCGCCGCCGCCGCGATCGAGATGAACAGCAGCCGCTCCAGCGCCGTCTCCTCGACGAAGCCGAGCAGTTGCACCGTGGTGGCGAAGTCACCGCCGGACGGCGGGGCCGCGCTCACCCTGACACCCGGGAGCGCCCCCGGCCGGCCAGGCTGCCTGGCCGCCGCCGAGCTGATCGTGTTCACCAGGCTGTCCCGGAGCAGGAAGTAGATCAGCGCGACCAGCCCGCCGCCCGCCAGCAGCAGCAGCCCGCCGAACAACGCCGTCAGCCGGGTCCGCTCGTTCATGCGCCGATCCGGTAGCCCGCCCGAGGCACCGTCTCCACCACCGGAGGGTCGCCGAGCTTGGCCCGAAGCTTGCTCAGCGTCACCCGCACCGCGTTCGTGAGGTAGCTGGTGTCCTCCTCCCACACCTGGTCGATGAGGTCCTCGTTGCTGACGACCGCGCCCTCGGCGCGCATCAGCGTCTCCAGCACCGCGAACTCCTTACGCGACAGGTGCAGCGGGCGGCCGTCGCGGCCGGCCGTACGGCAGGCCGTGTCGAGCACCACCCCGCACCGCTCGATGACCGGAGGCAGCGCGGGACGCGCGCGCCGCCCGAGCGCCAGCACCCGCGCCAGCAGCTCGTCATAGACGAACGGCTTGGGCAGGTAGTCGTCGGCGCCCAGCCGCAGCCCGTCCACCCGCTCGCGCACGCTGCCCGCGGCGGTCAGCATGAGCACCCGGGTCATCAGCCGGTGGGCCACCACCCGGCGGCACACCTCGTCGCCGTGCACGCCGGGCAGGTCGCGGTCGAGCACCATCACGTCGTACTCGCCGGTCTCCAGCTTGCGCAGCGCCTCCCGGCCGTCATGGGCCACGTCGACGGCGAGCGCCTCCCGGCGCAGCCCCTCGGCGATCATCTCCGCCAGGAACGCCTCATCCTCCACCACCAGCACACGCATGCCCCCTCTCTACCTGAGGTGCGCATTTCCTTGCCATAAAGACGACCGTTAGAGCGGCGAAACGCGGCTCCGGGCCAGCCTGAACCGCATGAAGACCACCCTCGCCCTGGCCGCGCTCGTCCTGAGCCTGGCCGCCTGCGGCGACACCGCGCCCGAGAAGAACACGACCGTCAACTCCGGCGACCAGCGCCTCAAGACCGCCGAATGCCTGCGCGCCAAGGGCGTCAAGGTCGGCGACCCCGGCGGCCTGGGCAAGAGCCAGACGATCGACAGCGGCGGCATGGACCAGAAGGAGTTCGAGAAGCTGCTCAAGGAGTGCGGCGCGATCGGCGGCACCGGCAAGCAGATCAGCCAGGCCGACAAGGACAAGGCCCTCGCCTTCGCCAAGTGCATGCGCGAGCAGGGCCTCGACTTCCCCGACCCCGAGTTCGACGGCGGCATGCAGGAGGCCAGGCCCGTGCCCGCCGACAAGGGCGCCTTCGACAAGGCCAACAAGATCTGCAGCGAGAAGACCGGATGAACCGCGCCGCGACGACGCTGACCGCGGGGGCCGTCCTGGCGGCACTCGCGGGCGGCGTCGCCTTCGCCACGTTCGCCACGCCCGGCGGAGCGGAGCCGTCCGCCACGCCCCCGCTCACCGCCGCCACCGGCACCGTCGACAAGGGCGACCTCACCCAGAGCGTCCGTGCCAAGGGCACGCTCGGCTTCGCCGGCCGCCGCACCGTCGGCGCCGCCCTCGGCGGCGTCCTCACCTGGCTGCCGCGCGCGGGCTCGGCCATCGGCCGCGGCGAGCGCCTCTACGAGGTCGACGGCAAACCCGTCCGACTCATGTACGGCGTCAAGCCCATGTACCGCACCCTTTCCCAGGGCGCTGAAGGCGCCGACGTGCGCCAGCTCGAAGCCAACCTCAAGGCCCTCGGCTACGGCTCCGGCATGACCGCCGACGACGAGTACACCTGGGCCACCGCCCAGGCCGTACGCGACTGGCAGGAGGACCACGACCTGCCCGAGACCGGAACCACCGGCCCGGAGCAGATCGCGTTCGCCCCCCGTGCCCTGCGCGTCCAGAAGCTCGAGACCGCGACGGGCGAACGCGTGGCCCCCGGCGGCCGCCTGCTCACCGCCACCGGCGCGGAACGCGTCGTCACGTTCAAGGTGGACGTCACCGAGGCCGCCCACCTCAAGACCGGCGACCGTGTCACCGTCGAACTCCCCACCGGCAAACGCGCCAAAGGCCGCGTCACCGGCATCGGACGCACAGCCGAAGCCGACGACCAGGCCGCCGACAAGACCCCCAAGGTCGACATCACCGTCGCCTTCGACCGCCGCGCCGGAGTCAAAGGCGTCGACCAGGCCCCCGTCGGCGTCCTCATCAAGGGCGAGACCCGCAAGGACGTCCTGTCCGTCCCGGTCACCGCGCTGCTGGCCGTACCCGGGGGCGGCTACGCCGTCCGCGTCGTCGGCGCCGGCCCGCCGCGCGACGTGAAGGTCGGACTCGGCCTGTTCGCTGACGGCCGCGTCGAGGTCACCGGCGACGGGCTGGACGAAGGCACGAAGGTCGAGGTGCCCGGCACATGAGCGTCGTCGAACTCACCGGCGTCACCAAGCGCTACCCCGGCGGCGTCGACGCCCTGCGCGGCGTCGACCTGCACGTCGAACAGGGCGAACTCCTGGCCATCGTCGGCCCGTCCGGCTCCGGCAAATCCACGCTCCTGCACATCGTCGGCACCCTCGACCTGCCCACCGACGGGCACGTGCGCATCGTCGGCCACGACGTCGGCCGCCTGTCCGACCGCGCGCTGTCGGCGCTGCGCGCCCGCCACATCGGCTTCGTCTTCCAGGCCTTCCACCTCATGCCCGGCGTCAACGCCCTCGACAACGTCGCCGAAGGCCTCCTCTACACCGGCCTTTCCCCGGTACGGCGCCGCCGGCGCGCCGCCGAAGCCCTGGAGCGCGTCGGCCTGGCCGACCGCATGCGCCACCGGCCCCACGAACTGTCCGGCGGCCAGAAGCAGCGCGTGGCCATCGCCCGCGCCGTCGCCGGCGAACCCGACCTGCTCCTGGCCGACGAACCCACCGGCGCCCTGGACACCGCGTCGGGCGCGGCCGTACTCGATCTCCTGCACGAGCTCAACCGCGACGGCGCGACCATCGCCGTGATCACCCACGACCCCGAGATCGCCGCCGCGCTGCCCCGGCAGGTGCGCGTCAGGGACGGGCAGGTGATCGGCTGATGGCCACGCTCACCCCCGCCCGCCTGCGCCCGCGCGACATCGCCCACGTGGGCTCCGCCGGACTGCGCGGCCGCCCGATGCGTGTGGTGCTGTCCGCCCTGGGCATCGCCATCGGCATCGCCACCATGATCGCGGTCGTGGGCATCTCGGCCTCCAGCAAGGAACAGCTGATGCGCCGGCTCGACCAGCTCGGCACCAACATGCTGGTCGTGACACCGGGCGACTCGATGTTCTCCGGCGAACGCGCCAAACTTCCCAAGGACGCCGCCGCCATGGCCGCCCGCATCGCCGGTGTGGAGCAGGTGGCGGCCCTGGGCGCCCTGCCGTACCCGATCTACCGCAACGACCGGGTGGACGAGCTCGACACCAACGGCATCACCCTGTCGGCCGCCGCGGAGTCCTTGCTCGCCACCCTGCGCGGCCGCATGGCGAAGGGCTCCTGGCTCAACGCCGCCAACGGCCGCTACCCCTCCGTCGTCCTCGGCCACGTCGCCGCCCGCCGCCTGGGCATCACCGAACCCGGCAGGCAGGTCTACCTGGACGGCCGCTACTTCACCGTCGTCGGCATCCTCGCCCCGCTGCCGATGGCCGAGGAGATCGAGCGTTCGGCGCTGGTCGGCTGGAAGGCGGCGCAGGACCTGCTCGCCTTCGACGGCCACCCCACGTCCATCTACGAACGCTCGACGGACGAGACCGTCGTCAAGGTCAGAGACCTGCTCCCGAGAACCGTCAACCCGGAGCACCCTGAAGAGGTGGAGATCACCGACCCGTCCGCCGCCCTGCAGGCGAAGGCGGCCTCGGCCGGCGCCTTCACCAACCTGTTGCTCGGCCTGGGCGCGGTCGCCTTGCTGGTCGGCGGCGTGGGAGTGGCCAACACCATGATCATTTCCGTGCTGGAGCGCCGCCACGAGATCGGCCTGCGCCGGGCACTGGGCTCCACCCGCGGCCAGATCCGCCTGCAGTTCGTGACGGAGTCGCTCCTGCTCTCCGGCCTGGGCGGCCTGGCCGGCGTCCTCCTGGGCGCCGCCGCGACCTGGATATACGCGACATCAGGCGGCATGCCCTGGGTCGTACCCCCATGGGCGATGGCAGGAGGCTTCACCGCCACCCTGGCCATCGGCACGGTAGCCGGCCTGTACCCCGCCGTAAGAGCAGCCCGCACCTCCCCAACCGTAGCCCTCCACGCCACCTGACCGGCCTTACCACCACCCGCCCACCACCGCTGTCCGCGTGGTGCAGAGCCCTGGTCGGCCCGGTCGCCTCAGCAGGCCGACAGCGCTGGGGAGCACCGCCGCCATGGCCTGCGCGGCCACCTCGACCAGACCGGGCCAGGACGCCGAGCAGGAGATCGTGAGCCGGTGGACGCCACGCCGGTGGTGGACGACATGCCGGTCGCCGAGACAGAGGCCCAAGAGGTAGGCGTAGACGCCGGGAGGCTGGGGAAGCAGGGGGCTGTGCGCGCATCGTACGCACGAGCCTGCGGACCGGGGGTCGTCGCGCGCCCTGCGGTCGCCGGTGCGCCACTTTCTGACGGCTCCGGCGGAGAGGGGGAGCGCGCGGTCGACGGTCTCGCGGGGGTGCATGCGCTCAGTGTGTCTGCCGTCACTGACAGTTGTGGAGGTGTGGTGGTGCCGGAAGCGGGATTCGAACCCGCACGCCCTCTCGAGCGGGCGCTTTTGAGGCGCCTATGTCTGCCATTCCATCATTCCGGCGGGGAAAACCGGCAGAATCCGGTTTTGTGCCGGGACGCGCCTGACTAGATCAGGTTCGTACACCGGCGTGGATCTAATGTAGCGGACCTCGGTACTCTTCTGCTCGTGAGTACGCAGCGGCGAGTAGTGATCGCGGAAGACGAGGCGCTGATCCGCCTCGACCTCAAGGAGATGCTTGAGGAGGACGGCTACGTCGTCGTGGGTGAGGCGGGTGACGGTGAGCAGGCGATTCTGCTGGCCACCGAACTCAAACCCGACCTCGTCATTCTCGACGTCAAGATGCCCGTACTCGACGGCATCTCGGCGGCCGAGCGTATCGTCGCCGAACGGGTCGCCCCCTGTCTCATCCTCACCGCCTTCTCCCAGCGGGACCTGGTCGAGCGGGCCAGGGACGCGGGGGCGATGGCCTATCTGGTCAAGCCGTTCACGAAGGCGGACCTGGTGCCGGCGATCGAGATGGCGGTCAGCAGGCACGAGGAGATGGTGGCGCTGGCCACCGAGGTCTCGAGCCTGTCCGAGCGGCTGGAGACCCGCAAGCTGGTCGAGCGGGCCAAGGGGCTGCTCATGGCGGCACACGGGTGGAGCGAGCCGCAGGCGTTCCGGTGGATCCAGAAGGCCTCGATGGACCGGCGCCTCAGCATGCGCGAAGTGGCCCAGATCGTCGTCGCGGACGCCACCAAGTCCGAATAACCCCGGCCGAGGGCTCCACCTGGCCCTCGGGTCTCACCGCCACGCACGCTGGCGGGGTTCCGCGCTGCCCGGCTGGTCCGTGCGCCTCGCCGGGCACGCGCTTCGCGGGGTCGGCGCCCACCGGCCCACGGCCCGCACCTGCTCAGGGTCCTGCACCGGCTCAAGGGCTCTCCAGAGGTGGGGTCTACAGGCCGCAGGTTTTGCGGGCGTAGCCGAGGATGAGCTGGTCCAGGCGCATGGAAGGCGTCTGGACGGTGTCGGAGCGGAAGACGAGGAAACGCGGTTCGCCGGTCCCCAGCGCCACCCGGGCGTTGAAGAGCATGGCGATCTTGGCCTCCGCGAACGAGTGCGGGTCGCAGCGGCCCGGGGTGATCCGGACGGGGATCTCCAACCGCGCCATTCCCGCCTTGAGCGTCATTTCCCGAGAATTCAGCTCATAGTGCACGTTGCCTGACAACTCAGTAACGGTCACATCTTCATTGCTGTTGCGGCGCGTCACGATAACACTGCCCTGGAGGACCTTGTCCTTCTCGGTCCAAGCCGGGCCGAACCCCACCGACACCGCCTGCTGCACGAGGAACTGCTCGCATTCCTCCCGGAAAAGCTTCGCCAGCAACGGGTCCGGATGGGGCAGCGCCCAGCTGACCTCGCGCGAGGGTTCGTCGCCTGCCTTGACGTGCGCGATCACCCGCGCCGGCCGCAGTTCCGGCACCGCTCCTGGGGCGCACTTGGCCGCGCCGTACGCGATGCGCAGAGCCACCGGAACGCTCTTGACGGCGGTGTCCATGCGCGAGAACCCGGTCTCCTGGAACGAAGGCCCGCTCACCCGCACGTCGGACACCCACACGGGGGTGCTCCCGGCGTTGGCCATGACCACGCTCAGCATGTGCTTGGGCATGTCGGATCGTCCCTGCGTGAGGGTCACGGTGAGCCCCTGGGGCGGGCTCGTGGAGGGGGCGGGCGGAGTGCCCCCGCAGGCGGAAAGGCAGAGGGCCAGGACCAGGAGGGCGGCGGTGCGCTTCACATCGCCACAGTAGAGGCGGCCCGCGGCCGGGCCAGGTTAAGGAGGAGTCACGACTGCGCATCGTAAGGTCGCGGCCTCTCCCACCGGATAGTTCCGGGGTCATGCTGATCGTGGATTTCGCGAACTCCATGTCCCCCCTGCGCATCTGCACGAAGGAGATATCGATGATTCGGCGAGCGTTGGCCGTCGCGACCGCGGCGGTCTCGGCCCTCGCACTCGCGGCCTGCGGATCCTCCGGCCCCGACGGGGCGGGCACCCCGGCGAGCGACACGGCCTCAGCTCCGGGCGCCACCGTCGCCAAGGGCGACGGCACGCTGGTCCTCGGCTCCGTACTCCCTCAGACCGGGAACCTGTCCTATCTGGGCCCGCCGATGTTCGCGGGCATCGATCTGGCGGTCAAGGAGATCAACGCGACGGGCGGCGTGCTGGGCAAGCAGATCTCGGTCTCGCACACCGACTCCGGCGACACCACGACCCAGATCGCCGCCCAGTCCACCGACAGCCTGCTGGCCAAGAAGGTCGACGCGATCGTGGGATCGGCCTCATCCTCGGTCTCGCTGTCCATCCTCGACAAGATCACGGGTTCCGGGGTGCTGATGTTCTCGCCGTCGGCGACGGGCATCGAGCTCACCAACGCCAAGGACAACGGCCTGTTCTGGCGTACGGCCCCGCCCGACGTCCTCCAGGGCCGGGTGCTGGGCGACCTCGCGGTCTCGGAAGGCGACGACACGGTGGCGATCGTGGCCATGCAGGACGCCTACGGTTCCGGCCTGGCCGACTCGACGGAGAAGGCCGTTCTCGCCGGCGGGGGCGAGGTCGTGGAGAAGATCCTCTACGACCCCAAGGCGGCTGACTTCTCGGCCGACGTGGCCAAGGTGAAGGCGAAGAACCCGAAGGGCATCGTGCTGATCGGGTTCGCCGAGACCAGCAAGGTCGTCCAGGAGCTGGTGAAGCAGGGCCTGACCAGCGACAAGCACCACTGGTACATGGTCGACGGCAACCTGTCCAACACCAACTACCTGAAGTTCCCCAAGGGCACGATGAAGGGTGTCAAGGGCACCCTGCCGGGCTCGGAGGCGCCGGGGGCGTTCCAGAAGAAGCTGCTGGAGGTCAATCCGGATCTCGACGTCTTCGGTTACGGCCCCGAGTCCTACGACGCGGTGAACCTGATCGCGCTGGCGGCGGAGGCGGCCAAGAGCGACGTGGCCGCGGACATGGCCGCGAAGCTGGGCGAGGTCAGCAAGGGCGGCGAGAAGTGCAACGCCTTCAAGGTGTGCGCGGATCTCCTCAAGGCGGGCAAGGACATCGACTACGACGGCGTGAGCGGGCCTGTGGAGTTCAACGACGCGGGGGATCCGGCGACCGCCACGATTGGCATCTACCAATTCGGGCAGAACAACACCTTCGACGCGGCCAAGGCTCTGGAGTATCGATCGGGGAACATCGCGGGGTAACAGGGTGTCAGCGGCCGGTTTCCCAGCTAACCGGCCGCTACCTGGGGGTTTTCTTCATAAGTTGAGGAGTGATTACGACTCAGCATCCAAGTGCCGACAGTTCTTCCAGGCATCTAGCTGGAAGCGTGCTGCTTTTTGTACGTTTCGCTCATTCGATCGGGAACGTCGGCGGTGCTGACAGCCTCCCGGCCTGGATGAAGGAGACACTTCATGACCCGCATTGCCCCACTCGGGCGCGTGCTCGCCGTCGCGGCTGCGGCGAGCCTCGCTCTGACGGCCTGTGGCGGCGGCGCTGACACCGCCGGCACCAAGGCCACCGATTCGGCCGCGCCGGCGACCTCGGCCGCGGCCGGCAAGGGCGACGGCACGCTGAACCTCGGCACCCTCCTCCCGCAGACCGGCTCGCTCGCCTACCTCGGCCCGCCCGAGTTCGCGGGCGTCGACCTGGCGGTCAAGGAGATCAACGACGCGGGCGGCGTCCTCGGCAAGCAGGTCTCGGTCTCACACACCGACTCCGGCGACACCACGACGCAGATCGCTTCGCAGTCGGTGGACAGCCTGCTGGCCAAGAAGGTGGACGCCATCATCGGCGCCGCCTCCTCCTCGGTGTCGCTGTCCGTGATCGACAAGATCACGGGTGCCGGCGTGGTGCACTTCTCGCCCGCCAACACCTCCATCGAGCTCACCACCTACAAGGACAACGGCCTGTTCTGGCGTACGGCTCCGCCGGACATCCTGCAGGGCCGCGTCCTGGGTGACCTCGCGGTGGCCGACGGCGACGACACCGTCGCCATCCTCGCGCTGCAGGACTCCTACGGCACCGGCCTGGCCGACTCCACGGAGAAGGCCGTCATCGCCGGCGGCGGCGAGGTCGTCGAGAAGATCATCTACGACCCCAAGGCCGCGGACTTCTCGGCCGACGTCGCGAAGGTCAAGGCCAAGAACCCGAAGGGCATCGTGCTCATCGGCTTCGCCGAGACCAACAAGGTCGTCCAGGAGCTCGTCAAGCAGGGCCTGACCGCCGACAAGCACCACTGGTACATGGTCGACGGCAACCTGTCCAACACGAACTTCCTGAAGTTCCCGAAGAACACCCTGAAGGGCGTCAAGGGCACGCTGCCCGGCGCGGCCGCTCCGGACACGTTCCAGAAGAAGCTTCTCGAGATCAACCCGAAGCTCGAGGACTTCAGCTACGCGCCTGAGTCCTACGACGCCGCCAACCTCATCGCCCTGGCAGCCGAGGCCGCCAAGAGCGACGCGGGCACCGACATCGCCACGAAGCTGGGCGAGGTCAGCAAGGGCGGCGAGAAGTGCAACGACTTCAAGACCTGCGTCGACCTGCTGAAGGCCGGCAAGGACATCGACTACGACGGCATCAGCGGTCCGGTCGAGTTCAACGACGCCGGTGACCCGGCGACGGCCACCATCGGCATCTACCAGTACGGCGCGGACAACAAGTACCCCGCCAAGGCCATCGACTACCGCACCGGCAACATCGACGGTTAAGTAGTCAGGCGGGAGCCCCGGGACCTCGGTCCCGGGGCTTCTTCGCGTTCACCGGCCCTCGCAGCCCTCGACGATCCTGTCGGCGGCGGCCCGGTAGTCCTTCAGGAGCGCCACCTGGCGCTTTCTGGGGGTCTGGGCGCTGGACAGGCCCTTCGTGGCCTTCTCGACCTTCTCCGCCTCGTCCTGGAGCACCTGGGGGAGCCGGGGGCCGAACTCCTGGACCATGCCGCGCAACTCGGCCAGCCGGCCCAGGACGGCGTTCTCGAAGTTCTGCTCGTCCTCCCTGCCCGCGGGCAGGAGCAGGAGCCCGGCGTAGCCGATGGAGGAGACGACGCGGGTGCAGGGGTCGTCGTCGGGGTCGCCGCCGGTGCTGTACTTGGCGGTTTCGCTCGCCGCCGCCTGCGTCTTCTGCGCGGGCGGGCTGTTCTGGCAGGCCACGAGCATGGGCATTAGCAGGGCGATAGCCGTAATGCGTCGCACAATGCTCATTAAACGCGGAGAAGGGGCCCCAAAGGGACCCCTTCGCGCGAAACAGCGTGTTTACGCCCGTGCCAGCGTGCCCAGGTAGAGCTCGATGACCTTCGGGTCGTTGGCCAGCTGGCGGCCGGTGCCGGTGTAGGCGTTGCGGCCCTGGTCGAGCACGTAGCCGCGGTGGCAGATCTGCAGGCAGCGCCGCGCGTTCTGCTCCACCATGATCACGGTCACGCCCGCCTTGTTGATCTGCTGGGCCTGGATGAAGACCAGGTCCTGCAGCTTGGGCGACAGGCCGGCCGACGGCTCGTCGAGCAGCAGCACCGACGGCTCGGTCATGAGCGCCCTGGCCATGGCCACCATCTGCCGCTCACCGCCCGACAGGGAGCCGGCGCGCTGCTTGCGCCGCTCCTTGAGCGCGGGGAACAACTCGGCGACGAACTCGAAGCGCTCCTTGAACTTCGTGGGCACCTGGTAGGCGCCCATCTCGAGGTTCTCCTCGATCGTCAGGCTGGGGAAGACGTTGTTGGTCTGCGGGACGTAGCCGACCCCGCGGGCCACCAGCTGGTGCGCCTTCATGTTCGTGATCTCTTCACCCTTGAGCACGACCGTGCCGCTGCGGATGTTGACCAGCCCGAACATGGCCTTGAGCAGCGTCGACTTTCCGGCGCCGTTGGGGCCGATGATGCCGATCAGCTCGCCTTCCCCGACGTACAGGTCGGAGCCGTTGAGGATGTTGACACCAGGCAGGTAGCCGGCGATGAGCTCGTCGCAGCGGAGCACGGCGTTCTCGGCCCCCGCCACGTGGGCGCTGCGGTCGGTGACGGCCGCCTTGGATTCCGGGGTGCTGCTCACTTGCCTGCCTCCTCCTCGACCTCGGCCTCGAGCGCGGCCTCGGCCTCCTGGAGCTGCTCTTCCAGCTCCTCCTCGGACAGCGGCGCGTCGTGGTGGGCGCCCAGGTAGGCGTCGATCACCCGGGCGTCGGACATGATCGTGTCCGGCGGCCCCTCCGCGATCACGGTGCCCTGGGCCATCACGATCACCCAGTCGCTGATGTCGCGGACCATGTCCATGTCGTGCTCGACGAACAGCACGGTCATGCCCTGCTCGCGCAGGTCCTTGACGTGACCCAGGAGCGACTGCGTCAGCGCCGGGTTGACGCCGGCCATCGGCTCGTCGAGCATGACCAGCTCGGGGCTGACCATGAGCGCGCGGGCCATCTCCAGCAGCTTGCGCTGGCCGCCGGACAGGGAGCCCGCGAAGTCCTCGCGCTTGGCGTCCAGCTTGAAGCGCGCGAGCAGCTCGTCGGCGCGCGCGGTGATCTCGTCCTCCTGGGCGCGCCAGGAGGACGGCACCAGCGCGCGGAAGAAGCTCTCGCCCTTCTGGTTCTGGGCGCCGAGGCGCATGTTCTCGATGACCGTCAGCTTCGACAGCGCCTTGGTCAGCTGGAACGTGCGGACCATGCCGGCGCGCGCGACCTTGTGGGCCGCGACGCCGTTCATCCTGGTGCCGTTGAACGTCCACTCGCCGGCGTCGGCGGTGTCGAAACCGGTCAGCTGGTTGAAGAACGTGGTCTTGCCGGCGCCGTTCGGGCCGATCAGCGCGGTGATGGAGCCGCGCTGGACCTCCACGTGCTTGACGTCGACGGCGGTGAGGCCGCCGAAGCGGCGCACGACGTTGTCGACGACCAGGATCGGGTCGGGCTTGGTGACGCCCGGCTCGCGCTGCAGGTCCTTGAAAGCGGCCAGCGCGGCGGCCTTGCTGTCAGTGGGCGTGGTTTCAGCGTGCATCGAGTGCGATCTCCCTCTTATCGCCGAAGATACCCTGCGGACGGAAGACCAGCAGCAGGACCAGGCCGAGACCGACCAGCATGAAGCGGAAGGCGCCGATCTGGTTGACCGACATCCACGTGATGTACTGCGCTTCGATCAGCTCGTTGAGCAGGTTGCCGATGAAGACGAGCAGCACCCAGAAGATGATCGAGCCGACGACCGGGCCGAAGACGCGGGCCGCGCCGCCGAGGATGACGATCGTGTAGGCGTAGAAGGTGAGCTCGGTCGAGAACGCGTCCGGCTGCACCGAGGCGTAACCCAGCGCGTAGATGTAGCCGCCGAAGCTGCCGATGAGGCCGCCGAGGATCAGCGACTGCATCTTGTACGAGAACACGTTCTTGCCCAGCGCGCGCACGGCCTCCTCGTCCTCGCGGATGGCCTTGAGCACGCGGCCCCACGGGCTCTTCATCAGCATGTAGATCACCAGGCACGACAGGCCGACGAGGATCCAGCCGATGAGCAGGACCCAGGTGACGCGCTCGTTGAAGGTGAAGGGGCCGATGCCGTACTCGCCCTTGGAGAAGGGGTTCATCGCGAAGAAGCCCTCGGAGAACCCGTAGCGGCCGTCGGAGCCGCCGAAGTAGTCCTTGAAGGTGACCGAGCGGAAGATCAGGCGGACGATCTCGGCCGCCGCGATCGTGACGATGGCCAGGTAGTCGGCGCGCAGCCGCAGCGTCGGGATGCCGAGCAGCAGGGCGAGCAGGATGACCGAGGCCAGGCCGACGCCGATGCCGACCCAGAACGGCAGGCCGATCGTGACCACGGTGACGGCCAGGCCGTACGCCGCGACGCCGAGGAAGGCCGCCTGGCCGAAGTTGAGCAGGCCGGTGTACCCGAAGTGCAGGTTGATGCCGATCGCGGCCAGCATGTAGAAGACCGTCTCGACGCCCACCGCCGCCTCGACGGTGGTCACCATGATGTTGAACCAGTCCATGATTCCCCCCGTCAGCCGATCCGCTCGCGGCGGCCGAGGATGCCCTGCGGCCGGAAGAGCAGGACGATGATGAGTACGGCCAGCGCGCCCACACTCTTGAGCTCAGGAGAGATCCAGAGGGTGGACAGCTGGATGAACAGGCCCACGATGAGGGAGCCGACCAGCGCGCCGAACGCGGTGCCGAGGCCGCCCAGTGTGACTCCGGCGAAGATGAGCAGCAGGATGTCCTGGCCCATCGTGAACTTCACGGTCTGCGACAGGCCGAGCAGGATGCCGGCCAGCGCCGCGATGGCGCCGCCCGCGGTCCAGATGACGCGGATGACCCGGTCGACGTTGATGCCGGAGGAGGCGGCCAGCGCCGGGTTGTCGGCGACGGCCCGCGCGGCCTTGCCGGTGCGGGTCTTGAGCAGCGCGATGCCGACGATGACGAGCACGGCCAGTTCGATGGCCATCATGATGAAGTTCTTGGGCGCCGCGGTGATCGGGCCGACGGTGATGCCCGCCTGGGCGTTGAACTCGGTGTACGGCTCGCTGTCACCGCCGTGCAGGAACAGGAAGAGGAAGCGCAGGAACATCGCCACGCCGATGGAGATGATCATCATGGCGATGACGCCGGTGCCCCGCCTGCGCAGCTGCCCCCAGAAGAAGCGGTCCTGGAGGTAGCCGAAGGCGCCGCCGACCAGCACCGCGATGATCGCGGACGGGATGACGCCGAGGCCGAAGCCGACGTTGAAGAGGTAGGCGATCAGCGCTCCGAACGTCACCAACTCGCCGTGGGCGAAGTTGGTGAGCTTGGTGGTGCCGAAGATGAGCGACAGGCCCATCGCGGCGAGGGCGATGATCAGGCCGAGGTTGAAGCCCTCGAAGGTGAGCTGTGCGGCCCGCGTCCAGAAACTGCTGTCGCTGGAGGTGTCGGTGGGAGCCGGGGCTCCGGGAGTCTGCTCGCCGCCGGCCTTGGGAACCAGGGCGAACAGGACGGTGGAGCAGTTGTCCTTATAAACCGTTGGAGTGCGGACGTTGTTGCCGCCGCGAACCTCAGCGGTCTGAGGGAGCGAGCTGACATCCAGGGTGACCTTGTACTTCCCTGGTTTGTCGACCTGGACGTCCCATGTGCCTTGGGCGTTACTGGCGACCTCCTTGACGGGTTTTCCGTCCTCGGTGGTCACGACGATTTTCGCGCCGTTCACTGGCTGGCCTTGGAGTTTGAGTGTTCCCTTCACTCCCTGGCAGTCGGCAGGCCCCGCGGACGCGGGACTGGCGAGCAGGAAGATCAGTCCACCCAGGAAGGCCGTGAACGCGATCACGGCTCTGCGCAATGGTGCTCCCTCTATTAGGTCAAGGCGGGGCTTGGGTTGTACCCCTCCATCTCGACACGCGGGCATCGCAGGCACAACTGGGATGCTGTGGCGGGAGCCTATTCCGGCGACGTCCGGTTCCGAACCGTTCGTCACCAATTAGTGATGCGGGTGTGTCGGTGATGTGAGCAAATAAGAAGGCAGGTCAGGGGCTAAATCGAGGTATACCCCTGGCACGGGCGCGGAGCCGTACTAAAACGAGACCATAACGATCGGTCGGAAAGCACTGCACAGGCGGGCGACGTATGCATCAAGCCCGGAAAGGTGGGATGACCCGCTTATTGCACGGGTAAAAAAGAGCGAGCCCGGGGGTGACCTTTGGGACCGTGTCCGGCTTCCCCGGCCCGACACGTTATCTACTCGGCCTCCCCGCGGGCTCTGTCCGGTCAACCGTAGCGACCCACGGGGGCCGTGTGCAAAGGGTGAGCCGAACTGCCTTCGCCGTCTCAGGCGTCACGCAGCATGCACGTGAGGCGCGAGGTGCACACGCGCCGGCCCTCCTCGTCGGCGATCTCGATCTCGAACGTGGCCAGTGAGCGGCCGCCGTGAACGCGCGTCGCCACGCCCGTGACGTGCCCGGACGTGGCCGCCCTGTGATGGGTGGCGTTGATCTCGATGCCCATCGCGATACGGCCCTCGCCCGCGTGGATCGCCGAGCCGATCGAGCCCAGGGTCTCGGCCAGCACGACCGACGCGCCGCCGTGCAGCAGCCCGTACGGCTGCGTGTTGCCCTCGACCGGCATGCGGCCCACCACGCGCTCCGCACTGGCCTCGACGATCTCGATGCCCATGCGCTCGGCGAGCGTGCCGCGGTGAAGGGAGTCGATGGTGACCCGGTCTATCTGCGTCAAGGAGGAGCCTCCAGTCTTCCGAGCTCAGGTTTTCTGTCGCACATGGAGACTAGGCTTCTGGTGTGCCGAAGAGTGAAGTGACCCCCAACCGCCCATGCCTGTTGCTCCTTGACGGGCATTCGCTGGCCTATCGCGCGTTCTACGCGCTCAAGGACGCCAACCTCATGACCACCGACGGTCAGCACACCGAGGCGGTCTACGGGTTCACCTCGATGCTGACCAACATCCTGCGCGATGAGCAGCCGACCCACGTGGCGGTGGCCTTCGACCGGTCGGAGCCCACGTTCCGGCACGAGGAGTACTCCGAGTACAAGGCCAACCGCAGCGAGACGCCCGAAGACTTCAAGGGCCAGATGCAGCTCATCTTCGAGCTGCTCGACACCCTGCGCGTGCCGCGGCTGTCCAAGGCCGGCTTCGAGGCCGACGACCTCATCGCCACCCTGGCCACCCGCGCCTCGGGCGAGGGCATGGACGTGCTGATCGTCACCGGCGACCGTGACGCGCTGCAGCTCGTCAACGAACGGGTGACCGTGCTCATGACCCGCCGCGGCATCAGCGACATGACGCGCTTCACGCCGGAGGCGGTTTTCGAGAAGTACGAGCTGACGCCCCAGCAGTATCCCGACTTCGCCGCGCTGCGCGGCGACCCGAGTGACAACCTGCTGAGCATCCCCGGCGTGGGCGAGAAGACCGCCGCCAAGTGGGTGCGCGAGTTCGGCTCGCTGACCGAGCTGGTCGACCGGGTCGACGAGGTCAAGGGCAAGGTCGGCGACAAACTGCGCGAGCACGTCGCCCAGGTGCTGATGAACCGCAGGCTCACCGAGCTGCTGCGCGACGTGCCGGTGGACGTCGAGGTCGCCGAGCTCACCCAGGGCCTCTGGGACCGCGAGGAGATCAACAAGCTCTTCGACACCCTGCAGATCCGCGGCGAGCTGCGCGAGCGCGTGTTCAAGGTGCTCGGCAGCGGCGAGGAGGAGCCCGAGCAGGGCTTCGAGGTCGAGACGATCATCCTCGGCCCCGACCGCGTGGCGGGCTGGCTGGAGGCGATGCCCGAGGGCCGCGCCGGCCTGGCGTTCAAGGGCGCCTACGGCAGCGGCACCGGCCGCATCGACGGCATCGCGATCGCCTCGCCCGACGGCACCGCCGCCCATATTGACCCGACCAAGCTCACCGAGGCCGACTTCGCCGCGCTCGGCGCCTGGCTGGCCGCCGACGACCGGCCCAAGGCCGTCCACGACGCCAAGGGTCCGCTGCTGGCCCTGTGGACGCAGGGGCTCGACCTGCGCGGCCTGAGCGCCGACACCGCGCTCGCCGCCTACCTCGCCATGCCGGGCCAGCGCACCTTCGCCCTCGAAGACCTCGCCCGCCGCTACCTCCACCGCGACCTCAAGGTCGAGGAGGAGTCCGGCGGGCAGGCGGCGCTGTTCGGCGACGACGAGGACGCCCCGGCCAAGGACCTCGCGCTGCGCGCCCACGCGGTGCGCGAGCTGGCCGACTCGCTGGAGGCGTTCCTGTCCCAGCGCGGCGGCACGCAGCTGCTGGCCGACGTGGAGCTGCCGCTGGTGCGGGTGCTGGCAGAGCTGGAGCGGGCCGGCATCGCCGTCGACCGCGACTACCTCACCGGCATGGAGGCGCAGTTCGCCGCCGCGGTCAAGCAGGCCGTCGAGGAGGCGCACCGGGTGGTGGGCGAGCAGTTCAACCTCGGCTCGCCCAAGCAGCTGCAGGAGATCTTCTTCAACCAGCTCAACCTGCCCAAGACCAAGCGCACCAAGACCGGCTACTCCACCGACGCCGACCAGCTGGCGTGGCTGGCCACGCAGACCGACCACGAGCTGCCGGTCATCATGCTGCGCCACCGCGACCAGCAGAAGCTCCGCCAGACCGTCGAGGGCCTGATCAAGGAGATCGCCGACGACGGCCGCATCCACACCACGTTCAACCAGATCATCGCGGCCACGGGCCGGCTGTCGTCGGAGAAGCCGAACCTGCAGAACATCCCGATCCGCACCGCCGAGGGACGCCGCATCCGGCAGGGCTTCACGGTCGGCGAGGGCTTCGAGACGCTGCTGACCGCCGACTACAGCCAGATCGAGCTGCGCATCATGGCGCACCTGTCGGGCGACGAGTCGCTGATCGCCGCGTTCGAGTCGGGCCACGACTTCCACGCCGCCACCGCCTCGCGGGTGTTCGACCTGCCGCCGGAGCAGGTCGACGGCGAGCTGCGCGCGCGCATCAAGGCGATGAACTACGGCCTGGCCTACGGCCTGTCCGACTTCGGGCTCGCCGGGCAGCTCAACATCCCGGTGGCCGAGGCGCGGGCGCTGAAGGAGGAGTACTTCGAGGAGTTCGGCGGCGTGCGCGACTTCCTCAACGCCATCGTCTCCCAGGCCCGCACCGACGGCTACACCGAGACGATCATGGGCCGCCGCCGCTACCTGCCCGACCTGACCAGCGACAACCGCCAGCGCCGCGAGATGGCCGAGCGCATGGCGCTCAACGCGCCCATCCAGGGCTCGGCGGCCGACATCATCAAGGTCGCGATGCTCAACGTGCGCCAGGCGCTGGGCGAGGAGGGGCTGCGCTCGCGGATGCTGCTGCAGGTCCACGACGAGCTCGTGTTCGAGGCGGCGCCGGGTGAGCTGGAGCGCCTGCGGCAGCTCGTGACCGACCAGATGAACGCCGCCTACCAGCTGCGGGTGCCGCTGGAGGTCTCGGTGGGCGTGGGGCGTACGTGGGAGGACGCGGGGCACTGATCTCCGCTTCGCACGGCGGGTCCGCTTCCGGGCCCGCCGTCGCTTTTTTCCCCTCTCCGGTACGGCCCGCCGCGCCGTATTCCGGACATGTGTGATGTTGTACTGTGATGCGTGACATGGTCGGACACGGTGCGCCGTGGGCCTTCTGCGGAGGGCTTCTGGACTACCCTGGACCTTTGAAATCCCCCGACCGGTACGGGAGTTCTGTGCGGCCCTCACTGTCATCCACGCGTGTCATCGGTGCGGCGAACGTCGCGGTCATCCTCGTCGCGGTCGTCGCGCTGATGATCATGCCGGGCGACGATCCGGCGGCCCACGCGCCGCCGGAGGCGGCCAGGGTGGGGCGGATACAGCCGGCGCCCTCGCCGGGTCAGCCGTCCTCTCCGGCGGCGTCCGGGCAGCCGTCCGGGCAGCCGTCCGAGCCCGCCACGATGCCGACGGCGAGCCAGCCTCCGGCGGTGGTCGCCACGCCGGAGTTCGCCAGGCAGGTGAAGGCCAACGAGGCCGGGCTGGTGCCGATCATCATGTACCACCGGATCATCAAGAAGCGGATGGCCTCGATCGACCGCACCCCCGCCCAGCTGCGGCAGGAGCTGGAGAAGCTGGCCAAGCAGGGCTACGTGCCGATCACCGCGGCCGAGTTCGCCGCCGGGCGCGTCCAGGTGCCTGCCGGCAAGTTCCCCGTCGTGCTGACCTTCGACGACGGGCACCCGAGCCACTTCGCCCTGGACGACCAGGGACGGCCCGCCAAGAACACCGCCGTCGCCATCATCTACGACGTCGCCCGCAAATACCCGTCCTTCCGGCCTGTCGCGACCTTCTGGGTCAATCACTACCCGTTCGGGCTGCAGAAGCAGGAACAGCAGGCCTCGGCCGTGCAATGGCTGCACAAGCAGGGCTTCGAGGTGGCCAACCACACCTGGGCGCACCCCAACCTGCGGGCCATGGGCACCAAGAAGGTGCGCGAGCAGATCGCGCGGCTGGAGCGCATGCTGAAGAAGCTCGGGGTGCCGCCGTCCACGACGATGGCGCTGCCGTTCGGGAGCATGCCGCACAAGAAGAAGGCGGCCCGCAAGGGGGAGTGGGGCGGCGTGCCGTACGACTTCGACGCGGTCTTCCTGGCGGGGGCGGAGCCGTCCTTGTCGCCCTTCGCCAAGGGGTACGATCCTGGTGCCGTTCAGCGGATCCAGAGCAACGGCAAGAAGGGCGAATGCCGTAAGTGGTGCTCGCAGTACTGGCTGGAATGGCTGCAGAAGCACCCGGGATGGCGCTATGTCTCCGACGGCGACTCCGACCGCGTCTCGGTGCCGAAGAAGCTGCAGGGTAATATCGCCCCGAAGCGGAGAGACCAGGTCAACGCCTATTAGGCGCGGTGGTTCTCGAAGGTCATCGCCGTCTCGGATTGACCCCCGCCGTTAGGTCTCATATGCTGATCGCTGCGCTGTGGGCTCGCGCGCGCCTCAGACGGAGCGGGCTCGCGCTCGGTCACGTCGATGTCGTAATCCTCGGCTTGATGCGGAAGAGGGCCTGCCGCGCGCCGCCACATCGATATCTGTCCGCGTTCGGAGCAATTCCACACATGACGTCCAGCACTGAGGCCACCTCGAGCACCCCGCAGGTAGCGGTCAACGACATCGGGTCCGAGGAAGCCTTCCTCGCAGCGATCGACGAGACCATCAAGTACTTCAACGACGGCGACATCGTCGAGGGCACCGTCGTCAAGGTCGATCGAGACGAGGTTCTTCTCGACATCGGCTACAAGACCGAGGGTGTCATTCCCTCGCGAGAGCTCTCGATCAAGCACGATGTCGACCCCGCGGACGTCGTGGAAGTCGGCGAACACGTAGAGGCCCTGGTTCTCCAGAAGGAGGACAAGGAGGGTCGCCTGATCCTGTCCAAGAAGCGTGCGCAGTACGAGCGCGCCTGGGGCACGATCGAGAAGATCAAGGACGAGGACGGCATCGTCACCGGCACCGTCATCGAGGTCGTCAAGGGTGGTCTCATCCTCGACATCGGCCTCCGTGGCTTCCTCCCGGCCTCCCTGGTCGAGATGCGCCGGGTCCGCGACCTCCAGCCTTACGTCGGCCGCGAGCTCGAAGCGAAGATCATCGAGCTCGACAAGAACCGCAACAACGTGGTTCTGTCGCGTCGCGCCTGGCTTGAGCAGACGCAGTCCGAGGTCCGCCAGACCTTCCTCAACACCCTCCAGAAGGGCCAGGTCCGCAAGGGCGTCGTGTCCTCGATCGTCAACTTCGGTGCCTTCGTGGACCTGGGTGGCGTCGACGGTCTCGTCCACGTGTCGGAGCTGTCCTGGAAGCACATCGACCACCCGTCCGAGGTTGTCGAGGTCGGCCAGGAGGTCACCGTCGAGGTCCTCGACGTCGACATGGAGCGCGAGCGCGTCAGCCTCTCGCTCAAGGCGACGCAGGAAGACCCGTGGCAGCAGTTCGCCCGCACCCACCAGATCGGCCAGGTCGTTCCCGGCCGGGTCACCAAGCTGGTGCCGTTCGGCGCGTTCGTTCGGGTCGAAGAGGGCATTGAAGGCCTGGTCCACATCTCCGAGCTGGCCGAGCGCCACGTGGAGATTCCGGAGCAGGTCGTCCAGGTCGGCGACGAGATCTTCGTCAAGATCATAGACATTGACCTCGACCGCCGGCGTATCAGCCTCTCGCTGAAGCAGGCGAACGAGGGTGTCGGCACCGAGGTCGAGTTCGACCCGACCCTCTACGGCATGGCCGCCACCTACGACGACCAGGGCAACTACATCTACCCCGAGGGCTTCGACCCCGAGACGGGTGAGTGGCTGGAGGGCTTCGACCGCCAGCGCGAGGAGTGGGAGCGGCAGTACGCCGAGGCCCAGACTCGCTTCGAGGCCCACAAGAAGCAGATCGAAGAGGCCCGCAAGGCCGAGGCAGAGGCCGGCGAGGCCGCTCCTTCGTCCTACAGCGGTGAGACGCCGGCTCCGGCCAGCTCCTCCTCCTCGACCTCTTCTTCCTCCGCTCCGGCCAGCGGCGCCCTGGCCTCCGACGAAGCTCTCGCGGCACTGCGCGAGAAGCTCGCCGGCGGGCAGAGCTGACCAGCTCGGCAAGCGCGAACCGATCAAGCCCCGCACCCTCGTGGTGCGGGGCTTGACCCGTGTCAGGGGCCGGTCAGCCCGGTGTGGCCCGGGTGTAGGTGAGGCTGAAGTCGTGGGACCAGTCGGCGCCGTCCTTGGAGAACTCCCAGGCCGCGGCGATCCTCCGGCCGTCCTCGTCGAAGGCGCTGGTGGAAGCCGGGCGCGTCGCGCCAGACCCGCCAGACGCCGTCCGCGAGCGTCATCTGGTAGACCCGGTGCACGCCGCGGGCGTCGGAGTGCAGGTAGGAGAAGGCGCCGGTGGCGTCGTCCACGCCGATGAGGCAGACGGACGGCAGCGGCGAGTCCGACTGCCACTCCTGCGGGGCGTCGCCCTCGGCGGTGCCGTACGCGCGGAAGGCGAGGAACGCTCCGCCCTCGATCCACTCGAACACCGCGCGGCCGCCCGAGACGGTGTGGCCGCCGATATGGGCCTCGACGCTCCATTCGCCCACCAGGGTGTCGAGAGGGACGAGGGCGGGGTTGCGTGCCATGGGGCTCTCCTCCGTGGTCAGGCCCTCCGGAGCCATCCGGTAGGGTCGTCGGCCGTGCGTGCTGCACTCCCAAGAGATCGAAGGAACGACCATATGCGCAAGCTCACCTATTACGTCGCCTCCACCTTGGACGGCTACATCGCCGAGCGTTCCGACGCCGACCCGTCGGGCGGGCTGTTCGCCATCGGGCAGGACTACATCGAGTTCGTCATCGCGAACTACCCGGAGACGCTGCCGGTCAACGCCCGTCAGGCGCTCGGCGTCACGGATCCGGGTACGCGCTTCGACACGGTGGTGGAGGGGCGGCGCTCGTACCAGATCGGCCTGGACATGGGCATCAGCGACGCCTACCCGCACCTTCGCCACCTGGTCTTCTCCCGCAAGCTCGCCCAGACCACCGACGTCGAGGTCGTCGCGAGCGACCCCGTGGAGCGCGTCAGGAAGCTGAAGGCCGAGGACGGCCTCGGCATCTGGCTGGTCGGCGGCGCGGAGCTGGCGGGCGTGCTCTACGACGAGATCGACGAGATCGTGGTCAAGGTCAGCCCGGTCACGGCCGGTGCGGGGGTGCCGCTGTTCGCGGGGCGGAGCGAGGCCGAGGCGCGCCGGTTCACGCTGACCGATCACGTGATCCTGAACAGCGGCCTGGCCGTCATGACCTACTCGGCCTGAGCCCGTCGCGTGCGCAGGACCAGCTGGATCACCTGCTCCTCCAGGTCCCGGCCGGGTGACACGGTCCTGCCCCGCTCGTAGGCGAGCACGACGCGCGGGTCGATGTAGGAGGCCAGGGCGACGGCGGGGGTGTTGCCGAGGCGGGCGGCCACCTGTTCCACCACCCGCCGCACGGCCCGCCGCCGGCCGAGCCTGCCGCGGGGGCGGCGCGTGCGTGCCAGGCCCTCGGCGGCCAGGACGGTGGCGTGCCAGGTGCGGAAGTCCTTCGCCGACACCTCACAGTCGAGCAGTTCGCGCAGATAGTCGTTGAGGTCCTCGGTGCGCACGTCCTTCCATCCTGAGCCGTCGCGGTAGCGCAGCAGCTCGCCGTCGTGGCCGGTGCGCAGGAGCGCGGAGACCACCTCGCGCACGTGCGAGTCGCGGATCTCCGTCTCCTGCTGCCTGCCGCCCTTGGCCGCGAACCGGCACAGGACGCCGCCGTCGGTACGGGTCACGTGCTCGGTCCTGAGCGTGGCCAGGCCGTAGGAGTCGTACTCGGCGCCGCCCGCCCGGAACAGCCCGAGGTCCAGCATGCGCGCGGCGGCGGCCAGCACGCGCTCGCGGGTCAGCCCGTCCTGCCCCAGGTGCCGCCGGACCCGGCGGCGGAAGGCGGGCAGCCGCCCGGCCATCTCGGTGACCCGGTCGAACTTGAGGCGGTCCTGCTCCTCCCGCCACAGGTCGTGGTAGCGGTACTGGCGCCGGCCCGCCGCGTCGGTGCCCACGGCCTGCAGATGGCCGTCGTCACGGCAGATCCACACCTCGCGCCAGGCGGGAGGTACGGCCAGGCTACGGATCCGCGCCAGGACGCGGCGGTCGCGCACGCGGCGGCCGTCGGGGTGGTGGTAGCTGAACCCCCGGCCCCGGCGCCGCCGGGTGATGCCCGGTTCCTCCGGGTTGCTGTGGCGCACGCCATCGCGCCTACCCGCGAACCCGCCCGGAACACGCCGGTCAGCACCCCGAGGCCTCAAGCCGGACGATCCGGCCGCTGATCACCTGCATGTAGACCGCCTCGGTGCGTTCGGCGACGCGCGGCCAGCTGTAGCGGCGACGGGCCCGGCGGGCCCCCGCGGCGGCGAGCTCCTCGCGCCGCTCCGGTGAGTCCAGCAGCTCACGCAGCGCTCTGGCCAGTGCCCGCGGACGGCGCGGCGGCACCAGCGGACCCCAGCCGGCGACCGTGTCCAGGTGTCCGCCGACGGCCGAGGCCACCACGGGCACGCCGCAGGCCATCGCCTCGATCGGGACGATCCCGAACGGTTCGTACCACGGCACCGACACCACCACGTCGGCCGAGCGCATCAGGCCCGGCACGTCCGGCCTGGCCACGCTGCCGATCAGCCGTACCCGTCCGGCCAGGCCGTGCGTGGCGGCCAGGCCGCGCAGCCGGGACAACTCCCCGTCCTCCGGGACGCCGCCCGCGATCAGCAGCTCCACACCGGGCAGCCGGCGTAGCGCCTGGACGACGGTGTCGACGCCCTTGCGCGGCACCAGCCGGGCGATGCAGAGGACCCGGCCGCCGGTACGCGGGCCGTACCACCAGCGGCTCGCCTCCAAGGGATCGGGCGGCGCGGGACGAAACCGTTCGAGATCCACACCGCACGGCACGACCGAGACCCGCTCGGACGGCACGCCCATCGCGGCCAGTTCACGCACCTCGTCGCCGCAGGTGGCCACGATCGCGTCGGCGCGCCGGCCGATCTCGCGCTCGGCGTCCACGCGGTGCGGCGGGCTGGTGTCGGCCGCGCCCTGCCAGCGCCGCTTCACGGTGCCGAGCGCGTGGTAGGTCAGCACCACGGGGACGTCCGCCGCCGCCGCGAGCGCCGCCTGGCCGCTCATCCAGAAGTGCGCGTGGATCACGTCCGGCCGCTCGCGCCGCCAGCGTTCGCGCAGGATCCGCGCGAAGTCCGGCATGTACGGCGCCAGCCCGTCCTTGGCCACCGGTCCAGGCGGCCCGGCCGGAACATAGTCCACCGTGACGCCCGGTCCCATCGGAACCCGTTCCGCCTGGCGGGGCGAGGTGCGCCGGGTGTGGACGACGACCGTGTGCCCGCGCGCGGCCAGCGCCGAGGCCAGGGCGGCCACGTGAACGTTCTGCCCGCCGGCGTCCACTCCGCCGATCGCGGCCAGTGGGTCGGCGTGCTCGGAGATCATGGCGATTCTCATGCGCTCGGCTCCTTTTCACCACGTGCTGGGCCTGGGGCCTCGAAAGATCGCTGCAGCGCGCACGGCCGCGGCATGGCTGGGACGGCTGGAGCGCCTCGCGGCGCGGACCGGGGGTAAGGCTGGATCGTCCGGCGGGGAGGAGAACCCGGGACGTCTCATCTACGCTCCTCCCCGCCGGCTTCACCTTCGCTACCGAGAAACACGGGCCCCAAACCTCACCAATCCGTCGCATGACGTGGCGTGACGGGGGTAGGCGCGCCGGATGAGGACATTGATCCACGACTGGACGGAACGAGCCGCCTGCCTGGAGGCCGACCCGGAGCTGTTCTTCCCCGTCTCCCCTCATGGGCCGGGCGAGGAGCAGGTCATGGCGGCCAAGGCGGTGTGCGCCCGATGCCCGGTACGCGAGCAGTGCTTGGCCTACGCGCTGGACACCCGGCAGGCGGAGGGTGTCTGGGGTGGCACCGATCCGGCGCAGCGCGGGGTCATGAGTCGCCGGTAGCGCGCCCGTCGCCGGGCGGTGCTTCGCTGACGAACAGTTCGATCAGGGTGCGTACCGGCGTGTGCGCCTCGGTCGGATAGCGGAAGCCCTGGTCGAGGTTGAGTTCGTAGCGGTTGCGGCGTCCCACCCGGTCGCGGGTGAGGTAGCCGGCCTGCTCCAGGTCGGTCACGATGCCCTGAACCGCGCGCTCGGTGATGCCGATCGTGAACGCGATCTCGCGCAGCCGGGCATCGGGGTCACGGGCGATCTCCAGCAGCACCCGCGCGTGATGCGTCAGGAACGTCCACGACGACCGATCATCAGACCTACCCATGTTTTCATCCTCCAGCCCCCTGACCTCAACTTCAATGACTGACGAACCCTCTTTCCGGAAAAGGTCATCGGGGTTAAGCTGGCGCGGTGAGCGGTCTCGACGTCAGCTGCGAGCACATGCGCGGCGCCACGCTGATCCGCGTCACCGGTGAGGTCGATGCCACCAACTCCGCCTGTCTGGCGTCCGCGATCGAGGACGCTCGCCGTCCCGGGGTGCCGGTGGTGCTGGACCTGGCCGGGATGACGTTCCTCGACAGCAGTGGCCTGAAGGTGCTGCTGAGCGCCCATCTGTTCGGCGAGCACGACGGTGGCCGCGTGCATCTGGCCGCCGTTCAGCCGATCCCGGTCCGGGTCCTGCGGATCACCGGCGTGCTGGACCGGCTGAACGTCCACGACACCCTCGAACGGGCCTGGGCGGCTGTCTCGGCCAACGGACACCGACCCTGAAGTGTGGATCTTCCCCGTGTGAGTCGCTGCCCGAACCCCACGACGCCGGCCCGCGGGAAAGCGTGCATTTTGTTGGGCGATGGGGTGATTGAGGGTGTTATGCGGGCAGGGGTGAGCTGGGAAAACCTGACGAGCAGGGCCTGTAGTCCGGCCCTTGCGAAAGGACAAGAGCATGCCTCGGGGATCAAGCCCGAAACGGGAACGCCAGTACGAGCACATCAAGGACAGCGCCAAGAAGCGCGGCACGAGCGACAAACGGGCCAAGGAGATCGCGGCCCGCACGGTCAACAAGGAGCGGGCGCGGGCGGGTGAGTCGAAGACGGCCGGCCGTACCTCCACCCAGGACATCTCCTCCGGCCGGCGCGGCGGGCTGCGCTCGCACTCCGGCGCCGGCGGACGCACGCGCGACCAGCTCTACGCCGAGGCCAAGCGCCGCGACATCAAGGGCCGCTCGAAGATGACGAAGGCCCAGCTGCTGAAGGCGGTCGGCTGAACTCCCTCCCGGGCCGCCGACCCACCGGCCGGCGGCCCGGAGCGCGGCTAGCGGGATTCGAGGAGTCTGGCCAGGTTGTCCAGGGCCATGCGGGTGCCGGTCTCGTTGTCGGCGGCCGAGACGGCCTCCGGGAGGCCCTCGTGCAGGATGACGACCTCGGTGCCGCCCTCCGCGTCGGTCAGCGTCGTCGTCATGGTCATCTCGCCGCCCAGCGCCGGATCCGCGCTTTCGAACTCGACGACCTCCACCACCCGCTCGTCCGGCACCAACGTGACGAACCGCCCGTGGTAGGTGTCGGTGTGGCCGCCGGACTTTCCCGCCTCGTCGGGGGAGTGGTAGGTCAGCGAGATGCGGAAGTAGCCGCCCTCCCACCCCTCGAACGTGTGCACCTGGCTGCTCATCCCGTCGGGCACCCGCCACGCCGCGATCGCGGTCGGGTCAAGGAAGGCCTGGTAGACGGCCGATCGCGGGGCTCGTACCAGACGGGAGACCTGGGTCGTGGGCATAGGCCCACCCTACGGTCCGCCGTACGCTGTCAGGACATCGTGTTCCGCGGCGGGAGAGGTGGGCGCGCCCGCCGTGCACGTGGCCTGGGGCACCTCGATGGGCGGCTTCCTGCCGCAGGCGCTCCTGCGCGCGATCCCCGGCCGGATCGCGACCTGCTCGCCCTCATCCGCGGGCAGGCGGCCGAGGCCACCTCCGCCGGGCACTCGCCGCCGGCCACCCGGTCCCGACGAGTACACGCTGGTGGTGGCGGCCTTCCTGCGCGCCTGCCGCGCATAGGCTCGGGTGAGGGCGACGAAGGGTGGACGATGTCAGCGACACGCCTGCTGATCCTGGGTGCGGTACGCCGTCGTGGCCGGGCCCATGGCTACCAGGTGCGTTGTGACCTGGAGTCCTGGGGCGCCCATGAGTGGGCCGGCATGAAGCCGGGCTCGATCTACCACGGCCTCAAGCAGATGGCGGCCCAGGGGCTGATGCTGGCCCACGACGTCGCGCCGAGCACCGCCGGTGGCCCGCCGCGGACCGAGTACGAGATCACGGCGGCCGGTGAACAGGCGTACTTCACGCTGCTGCGTGACGCGCTGACCCGCCACGACCAGCGGCTGGACGTCATCACCGCGGGCGTGGGGCTGATCGAGGACCTGTCCAGGGCCGAGGCGGTCGAACTGCTGCTGCGGCGGGTGCAGGGGCTGGAGGAGTGGCGGGCCGCGGTGACCAAGGAGTGGACGCCCGAGGCGGATCCGGAGGCGTGGGGAGCGGTGGGCGAGGTGCTCGGGATGTGGGTGCACACGGCCGACAGCGGCGCCCAGTGGACGCTGGGCCTGATCGAACGGCTGCGCCAGGGGGCGTACACGATGGCCGACGACGTGTGACTCCGGATAATCGGGAGCTATAGCTCGAAATGGGCATATATCTCTGTATGAAAGACAATGCGGAGGATGTCGGGGTGCTGCTGTTGCGGGTGCCCGCGGGACTCCTGCTCATGGGACACGGCGCGCAGAAACTCTTCGGCTGGTTCGGCGGCGGCGGGCCCGACGAGACCGGCGAGATGATGACCGCGCTCGGCTACCCCCATGGCAAGCTCATGGCGCTGGCCGCCGGGCTCGGCGAGTTCGGGTCGGGCGCCGGGATCGCGCTCGGCGCCGCCACCCCGCTCGCCTCCGCCGGGCTCGTCTCCGTCATGACGAACGCCGTCGTCTCCGTCCACCTGCCCAAGGGGCTGTG
The DNA here is from genome assembly GCF_044457345.1 of Nonomuraea sp. NPDC050547. NCBI lineage: Bacteria > Bacillati > Actinomycetota > Actinomycetes > Streptosporangiales > Streptosporangiaceae > Nonomuraea > Nonomuraea sp. NPDC050547. Next base: position 714,985 of record NZ_JBITGW010000001.1, read on the forward strand.
GGCGCAGAACGGGGGCTTCGAGTACCCGATGCTCCTGGGCATCGGGGCCACCGCGCTGGCCGTACACGGGCCGGGCAGGTTCTCCGTGGACGCGTTGCTCGGGCTGGACCGCAAGGGGATCGGGTGGGGGCTGGCCGCCCTCGCGCTGGGGGCCGGGGCGGCGGCGGCCGTACTGTCGATGCGCGGCAGGGACACGCCCGGCGAGGATGAGTAAAGTGGGCGGGTGCTGATAGAGCGGGCAGTCGCGGCCGACGCCGGGGAGATCCTCACGCTTCAGCGTGCGGCCTACGTGACCGAGGCCCAGCTCTACGGCGACCCGTTCATCGCCCCGCTCGTGGAGTCCGCCGAGCAGGTGCGCAAGGCCGTCGAGAGCGCTACGGTCCTCAAGGCCGTCGACGGCGGCCGCATCGTCGGCGCCGTGCGCGGCCAGTTGTCCGGCACCACCTGCCTGGTCGGCCGGCTCGTCATCGCGCCCGACCGCCAGGGCCAGGGCGTCGGCACCGCCCTGCTGGCCGCCCTGCACGCGCGGGTGCCGCAGGCGACGGCCTTCGACCTGTTCACCGGGCACCTGTCCATGAGCCTGCGGCTGTACCACAAGCTCGGCTACCGCGAGACGCACCGCGAGCGGATGGACGACCACCTGACGCTGGTGCATCTGCGCCGCCCGGTCTCGGTACCCTGATCACGTGCTGAAGGTGGGACTGACCGGCGGGATCGGCTCCGGTAAAAGCGAAGTGTCCAAGCGCCTGGCCGCCAAGGGCGCCGTGGTGATCGACGCCGACAAGATCGCCCGCGAGGTGGTCGAACCCGGCACCGTCGGCCTGGCCCGCGTCGTCGCCGCCTTCGGCCGGGAGATCCTCCGCCCGGACGGCACCCTGGACCGCGAGAAGCTCGGCGCCATCGTCTTCTCCGACGCCGACCACCTCGCCACCCTCAACGCCATCGTCCACCCGCTGGTGGGCGAGCGCGTGGCCACCCTCCAGAACCAGGCCGCCGCCGACGCCATCGTCGTCTACGACGTCCCGCTGCTGGCCGAGAACAAACTCGCCCCCATGTACGACGTGGTCATCGTCGTGGACGCCGCCGACGACACGCGTATCCGCCGCCTGGCCGACCACCGCGGCATGCCGGAGGCGGACGCGAAGGCCCGCATCGCCGCCCAGGCCTCCCGCGAGGCCCGCCTGGCCATCGCCGACCTGGTCGTGCCCAACGAGGGCTCGCTGGAGGACCTGGGCGCGCGGGTGGAACAGGCGTGGGAGGACCTGCGCCGCCGGGCGGGCCGCGGGTAGTCAGAGGCCGGACCGCCACCGGACGATCCCTCGGTCATGGATGGCGGTGGAGCCGGCGCAGGGTGAGGGCCAGCTGCAGGCGTAGGCGGCCCTCGGGGTCGCGGATGGTCCAGCCGAGGAGGTGTTCGGCGTGGGCCAGGCGGTCCTGGAGGGTGGAGTGGTGGACAGGGAGCTGGGCCGCGGCGGCTCGCAGGCTGATGGCGTACGCGATCGCGTGCAGCGTGGCGAGCATCCAGGGAGCGGCGGAGGCGGCGTGCTCCAGGGCGTGGACGTCCGGGACGGGGTCGGCCCCCGCGGGAACCGCCGCCGCCAGCGCGGCCAGTCCGCCCAGGCTGTCGTAGCGGACCACGCGCGGGCCGGGATCCTGGTCGGTGCCGTCGGCGGCCAGCCGCAGGGCCAGCCGGGCCAGCGGCCAGGAGGCGGGCAGATCGCGCACGGGTACGGCGGGCCCGATGCCGGTCCTGCGGGCGGGAGGCGCCGGGCCCGGATCGGTGCCGGCGGGCACGATCCTGGCGTCGCCGCCGGCGAAGGCCACGGCCCTGGCCTCGCTGCTCACCTCCAGGCCGAGGGAGCGGGCGGCGCGTAGCCGGGCCTGCTCGGGGGCGGTGCCGTCCAGGACCAGCTCGACGAGCGCCGGGTCGTCGCGCGAGGGAGCCCGTCCCCGTGTCCGGTCGAGGACGTCCCTGGCGGCCACGGCGGCGCGTTCGAGCACCACCGCGTGCACGGGACCGGCCGGACCCGGCATCTCCAGCCACAACCGGGCGGCCCCGCCGGGCGTGGCCCCGACCGGCCAGCCAGGATCCACCCGCTCGTGCCAGCGGTCCGCGGCGGGGCCGCCGCGGCGGCCGTCGGCCAGCACCCGGACGCGGACGTTGCGTTCCTCGTCGACCAGGCGGACCGGGCACCCGGCCAGTACGGCCGCGCCCCGCACGATCGCCTCAAGCCCGGCCCGCGCCTCCACCAGCCGGTCGAAGTACGCGATCACCTGAAGGGCCGCCCCCGCGTCGGGATCGAGGGCGGACAGCCTGCCCGCGAGCTCCTTCACACAGCCATCATGTCTCAGCCGCCGAGCAGGCGCCGCAGCCAGCGCAGCCGCGCCTCCTTGGCGTCCTGCGAGAGCGCGGCCTGCGGGGCGAAGCCGTCGAAGCCGTGGAAGCCGCCCGGCCACACGTGCAGTTCGGCCCGGCCGCCGTCGCGCCAGATGCGCACGGCGTAGTCGACGTCCTCGTCGCGGAAGGTCTCGGCCGAGCCGACGTCGATGAACGCGGGCGGCAGGCCGGACAGGTCGGTGGCGCGGGCCGGCGCGGCGTAGGGCGACACGTCGGGGCCGCAGCGCGAGGAGCCGAGCAGCGCGGTCCAGCCGGTCTCGTTCGCGGTGCGGTCCCAGATGCCCAGCCCGGCCATCTGGTGGGCGGACGGGGTGTCGTTGCGGTCGTCGAGCATGGGGCAGATGAGCAGCTGGCCCAGGATCGCGGGCCCGCCGCGGTCGCGGGCCATCAGGACGACGGCGGCGGCCAGCCCGCCGCCCGCGCTGCCGCCGCCGACGATGATCCGCTCGGGGTCGATGCCCAGCTCGGCGGCGTTCTTGGCGGTCCATTCGAGGCCCGCGTAGCAGTCCTCGACGGGCGCGGGATGCGGGTGCTCCGGGGCAAGGCGGTACTCGACCGAGACGATGGCGATTCCGAGCTCCAGCGCCAGCTCGGCCAGGTCGGGCAGGCTCTGGCGGCGGTTGCCGAGGATCATGCCGCCGCCGTGGACGAAGTAGAGGGCGGGCACCGGGGCGACGGCGGCCGCGGGCCGGGCCACGAGCAGCATGATGTCCGGCTGGCCCGCCGGGCCCGGCGCGGTGTGGTCGGCGATGACGAGCGCGCCGTCCCGGCTGAGCTCCTCGTCCGTGGGCTGCGGCAGGCCCGCGCGGGCCGCGCGCAGCGTCGGGATCATGTCCGGCGTGATCGACGAGGGCAGGGCCTCGCCGAACATCTCCAGGGCCGCGGTGAGTTCGGGGTCGAACGGCGGTGGTGTGCTCATGACGTTCATGGTGCGTTACGGCTCAGCCCGCCCGCGAGCGCCACGTGGAGGACACAACCCGCCATCTGGCGGGTTCAGATGTCGGCCTCCAGCGGGATCTGCCGCACTCCCGGCAGGTACACGTCCAGCTCCCCGAGCTCGAACCTCGACATTCCCACCACGTGCCAGAACTGGCCGCCGACCTGCCCCTCCAGCTTGTACCTGCCGTCGGGCGCCAGTGCCGCCCAGCCTTCCGGCAGGCCCAGCAGCGTCGCCTTGCGCGCGGCCCCCGCCCACAGGATCACCACGCCGTCGTCGCCGGCGCTGGCCAGCAGGTCTTCGGCCGGGTTGAAGGAGACCGACCAGACGCGGCGGGCGTGGCCGTACAGCGTGTGGAGGAGATGGCCGGAGGCCGTGTCCCACACCCGCACGGCGGGATCGTCGCCGCCGGTGGCCAGCTGAGAGCCGTCGCGGGAGAAGGTGACGCTCCACAGCCGCCCGACGTTCTTGGTGAGCGTGTGCAGCAGGCGCGGCTGCCACGGCTGGCCGGGGCGCAGCTCCCAGACCATGGCCTTGCCGTCGTTGCTGGCGCTGGCCAGTTGCCTTCCGCTGGGGGAGAAGACGACGGAGTAGACGCGATCGGCGTGGCCTTCGAGGGTGGCCACGCGCCCGCCGGAGTCGACGTGCCAGATGCGCACCAGGCGGTCGTCGCAGCCGGTGGCGACGAAGCGGCCGTCGGGGCTGAAGGCGATCGAGCGGACCCGGCCGCGATGGTCGGCGAGGTTGCTGAGCAGGCGCGCGGTGGGCCGGTACCAGACGCGCACGCTGTCGTCGTCGTTGGCGGTGGCCAGCAGGGAGCCGTCGGGGCTGAACGCCTCGGCCCACACGTGGTCGGTCTCGGCGTTGAGCTCGCGCTCGTAGTCGCCGGTGGCGCCGTTCCAGAAGTGGACGCCGCCGTCGTTGCTGGAGGTGGCCAGGAGCGGCCCGGACGGGGCGAACGTGGCGGAGATCAGCCGGTCGGCGCTGCCGGTGATCTCGCGCAGCCGCCGCCCGGTGCGCGGCTCCCAGATGCGGACGATCCCGTCGTTGCCGCTGGTGGCCAGCATGGAGCCGTCGGCGCTGAACCGGGCGGAGGAGATGCGCCTGCCATGGCCGCGCAGCACCTGCTGGCAGCGGCCGGTCGCCGGCTCCCACAGCCGGACGGTGCCGTCGTTGCTGCTGGTGGCCAGTTGCTCGCCGTCGGGGCGGAAGGCGAAGGGCCACACCGAGCTGCGGTGGCCGCTCAGCTCGGTACGGCGGCCGCCCCCGACGTCCTGCAGCCGCACGGCCCCGTTGGCGTCACCGGTGGCCACGGTGTGCCCGTCGGGGGAGAAGGCGACCTGGTAGACGGCGGCCGAGTGGCTGGTGTGGACGCCGTGCGCGGCGCCGCTCGCCGGATCCCACAGTCGTACGACGCCCGCGGTGTCGCCGCTGGCCAGCAGGTTGCCGCCGGGGGAGAAGGCCACGCAGTAGACGCTTCTGGCGTGCCCGGTCAGGGTCTGCTCCAGGGCCCAGCTGGTGGCGTTCCAGACGCGGACGGTGCCGGCCTCGTCGCCGGTGGCCACCCACCGGCCGCCGGCCACGACTCGGTAGACGGCGCCGCGGTGCCCGTCGAGCGAGCCGATCAGGTGGCCGGTCGCCACGTCCCACACCCGCACCACGCCCCCGGCGTCGCCGGTCACCAGCGCGCCGCCGACGAACGCGGCGGTGAACACGGGCGCCTGGTGGCCGGTCAGGTCGTGGACGAGGTCGCCGGTGGCGGTGTCCCACACGTGGATGACGCCGTCGGCGTCGCCCGCCGCGACCAGCGCGCCGTCGGGGCTGAGCCGTAGCGGCCAGACGCCGTCGGGGTGGCCGACGCGGCGGTGGCGCAGCTCGCCGGTGAGCGCGTCCCACAGCAGCACCTGTCCGTCGCTGGCCCCGGTGGCCAGGACGTCCCCGGCGAAGGCGACGGCGTAGACGCGGCCGTTGTGCTCCTGGAGCGTGCGTACGGGCTGGCCGTCCACGCACAGCAGCACGCCGCCGTCCTGGTTGCCGATCGCCAGCGTGGAGCCGTCGGTGCTGTAGGCGACGGGCTCGGGCAGGCGCGTGGTCTGGAAGTGGAAGCCGTACGGCACACCGATTCCGGCCGGCGCGAGCTGCACCTCGACCGGATGCCCCGGCACGACGGCGGCGCCGTGCAGCTCGGACATCGGCGGCAGGGAGCCGGTGACGTTGATCAGTGAGGCGCGGTGCCAGCGGGTGCCCTCGGCGGCCACGTCGCTGAGGTCGGTCTTGGCCAGGCGGGCCCCTGACAGGTCCGCGCCGGACAGGTCGGCGCCGGTGAGCCGGGCCCCGTCGAGCTTGGCCCCGGCCAGCCTGGCCGCGTTCAGCCTGGCCCGCGACAGGTTGGTGCCGGCGAGGGTGGCGCCGGTCAGGTCGGCGCCGGTGAGGTCGACCCCGGTCAGGTCACGGCCCGACAGGTCCTCGCCGCGCAGGTCCGCGCCGCGCAGGTCGGCCTGGGCGGGTGTCCGCAGCCGCGTGCTGACCTTGATGGCGTTGGCGGTGGCCACGTCGTCGGCCGGCGGGTCGGCCAGCCATGTCCGCAGCGCCGCGGAGTCGGCCAGGTCGCACAGGAACTCCACCGTCAGCGCCGACAGCGGGCGCCGCGACAGCGCCTCCCAGTGCCCGGCGGCGATGTGCCGGGCGATCAGCCACTCCATGACCGAGGCGTGGATGAAGCCGAACATGCCCTCGTCGGTGCGTACCATCAGGCTGCCGGTGCCCACGGCGTGCGCGGTCTGCGGGCCGGTGAGCTGCCCGTCGGCCAGGTCGGTGAGCGTCTCGGCGAGCTCGGTCAGCTCGGCCAGGCCCAGGAAGGCCTCGCCGGTGTCCCACAGCCGCAACGCCAGCGCGGTGACGGCCCGCCACAGCTCGTCCACGCTGAGCATCCCGGCCGAGCCGGGCATGCTGGTGCGCTGCTCCTCGAAGCGCAGCCACGAGCTGAGGATCTCCTCGTACAGCAGCGCCGGGCTGATCGTGTGGCGGGTCGTGGCCACGGTACGCAGCCGGTCGGCGTCGAGGTCGGCGATGAAGCTGAGCATGCGCGGGTTTTGCGCGAGGTCCAGCAGGTCCTTGATGCCCTCCATGAGCGACATGCGGGCCACGGCCTCGTCGCCGTCGGTGAACCGGTTCTCCAGGTACGTGCGGATCTGGGCGTGCGTGAAGTCCTCGACGGCGAAGACCCGCCGCTGCGGCAGCACCCCGACGCGTTCGCCGAGCGTGGTCAGCACCTGGCTCTGCGACTTGAAGTGCTGGGTACGGCTGGCCACCACGATCTTCGCCTTGTCCACGGCGGCGGCCAGCAACGTGGACAGGTGGTCGGCCGCCCGGTCGTAGGTCAGCCGGGTCACCAGCTCGTCGAACCCGTCGAACAGCAGCACGATGCGCCCCTGCGCGAGCAGGTAGCGGAACGCCTTGAGGTCGATGACCTCCTCGCGGTGGTTGGCCAGGTGCGCGGCGACGAGCGCGTCGACCGAGTGCGCCTTGTCCAGGGCCCGCAGCTCGATGAAGATCGGCGTCAGGTGGGGCAGCTCGGCCGGGATGCGCCGGGCCAGCTCGCGCAGCGCGAACGTCTTGCCGTGCCCGAACTCGCCGAGCAGCAGCAGGAAGCGGCCGTGGTCGGCCGAGAGCTGGCGCATCATCTCGTCGGTCAGCCCTTGCTCGACCTTGCCGGGCCGGTCGAGCGCCCGGTAGCGCTGCGGGACGTACAGGTCGGGCGGGTAGCGGCGGTCGCCGGCGAGCCTGGCGGTCTGCTCGGCGACGTAGCCGGACAGGTCGAGCAGGCCCTGGAACTCGGTGAAGCTGCGCAGGCGTACACCCCGGCGCATGAGGTCCTCGCGCAGGGAACGTTCCGGCGGCGCGCCCTGGTAGACGAGCTCGCCCTGCAGGCCGGTGGCGTGCGCCTGCCGGACGAAGCGCTCGGCGTCCGCGGTGGCGGGCGTGCCGACGTGCGCGCCGACCATGGACAGGCGCACGAACCCGTCCTCGGGGTAGGTGACCACCAGATGGTCGGGGAAGCGGCGGATCCTGGCTCGCTCGTGCCGGGCCTCGCAGACCTCGGTGAGCCGGTCGAGCAGCAGGTCGACCGGCCGCGGCGCGGGGGGAGCCGGCTCGGGCTCGGTGTCGGGGACCGGCCCCGGCACCGACGGGGCGTTCTGGTCGGCGCGGAAGGTCTCCTGGGCCGAGCGCCAGGAGCGCTTGTCGCGCTCGGGCTCGTCGGGGCCGTCGGGCGTCCAGGCGCGCACGCCCTCGCGGGTGAGCTCCAGCACGCGGTGGCGGCCCGGCCGCAGCTCGGGCCCGTCCAGGAGCAGGTTGATCCGGTGGGCGAGCAGGCGCTCGTAGGTGGCGGCGTCGCTGAGGTCGCGCACCGGATGGCCGATCGCGCCGAGCCGCAGCCAGCCGCGCTCCTCGTAGGGGCGCAGCCGTTCGGCGAACCAGGCCGCCTGGCCCTCGCCGAGCAGCGCGTACGCGTCGCGCTCCAGGTGGCTCATCGCCATCGTGGAGTTGAAGCCCGCGATGACGACCTTGAGATCGGGAATCTCGAACATCGACCACGGCTGCCCGCCGTCGAAGACCCGGTCGTCCAGCCCCTGGAAGACCTCGGCGAACAGCCCGGCGAAGTGCCGCCATTTCGGCCAGTACGGCGGCTGCGGGCTGACGTCGTCGGCCTCGCAGGTCAGGAAGTAGGCGCTCGCGGCGGCCTTGGTGACATCGCGCGGACCGGGCACGATGGCCAGCCGGTGCGGTTCGAGCCCGATGAGGTGGCGCAGGTCGGTGAGGAAGCGGGTGGCCTGGCCGAACTGGCCGAGGCTGCCGGACTCGGTGAGGTTGCCGCTGACGACCATCAGGTCGGGCCGCGGCATGCCTCTGTCGTACATGCCGGTCAGGTCGGCCCAGATCCTCGCCTGCATGTCCTCGGGTGTGAACGGCTCGCCCGGGTCGGGCAGCGCCCGGCCGAAGCGCGGCCCGCCGACGTGCAGCACGCTGACCGACTCGCGCGAGCGGGCCGCCTCCGCCTGGGGCGGGAAGCCGGGAGCCGTCACGGGTGTGCGCCTGGCGCGTGAGCGCTCGCCGGGTTCCGGCAGCGTGGGCGCGGGGGCGGGCTCGCCCGTGCCGTCGGGGAAGGCGGGCGCCAGTTCCGGCTTGGCCCGGCCGGCCAGCGACTCGCGTACCCGGCCGAGCAGCAGCGCCCTGGCCAGGCCGGGGTCGGTGACGCCCAGCAGGTCCACCCACGTGATCGTGGACAGCAGCCCTTCGAGCTGGACGTCCTCCAGCCGGATGGTGACGAGCTTGTTGGAGGGGTTGTCCGGGTCGGCGCGCAGCGCCGCCTGCCACTCCATGCGGCCGTAGCGCGAGGTGAGGTAGTTGCGCGAGAGCACCGCCACGACCAGCTGCGCCTCGCTGACGCCGCGGTCCATGAAGTCGATGAAGTTCGTGCCCGGCACGAAGTCCCAGTCCTGGATCATCGTCCGGTAACCGGCCGCCTCCAGTTGCCAGGCGATCCATGTGGCCCACGCCGTGTCGGCGGGGGAGTAGCTGACGAAGATGTCCGTGGGCCTTCCGTCACGCGCCATCTGCCCAGTATTCCGCGTGGGATCGGTGTTTTGGAGGTGGTGTGCGATCATCTTCGGGTGTGGAGGCGACTGTCCGCGCTCGACTGGGTCAGGATCGGGCTGCTCGCGCTGGGACTGATCTTCGTGGTGACGGGCTGGCTGCCGCTGAACGTCGCGGTGGAGAAGTTCGACGAGATCGCTCCGCTGCTGCTGTTCCTCGTCGGCGTGATCGTTCTGGCCGAGCTGACGAAGGAGGCTCAGGTCTTCGACGCGATCGCGGCGAGGATGGCGGTGCTCGGGCGCGGCAGCTATCTCGCGCTCTTCTTCTTGTGTACGGCTTTCGCCTCCTTCGTCACGATATTTCTGAACCTGGACACCACGGCCGTCCTCCTCACCCCGGTCATGCTCGCCCTGGCCGCCCGCGCCGGCATCGCCGCGCTGCCCCTGGCCATGACCACGATTTGGCTGGCCAACACCGCGAGCCTCCTGCTGCCGGTCTCCAACCTGACGAACCTGCTGGGCATGAACGCCCTGCAGATGTCCAACCGGGAGTTCGCCACCCGCATGTGGGCGCCGCAGGCCGCCGCGATCGCGGTGACGATGGTGTTCCTGTGGCTGTTCTTCTGGCGCAGGGGCCGCCGCGGCGAGGTCCGCTACACCCCGCCCGGCCTGGAGCCGATCGCCGACACCGTCCTGTTCTGGGCGGCTTCGGCGGCCTGTGTGCTGTTCATCGGCGCGCTCCTGCTCGACCAGCCGGTCCACGTGGCCGCGACGGTGGCCGCGCTGATCGTCGTGGCCGCGTTCTTCGTGCGCGACCGCAAGCGCCTGACCTTGAGCCTGATCCCCTGGCAGCTGCTCATCTTCGTCACCGGCCTGTTCCTGGTCGTCCCGGCGCTCAGCCTGCACGGACTGGCCGACGTCATGACCTGGATGATCGGCGGCGGCGACAATCCCTACCGCACCGCGGCCGTGGGCGCGGGCCTGTCCAACGCCATCAACAACCTGCCCGCCTACCAGGCGCTGGAGGAGGTCGCCGGCCGCGACCAGCTGCTCGCCGTACTGATCGGCACCAACGTCGGCCCGGTGATCACCCCGTGGGCGTCGCTGGCCACTCTGCTGTGGTTCGAGTCGTGCCGCCGCCACGGCGTGAAGGTGCCGATGCGCCGCTTCCTGCTCACCGGCGCGGTCCTGGCCGTCACCGCCCTGGTCGCCGCGGTCTGGGCGCTGGGCGCGGTATGAGCTGTTCGCATGATCGCCACCCGCCCGTAATGGGATAGTTTCCTACCTTTGACACGCTCTCCGCCATGTCTCTCGCACCCTCTCGCCGCGGCTTCCTCGCCCTCGGCGCCGGCATCGCGGCCGGCTCGCTGCTGCCCCCCTCCGTGCACCGGGCCCTGGCCATGCCCGTCCCCCAGGGTGGCCTGTCGGCCATCAAGCACGTGGTCTTTCTCATGCAGGAGAACCGCTCGTTCGACCACTACTTCGGCAGCATGCGTGGGGTGCGCGGCTTCGCCGACCGCAACGCGGTCACGCTCAGGAACGGCAAGCCCGTCTACGAGCAGCCCAACGGGACGGGAAGCGTACTGCCCTTCCCGGTACGCGAGGCCGCCGACCTGGTCGGCAAGGACCTGCAGTGGATCAGCGCCCTGGCCCACGGCTGGAACGACGGCCAGCGCGCCGCCGCCAAGGGCTGGCACGACGGCTGGATCCCGGCCAAGAGCCCGGCCACGATGACGTTCTACCGCCGCGCGGACATCCCGCTGCAGTACGAGCTGGCCGACACCTTCACCCTCTGCGACAACTACCACTGCTCCGTGCTCTCCTCGACCAGCCCGAACCGCAACTACCACGTCTCGGGCCACACCGGCTACGAGCCCGGCACCACCAAGCGGGCCATCGACAACGCCGCCTACAGCGAGGACACCCACCAGGGCTACACCTGGGCCAACGCGGGCGAGATCCTCCAGGCGGCCGGCCGCGGCTGGAAGGTCTACCACGAGTGGGACAACTACCAGGACAACAACCTGGAGTTCTTCGCCCGCTTCCGCCAGGTCGCCCGCAAGGCGCTCCAGGGCGACTTCAAGAGCATGGACGCCTTCTACGGCCAGGTGAGCGGCGCCGCCGAGCCCAGGCGCGGGCAACTCCTGGCCCGCCTGGAGGAGGGCGTGGCCAAGCTCGACCCGCAGGAGCGCGAGCTGTTCGAGCGCGGCCTGCGCCGCGTGCCGGCCAAGCAGCTGGCCGCCTCCTTCCGCGCCGACGTCCAGGCGGGGACCCTGCCCGAGGTCAGCTACATCGTGCCGTCGGCCGCCGACTCCGAGCACCCGAGCGCCTCCTCGCCTCTGCAGAGCGCCCGCATCACCTACGACATCCTCGACGCCATCGCCTCCCACCCGGAGACCTGGCAGTCGACCGCGCTGTTCATCACCTACGACGAGAACGACGGCTTCTTCGACCACGTCCCGCCGCCGCTCCCGCCCGCCGAGCAGACCTCCGACTGGTACGACGGCAAGCCCATCGGCCTCGGCATCCGCGTCCCGATGACGGTCGTCTCGCCCTGGACCGCCGGCGGCCACGTGGCCTCGCAGATCTTCGACCACAGCTCGACCTGCCGCTTCCTGGAGACCTGGCTGGGCGTGCGCTTCCCCGACATCACGCCCTGGCGCCGCACGGTCGCCGGCGACCTCACCTCCGCCTTCGACTTCTCCGGTACGGCCCAGCCGCCCGCCCCCGCCACCCCGGCGCCGGTCCCGGCCTTCAGCGGCCGGTGGAAGCCGGCGCCGCCGGCCAGCCAGTCGATGCCGGAGCAGGAGCCGGGGACCAAGCCGGCGCGGGCGCTGCCGTACCAGCCGAACGCCTGGGCGCGGGCGCTCGGGAAGGAGCTGGAGGTGACGCTCGCCAACACCGGCGCGGCGAGCATGCACATGACGCTCTACCCCTACAAGGGGGAGTTCGAGCTCCCGCAGCACTTCGACGTGCAGGGCGTGAGCACGCGGCGGGTGGCGGTGGGCGATGCCTACCACCTGGCGGTGACCGGGCCGAACGGGTTCCGGCGCGAGTTCGCCGGGACGCTGTCGGCGGCGGCGGGCCGGGTGGAGGCGCGGGCGGTGATCGACATCGACCCGCGGCGGCTGCGCGTCGAGATCACCAACCTGGGCGAGTCGCGGGTGAAGCTGCGCGTCCGTGCGCTGGCCTACGGAGGGAAGGAGCAGGCGGTGCCGCTGCGGGCCGGGCAGTACCGGCAGGTGGTGTGGCCGCTGGAGGGCTCGCACGGCTGGTACGACCTGGAGATCACCTGCGAGGAGGACCCGTCCTACCGCCGCCGCCTGATGGGCCACGTCGAAAACGGCCGCCCCAGCGTCACGGGCTGACCCGCCCTCCCTCCGCAGGTCACCCCGGGCGGTGGTGACCTGCGGAGGGCCGGGTCGCTGCGGCGAGGAGGGGGAGGAGGGTGGGCAGGGTGTCGGGGTGGGCGGCGACGAAGCTGCGGTCCGCCGCGCTGCCGTTGACGTCCTCGTCGAACGGCGAGCCGTCCAGCGCCCGGATCTCCATCCCCGCCTCCCGGGCGATCAAAGCGCCCGCGGGCAGGTCGACCGCCTCCGCGCGGTAGCCGACCATGCCGTCGATGTCCCCCCTGGCCAGCATGACCCAGGAGAGCAACGGGGCCCAGAGCTGCAGGACGCGCCGCGCGTGCAGTTCCAGGGCCGCCTTCAGCCCGAGGACGGTCGCGTCGTCGCGGGTGACCGTGTAGCCCTGGGTCCAGGCCAGCAGGGGCCCGTGAGGAAGGGGGCGGGCGGGCGGCGCCAGCCGTACCCCTGAATCGGACAGCGCCCCGTGACCGCGGATCGCCGACCACGTCCGGCGGGTCACGGGGTCGTGCACGACCCCGAGCACGGGACGGCCGGCGTGGCACAACGCCAGCCCCACCACGTAGGCGGGCAGGCCGATGGCGACGTTGTTGGTGCCGTCGAGCGGGTCGACCAGCCAGGTCCACTCCGCCCCCGCGGCGCCCAGCAGGCCGGACTCCTCGGCGATCACCGCGTGGCCGGGGTAGGCGGTCAGGATGCGTTCGACCAGCACCTTCTCCGAGGCCAGGTCGAGGTCGGTGACGACGTCACCGGCCGCGCCCTTGGTGTGCACGCCGAACGCGTCCGCCGTGCCGGCCGCCAGCAGCCGCCCGGCCGCCCGCGCGGCCTCCACGGCCAGTTCGCGCGCACGCTCCAGATCCATCACGGACCCCCAAGGTGAGTCAGGACCAGCCGGACGGCGAGTGCCCGTTCCCCGTCGTCGAGCGGGCGGCGGGCGACGTGGTGGCCGGGCGCGCCGAGCGGGCCCAGCGACAGGTCGCGGCTGCCGGTGCGCCCGGAGCCCAGCGCGATCGTGGCGGCCTCGCCGCCCTCGGGCACGACGCTGGAGTGGAAACGGTCGGCGGGCAGCGTGTAGGTGTCACCGGCGCCGAACACCTCGACCAGCCCGGTCGAGTGGCGCACGGTGCGCGGCGTGGGCGTGATGCGGTCGCCGTCGTCGCCGCTGACCACCTCGAACACCCGGTGGGTGGCCTCGGCGGAGGGCGTGTCGGTGACGACGGCGTGGACGTTGCGCACCTGGCCGTACAGGACGTGGCTGACCAGGTCCCAGCTGTGGCAGTGGATCTGCGAGGTGGTGCTGCCCGCGCCGGGCAGGCGGCGCGACCACAGGTGCAGGCAGACGCCGTCGCCGCCGGTGCGTTCGAGCGGCAGGCAGACGAATCCCAGCGGATGGTGCACACCGTGGAAGTCCCCCCGGACGGCGGTGCTCACCCATGCGCGGGCGCGCGCCGCGGTGAGTTCCTCATGTGCGCTGCGGTAGCTCATACGGATCCTTGGCCCGCAAGGCCTTGCGGGCGATGTCGACGATGTCGCGATCGTTGTACGTCCTGGGCAGCGGCAGCTCGACCCCGCGGAAGAGTTCCTGGACCTCCTCGACCGTGGGCTCGTCGCTCAGCGGCACGTGCTTGTAGGACTCCAGCGGAACCCGGCGCGCCTGCTCCAGGCTGAGCCGGAGCTCGGTGTCGCAGCTCTCGTAGTAGAAGGTTCCGGCCAGTGCGGTCATCGCGCGGTTCGGGTCCTCGATCGTCATGATCACCCTGGAGGCGGACAGGTCCCAGCGGAAGGTGGTCATCGTGGAGGACAGGCCCACGCCGATGTCGAGCAGGCCGTAGCGCTGGCGGTGCCAGAACGCGGCCAGGATCGTCGCGAAGGACTCTTTCCTGACCCGGTCGGGGGTCCACGTCTCGCCGGTGACGTCCGGGGCGTCGGCCAGCGAGCGGCGGTAATGGGCGTACGCCTCGCAGACCTCGTTGTTGGTCGGGTCGATGATCTCGATGCGGACGGTCAGGTGGCGCTTGTCCTTGCGGGCGGCCGCCACGCACTCGGGTAGCGTGACGGCGCGCAGGAACGTTCCGGTGCCGCCCTTGAAGCTCCACCGGGTGGTGCCGGCGCGGGCGTCGCCGTGCGCCTGGGCGATCTCCAGCGGGCTGGCCAGGACCCTGACCAGCTGGAGTTCGTCGAGGGCGCGGCGGGTGCCGGTGACGAGGGTCTCGATCTGCTCCAGCCGGGCCAGCCGGACCGGGAGCTCGGACAGGGCGCCGGAGGTGATGGTCGCCTCGACGGGGGCCTGGCGCAGCCGGTCGCGCAGCAGTGCGGTGGCGACCAGCGCGAGGATGACGAGCGTCGCGGCGCTGACGAGCTGGTTCTGGATCTCCTGGCCGTCCTTGCCGAAGAGCTCGTCCGGCATGATCCCCAGGATGCCCACGGTGATCGCCAAGCCGAGCGCGATCGCGCCGTCGGCGTTCTGCGCCGCCCACGGAGCGACCCGCCTCAGCGCCGCGCCGACCCGCCCCATCGTCTCGCCCCGCATCCGCAACGATCAGTCAGTTCCCCCACGTCATGGTAACGACCGGGTCATGCGACCACCAGAGCATGATCCCGTACCTGGGGAGGAGGCGAGAATCCACCCCTTTGATGAGGTACGCCGCTGACCTGCCCTTACGCTAGTTGTGGGGGTTGCAAACGGGGATGAAGTGGGTCAGGGCGGCGGGGGCCGTCGTGTGCGCTCTGGTGCTGATCGTGTTCACGGTCTGCCCGGTGCTGCCGTGGACGATGAGACAGGTGGTGGCCGCCGAGCGGGCCGACCGCTTCGTCCAGGTCGTCGCGCACGCCGACGACGACCTGCTCTTCATGAGCCCCGACCTGTTCGGCGCGGTCGCCGGCGGCCGGGTCACCACGACGATCTACCTGACCGCCGGCGAGGGGCCGACCGGGGTGGAGGACGACCGTGACCCGAGCGCCTACGTCCGCGACCGGCAGGAGGGCATCAAGGCCGCCTACGCCTACCTCGCCGGGGTGCCGAACGTCTGGCGCTCCCGCGTCCTGAGCCTCGGCAGGCTGCCGGTCCGCGTCGACACGCTCGCCGCCAGCCCCAGGATCAGGCTCGTCTTCGCCGGGCTGCCCGACGGCGGCGACCCGCGGGCCGACGGCGGGCACGACGCGCTGGCCAGGATGTGGGCCAGGGACGCCTGCGTACGCAGGTTCACCGGGCCGTGCCCGCACCCGTGCGTACGCAGGGAGGACGTGCTCGCCACGCTGCGCGCGCTCTACCAGCGCTACCGGCCGACCGTGCTGCGCACCCTCGACCCCAACCCGCCCGACTGGCACGGCGACCACACCGACCACACGGCCTCGGCCAAGTTCGCCGCCGAGGCCGCGCGGGGGCTGAAGCTCAAGCTGCTGGCCTACCGCGGCTACACGATGACCGGCTGGCCGTCCAACCTCGACTGGCGGGCCAGGCGGCTGAAGGAGGCCGCGTTCCAGGTCTACCGGCGCCACGACTACCGCGCCGAGTCAGGGCCGCGTTACGCCGCCTGGCTCAAGAGGATGTACCTCGTCCGGCCCGGGACGTTCGGGCCGTGAGCCAGGCGGCGGGAGCGTTCTAGAACCAGCCGCGGCGGCGGGCCATCGCCTCAAGGCCCTGCTGGAGCGCCTGCTCGGCGGCGCCCGGGTTGTCGCCGTAGCGGACGGTGAAGCGGTTGTAGGAGTCGCCGCCCGAGCTGAGGAAGCCGCCCCGGTTGTCGGCCTCCAGGATGACGTCCATCTGGGACGGGCCCGCGATGAAGGTCAGCTCCAGCTCGTTGAAGTGGCGCCGCCACTGGCCGCCGGCGTAGTACTCGATCTCCTGGAAGAACGGCATCGTCGAGCCGTACAGCGTGCCGCGTTCCAGGTCGGCCTTCTTGAAGCCGAAGCCCAGCCGGTCCAGGGCCGTGATGATGTTCTCCTGGGCCGCGAGCGGGCTGACGAACAGCGGGTCGAGGTCGCCCTTGTCCAGCGCGCCGGCCAGCGCCAGCTCGGTCTGGACGCCCAGCCGCATGCCCGGCAGCGCGTGGCCGCCGATCGCGCTGATCGGCGTCTCCCACGGCACCGGGATCTCGAACGGGTGGCTGTGCGAGGTCCCCGCCGCCAGGTGGAACGGCCCCGACACCTGCTGGCGCAGGAAGCTGTAGGTCGAGCGGTACTCGCTGTCGCCGCTCTCGATCTCGACCACGGCGGTGAACTCGATGTGGATGCCCTCGACCTTGTAGTCGGAGCCGCTGCTCTTGAAGTGCACGTCGCCCCGGAGCATCTCGCCCGGGCGGACGGTGGCGTTGCTCAGGACGGTGTCGACCTCGACGCCGGCGCCGAACGCGGCCTTCAACTTGCGGAACACCATGGGGTTCTCCTAAGAGGTAGTGCCTGACCCGTTTCCGTGGGAGCCGGAGAGCCGGGGGAGGAGCTGGGCGAGCAGCAGGGTGGACATCGGGTCGGACTGGCCGCCGGCCGTACGAACCACGAGGGGCTGGGGAGCGCTCTCGGCCAGTTTGGCACCGACGTCGAGGCGGCGGCGAGCCAGCTCGTACTGCAGGACGGCGCGGTTGTCGCGGTAGGACTCCGCCAGCCTGCGCAGCGCCTTGGCCTCGTTCTCCGCGGCGGTGAGGTCGGCGCGGCCGCGCGCCTCGATCTCCCAGCGCACGCGCTGCGCCTCGGTCTCCTGCTCCTCCAGCATGCGGGCGACGTCCTTGCGGGCCGTGTTGTGCGCGGCCTTGACCTCGACGACGCGGGCGTCGCGGGTCTTCTTGGAGCGCTCGATCTCCATGAGCAGCGTGTCGATACGGCGCTTGCGCGTCAGCTCCCACTCGCGCTCGTAGGCGGACAGCTCCTTGGCGACCTTCTCGCGGGTGGCCAGATGCTGCTGGTACTGGTCGGGCAGCTGGACGTCGGGGATGTTGGCGCCGATGATGCGCACGCCGTACCGGCCGAGCTGGCGGCTGAGCGCGTCCTGCATGTCGCCCACGTCGGAGCCGCGCAGGTCGTAGGCGCGCTCGGTGTTGACGCGCCGGCTGCGCTGGCGGATGGCGTCCTGGACGGCGCTGGACAGCACGAGGTCGAAGTTGCCCGCGCCGATGGTACGCACGAAGGCGACCGGGTCGACGATGCGGAACTTCAGGAAGAACTCGATCGACTTCAGCGGCACGTTCTCCGCCGTCGGGCAGGCCACGATCGGTGCCGAGTAGGGGATCTCGGTGGAGGTGTCGACGACGGCGTCGACGCGGTCCCACGGCAGCCAGAGGTAGTGGCGGCCCGGCGGGAGCGTTCCGGTGATCGCGCCCCACCTGCTGCGGACCCCGGTGGTGCCCTCCTCGATCTCGATGATGGCCTTGCGCCACATCCACACGGCCGCGATCACCACCAGCGCCCCGGCCGACAGGGCCGCCCAGAGCCAGCCGGAGAAGATCGCCAGCCCGGCGAAGTACAGGGCCAGGAAGATCAGGGCCATCCACGCGAAGCCGCGCCGGTCCTTGGGAATCACGACCGGCACCAGCTGGCCCTGCTCGCCGCCGCGCAGCAGCTGCCTGATGTCCGACCAGGAGGCCAGCGACTCCTTGATCTTCGAGAACTCGCGCGCCATCAGAACTCACCCTCCTTCTGTACGGCGGGCAGCGGACGCTCCAGGGTCTTGTCCGTGTCGCCGGGTGGATCCGCCGCGATCTCCGGCAGCTCGGTGGCGTCGGCCGGCTGGGCGACCTTCTTCAGCAGCGCGGCGATCTCGACCTCGCGGTCGGCCACACGCTGCCCGATCTCGGAGAGCCTGCTCCTGATGGCGGCCATGTCCTCGGGCGAGAACAGCGCCGCCCCCCTGCCGCCGATCAGCTGCTGGGCCAGCGCGAGGAAGTCGATGTCGGTCTCCTCGCCCACCTGCACCACCTGGGGCAGCTTCGCGGCCACGGACTCCAGCTTGGCCAGCAGGTCCTGCTGGAAGCGGTAGTCGAGGATCTCCGGCGCCTCGGCGGCGCTCAGCGCCCTGATGTCCAGCGCCTGCGCCTCCAGGAGGGCGGCGTTGGCGTTGGCGGTGGACTCCGCCTCGACCAGGCGCTGCCCGGCCTGCGCCTTGGCCTGGTGGCTGGCCCGCTCAAGGGCGGTGTCCATCCTGGCCTGGTAGCCGGCGATCTCGGCCTGGATGGCGCTGAGCGTCTCCTGCAGCCCGGCCAGCTCCTTGATCAGGTCGCCCTCGTTCTGCTCCTTGCGCAGCTGGAGCTCGTACTCGTAGGTGTAGGCCTCCTTGGCCACCCGGACCATCTCGGGGGCCGCGAGGTCCATGCGGTACTCCTGGCTGGAGGGCTCGGCGTGGGTGATGTTCACGTCGGTCAGCCGCACCGCCGGCAGGAACTGCTGGTTGAGGCTCTCCAGGATGCCCTGGGTGCTCTCGCCCACCAGGTCGTAGATGTCCTCGGCGCGCTGGGCGTAGATGAGGGAGCGGGTGACCTCGCTGACGGAGTTCTGCAGCTTGGACTGGAAGCCGCTGACCGAGCCGAGCACGAAGATGAACTCCGCCGGGTTCTCGATCCTGAACTGCAGGAACAGGTCGACGCTCGCCTTGACGCCCTGCTGCGTCGGCGCCTCGCTGATCGGGGCGTTGAACGGGTACTCGCGGGTGGTGTTGACGATGTAGCTGACCCGCTTCCACGGGTTGATCAGCGTCACCCGGCCGGGGTCGGCGATCTGCACCAGCTTGCCGAACTTGGTGATGAGCGCCTTGCAGCCCTCGGGCACCATGACGACGCTGCGCCGCCACCACAGGAACACCGCGGCCAGCACCAGTACGAGCCAGTAGTGGGGGCCGAAGAACAGATCGGTGTTCGGGATGATGCCGCCGAGCGCGCCGATGAGGCCGAGCACCACGAGGATGCCGAGCGGCACCACCACCTTGGCCGTCGTCCCCTTGGGGATCACGACGGGGGAGATGACGTGCATGCCGTTCTCGCTGAAGCTGCGGTTGACGATCTCGCCGGCTTCGTTGAGCGAGGCGCTCCTGGCCTCGATGACCGTGCCCGTCGACACACCGCCGTCCCGGGCGGCCGCGAAGTCGTGCGGGTTGAGGGCGAACCCAGGAGCTTGGGCGGCGAGTTGCTGCCCGGCCTGGTCCACCGCCTGGCCGACCGCCTGCCGCAGGTCGCCGCCTTGAACCACCGCCTGGGCTATCCCCTGGCCTGCCTGGATCAGGGCCTCTCTGGGTCGTGACATCGCACCTCTCTTTTCCTGTTCAGGCCGCTCTTGACCGTATCGGGTGCGACTTACTGTTCGCTTGCAATGCCCTGTCACAGATGTATTGCGGTGCATAGTAGGTGTGCTATCAATGTAGTAGTCCTACTATCGGGAGGGATGATGGAGGCTCTGAGCGAGCTCCCGCTGGACGCGGAACCCGCCCGCGACGACGCCGTCATCGAGGTCAGCGGCCTGCGGATGAACTACGGTCCGCGCGAGGTGCTGAACGGTGTCGGCTTCACCGTGGGCGCGGGAGAGGTGATCGCCCTGCTGGGCCCCAACGGGGCGGGCAAGACGACCACCATCGAGATCCTCGAAGGGTTCCGCGGGCGCTCCGCCGGGCAGGTCCGCGTGCTCGGCGAGGACCCCGCCCAGGGCGGGGAGGCGTGGCGGGCCAGGATCGGCGTCGTGCTGCAGTCGTGGCGCGACCACGGGCGGTGGCGGGTCAGGGAACTGCTGCGGCACCTCGGGCGCTACTACGAGCCGTACCGCACGCCGTACCCCACGGACGAGCTCATCGAGGCGGTCGGGCTCGCCGAGCACGCGGGCAAGCGCGTCAACCGGCTGTCCGGCGGGCAGCGGCGCAGGCTCGACGTCGCGATCGGCATCGTCGGCCGCCCGGAACTGCTCTTCCTCGACGAGCCGACAGCGGGCTTCGACCCGCAGGCCAGGCGCGACTTCCACGACCTGGTGCACCGGCTGTCCGACCTGGACTCCACCACCATCCTGCTGACCACCCACGACCTCGACGAGGCGGAGAAGCTCGCCGCCCGCATCCTCATCCTGTCGGGCGGCCGCATCGTCGCCGACGGCAGTCCCGACCAGCTCGCCCGCGGCGTCTCGCGCGACGCCCAGGTCCGCTGGAGCCGCGGTGGCGAGCTGTTCGTGCACGCCACCGACGACGCCACCCGCTTCGTGCAGGACCTTTTCGCGCAGTACGGCGACGCGATCGAGGACCTGGAGGTACGGCGGGCCACCCTGGAGGACACCTACATGGCCATCGTGCGGAAGGAGGAGCGGTGAACGCCACCACTCACGCGGTGAAGCTCGGCCTGGCCAGGGGCTGGATCGAGTTCCGGCACAGCCTGACCAGCTCCACCGACATGTACTTCAACGCCCTGATCTCCGTGGCGTTCGTCGTCGTGCTGTACTTCCAGCGCGAGATCAAGCTGCCCGGCACGAACCTGTCGCTGGCGGCGGCCACGCTGCCCAGCATGCTCGCCCTGCTCGTCGCCGTGGGCGGCCTGGTCGGCACCGTCGGCACGCTGGCGGTCGAGCGGGAGGACGGCACGCTGCTGCGGGCCAAGGCCATGCCGCACGGCATGACCGGCTACCTCATCGGCAGGATCGTCAGCACCTCCACGGCCGGGCTGGTCACCCTGGCGATCGTGCTGGCGGCGGGGCTGATCCTGGTGCCCTCGATGCTCGGCACGGGGCTGGGCGGCTGGCTCATGTTCGCCTGGGTGATCGTGCTCGGGCTGCTGGCCACGCTGCCACTGGGCGCCGTCGTCGGCTCGCTGACCAGCAACCCGCAGGCCGCCGCCGGCTTCTCCATGCTGACCATCGGCGCCCTCACCTCGGCCTCCGGCATCTTCTACCCGATCACCTCCATGCCCGAGTGGCTCCAGACGGTCAGCCAGATCTTCCCCCTGTACTGGCTCGGCCTCGGCATGCGCTCGGCCTTCCTGCCCGACGCGGCGGCCGCCGCGGAGATCGGCCAGTCGTGGCGGGTCTTCGAGACCACGGGCGTACTGGGCCTGTGGGCGGTGGCCGGGCTGCTGCTCGCGCCGCCCATCCTGCGCAGAATGGCCAAGCGTGAGTCCGGCTCGCTGGTGCAGGAGCGCCGCGAGCGGGCGATGCAACGGGTGAGCTGAGAAGATAGGCGGCGATGAGCGAGATCGTCTACAACCGCATCGCCCTGCTGCGGGCCGAGCGCGGCGTCACCCGCAGGCAGCTGGCCGACGCGCTCGGCGTCCACTACCAGACGGTCGGCTACCTGGAACGGGGGGAGTACAGTCCCAGCCTCTACCTGGCGCTGCGCATCGCCGCCCACTTCGAGGTGCCGGTCGAGGTCGTCTTCTCCACCACGCCGTTTCCGCGCATCGGCGAGCGCACGGCATGAACTGTCGGTGCGGTTGCCTACAGTGGCAGCATGCGACCGGTCACAGATTTGCAGCGCAAGGTGGCGCCTTTCGAGGTGATCACCGAGATGACTCCCTCGGGCGACCAGCCCACGGCCATCGCCGAGCTGGAGCGCCGCGTCACGGCCGGTGAGAAGGACAACGTGCTGCTGGGCGCCACGGGCACCGGCAAGACCGCCTCCATCGCCTGGCTCATCGAGCGCCTCCAGCGGCCCACGCTGGTCATGCAGCCCAACAAGACCCTGGCCGCGCAGTTCGCCAACGAGCTGCGCGAGATGCTGCCCAACAACGCGGTGGAGTACTTCGTCTCCTACTACGACTACTACCAGCCCGAGGCGTACGTCCCGCAGAGCGACACCTACATCGAGAAGGACTCCTCGATCAACGACGAGGTGGAGCGGCTGCGCCACTCGGCGACGAACTCGCTGCTGACCCGCCGTGACACCGTCGTGGTCGCCTCGGTCTCGTGCATCTACGGCCTGGGCACGCCGCAGGAGTACGTCGACCGCATGGCCAGGCTCAAGGTCGGCATGGAGGTCGAGCGCGACCAGCTCCTGCGCCGCCTGGTCGACATGCAGTACACGCGCAACGACCTGGCCTTCACCCGTGGCACGTTCCGGGTCAGGGGCGACACGATCGAGATCATCCCGAAGTACGAGGAGCTGGCCGTACGCATCGAGATGTTCGGCGACGAGGTCGAGAAGCTCGCCACGATGCACCCGCTGACCGGCGAGGTCATCACCGAGGACGACGAGCTCTACATCTTCCCCGCCTCCCACTACGTGGCGGGCGAGGAGCGCATGGCCAAGGCCGTGGCCGGCATCGAGGCCGAGCTGACCGGCCGCCTGGAGGAGCTGGAGCGCCAGGGCAAGCTCCTGGAGGCCCAGCGCCTGCGCATGCGCACCACCTACGACATCGAGATGATGCGCCAGATCGGCACCTGCTCCGGCATCGAGAACTACTCGCGCCACATGGACGGCCGCGAGGCGGGCAGCGCCCCCAACACCCTGCTCGACTACTTCCCCGAGGACTTCCTCCTGGTCCTGGACGAGTCGCACCAGACGGTCCCGCAGATCGGCGCCATGTACGAGGGCGACGCCTCCCGCAAGCGCACCCTGGTCGACCACGGCTTCCGGCTGCCCTCGGCCCTGGACAACCGCCCGCTGAAGTGGGAGGAGTTCCTGGAGCGCATCGGCCAGACGGTCTACCTGTCGGCCACGCCAGGCTCCTACGAGCTGGGCCGGGTCAAGGGCGACGTCGTCGAGCAGGTCATCCGCCCGACCGGCCTGGTCGACCCCGAGGTCGTGGTGAAGCCCACCAAGGGCCAGATCGACGACCTGGTCCACGAGATCCGCGAGCGGGCCGACCGCGACGAGCGCGTCCTGGTCACCACGCTCACCAAGAAGATGTCGGAAGACCTCACCGACTACCTGCTTGAGCTGGGCATCCGCGTCCGCTACCTGCACAGCGAGGTCGACACCCTGCGCCGGATCGAGCTCCTGCGCGAGCTGCGCAGCGGCGAGTTCGACGTCCTGGTCGGCATCAACCTGCTGCGCGAGGGCCTCGACCTGCCCGAAGTGTCCCTGGTGGCCATCCTCGACGCCGACAAGGAAGGCTTCCTGCGCTCGGAGACCTCCCTCATCCAGACCATCGGCCGCGCCGCCAGAAACGTCTCCGGCCAGGTCCACATGTACGCCGACAAGATCACCCCCTCGATGGAGCGGGCGATCGACGAGACCAACCGGCGCCGGGCCAAGCAGATCGCCTACAACGAGGCCAAGGGCATCGACCCCCAGCCGCTGCGCAAGAAGATCGCCGACATCCTCGACTCGCTGCAGCGCGAGGACGCCGACACCGAGCAGCTCATGGGCAGCGGCCGCCAGCAGTCACGCGGCAAGGCGCCCGTACCCGGGTTCGCGGCGAAGGCGGCGGGGCAGCACGCCAAGGCGATCGCGGGGGAGATGCCACGTGCGCAGATGGAGTCGCTGATCGAGTCGCTGACCGAGCAGATGCACCAGTCGGCGGCCGACCTGCAGTTCGAGGTCGCGGCCCGGCTGCGCGACGAGATCAAGGAACTGAAGCGGGAACTGCGCGACATGCGCGAGGCAGGCGTCAAGTAGGACGTGATCCCTCGGCTGGGCGCTCAGGGCTGTGACAGCGGGCTCCGCCCCGCACCCGGGCGAGGGAGAACCTCGCGCTCCCCGCGTGGTTGCCGAAGGGTGATCGCGCGGGGGTGGTCAGTCCGCGTAGGGGTGTGGCTTCGGTGGGAGAGCGTTGTCGTCAAGGCGCGCAGATACCTCGGCAGCACGGGGGCTTTGGCGTGATGGGCGGCTGTGCGCGAGGTGCGGCAGGGCGTGGTCGGGTTGCTTCCTGGTGCCCGCGTCGCAGGCTCGCTGTGGTCCACCATGGACTGGCCGCGGTCCTCGGTGTGAGGCGGTGGTTCTTCGGCGATGGGTGGCGAGCGTCCGCCAAGGGGGCGG
Organism: Nonomuraea sp. NPDC050547; assembly: GCF_044457345.1. NCBI lineage: Bacteria > Bacillati > Actinomycetota > Actinomycetes > Streptosporangiales > Streptosporangiaceae > Nonomuraea > Nonomuraea sp. NPDC050547. Next base: position 739,145 of record NZ_JBITGW010000001.1, read on the forward strand.
TGCCTGTGGTTGTGGCTTTGAGCTGCGGGTTTGCCCGGTGTGGGCTGGGGTTCGCGGGGTGTGTGATGAATGCCACGGCCAACTCGGGCCATAACAAGAACCGATAGCCCCACCGGTCACGGTAAACACAGCGTAATCTGACGGTCACCCTTTGAGAGGAGTCCGCTGTGCCCGGACCGCAGATGTACGAGATGCCGCTGGAGATGGTCAGACGGCATCCGAGCCTCGTCCTGGAGTTGATGTCGGTGGCTCAGGGTGGGCTGCCGACCGGGTATCGGGACGCGCGGCTGGTCTCGGATGAGCCGGAGGCGCCGGTGGTGGAGGTCACGGCGGCCAACGGCGGGCGGATCCATGTGTGTCTGCGGTTTCCGCTGGCCTTGGGTGGCGGGCGCGCGGATGACAGCGGGCTGTTGATGGTCGTCTGTTTCGACGAGGAGGTGGCCGACCAGTTCCGGCATGGGCTGGAGACCGTGGTGGTCGGGCCCCGGGACCTGCGGCGCTGGTACGCGTTGGACAAGATCGCGGAGTCTCCCGAACTGGCCACTCTGTGGGCTGTCGCCAGTGGTGACCCGGATGTCCGTGCGTGTGTGGCCAAGGCGCTGCTGGTGTTGAGGGATGAGCGTGGCGCGCACTACTACTCGTATTTGAGCTCCCGGCTTTCCGCCCAGGACCGGGCGGGGCTGGAGAACCTGATGATGGGCGAGCGCTACCTGTTGATCGAGAACGCCGTCACCGGCCCTTTCTGGGAGGCGGGGCGCTGGCACGGGCGGCGTGAGACGCTGCGGTGGCTGCTGGAGCACCGGGGGCTCAAGGTGGACCGGGTCCAGGAGGAGGCCATCGACTCCTGCCGGCGCCAGTCGACGGTGCGGGAGTGGATGCGGCGCGCGCTGACCGCCGCCACCGCCGAGGACGTCTTCATCGGAGTCTGGTAGCCACCCACGGGGCCAGGTCGTCGTAGCCGGCGCCCTTGTTGATGCGGGCGCGCAGGTTCTGGGCCTGGGCGGTGGTGAACATCCCGCCCGCCAGCACCAGCGGGAAGCCGAGGCGCCAGCTCAGCAGGGCCTTCTCACCGTGCCGGTGCGCGTTGCGGAGCACGGCGGCGCCCACACGGACCGCGTGCTCGTTCAAGGGCGGAACGCCCGGACGGTCGGGCTCCCCGGCCGAGTAGCGGAAACCCTCGTCCAGGTCGCACGGCGGGCACCCGGCCGGGCCCCTGCCCCGGCGGCTGCCACAGGCGGCGCAGGTCAGGCGGTCGAAGGCGGCGTCCACGACCCGCCACGCGTAGGGCTTGATCTCGCTGACGATCATCTCGGCGAGGTCCGGGTCGTCGGGCAGCGACTCTTCCTTCAGGAAGGCCTGGTAGCCGTCCTCCACGAGGGTGTCCAGAAGGTCGCGGCAGCGGGGGCAGGCGGGGGCGCCGCCGTACTCGTAACAGCCGCATTGCGGGCACCGGTGCATCCGCCCAGCGTAGCGAGGGTTAATGCGGTTGCGGGCGGGCGGCGGGGTGGGCATACTCGTCGGAGCTTCGAGAGGGAGGAGGTCGAGACCATGGCGAATGTCTTCCGCGTGCCCTTTTCCGCGTCCTCAGACCTCCCCACCGGTCAGCCGCCGACCTGATCGCCGCGCCGGTGGGCCTTCACTCTGGAGCCTTTCACCGTGCCGAAGCAGTACCGCAAGCGTGGCAAGAACGCCCTCGACGCCGACGACATCGAGTGGCTTGAGAACAATCACCGCGAAGAAGCCGACGACGACGGTCCGCCCGAGGGGGATCGCTGGTCCACCTGGGATCTCAGCGTGCCGACTGAGCGCGGGCCCCGGCCGTACCCCGGATGGCTGGTCACCGAGCTGGCCGCCGTCGACACCGAGCTGGGCGTGCTCAAGACCGGCAAGGAAGCCGACGTGCACCTCATCTCGCGCGGCGTGCCCGGCACCGACCGGCAGTGCCTGCTGGCCGCCAAGCGCTACCGATCGGGCGAGCACCGCCTCTTCCACCGCGACGCCGGGTATCTGGAGGGGCGTCGCATGCGCGACAGCCGGATGTCGCGGGCCATGGCGGGGCGCACGGCGTTCGGCAAGCAGGTGATCGCCGGGCAGTGGGCGGGTGCGGAGTTCGCGGCGCTGACCCGGCTGTTCGAGCTGGGGCTGCCGGTTCCCTATCCGGTTCAGATCGTGGGGACGGAGGTGCTGGAGGAGTTCATCGGCACGCCCGACGGCTACGCGGCGCCGCGCCTGGCGAACGTCTCGGACGACCTGCCCGGCCTCTGGGAGCAGCTCGTCGACGCGATGGTACGGCTGGCGCACGAAGGCCTGGCCCACGGCGACCTGTCGCCCTACAACATCCTGGTCCACGAGGGCCGCCTGGTCATCATCGACCTGCCCCAGATCGTGGACGTGATCTCCCACCCGGCCGGGCCCGAGTTCCTGGACCGGGACGCCCGCAACGTGGCCACCTGGTTCGCCGGAAAGGGCCTGTCCCGGGCCGACCCCGACGGGCTGGCCGCCCTTCTGCGCGCGGAGGCCCGCCTGGGCTGAACCGGGTCGTTCAGAGGGCGGCGGTGCCCATGACGTGGAACGCCCACGGGGTGCGCCCGCCGGGGAACAGGAACCGATCGAGCCGGCCCACCCGCAACCCGGCGCGCTCCACCGCCGCGACCGTGTCCCGCCCGCAGTGGCAGCCGCCGAGCAGGCGCGGGCCCACGGTCGCGTCGATGACCCGCTGGGCCCGCCGTATCCCGGCGGTGTCGGCGCGTACGTGCTCCAGGAACCGGAACTGCCCGCCGGACGCCAGCACGCGGCGCACCTCGCGCAGCGCCGCGGCCTGGTCGCGCACCGAGCACAGCACCAGGCACGACACCACGCCGTCGAACTCCCCGTCGGCCGCCGGCAGCCGCTCGGCCAGCCCGTCGACGACCTCGACGGGCACCGGCGCCTCCTTGGCGGCCTGCCGGGCTGCCGCGCGCAGGCGGGGCTCGGGTTCGACGGCGAGCACCTGGGTGACCTCGCGCGGGTAGTGGCGGAAGTTCATGCCGTTGCCCGCGCCGATCTCCAGCACGCGGCCGTGGAGCGGGGCGAGCAGCGACTGGCGATTCTCGCGCATGCCGCCGCGCTCCATGGCGTGGCTCAGCCGGATGTAGAGGCGGGCGAAGATCGGGTGCTTGACGTCCACCCCTCCATCACATCACCCGAGAGCGGGTTCTTCGACGAGGGCGACGCGCACGTCCGCGGGGGCGCCGCCGTACAGGGGGATGGAGAAGACCGCGGTACGGCCCCGCGCCGCATAACTCGCATACCGCAGCCCGTCCTCATCCCAGAAGTCCTGGATGTCCGAGGACAGGTGGGCGGCGGCCGTGCAGTAGGCGGGGCTGCGGTAGAGCAGCCGGAGCGAGGTCTCCAGCGGGATCAGCCCCGGCTCGCGGACGGCCAGCGGACGCGTCAGCCGTACCAGGAGCTGCCGTGACGGCGTGAGCCAGTGACGGTCGAGTTCGGGGGAGAGGGCAAGCAGGGCGAGGGCCTCGGCGCCGGCGATCACGAGCGCGAGCGGCTCGATCGGGTACGGCCCGGCCGTCACCGCCAGCATGCTCATGGTCAGCAGAAGCCCGGCGCGGGCGAACGAGCGCCACTCGATCGGCCGGCCGTGGGCGCCCAGGCAGCCGCAGGACGCGTCGGGGACGGCGATCGCGGAGTAGGCCAGGTAGGCGAGGAAGCCGGTGGACAGGGAGGCGGCGGCCGTACCCTCCCAGGGGGAGGACGGTGGCGCGAGCAGGACGCCCGCGACCGCGAGTTCGGCCACCGCCACCAGACGGAGCAGAGGGACCGCGCGCGCCGGGCCGGCCAGCCGGGCCAGCGCCGTCCGCCCGGCCCGCGACCGCATCCGTCGGCTGAGCAGTTTCATCAGGGCCGCCCAGACCAGGAAGGCGGCGATCACGTAAGGCTGCAGCGCGGCGATCCCTTGCATCACACGCTCCTAGTGCGGGGAGAAGACGGTGGCGATGTCGACTTCGTTGGTGTCAGGCCGCCAGGCGCCCAGGATCTGGACGTGCTGGCCGACGCGCAGGAGCGACAGGTCGGCCGACGGCGGCGCGTCGGAGTGGACGGCCACGGACCTGCCGGGTACGACGTGGCAGAGCACGTCCTTGCCGTTGTGGTCGAGGTGGATCTTCTCGTTGGTGATGTTCCTGACGTGGCCCTTGATGTTGACGATGTTGAGCCACACGGACTCGGCGGCGAGCATTCCGTCGGGCATGCGGACGCCTCTGGCGTAGAGGCCGTCGCCGGGCCTGGCCTGGTCGAAGCCGACCGGGCCGAGCTTCCACAGGCTCGTCCCGTCGACGACCCTGATCTGGTGGAAGACCATGTTCGAGCCGAGCACGATCAGGGTGTTGTCCTTGACGGCCCGGATGCGGCCTTCGGCGAACTCGGGGTCGGGGACGCCGGGTTCCGGCTGATCCGGAGCGGCGGCGAAGGCCGCCTCGGGGCCGAGCGAACCCATGGCGGTGGCGGCCACGACCGTGGCGCCGCCGCCCAGGAGCGCGGATTTGAGCATCTTCCTGCGCGTGGTCATCCTCAGCTCCCTCAGGCCGTCGAGATCTCGCATGGGCGCAGGCCCGTGGACAGGCTGGCGATCCTGGAGTAGGCCGCCGGGGTGAGGTCGATCAGCCGGTTGCTGGCGCAGGTGGCGCCGCAGCAGCTGCGCTCACCGCAGAACAGGTCGGTCTGCGGGCCGCAGTCGGCGATGGTGGTGACGATGCTGCCGCCGCCGCACAAGGACGTGGTCCGGTGGCGGAACCCGCAGGTCCGGCGGGACAGGGCGTCGCCGCAGCGGTCGGGACGGGTGATGTTCCAGCAGGCGTCGGAGGTGTTGGGCCAGGCGTGCTGCAGGCTCCCCGAGTTGCAGGTGCCGCAGGCACCCTTGCCGGTGGAACTGCAGGGTCCCCAGGCGTTCCCGCAGCAGAACCACGAGACTTCGCCTTGGACCGGGCCGAGTAAGTCGATGGGGTCAGTGGGCGTGCTGCGCACCATGCGCGTCCTCCTTGGGGGGTGGGTGGGGAGGCGGTGCAGCGCTGCGTTGAAACTTTCCGACTCGATCTATCAATAGCATGTAAGGAAGTTTCGTCAACGCCCAAAAAACACGCTGTGCTTCAGATGGGCTTGGTGTAGTCGAGATCGATCTCGACGTCGAAGCCGATGTCGGTACGCAGCATGCGGCGATGGATGCCCGTGGGGACATAGGCCTTCATGGCCGGTTCGAGCTCGAAGGTGTAGGCGACCGCTGCGCCGTCTTCCTCCTCGATGCGCCAGAAGAACTTGATCCCGGCGTCGGCGTACTTGCTCGGCTTGGTGATCCGGTCCCGCTCCTCGGACTCCTTGGAGACGACCTCCACGATCAGGTGGACATCCTCCGGTTTGAAGGATGTCGTGACGCTCATCATCGCGGACCTGCTGACCAGCAGGATGTCGGGCTCCGGGCGTTGCCTGATGCCCAGGGTGACGGTCATCTCCCGAGCCACGGCCAACGGCTCGGGAGGGCGGAACCCCTGTTCGAGCAGCCGGACGAGCAGCATGTGGGATCTGGTCTGCGGCGGCCTCATGAAGAGCGATCCGTCGATCAGATCGATGTGCCTGGGCGCGTCGGGAGGGAGGTGGTCGAGCATGTCGGCGGTCCAGCCCTCCCGAGGGCCCGGATAGAACCAGTCGGGCAGTGTGGTGGCCACGACCTGTCTCCCTGGGAGCCTGCTACGTGAAGGCTCCATGATCTCACAGAGAGTGATATCAGGAGGGCTCTTGGCGGTTCTGGATGGTCTTGCGGTAGAGATCGTCGATCTCGTCCAGCGGGTCGGTGAAGGGGGCCGGGCGGCGGGCCTCGATCTCCAGGTCGGTGCGGGAGGAGAGGTCGTCGATGCCGCCCGAGGCGTGTTGCACCTGCGTGCGCATGAGGTCGGCGCGGATGCGGGCGCACATGGCCGTGAGCTTGGCCTGGTGTTCGCGCAGGCGTTCGGCCGTGACGTGGTCGACGACCGAGGAGATGCGCAGCTGCTGGGCGTAGATGCCCAGCTGCTGGTCCTGGACCTCGGCCTGCTTGGCCAGCTCTGCCATCAGGTGGGGCAGGTCGCCCAGGCCCCAGCCCGACGCGTGCGCCTGGTCGATCGCCTGGCGGGTGAGCCCGACCTCGCGGCGCAGGTCGAGGCGGAGGCGCTCGATCTCGGCCGCCTCGCCGGTGCCCATCGCGTTGACGTGGGCGCTGAGCCGGGTCGTGGCCTTCTTGGCGGACTTGGCCGCCTTCTTGCCCAGCTTGACCATGAAAAAGATCGCTACCCCGCCGAGCACCAGGAACAGCAGGAAAACGACCAGCAGAATCGCGAAGATCGTTTCGATCGGAGGCACCTCCCGTGCACTGAGCATAGTCCGCCGAATCGGCCGGCATGAGGCTCAGCCAGATCGCGTTCCGCTGCGTTCTTATCGCTCTGACCAACGCCGGACGGGGCTCGGGTAGTTCCATCCGGAGCGGATTCGGCACAGGATGGTGAACCGAGCAAGCTCTTGATTGTGTGAGGGGCCTGTGGTTCAGTGCGTCCATTGTCCCGGGCCGCTTGAGGAGCCGCGCATGCTCGACGGGAAGGTCGTCGTCATCACCGGGGGAGCGCGCGGCATGGGCGCCGCCACCGCCCGCCGTTGCGCCGCCGCGGGCGCGAGCGTGATCGTCACGGACGTCCTCGCCGAGGAGGGTACGGCTACCGCCAAGGAGATCGGCGGCCGCTTCCTGCCCCACGACGTCACCAGCGAGGCCGACTGGGCCCGCGTCATGGACGAGACCGGCCCCTTCCACGGCCTGGTGAACAACGCCGGAATCGTCTCCTCCCGGCCGATCGAGCAGACGACGCTGGACGACTTCGAGCGGGTGCTGAACGTCAACCTGACCGGGGTCTTCCTCGGCCTGCGCGCCGCCGTCGGGCCCATGCGGGCGGCGGGCGGCGGCGCCATCGTCAACCTGTCGTCGGTGGCGGGACTGTTCGCGTTGCCCGGCACCTCCGGGTACGGCGCCTCCAAGTGGGGCGTGCGCGGGCTGACGAAGATCGCGGCGCTGGAGTTCTCGCCCGCCCGGATCCGCGTCAACTCCGTGCATCCCGGGATGATCGTCACGCCGATGACCGAGCAGTTCGGGGCCACGCCGGCGGAGGGCGCGTTCCCGCTGGCGGCCAGCGGGCGGTGGGGCATGCCGGAGGAGGTGGCCGAGGCCATCGCGTTCCTGCTGTCGGACGCCGCCTCCTACATCACCGGCGCCGAACTCGCCGTCGACGGCGGCTGGACCGCGGGAGCGGCCGCCCTGATCGCCCGGCCACCCGTCCCCCCACCACCCACCGCACCCCCATCCCCGCCACCTGCGGCATCCACGACACCTCCAGAGTCTGGACGGGCCTGACGTGGGCGAAGGGCCGCGCCATCGCGGGTTCCGGGTGCGGGGATCCGACGTGCCCGCCTTCCGACCTCCTGCACACGGAACCGGCGATCCCACAGCCGCTGTGGTGACAGATGCGGTCGTGTTCCTGGGGTGTGGCGCCGTGGCGGCCCTGGGGCGAGGCCGGTTGTGGTGGTGACGCCGGGGCGGGCTGCGGCACCGAGGTGTTCGACGCGGAAGAGGACCGGCGCATCCTGGCCGGGGCGCCCGCGATGGTGATCACCGCCGAGCACGCCCGCGTGGCGCTGCGCGAAGGCCTGAGGTAGGGAGGCACATGCCGTACGCGCGGGTCGCCGAGGACGTCCGGCTCTTCTACACCGACGACGGCGGCGGGCAGGCGACGCCGTTGCTGCTGGTGCACGGCTGGGGCGCCGACTCGCACCAGTGGTCCTGGCACCTCGACGCCCTGGCCGCCGGGCGCCGGGTGATCGCCGTGGACCTGCGCGGCCACGGCTACTCCTCCGTGCCCGCCGAGGACAACACGCCCCGCCGCATGGCCGAAGACCTCGCCGCGCTGCTGGCCGCGCTCGGCGTCGCGAAGGTCGTCGCGATCGGCCACTCGATGGGCGGTCAGATCGTCTCCATCCTCGCCGTCGAGCATCCCGGCCTGGTCGAGCGGCTGGTCACGGTCGATCCGGGATACGGCATCGCGCCCGAGGTGGCCGGGATGTTCCCCCAGACGATCGCCGCCCTGCGTTCGGAGGACGCGCACGAGGCGGCCGTCGAGATCGACCGCTGGTGCACCAACCGGCGCACCCCCGCGGTCATCCGCCGCTGGCACCGGCGCCGCCTGTACGGAATGCCGCCGCACGTGCTGGCCCAGGCGTTCGAGGCGATGTTCGCGCTGGAGGACTCGATCGGCGTACGGCCCGCCTCCGACGCCTACCTGGCGCGAAGGGCCTGCCCGGTGCTGTCGCTGTGGTTCGACCCGGACCGGGCGGCCTGGGAGGAGGGGCTGCTCAAGCACCCGGACTCGAAGGTCGTCGTCTGGGAGGGCGCGAGCCACCGCCTGCACGAGGAGCGGCCTGACGACTTCGTCGCGCTCGTGCTCGGCTGGCTAGCCGGGTGAGCGGCCGCGGCGGCGGCGCCGTACCTTTCTGATCATCCACCACGCGAGCAGGGCCAGCCCGATGAGCAGGACGATCACCAGCAGCGGGATGAAGATCGCCACGAGGCTCACGCCGAGTGAGCCGGCGTCCTCGACGGTGCTCATCACGGGTGCGCCGACCCCGCCGGTGCCGACGTTGACGACCGGGCGGGCCGCGGCCTTCAGCGCGTGTACGGCCAGCGCCACCAGGATGCCGAGCACCCAGCTGAGCCACGGGTTCTCGGTGAGCCAGGTGGAGTTGTCGAGCTCGGCCGCGGCCGAGGTGGCGCTGAACACCACGCCGCCGGAGGCGGGCCGGACCGCCGTCTGGATCATGTCGTTGACGCTGTCCACGGCCGGGATCTTGTCGAGCACCACCTCGGCCAGCAGCAGTACGGCCAGCACCGCCAGCACGCCCCAGTTCGACAGCCACGCGTAGCCGTCCGGCAGCTTCACGCGGTCGGTGAAGTTGGCCAGCACCCCGACCACGAGCAGCGGGATGTAGGCGTTGAGCCCGGCGGCCGTCGACAGACCCAGGCCGGTGAGCGTGGCGAACATGACACCAACCTAGCCCGCCCGCCCCCGGCGTCAGGTCACCTCGGCGAGGCCCCCGAGCATCCGCAGGTCGATCAGGGGCTCCGGCTCATCGTGCGCGTTGTCAGTCGGGCCGGGCGGCCTCGTCCAGGAGTCCGGGCAGGGCGGGGCCGGTGAACTCGGCCATCGCGCGCTCGTACTTCTCCATGCCCCACGACCAGAAGTCGAAGTCGATGGACTCGTTGGCGCCGTCCTGGATGGCGGCCCACAGCGTCCAGCCGTACTTGGACATGAGGCCGAGCAGCCGCGCCCGCGCGATGCGGTTGCGCAGGCGGCGGCCGTAGTAGGCGGTGACGAGCTCCTCCAGCTGCTCCAGCGACAGGTCGGACTCGCTCCAGATGTTGCCCAGCTCGAAGCAGGCGTCGTTGTTGCCCGAGTACTCGTAGTCGATCAGCCACAGGCGCTCGCCGTCGTCGATGAAGTTGCCGGGCAGGAGATCGTTGTTGCAGGGGACGGTCCCCTCGTCACGGACCTTCAACGCCTCACGGATCTGCTCCACATGAGGCTCGAAATCCCGATATTTCGCGGGGAGGCGGAAATTTCGGGACTGGACGATCTTCAGATACCCCTTCTGGATCTCGAACATGTCGAAGTCCCGGGAGAAGCGCGGCCCGGTGTGCAGCCTCTGGCACGCCTCGGCCACTCTCGGCAGGTTCGCCGAGTCCCGCAGGTCCGCCTCGGTGAACGTGCGCCCCGGCAGGTACCCCACCACCAGCACCCCGAGCTCCCGCAGATAGGCGTGGACCGGCGCCCCGACCCCCGCCCGCTCGGCCGCGATCGAGTTGGCGTGCTCGGCGTCCCTGTCGATGCCCAGCAGCCCGCCCTCGCTGGCCGGCACCCTCACCACGTACGCCGCGCCCGGCACGCTCACCTTGTAGTTGCGGTTGGTGAGCCCCCCGGGAAGCTCTTCAACGGTACGCGGCAGGCCCGCCAGCAGGGGAATGCGGTCGAGAACCTCATCCATGGGCGCTCTCCTCGTCAAGATTGACCGGCGATGCTAGCACCGTGCCCCCCTCTCCGATCGTGCCTCACGCACCCGCGACACGCGCTCGATCGAGAAGGAAACGGTCTAGACCTTTTACATCGAGCCGGTTAGCGTCGCGGGCATGAGCGACTCGGCCCGGATCGTGATCATCGGCGGTGGCGTCGGCGGCGCCAGCGTGGCCTACCACCTGACCGAACTCGGCGAACGCGACGTCCTGGTCCTCGACCGCGACGAACTGACCAGCGGCTCCACCTTCCACTCCGCCGGACTCGTCGGCCAGTTGCGCGCCGACCCCACCCTGACCCGCATGAACCAGTACTCGGTCGAGCTCTACCGCAAGCTCGACGTCTGGACCGAGTGCGGCGGCATCAAGCTCGCCTCCAGCCCCGAGCGCATGGAGGAGATCCGCCGCCAGATCGGCTGGGCCCGCACGTACGGCCTGCCGCTGGAGGAGATCTCGGTGGCCGAGGCGGCCGAGCTGTTCCCCCTCATGGACCCGGGGGGCGTGGTCGGCGCCGCGTACCTGCCGACCGACGGCCAGATCGACCCCTCCCAGCTCTGCTACGCGCTGGCCGGCCTGGCCCGCGAGGGCGGCGCCACGTTCCGCACCCACACCCGGGTACTCGGCGTCGACGTCGAGCGGGGCCGGGTCCGCCGGGTCCGCACCGACCGGGGCGACATCGACTGCGAGATCGTGGTGAACTGCGGCGGCATGTTCGCCCCGGAGATCGGCCGCATGGCCGGGGTGCGCGTGCCGATCATCCCGATGTCGCACCAGTACGTGGTGACGGAAGGCTTCCACGAGCACACCGGCCTGCCCACGCTGCGCGACCCCGACCTGCTCGTCTACTACCGCCAGGACGTCCAGGGCCTGGTCATGGGCGGCTACGAGCGCACCTCGGCCCCATGGCTGGACCCGGTCCCGGCGGACTTCAACGGCCGCCTGCTGCCGGAGGACTGGGACCGATTCACCGAAATTTCTGACAATGCCGCCATCCGCGTCCCCGCCCTCGGCGACGTCGGCATCCGCAAGATGATCAACGGACCGGAGGCGTTCACCCCGGACAACGAGTTCTGCCTGGGCGAGACCGAGGTCGGCGGCTTCTACGTGGCGGCCGGCTTCTGCGCGCACGGCATCGCCGGGGCGGGCGGCATCGGCATGGTCATGGCCGAGTGGATCGTCGAGGGTGAGCCGTCCATGGACCTGTGGCACATGGACATCCGCCGCTTCGGCCGCCAGTACCGCTCACCCTCCTACACGCGCAAACGCGTCGTGGAGAACTACGAGACCTACTACGACATCCGCTACCCCGGCCACGAGCGCGCCGCCGGCCGCCCGCTGCGCACCTCGCCGGCGTACGCCTGGCACGCCGCCCACGGCGCCGTCTTCGGCGAGAAGTCGGGGTGGGAGCGGGTCAACTACTACGCGCCGAACGCGGCGGAGCCGTACCGGAAGGAAGAGGAGCCGCGCGGGTGGGCGGCGCGCGGCTGGCACCCCGCGATCGGCGCCGAGCACCGCGCCACCCGCACCGGCGCGGGGCTGTTCGACGAGAGCTCGTTCGCCAAGATCGAGGTGAGCGGCCCCGACGCGGCCGGGCTGCTGGAGTGGGTCTGCGCCAACCGCGTCGCCCGCGAGCCCGGCCAGGTCACCTACACGCAGGCGCTCAACCGGCGCGGCGGCATCGAGTGCGACTTCACCGTCACCCGGCGCGGCGAGGAGGACTTCCTCATCGTCACCGGCACCGCGTTCGGCTCCCACGACCTCGGCTGGCTGCGCAAGCAGGCCAGGCTGCGCGGCTCGGGGGCGCGGATCGCCGACGTGACCGGGCAGTACGCCTGCTTCGCGCTGTGGGGTCCGAAGGCGCGCGCCATCATGGCGACGCTCACCGCCGATCCGCTGGACGCGCCGTTCATGTCCGCGCGTGAGCTGACCGTGGGCGACGTGCCGGTGCTGGCACTGCGGGTGACGTTCGTGGGCGAGTTCGGGTGGGAGCTCTACTGCTCCAGCGAGTACGGCAGGGCGCTCTGGGACACCCTGTGGGCCGCCGGCGAGCCGCACGGACTGATGGCCTGCGGCTACAAGGCCATCGACAGCATGCGCCTGGAGAAGGGCTACCGGGTCTGGGGCGCCGACCTCGGCCCGGAGACGACCCCGTACGAGGCGGGCCTGGGCTTCTGCGTCAAGATGGACAAGGAGTTCCTGGGCCGCGCGGCGCTCGACCCGTCGCCCCCGCGGCGGCTGCGCCGCATCACGCTCGACGACCCGCGGGCGGTCGTGCTCGGCAACGAGCCGGTGCGCGTCGACGGCCGGGTGGAGGGGCGCGTCACCTCGGGCGGCTACGGCTACACGCTGGGCGCCTCGCTGGCCTACGCCTACCTGAACGCCGAGCCGGGCACCGCCGTGGAGGTGGAGCTGTTCGGCGAGCGCGTCACCGGCACGGTCGGCTAGGTCCGCACCGTCAGGCGGACCCGGTCGGGCCGGTACAGGTCGCGGGCGTGCTCCACCGGCACGCCCGCGGCCGCGTAGGCGGTGCGCTCGATGCGCATGAGCGGCGTGCCCGGCGCCACGTCCAGCTCGGCGGCCTGCTCGTGGGTGGCCACGACCGGATCCAGGTGCTCGACCGCGCGGCTGGGCGCCAGCCCGTAGCGGGCGGCCAGCAGGTCGTACAGCGAGCCGCCGAGGTCCTCCCTCAGCAGGCCCGGCAGGAGCACGGCGGGGAAGAACGACAGCTCCAGCGCCACCGGCGAGCCGCCCGCCGAGCGCACGCGGGCGATCTCGTGCACCGGCGCAGCGGGCTCCAGCTCCAGCGCCGCCGCGACCTCCGGCGGGGCCCGGCGCGTACGCGCCCGCAGCAGCCGGGCCTCGGCGGTCAGGTGGGCCCTGCGCATCCGCTCGGTGAACCCGGCCAGCCCCGTCAGGTCGCATTCGACCCGGGGCTCGGCCACGAACGCCCCGCCGCCGCGCCCCTGCGTACGGACCAGGACGCCGCGCGCCTCCAGCGTCGCCAGCGCCTGCCGCAGCGTCATCCGCGACACGCCCAGCCGCGCCGCCAGCTCGCGCTCGCCCGGCAGCCGGTCGCCCGGCGCGATTTCGCCGCGCGCGATCGACTTCAGCAGCCAGCGCTCGATCTGGACGTGCGCGGGCACCCCGCCGCCCCTGGCCAGCTCGACGAACTCCACCGTTCTACTCTGACAGGCGCTGCAGCCGCTCCACCGCGTCGGCGAACTCGTTCACCATCGCGTAGACCACCTCGCGGGCCGGCCTGACCTGGTCGAGCTGGCCCACGACCTGGCCGACGAAGTAGTTGGCCAGCTCCACGGCGCCCGGCTCGCCGCGCTCGGCCGCCGCGCCGATGCGGGCCATCGCGCCCTCGGCCACCAGCATCTGCAACGGCATCCCCAGCGGACCCGGGCTCTCGGGGGCGGCGTCCCACTCCTCGGTCCACGCCGACTTCAGCTGCCTGGCCGGCTTGCCGGTGCGCGAGCGCGAGCGGACGGTGTCGAGCGAGGAGGCGGCGAGCATCTTGCGTTTGACCGCCGGGGCCGTCTCGGCCTCCTCGGTGGTCAGCCAGACCGACCCGCACCACACGCCCTGCGCGCCGAGCGCCATCGCCGCGGCCATCTGGCGCCCGCCGGCGATGCCGCCGGCCGCCAGCACGGGGACCGGGCCCACGGCGTCCACGACCTGCGGGACCAGCACCATCGTGGAGATCTCGCCGGTGTGCCCGCCGGCCTCGGTGCCCTGGGCGACGATGACGTCCGCGCCCGCCGCCACCTGCCTGCGCGCGTGCTCCACGGTGCCGACCAGGGCGGCCACCGGGATGCCGTGCTCGCGGGCCCTGGCCACCATCTCGGGCCGCGGCGGGCCCAGGGCGCTGGCGATGAGGCCGATCGGATGCTTCAGCGCCACGTCGATCAGGCCGGTCGCGCCGGCCGCCGTCACCCTGCCCGCGAACTCGTCGGCCGAGCGGATCTCCCGGCCGGACGCGGCGGCGACGCCGTACTTGCGGAACAGGTGCGCGACGAAGTCGCGGTGCCGGTCGGGGACGAAGGCCGCGACGTCCACGCGCGGCCCCTCGATCTTCCCGGGGACGAGCACGTCCACCCCGTACGGCCGGCCGCCCACCTGCTCGTCGATCCAGGTCAGCTCGGTGTCCAGCTCGGCGGGGGAGTAGGCGATGGCGCCCAGGACGCCGAACCCGCCCGCGTTGGTGACCGCGGCCACCACGTCCCTGCAATGGCTGAAGGCGAACAACGGGAATTCCACGCCGAGCCTGTCGGCCAGTTCGGTGCGCATGCCGCGACGCTAACCCCCAGAACCTTGTTCGGTCTAGGAGTCGTCCTCGTCGTCGTCATCCTCGCCCTCGACCGTCCACGACACCGAGGTCACCGAGGGCTCCAGGCTGAGCCGGCTCGTGGCCGACTCGAAGAGGTTCTCGTCGCGGCGCAGGCTGTCCACGATCGCGATCACCTCCACCTGGCCGCGCCGGTCGGCCTCCTGCCCCTGCAGGCTGCGCAGCCGCAGCTCCGGCCGGGTCAGCGCGTTGACGACCAGCTTGCGCACGTGCGCCTGGTCGTCGTCCCAGCACCGCACCTCGAACCGGTAGCGGGTACGGCGGGCCGCCCGCCGCCGGTCGAGGAAGCGGCCCAGCGGGCGCATGAGCGTGTTCGCGACCACGATCAGGAAGGTCCCCGCCGTGGCCATCAGGTACATGCCCGCCCCCGCCAGCGAGCCGACCGCCGCCGCGCACCACAGGGTCGCCGCGGTGTTGAGACCACGGATGTTGAACCCCTCGCGCAGGATCACGCCCGCGCCGAGGAAGCCGATGCCCGAGACGATCTGCGCGGCCACGCGGGTCGGGTCGGCGGTGGCGCCGGCGAAGCCGTACGCGCTGAGCAGCACGAACAGGGCCGCGCCGACGGCGACGAGCAGGTTCGTGCGCAGGCCCGCCATCCGGGCCCGCCACTGCCGCTCGATGCCGATGACGGCGCCGAGCACCGCGGCCGCGACCAGGCGCAGCAGCAGATCGATCTCCACGCCCGGTATGTCCCCCGCCGGGACGGGCGCGAGGCGGCCTTTGCCGGGTTATGAACGGTCCATGGGTCCTTCGGGCGGCCCGTGGTGGTTCAGGCGGTCGCCTGGCGGTCCAGCGAGGTGATCGCGGAGGCGCCGGGGGAGTGCCAGCCCAGCGCCGGATCGTAGCGGCGCACCAGCTTGGCCGGGATGCCCGCCACCACGCTGTGGTCGGGGAACTCGCCCCGCACCACCGCGCCGCCCGCCACCACGCACTGCCGCCCCAGCCGGGTTCCCGGCAGGATGATCGCGCCGGCGCCCAGCCACGAGCCCGAGCCGATCGAGACCGGGCTGTTCCTCGGCCACTGCCGTCCGATGGGCACCTCGGGGTCGTCGTAGACGTGGTTCTGGTCGGTGATGTACACGTACGGCCCGGTGAACACGTGGTCGCCGACGTCGATCGACTGGTGCGCCACGATGTGGCTGCCGCGCCCGATCGAGCAGCTTCCGCCGATCCGCAGGATCGAGTCCGGGCCCAGGTCCACGCCCGGCCCCATCCCGCACGACAGCGAGACCCGCTCCCCGACGAGCGTCCCCTCGCCGATCTCGATCCACTGCTCGCCGAAGATCGCCCCGGGCGGGAACGCGATCGACACGCCTTCGCCCAGATGGCGGAAGCGATAGCCTGCCGGACTGGACGGACTGATCGCCCCGGCTCTGCGCAAAGCGGCGTAGGCGCGGTGAATCAGCGCGCCCGCCGCCCGCCGTACGTGTGACATAGGGCCCAAAGTTACCGCTTGGTCATGCCGTTCGGGCATGTCGGGGGCGTTCTTTGATATCCTGAGAGCCCGTGGACACATAGCCACACCTCGAGCCACGGGAGCCCCTTTGCGCAGCGCATCGCAAACCAAGCATCTGTTCGTCACCGGCGGTGTCGCCTCCAGTCTCGGCAAGGGGCTCACGGCTTCCAGCCTCGGCCGCCTGCTCAAGGCACGCGGGCTACGGGTCACGATGCAGAAGCTCGACCCCTACCTCAACGTCGACCCCGGCACGATGAACCCGTTCCAGCACGGCGAGGTCTTCGTCACCGACGACGGCGCGGAGACCGACCTCGACGTCGGGCACTACGAGCGCTTCCTCGACACCGACCTGCACGGCTCGGCCAACGTCACCACCGGCCAGGTCTACTCCAACGTCATCGCCAAGGAGCGGCGCGGGGAGTACCTCGGCGACACCGTCCAGGTCATCCCGCACATCACCAACGAGATCAAGGACCGCATCCGCGGCATGGCCGGCCCCGACGTCGACGTGGTCATCACCGAGGTCGGCGGCACCGTGGGCGACATCGAGTCGCTGCCGTTCCTGGAGGCCGTGCGCCAGATCCGCCACGAGGTGGGCCGCGACAACGTCTTCTTCCTGCACGTCTCGCTCCTGCCGTACATCGGTCCCTCCGGCGAGCTGAAGACCAAGCCCACCCAGCACTCCGTCGCGGCGCTGCGCAGCATCGGCATCCAGCCCGACGCGATCGTGCTGCGCTCCGACCGGCCCGTGCAGACCTCCATCAAGCGCAAGATCAGCCTGATGTGCGACGTCGACGAGGACGCCGTCGTCAGCGCGGTCGACGCCGCCTCCATCTACGACATCCCCAAGGTGCTCCACACCGAGGGCCTCGACGCCTACGTCGTGCGCCGCCTCGGCCTGCCGTTCCGCGACGTCGACTGGAAGGAGTGGGAGCAGCTGCTGCGGCGCGTGCACCGCCCGGCCAAGGAGGTCACGATCGCGCTGGTCGGCAAGTACATCGATCTGCCCGACGCCTACCTGTCGGTCACCGAGGCGCTGCGCGCGGGCGGCTTCGCCAACGACGCCCGCGTCAACATCCGCTGGGTCAAGTCCGACGACTGCGAGACCGACGAGGGCGCCTCCCGCGAGCTCGACGGCGTCGACGGCGTGCTCATCCCGGGCGGCTTCGGCGTACGCGGCATCGAAGGCAAGATCGGCGCCATCAAGCACGCCCGCGAGAACAAGGTGCCGCTGCTCGGCATCTGCCTCGGCATGCAGGGCATGGTCATCGAGGCCGCGCGCAACCTGGCCGGGGTCGTCGACGCCAACTCCGCCGAGTTCGACGCCGACACCAAGCACCCGGTCATCTCCACCATGGCCGACCAGGAGGACGTCGTCGCCGGCGAGCGCGACATGGGCGGCACCATGCGCCTGGGCGCCTACACCGCCAAGCTCGGCGAAGGCAGCCTGGCCAGGCAGCTCTACGGCAAGGCCAAGGCCGACGAACGCCACCGCCACCGCTACGAGGTCAACAACTCCTACCGCGAGCAACTGGAGAAGGTCGGCCTGGTCTTCTCCGGCCTGTCGCCCGACGGCCGCCTGGTCGAGTACACCGAACTGCCCGCCGAGACCCACCCGTTCTTCATCGGCACCCAGGCGCACCCCGAGTTCAAGTCCCGCCCCACCCGGGCCAACCCGCTGTTCAAGGGCCTCATCGCCGCGGCCCTCGCCTTCGCCGACGGCCGCGTCTCCGCCAAGGTCGCCAAGTGAGGGACATCGCGCGGCAGTGGGACGTCGTCGCCTCCAAGAACCACTTCCAGGGCCGGGTGATCGGCCTGCGCACCGACTCCGTGCGCATGCCGGACGACGACGTCGCCGACCGCGACTACGTCGTCCACCCCGGCTCGGTCGCCGTCCTCGCGCTCGACGAGGAGAACCGGGTGCTGCTGCTGCGCCAGTACCGCCACCCGGTGCGCCACCTGCTGTGGGAGCTGCCCGCCGGCATCCGCGACGTCGAGGGCGAGCCGCTGGTCACCACCGCCGCGCGTGAGCTGGCCGAGGAGGCCGGATACGCCGCCGACACCTGGCACACGCTGGTCGACCTGATGAGCTCGCCGGGCATGACCGACGAGCGCATCCGGGTGTTCCTGGCGCGGGGGCTGCGCCGTACCGAGATCGACTTCGAGCGCAAGCACGAAGAGACCGACATGCCGCTCGAATGGGTACCCCTCGCCGACGCCGTCGAGAAGGCGCTCATGGGAATGATCCACAATTCCCCGGCCGTGGCCGGTATCCTCGCCGCGTACGCGGCATCGGTCGAAGGGTTCGGGCTGTTGCGGCCCGCCGACGCACCCGAGGAGTGAGCTTTCGTGGAGGCGGTGCTCTCCAGCTACCTCGCCCATCTGGCGGTGGAGCGGGGTCTGGCTGTCAACACGCTCGCCTCCTACAAGCGTGACCTGCGCCGCTACGTCGACCATCTCCAGGCGCGCGGGCGCCTGGAGCTCGACCAGGTGGCCGAGGCCGACGTCCTGGCGTTCCTGTCCGCGCTGCGCGAGGGCGACGGCGAACACCCCGCCCTCGTGGCCAGCTCGGCCGCGCGGGCGGTCTCGGCGGTACGCGGCCTGCACCGTTTCGCCCTGCGCGAGGGCGTCACCGGCCACGACCCCGCCCACCAGGTGCGCCCGCCCCGCCAGCTGCGCCGCCTGCCGAAGCCGATCACCGTCGACGAGGTCGAGCTCCTCATCGCCGCCTCCGGTCCCGAGAGCGCGCCGCTGACCCTCCGCAACCGCGCGCTCCTGGAGGTCCTGTACGGCACCGGCGCCCGCATCTCGGAAGCCGTCGGCCTGGCCGTCGACGACCTCGAAGCCGAGCAGGTACGGCTGCGCGGCAAGGGCGGCCGCACGCGCGTCGTCCCGCTGGGCCGCTATGCCCGCGAAGCCCTCGACGCCTACCTCGTCCGGGCCCGCCCCGGTCTGGTGGCCCATGGGCGGGGCACGCCCGCGTTGTTCCTGAACGCCCGGGGTGGCCGCCTGACCCGGCAGGGCGCCTGGGAGGTACTCCAGGCCGCCGCGGAACGAGCCGGACTTGCCGGGATTTCCCCCCACGTGTTGCGCCATTCCTTCGCAACCCACCTCATCGACGGCGGTGCCGACGTTAGGGTGGTCCAGGAGCTGCTCGGTCACGCCTCGGTGACCACCACCCAGGTCTACACGCTGGTGACGGTCGACAGGCTCCGCGAGGTCTACGCCGCGGCGCATCCGCGTGCCCGGCAGTGATCTATAGTCTTTGCGACGTGCGGCGCGTACGGCGTGCCGCCTTGCCGCGTTAAGTGCTGACGCCATAGTGTCCGTCCGGACGGTCCGGTTCGGGATCGTCAGGGAGGTTCGAGCTGGTGACTGTGACGACCAACGGATCGACCCAGGGGAACCCCGAAAACCCCTGGGGTGACACGAAGACGGCCACGCCCACCGCCGGCGTGAACCTGGGCCCCACCCGAAGGCCGCGTCCAGTGTTCCCGGAGCCGGCCCGGCGCGAGATCCACGGGCCCGCCCGCGTCGTCGCGATGGTCAACCAGAAGGGTGGCGTCGGCAAGACGACCACCACCATCAACCTGGGCGCCGCGCTCGTCGAGTACGGGCTGAAGGTCCTGCTCGTCGACTTCGATCCGCAGGGCGCGCTCTCGGTCGGCCTCGGCATCAACCCCCATCAGCTCGACCTCACCGTCTACAACCTGCTGATGGACCGCAACGTCTCCGCCGAGGACGTGCTGCTGGAGACCGGCGTCGACGACCTCGACCTGCTGCCCAGCAACATCGACCTGTCCGCCGCCGAAGTCCAGCTCGTCACCGAGGTGGCCCGCGAGCAGGTGCTCGGCCGCGTGCTCAAGCCGCTGCTGCCGCACTACGACGTCTGCCTCATCGACTGCCAGCCGTCCCTGGGCCTGCTCACCGTCAACGCGCTGACCTGCGCCCACGGCGTCATGGTGCCGCTGGAGTGCGAGTTCTTCGCGCTGCGCGGCGTCGCCCTGCTCATGGACACCATCGCCAAGGTGCAGGAACGACTCAACGACGAGCTGGAGATCGAAGGCCTGCTCGCCACCATGTACGACGCGCGTACCCTGCACGGCCGCGAGGTCCTCGCCCGGGTCGTCGAGGCCTTCGGCGACAAGGTGTTCCACACGGTGATCAACCGCACCGTCCGCTTCCCCGACGCCACCGTCGCCGGGGAGCCGATCACCACCTTCGACCCGTCCTCGCTCGGTGCCAACGCGTACCGGGAGCTGGCCCGCGAAGTGCTGTCGCGCTGGCCCGCTCCTGCGACAATGGCCAGGTGACATCGACCTCGACCGAGCAAGGCGGCTTCCAGGTCCACCTGGACGTCTTCGAGGGCCCCTTCGACCTGCTGCTCGGCCTGATCTCCAAGCACAAGCTGGACATCACCGAGGTCTCCCTGTCGAAGGTCACCGACGAGTTCATCGCCTACATCAAGTCGCGCGGGCCCGAATGGGACCTCGACCAGACCAGCCACTTCCTCCTCGTGGCGGCGACCCTGCTCGACCTCAAGGCGGCCAGGCTGCTGCCGTCCGGCGAGGTGGAGGACGAAGAGGACCTCGCGCTCCTGGAAGCGCGTGACCTGCTGTTCGCCCGGCTGCTGCAGTACAAGGCGTACAAACAGGTGGCGAAGATCTTCGCCGGCAGGATGGCGGAGGAGGCGTTGCGCTTCCCGCGCATCGTGCCCATGGAGCGGGAGTTCGCCGACCTGCTGCCCGAGCTGATCCTGGGGATCGGGCCCGACCAGCTCGCCAGGATCGCGGCCAAGGCCTTCACCCCGAAGCTGCCGCCGACGGTCAGTGTCGGCCACATCTACCAACCGCTCGCCAGCGTCCGCGAACAGGCGGCTATCCTGGTGCGGCGCCTGCGGCGGATGCGCAAGGCCACGTTCCGCGCCCTGGTCGCCGACTGCGAGGGCACGTTCGAGGTGATCGCCCGGTTCCTGGCGGTGCTGGAGTTGTTCAGGGAGTCGGCCGTGACCTTCGACCAGGTCGAACCGCTCGGCGACCTCCACGTCACCTGGACCGGAACCGACGACGGCGACATCTCGGTCGGCGACGACTACGAAGAACCCGCGGAGAAGAAGACCGATGCCTGAGCACGACACCCCGCCCGCCCCCCGCCGCTCCGCGGACCCGGACCTGCCCGCCTGGATGACGCTCCCCGGCGCCCTGTCCACCACCCCGCCCACCCCGGCGCCCCGCCTGCCCGCCGACTCCGAGGACGACCGCCCGGCGGCGGAACTCCCCACCGAAGCGCCCGCCCCCGACGACGACCCGGCCCCGGCCGTCTCGTCGCCGGAGACGGCCACGGACCCGGTTGAGGAGGTTCCGGCCCCTTCGGCAGTGGAGACGCCGGGCCGGGCTGAGGAGGATCTGGTCAGGTCGGACTCCGTCGGCGCCGCCTCGGACTCGGATGGGGAGGTTTTGTCCTCCTCGGCCGCGGTTGTGCCGTCTTCGGGGGAGATTCCGAGAACGGGCGGCGAGGCGGGGCTGGGGTTGAAGGCCTCGCTGGAGGCGATTCTGCTGGTGGTGGATGAGCCGGTGGCCGAGGTGACGCTCGCTCAGGTGCTGGAGAGGCCGACGCAAGAGGTCGGACAAGCGCTTTCGGAGCTGGCGGCGGAATACACGGCCGATCGGCGGGGTTTTGACCTGAGAGAGGTGGCGGGAGGCTGGCGTTTCTACACGCGGGCCGAGTGCGCGCCTCTGGTCGAGCGCTTCGTGCGCGACGGGCAGCAGACGCGGCTCACGCAAGCCGCTCTGGAGACTCTCGCGGTCGTGGCTTACCGGCAACCGGTGAGCCGTGCCCGCGTGGCCGCGGTACGCGGTGTGAACAGCGACGGCGTCATGCGTACGCTCGTCGCCAGGGGGTTGGTCGAAGAGGCCGGCACCGACCCGGAGAGCCAGGCAGTGCTCTACCGGACAAGCTCATACTTCCTGGAGCGTCTGGGACTGAAGGACATCGGCGAGCTCCCCGAGCTTGCGCCGCTCCTCCCGGACGACGTGGAGAACCTCGAGGAGACAACGAAGTGAACAACAGGCGAAGCACCCCGTCCGGTGATGGACGCGGTCGAGGACGTTCGGGCGGCCACGCGGGCCGCGGCGGGCGTCCCGCCTTCCGCTCCGACGACCGACGCGGCGGCAGCGGGGACCGAGACTCCCTGCGCGCCGACAGGGGCGGCTCCCGGACCCGCCCCGGCAACCCCACCGACCGCCGCGACGACCGCGGCGGCAACCAGGGCCGTGGCGACGACCGCGGTGGCTACCAGCGGCGTGACGACCGTGACCGTGGCGGTTACCAGGGTCAGCGTCGTGACGACCGCGGCGGCTATCAGGGCCGTGGCGACGACCGTGGCGGCTACCAGCGCCGTGATGACCGCGACCGTGGCGGGTACCAGCCCCGTAGCGACGACCGTGGCGGCTACCAGCGGCGTGACGACCGCGACCGTGGTGGTTACCAGGGTCGTGGTGAGGACCGTGGTGGCCAGGGTCAGCGTCGTGACGACCGTGGCGGTTACCAGCGCCGTGATGACCGTGACCGTGGCGGCTACCAGCCCCGCGACGACCGCGACCGCGGGGGGTTCCAGCGGCGCGACGACCGCGGCGGCTATCAGGGCCGTAGCGACGACCGTGGCGGCTACCAGCGCCGTGATGACCGTGACCGTGGCGGTTACCAGCGTCGTGATGACCGTGACCGTGGCGGTTACCAGCCCCGCGACGACCGGGCGGAGCGGCCGGAGCGTTCCGGGAATGACGGGTTCCGGGCCGCCCGGGGTGGGCGGCGTGACTCCGCCCCCGGCCCCACCAGGGCACGCTACGGCAAGCGCGACGACGTTCAGACGATCGGCGGCAGCCGTACCGGCGGCAAGACCCCCAGCAGGGGGCCGCGGCGGGACGAGCGGCCGAGCAGGGGCGACAGGCCGTCGGACCGGTTCAAGACCGCCCGCCAGCCCATCCGCGACACCGCGTTCTTCGAGCCCGGCTACACCGACGAGCGGGACACCACCGAGGTTCCCGGCGGCGTCAGGCTGCAGAAGGTGCTCGCCCAGGCGGGCGTGGCCAGCCGGCGTGCCTGCGAGGAGATGATCGGCGCCGGTCGCGTGACCGTCAACGGCCAGATCGTCCGCCGCTTCGGCGCGAAGGTGGACCCGGCGGCGCAGGTCATCCACGTGGACGGCAAGCGCATCCCCACCGCCCCCGACCTCGTCTACTACGCGCTGAACAAGCCGATCGGCGTCGTGTCCACGATGGAGGACCCGCAGGGCCGTCCGTGCCTGGCCGACTACGTGCAGGAGCTGGCGCCGCGGCTGTTCCACGTGGGCCGGCTGGACACCGAGACCGAGGGCCTGCTGCTGCTCACCAACGACGGCGAGCTGGCCAACCGGCTGACGCACCCGAGCTATGGGGTGCAGAAGAAGTACTGGGCGAAGGTGCCGGGGCCGATCCCGCGCGACCTGGGCCGCAGGCTGCGTGAGGGCATCGAGCTGGAGGACGGCCTCGCCCGCGCGGACTCGTTCTCGATCGTGCAGGAGCACGGCCAGCAGGCGCTGGTCGAGGTGGTGCTGCACGAGGGCCGCAAGCACATCGTGCGCCGCATGCTGGAGGAGTCGGGTCACCGGGTGATCGACCTGGCGCGGATCGAGTTCGGGCCGGTCAAGCTGGGCCGGACCAAGGCGGGCACGCTGCGGGCGCTGTCGCTGGCGGAAGTCGGCGAGCTGTACGCCGCCGTCAAGATGTAATCTGGCAGCCCATACCCAGGAGCCCGTACCGCCGCGTACGGGCTCCATGCCTTATGAAGGGGACGAGCACCATGGTCCGGGCGATTCGCGGGGCGATCCAGGTCGGCGCCAACACCCGCGACGCGATCATCGAGGCGACGACGGAGCTGGTGAGCACGCTCATGGAGCGCAACCGGCTGTCGACCGACGACGTGATCAGCGTGTTGTTCACCGCGACGCCCGACCTGACGGCGGAGTTCCCCGCTCTGGCCGCGCGCAAGCTGGGCTTCCACGACGTGCCGCTCATCTGCTGCACGGAGATCGACGTGCCGGGCGCGCTGCCGCGCGTGGTGCGGCTGATGGCGCATGTGGAGACCGACCGGCCACGTGGCGAGATCAGCCACGTCTACCTGCGCGGCGCCGTCGCGTTGCGTGAGGACATCGCCCAATGAAGCTGGAGACCGTCCTCGTCCTCGGCACCGGCCTGGTCGGCACCTCGATCGGGCTGGCGCTGCGCCAGCGCGGCGTGAGCGTCCTGCTGGCCGACCGCGACCTCGGCGCGGTACGCCTGGCCAGGGAGATGGGCGCCGGCCAGGAATGGCACTCCGGCGAACAGGTCGACCTGGCCATCGTCGCGGTCCCCCCGGACCACGTGGCGACCGAGCTGCGCGGCCTGCAGCGGCGCGACGCCGCCCGCTTCTACACCGACGTGTCGAGCGTGAAGGCCATGCCGATCGCCAGGGCCGTCGAGCTGGGCTGCGACATGGGCCTCTACGTGGCCTCGCACCCGATGGCCGGCCGCGAGAAGGCCGGGCCGGGCGCGGCCAGGGCGGACCTGTTCCTGGGGCGGCCGTGGGCGCTGTGCCCGACGGAGGCGGCGCGGCCCGAGGCGAAGCGGGCGGTGCTGGAGCTGATCGAGCTGTGCGGCGCCAACCCGGTCGAGGTGAGCGCCGAGGAGCACGATCGCGCGGTCGCGCTGGTCTCGCACGCGCCGCACGTGGCCGCCTCCGCGGTGGCGGCCAGGCTGTCGGAGGCCTCCGACGTGGCGCTGGGCCTGGCCGGTCAGGGCGTACGGGACGTGACCAGGATCGCCGGCAGCGACCCCGGCCTGTGGCTGGGCATCCTGTCCGGCAACGCCGAGCCCGTCGCCGAAGTGCTGGAGGCGGTCTCGCGCGACCTGACCGAGGCCGCGGCGGCGCTGCGCGCGCTGGCCGGAGGCGACCAGAGCGCGGGCCCCGACGTCACGCGACTGCTCAAGCGCGGCGTCGCCGGGCACGGGCGCATCCCGGGCAAGCACGGCGGCCCCGCCGCCGCCTACGGCGTCGTCCAGGTGGTCATCGGTGACCGGCCGGGTCAGCTGGCCCGGTTGTTCCAGGTGTGTGACGAGGTCGGGGTCAACGTCGAGGACGTCCGTCTGGAGCACGCTCCGGGCCTGCCCCTGGGCCTGGCGGAGGTGTCGGTGCAGCCGGACGCGGTGGCCGTACTCCAGGAGGCTCTGCACGAGCGCGGCTGGCAGGTGCCGTAGCGCCCGCGCCGATGTCACATTCTGGCGCGGTGGATCCGTCTTCCCGGCATGACACACATCATGGTTCTGGGAGCCGGATACACCGGGATGATGGCGGCGATCCGGGTCGCGGTGAAGACCCGCCGCCAGGGCGCCAGGGTGACGCTGGTCAACGCCTCACCGCGCTTCACCGAGCGGCTGCGCATGCATCAGACGGCCGCGGGCCAGCGGCTGACCGGCCACGCCATCGAGAAGGTGATCGCCGGGACGGGCATCACCTTCCTGCATGACCGCGTCACCGGACTCGATCCGGGCCGGCACGAGGTCACGCTCCAGAGCGGGCGCGTCGCCCGGTTCGACAAGCTCGTCTACGCGCTGGGCACCGTCACCGACCGCTCCACCCCGGGCGTGCGCGAGCACGCCCACGTCTACGACGACCACGACGGCGCGCTACGGCTGGCCGATGCGCTGAAACGCCTCACCGAGGGCACGGTCGTGGTCGCCGGCGGCGGCCTGACCGGCGTCGAGTCGGCCACCGAGATCGCCGAAGCGCACCCCCACCTGCGCGTGGTCCTGCTCAGTCGGGGCGCCCCGGCCTCGATGATGGGCGACAGGGCCCGCGCCTACGTGCGGCGGGCGATGGACCGCCTCGGCATCGAGGTGCGCGAGGGCGTCGAGGTGGAGAAGGTGCTGCCCGACGCGGTGGAGCTGGCCGGGGGCGAGCTCGTCGCGTCCTCGGTCACGCTGTGGACCGCGGGCACCACCGGGCTGCCGCTGGCATGGGAGTCGGGGCTGGACGTCGACGGGCGCGGGCGCGTCGTCGTGGACGCGACGCTGCGTTCGGTCTCGCATCCCGACGTGTACGCGGTCGGGGACGCGGCGGCCGTCGGCCAGCCGTACGGGGTCATTCACGGCACCTGCCAGAGCGGCATCCCCACGGCTCTGCACGCCGCCGACGTGATCGCCGCGCGGCTGCGGGGCGGGCGGGCCAGGCCGTTCCGGTTCGGGTACTTCCACCAGCCGCTCAGCCTGGGGCGGGCCGACGGGATCATCCAGTTCACGCGGGGCGACGACAGCCCGCGGCGGGCGTACCTGACGGGGCGCTGGGCCGTCGTCTACAAGGAGACGGTCAGCAGCAGCCCGCTGCCGGGCTTCGCGCTGCTGAAGCGGGGCCTGGTGCCCGCCCGCGCGTTCCGTCTCAGCAGCGGCTGAGCGCCGAAGCTGGATCGGTGAGTGACGCGGAGGCGGTAGCCTCTTCAGGTTGAGGTAAAGCCGTGAAGAGGGAGAGACCGTGGCCGGTCTGGTCGTCGCCATGGACGGCCCTTCGGGGTCGGGCAAGTCGAGTGTGTCGCGCGGGGTGGCCCGTGTGCTGCGCCTGCGCTACCTGGACACCGGGGCGATGTACCGGGCGATGACCTGGTGGATGCTCGAACAGGGCGTCGACGTGGCCGATCCGGCCGCCGTCGCGGCGCGCTGCGGCGAGCCCGAGATCGTCACCGGCACCGACCCGGACGGGCCGACCATCCACGTGGGCGCCACCGACGTCGCCGGGCCGATCCGCACGGGCGAGGTCACCGGCTCCGTCTCGGCGGTGGCCGCGGTGCCCGAGGTGCGGACCCGTCTGGTCGCCCTGCAGCGGGAGATCATCGGCGCCGGCGGCATCGTGGTCGAAGGCCGCGACATCGGCACGGTCGTCTGGCCGGAGGCGGCGGTCAAGATCTACCTCACCGCCAGCGCGGAGGCGCGCGCCCTGCGGCGCACCGCGGAGCTGTCGGGCACCACGGTGGAGGCGCAGCAGGCCGCCATGGCCAGGCGTGACACCCTGGACTCGACACGTAAGGCAGATCCACTGTCGATGGCGGATGGCGCCATCGAGCTCGACACCACGCCGCTGACCCTGCAAGAGGTCATCGACGCGGTGCTGAGTGTGGTCGCCCGGCAAGGAGGCCCGGGCGGGCTCCGGAGCGAGCGCGACCGGGTAGACGAGCGCGCCTGACCTTCAGGTGCGGTACTCACACGAAGGACGAGAACATCGTGAACACGGGGGACTGGGTCGAGGCTGAGTTCGACGACCTGCAGATCAGTGACCATGACGACGACAGCGGGCCGCTGCCCGTCGTGGCCATCGTCGGACGCCCGAACGTCGGCAAGTCCACGCTGGTCAACCGCATCATCGGCCGCCGCGAGGCGGTCGTGGAAGACGTGCCGGGCGTCACCCGCGACCGTGTCGCCTACGACGCCAACTGGCGCGGGCGCCGCTTCACCGTGGTCGACACCGGCGGCTGGGACCCCGACGCCACCGGCATGAACCTGCGCATCGCCGAGCAGGCCCAGGTGGCCGTCCAGCTCGCCGACGTGATCCTGTTCGTGGTCGACGCCACCGTGGGCGCCACCGACGCCGACGAGATCGTCGGCAACGTGCTGCGCCAGTCCGGCAAGCCGGTCATCCTGGCCGCCAACAAGGTCGACAACCAGCAGCTTGAGCTGGAGGCCTCCGGGCTGTGGGCGCTGGGGCTCGGCGAGCCGTACCCCGTCTCGGCCCTGCACGGGCGCTCCAGCGGCGACCTCCTCGACATCGTGCTGGACGCGCTGCCGGAGACGCCCGAGCTGAAGTTCGGCGAGCAGGGCGGCCCGCACCGGGTGGCGCTGCTCGGCAAGCCCAACGTCGGCAAGTCCTCCCTGCTCAACAAGCTCGCGGGGGAGGACCGGGTGCTGGTCGACCCGATGGCGGGCACCACCCGCGACCCGGTCGACGAGCTGATCGAGCTCGGCGGCAAGCCGTGGCGCTTCGTCGACACCGCCGGCATCCGCCGCCGCGACCGCGAGCTGCAGGGCGCCGACTTCTACGCCGCCATGCGCACCCGCGCCGCGCTCGAGAAGGCCGAGGTGGCGGTCGTGCTCATCGACGCCTCCGAGCCGCTCACCGAGCAGGACCTGCGCATCATCGGGCTGGTCATCGAGTCCGGCCGGGCCATGGTCGTGGCCTTCAACAAGTGGGACCTGGTCGACGAGGACCGGCGCTACTACCTGGAGAAGGAGATCGACCGGCAGCTCGTGCGGACCCCGTGGGCGCTGCGCGTCAACATCTCCGCCAAGACCGGCCGGCACGTCGACCGGCTCGTCCCGGCGCTGGAGAAGGCGCTCGACTCCTGGTCCACCCGGGTGCCGACGTCCCGGCTCAACGCCTTCCTCACCGAGCTGGTCCAGGCGACGCCCCCGCCGGTGCGTGGCGGCAAGCAGCCCAAGATCCTGTTCGCCACGCAGGCGTCCACCGAGCCGCCGAAGTTCGTGCTGTTCACCTCGGGCTGGCTGGAGGACACCTACCGGCGCTTCATCGAACGCCGGCTGCGCGAGGAGTTCGGCTTCGCCGGTTCGCCCCTTGAGGTGACGATGAAGATCCGCGAGAAGCGCAAGAGCGGCGGGGCCCCGGCCAAGAAATGATAAGTTGACCGGCAACGCGTAGACGGAGATGAGTAGTCCGGGGACCACGCGGGTCCAGAGAGCCGCCGGCAGCTGAGAAGGCGGCCCCGCGCCCCGGGCGAAGACACTCCCGAGTGCGGGGAGGAAATGCCCCGCCGGCCTGACCCCCGTCATCGGGTCGTGGAGGCCGCCTCCTCGCGGGGCGGCGAAAGTGCGGTGGCACCGGGAGCTCCCTTCTCCCCCGCACTCCCAAGGGGTCATGCATCTTCCCCGAGGAGTTGTGATGATCTCTCGTGTCCTGTCGGCGGAGCTCTCCGAGCACGCCGGGCAACGAGTCAAGATCGCCGGATGGGTTCATCGCCGCCGGCAGCTGAAATCCGTGTCGTTCCTCGTCGTACGCGACCGTGCGGGCCTGGCCCAAGCGGTCACGACCAGCCCGGATCTGCCGGGTGAGGAGAGCGTCGTCGAGATCACCGGGATCGCCACGCCCAGCGCGCGGGCGCCCGGCGGCGTGGAGATCACCGAACCCGAGATCACCGTGCTGGGCGAGGCCGCCCAGCCGCCGTTCGAGCTGTTCCGCCCCGAGGTGAGCGCGGCGCTGCCGACCGTGCTCGACCACGCGCCGCTGGCCCTTCGCCATCCCGCGCTCCGCCTGCCGCTGGAGATCTCCGCGGCCAGCGTGGCGGGGTTCCGGGAGACGCTGGACCGGCTGGCGTTCACCGAGATCCACACGCCCAAGCTGGTCGAGTCGGCCACCGAATCCGGCGCGAACGTCTTCTCCGTCGACTACTTCGGCGGCCGCGCCTACCTGGCCCAGTCGCCGCAGTTCTACAAGCAGATGATGGTCGGCGTCTTCGAACGCGTCTACGAGGTCGGGCCCGTCTTCCGCGCCGAGCCGCACGACACCGCCCGCCACCTGGCGCAGTACACCAGCCTCGACGCCGAGCTCGGCTTCGTCACCGACCACCGCGACGTCATGGCGGTCCTGCGCGAGGCCGTCGCGGGCATGGTCGAGTCGGTACGGCACCGCGTCCCGAAGGCCCGCGACCTGCTGCCCGAGGTGCCCGCCGAGATCCCGGCGGTGCACTTCTCCGACGTCAGCGACGAGCCCGACCTGTCACCGGCGCGTGAGCGCGAGCTGTCGGAGTGGGCGCGGCGCGAGCACGGCTCGGACTTCCTGTTCGTCACCGGCTACCCGATGGCCAAGCGTCCGTTCTACACCCATCCCGACCCGGCCAGGCCCGGCTCCTCCAACGGCTTCGACCTGCTGTTTCGCGGGCTGGAGCTGGTCACGGGCGGGCAGCGGCTGCACCGGCACGCCGACTACCTCGCCGCGCTGGCCGAGCGGGGGGAGGCGGCGGAGCCGTACCGGGGATATCTGCAGGCCTTCGCGTACGGCATGCCGCCGCACGGCGGCTTCGCCATCGGCCTGGAACGCTGGACGGCCCGGCTGACCGGCGCGGCGAACATCAGGCAGGCGACTCTGTTCCCGCGCGACCTGCATCGCCTCTCGCCGTAGGCATCCAGAGGGCCACCACGGCGCCCAGCAGGCAGAGCACGGCGGTCACGAGGAACATCTCGGTGTACTCCACGTGCAGGGCCGCCTTCACCTTCGCGGTGTAGACGGCCAGCTGCTGGGCGTAGGTGGCCGCGTCGACGCCGACGGGCAGCGGGGTGTCGAGGTCGGCGGTCAGCGACTGGAAGCGGTAGAAGCCCCAGGCGGACACGCCCGCGATGCCGATGAGCATGCCCATCATCCTGGCCACGACGACGGCGGCGGAGGCGACGCCGTGCTGGACCGCCGGGGTCACGCGCAGGACCGCGGCCGAGATCGGCGCGATGACCAGGCCCAGGCCGAGGCCGGCGACGATGAGCGCGAGGTCGATCGGGTGCCCGGTCAGGTCGAGCGGCCAGCGGTTCATCAGCACGTATCCCACGGTGGCGACGAGCAGGCCGGCGACCGTGACCGGGCGGTCGCCGAGCCTGCGGGCCAGCACGCCGCCGAGCACCGCGCCGACCGGCAGCGCGATGAGGAAGCGGCCCAGCACCAGCGCGGCCTCCAGCGCCTCCAGGCCCAGCAGCGTCTGCGCGGTGAACTGCACGAACACCATGGTGACCAGCAGTGCGGCGCCGGCGAGGAAGCTGACGCCGAGCGTGGCCAGCAGCGGGCCCTTACGGGCGCCGGCCAGGTCGAGCAGGCGTACCGGCGAGCGGATCTCCCACCAGACGAACACCGCGCCGACGACGAGGCCGGCGGCGATCGCCGGCAGGCCCCACGGCGGCAGGATCGCCTTGGCCGGGTCGTTGTTGTAGAAGCCGACGACCAGCAGGGCCAGCGCGAGCGCGAGCAGCACGCCGCCCACGGTGTCGATCCTGGCTCCCGCCAGGGCGACCGGGACCGGCGGGCGGCCGGGAACCGTGCGCTGCACCGCGATCGCGGCCAGCGCGGCCAGCGGGAGGTTGATCCAGAAGATGGCGTGCCAGCCGCCCAGCTCCACCCCGAACACCTGGAAGGCCGGGATCAG
This sequence comes from Nonomuraea sp. NPDC050547, assembly GCF_044457345.1. NCBI lineage: Bacteria > Bacillati > Actinomycetota > Actinomycetes > Streptosporangiales > Streptosporangiaceae > Nonomuraea > Nonomuraea sp. NPDC050547. The sequence continues at coordinate 770,274 of NZ_JBITGW010000001.1, forward strand.
CGCCAGCACGCCGCCGTAGAGCGGGCCCAGGGCGCTGCCGAGCTCCTGGGCGGCGCCGACCGCGCCCAGGGCGACGGGGCGTTCGCGCTCGTCCCACAGGTCGCCGATGAGCGCCATCGTGATCGGGAGCAGCGCGCCGCCGGCGATGCCCTGAAGGGCGCGCCCGCCCACGACCATGGGCAGCGATCCGGCCAGCGCGGTCAGCAGGGAGCCCAGCGCGAACGCGGCCAGGCAGGCGTGGATCAGGGGACGCCGGCCGTACCGGTCGGACAGTTGCCCGAGCAGCGGCATCGCGGCGATGTAGCCGAGCAGGAAGCCGGTCACCACCGGCGTGGCCCGCTCCAGGTGGTTCAGCGGTACGCCGACCTCGGTGGCGATGTCGATCAGGACGGTCACCACGACGTAGGCGTCGAGCGCGGCCAGCAGCACCACCGTCCCGCCCACGCCGAGGGCGACCCGGCGCGCCGCCTTCATCCCGCGGGCGGGGTGATCGTGACCGGGGCGTCGTAGTCGCTGAACGAGACGATCACCGAGCCGTCCTGCAACGGCAGGGTGGCCTTGGTCAGGCGGGAGGAGGCCTTGTCGATCAGGAGCCGGCCGTTCACGCCCTGGGAGACGCCGGGGATCAGCTTGCCCAGGACCTCGGGCGAGAAGGTGGCCGCGACCGTGTACGCCGCGCCCTCCTCGCCCTCGACCCGCGGGTCCGTGGCCGTCGACAGGAGCTTGGCGATGCCCTCGGCGGGCGACAGGATCAGCGACGGGTCGTAGATCTGGGCCAGATCCTTCTTCGACATCTTCTGGAAGCCGCCGGTCGGGCCCTTGAAGTGGACGGTGTCGCCGACCACGAAGAAGCTGATCTCCTGCAGGCTGCCGAACACCTCGATGGTGAGCGTGCCGTCGGCGTCGCCGGCGGAGGTCAACCGGCCGTCGGCCTTGCGTATCTGCACCTTGGGCTTGCCCTCGGTGGCGATCGCGAACGAGGCGGACTTGACCGACTTCATCGCCTCGGCGGACTTCGTCATCAGGTCGGGACCGCTGGGCAGCGCCGCCCCGCCGCCGGACGAGCAGGCCGCGGCCAGCGCTAGAGCAAGGACGATCAGCAGCTTTCTCAGCATGTCCGGATCGTAGCGAGCGCGCGGGAGCCCACGGGCCGGTCGCCGATATCGGTTGGGTGTCAGCGCAGCTTCTTGAGATGCTCCACGATCGGCGTGTACGCGGCGTCGAGCTCGTCGAGCTGGTCGTCGGTGAGCCGGTCCACGAAGTGCTCGCGGACGCTGGCCACGTGGTGGGGCGCCACCCGCTGGATCGTCTCCCAGCCCTGCTCGGTGAGCACTGCGAACGTTCCACGACGGTCGTCGCGGCAGTCCTCCCTGACCACCAGGCCCTTGGCCTCCATGCGGGAGATCTGGTGCGACAGGCGGCTGCGTGACTGGATCGTGGCGTCGGCCAGGTCGCTCATCCGCATCCTGCGCTCCGGGCTCTCGGAGAGGTTGACCAGGATCTCGTAGTCGTTGAGCGACAACTCGAACTCCTGCAACTCCCGATCGAGGCGGTGCATCAGCAGCTTGTGCAGAGCGAGATGAGCACGCCATGCGCGTTGCTCGGTGTCGGTCAGCCAACGAGGGGCGTTCATGATCTCAATCTACCTCTCGCGAGCGCCTGCTCCCCTCCTCAAACCCTGCCGGACCTGTGTCGAAACCCGCATACCCATGTGTTCCCGGAGCCGCTTCGCGCTTTGGTGCGCGCTTTCATGGGCGCTTCGTTGTGGAGTCACCTGATTTCGAAGATGCTCAAGATCGCTCACGTAGAGTGATGCCCATGGCTGAGGGCGCGGGGGAGAGCTTCTGGACGGTGCTGGTCGCCGGCCTGGCCAACCTGGCCATCGCCGTGGCCAAGCTGGTCGCGGGCCTGATCAGCGGATCCGCCGCGATGCTGTCGGAGGCGGCCCACTCCGCCGCCGACACGGTGACGGAGGTCCTGCTCCTGGTCGCGGTCCGGCAGGCGGGCAAGCCGGCCGATCGGCGCCATCCCTTCGGGTACGGCAAGGCCGGGTTCTTCTGGGCGATGATGGCGGCCGTGGCCACGCTGGTGGGCGGGGCCGGGTTCTCCATCACGCACGGGGCGCACACGATCGTCCACGGCGAGTCGCTGGGCGACTTCACCCTCTCCTACGTGGTGCTCGGGGTGTCGTTCGTCATCGAGGGCGTCTCGTTCCTGAAGGGGCTCTCCCAGGCGCGCCGCGAGGCGCGGCGGTGGGGGATCGGGCCGGTGCGGCTGGTCGCCCGCACCTCCGACACCGCGCTCAAGGCGGTCATGCTGGAGGACGCCGCCGCGCTGGCCGGGCTGGTCATCGCCGCGGGCGGGCTGCTGGGTTCGCAGCTCAGCGGGTCGGCGCTGTGGGACGGGGCGGCGTCGGTCGCGATCGGGGTGCTGCTGCTGGTCGTGGCGCTGGCGTTGATCGCGGCCAACGTCTCGCTGCTGATCGGGCAGGCGGCGCCGCGGCCGGTGGAGACGGAGATCCGGGCCCTGCTGCTGGCGCAGCCGGAGGTGGCCGACGTGGTCGAGCTGCTGACCATGTACCTGGGGCCGGGGCGGCTGCTGGTCGCGGCCAAGATCGATTTCGACGACGCGGCGAGCGCGGCCGGGGTGGAGATCGCCTGTGACCAGGTGGACCGGCGGCTGCGCGCGCACGTGCCCACGATCTCCCAGGTCTACCTCGACCCGACCCCCACCCGCCGCCAGGAGCGGCCGGAACGTCAGTGGTAACGGGGTTGTCACATTTCGTGGTGGGCTGACAACAGGTGAGCCGGGTCTCATAGCTTTTGCGCAAATTCAGCAGAAAGCATCGACCTACTGGACAACTCGTCAGTAAGGTGACTGCTCCGGAGTCGCCCCGGTTCACGAGGTGGTCATGACGGTAACCAAGGCGGAGCGCTGATGGCCGGTTACGTCGGCCGGAAGGCCGGGTCGGCCCTGGGACAGGTGGGTGAGCTTTTCGTCATCGTCCTGGAGGGCCTGCGGCGTACCTGGGACGTCAGAAGCTGGTGGTGGGAGTTCGTCGAGCAGTGCTGGTTCCTGGCCCGGGTGACGAGTGTGCCCGTGCTCCTGGTCTCGCTGCCGCTCGGCGCCACCGTGGCCCTCCAGGTGGGCGAGCTGGCCTGGCAGCTCGGCGCCGCCTCCGCCACCGGCAGCGCCGTCTTCGTCGGCCTCATCCGGGAGGTCGCCCCGCTGGCCAGCGCCCTGCTCATCGCCGGCGCCGGAGGCAGCGCCATGACCTCCGACATCGGCGCCCGCCACATCCGCGACGAGCTGAGCGCGATGGAGGTCATGTCCGTCAACCCCATCCACCGGCTGGTCACGCCGCGCATGTGGGCGGCCAGCACCGTCGCCGTGTGCCTGTGCCCGCTGGTCATCCTGGCCGGCGCCTCGGGCGGCTACTTCTTCAACGTCGTCGTCCAGGGCGTCACCCCCGGCGCGTACTTCGACGGCGCGCTCTCGCTCGTCGTCGGCTCCGACCTCTACGTCACCCTCTTCAAGGCGTGGGTGTTCGGCTTCATCGCCGCGGCCGTCGCCTGCTACAAGGGCATGACCTGCGCGACCAGCCCGGTCGGCGTCGGGCGGGCGGTCAACCAGTCCACCGTGGTGACGTTCATGCTGGTCTTCGCGTTCAACTACGTGATCTCCGCCGTCTACTTCCTCGCCTACCCGCCCAAGGCGCTGTGATGGCCACCCGTACGGCGGGCCTCAGGTTCGCCCGGCAGGGCCGGGAGATCGGCGAGAAGTTCGCCACGCTCGCCGACTGGCCGTTGTTCGTCTGGCGGGTGCTGTTCTACTCCGTACGCGACATCGTCCTGCGCCTGCGCTACTTCAAGGTCGTCATGCGGCAGGTCAGCGACGTCGTGATCGGCGTGGGCGCCACGGTCATCGGCGGCGGCATGATCTTCGTGGTGTTCACGATGGCCTTCGTCGTGGGCGCCACCGTCGGGCTCCAGGGATACCAGGGGCTCCAGGCGATCGGCGCCGAGTCGTTCATGGGCCTGGTGGGCAGCTTCGCCAACGTCCGCGAGATCACGCCGATCATCGCCGCCACGGCGCTGGCCGCGCAGGTCGGCTCGGCGTTCACGGCGGAGCTGGGCGCGATGCGGATCTCGGAGGAGATCGACGCGCTGGAGGTGATGGGCATCAACGCCTTCACCTACCTGATCTGCACCCGCGTGGTGGCGGCGCTGCTGGCGCTGATGCCGATCTACCTGATCGCGTTGTTCGCCAGCTTCTTCGCCACCCGGCTGATGAGCACGGTGCTGTTCGGCCTGGCGCCGGGCGTCTACGACTACTACTTCTACCTGTACCTCCCGGTCAGCGACATCGTCTTCAGCGTCGCCAAGGTCGGGGTGTTCGCGTTCACGGTCATCGTCATCCACTGCTACCACGGCTTCCACGCCACCGGCGGCCCGGTCGGCGTGGGCGTCGCGGCCGGGCGCGCGATCCGCCAGTCGATCGTCACGATCGTCCTGCTCAACCTGTTGTTGTCGTACCTGTTCTGGGGTGGCGGCGGCAGCGTGAAGCTGACGGGGTGAGGGGCATGGGACGCAAGGAACTCACCCTGCCCACCCGGATGGCGATCGCCGCCCTGGTGGTCGTGGCGCTGGTGGCGGCCACGGTCTTCATCGTGCGCAACGCCTCCCAGGTGAGCGGGACCCGGATCGACGCGGTCTTCGGCCGCGCCGGGCAGGGCATGGACACGAACTCGCCGGTCAAGATCCGCGGCATCACCGTGGGCGACGTGACCGGTGTCGCGCTCAACGCCAAGGGGCAGGCGGTGGTGACCATGCACGTGCAGGCGGGCGTGCGGGTGCCGCGGTCGGCGGTCGCCTCGATCGAGCCGGCGTCGGTCTTCGGGCCCAAGTACGTCAACCTGAAGCTCGGCTCGGGGGAGCGGGCGGGGCCGTACCTCGGCAGCGGGGCGGTCATCACGAGGACCGAGGACCCGCTGGACCTGTCCGACACGCTCGGCGACGCCTACCGCGGCCTGGACGCGGTCGACCCGCGCGAGGTCACGGTCATCGTGCACACGCTCGCCAAGGGCCTGGAGGGACAGGGCGAGGACCTGCGCGAGCTGATCGACGACGCGGGCACGGTCGTCGGCGTCGCGCACAAGCACCGCGGGCTGGCCCAGCGCTTCCTGCGCGACACGGCCGCCCTGTCGGGCGCGCTGGCCGGCAAGGGCGACGAGCTCGTGGCCATCGGCGAGGACATCAACACGATCACCCCCGACCTGCTGAAGCGCGCCGACAAGGTACGCGCCCTGCTCAAGGAGATGACCGACATCTCCGACCTGACCGCGCACGGCCTGCGCAAGCACCGGCAGAACCTGCGCGCCGGCGTGCACTCGGGCGAGCGGGTGGCCGCGCTCATCTACGCCCAGCTCGGCCTGGCCGGCGACGGCGTACGCGGGCTGCGCACGCTCGTGGACCTGCTGAACGAGCTGATCGAGGCGCCGGGCCCGGACGGCGCCCGGCAGATCCAGGTGGAGGCGTTCGTCTCGACCGACATCTGCGAGCTGATCGTCGGCGCCTGCGGCCCGACCGACGGGAGGCGCTGAGGTGGCGGCCCCCGCCAGGACCTCGCCGCAGATCGTGCGGCGCCGCTGGACCCTGGTGAAGTTCGCGCTGTTCTTCGGCGTCGCGGCGGGCCTGATCGGGCTGATCACCGTCCAGATCGCCCGGGTCGCCACCGGCGGCGGCTACAACCTCGTCGCGACCTTCGACGACGTCTCCGGCCTGGTGGAGGGCGACCAGGTCAAGATCGCGGGCGCGCCCATCGGGCAGGTCGCCACCATCAAGGTGGTGAACGGCAGAGCCGAGGTCACCATGGAGGTGCAGGAGGGCGTCACCGTGCCCTCCGACACCGAGGCGGCGATCCGCTGGCGCAACGCCGTGGGCCAGCGCGTGGTCTACCTGCTGCCCGGCACCGCCAAGGACCGCCTGCCGCCCGGCGCGCGCATCGCCCGCACCGCCTCGGTCGTGGACATCGGCGAGCTGGTCAGCGATCTCGGCCCGCTGACCAGGAGCCTGGACCCCGAGCAGATCAACCAGCTGCTCACCGCCGCCGCCAAGGCGCTCAAGGGCAACGACAAGAACATCCCGAGGCTGCTCGACAACGTCAACGCCATCACCGGCACGCTCACCGAGCGCAGGGAGACGATCCGCGGCCTGCTGAAGGACTACGCGACCGTCAGCGGCGTGGTCGCCAAGCGCGACGAGCAGATCTCCCAGCTGGTCGACAACCTGGTGGTGCTGTCGGAGGCGTTCGCGGGCAACAGGAAGCTCATCGACGACTCGATCGTGGAGCTGAGCGCGACCCTGCACACCTCCAACGAGGTGCTCGGCAAGAACGCCGGCGAACTGGGCGCGCTCGTGGACAACCTGTCGCGCCTGACCGGCGGCATCCGGCGCAACGTGGGCACCATCGAGAAGACGGTCAACACCTTCCGCCCGCTGTTCGAGCGCGCCTACTCCAGCGTCAACCGCGGCCACTACTTCATCTCCGCGGTCCCATGCGTGGCCCTGGGCCCGTCGCCGTGCCCGTACCCGATGACCACGCCGCCCCCGCTGCGCGGCAGCAAGAAGATCGCCAGCACCCAGGACCTGCGGAAGCTCATGGTGGGTGACCGATGGCCCTGAAGTCCTTCCGCGACCGCAACAAGATCGTCGTCGGCCTCGTGTCGATGGCCGTGCTCGGCTCGCTGCTGGTCGCCACGTTCCTGGTGGGCAGCCTGGGCCTGCTGGAGGGCGGCTACACGATGTCGGGGACCTTCACCGACTCCGGCGGCCTGCGCGGCGGGCAGGACGTGCGGGTGGCGGGCGTGCGCGTCGGCGAGGTGACGGAGGTCCGCGCGGACTACGCGCAGGGCCACGTCGTGGTCACCTGGCGCGTCGACTCCGACGTACGGCTCGGCCGCACCACCCGGGCCGACATCGCCCTGTCCAACCTCCTCGGCGGCCGCTACCTCAGGCTGACCGGCCCGGTCGCCGCCCCCTTCATGGACCAGCTCCCCGAGGGACAGCGCCGCATCCCGGTGGAGCGCACCGGCACCCCCACGCTGATCAACGACGCGGTCAAGGACGCCACCCGCCTGGTCAAGGCCCTGGACACCGACGCCGTGGACGCACTGCTCACCGAGCTCGGCAAGATCGACACCAGCGAACGCGGCCGCATCACCCGCCTGCTGAAGAACATCGGCGACCTGTCCGACACCATCAGCGAGAGCGAGCCCCAGCTGCGGAAGCTCCTCGACAACGGCACCCGGATCATGGACCTGCTGGAGAAGAAGGACAAGCAACTGGCCCGCCTGATCGACGCCATCGAGATCATGCTGAACGAGCTGCGCGGCCGCAGGAACGAGCTGCGCACGCTGCTGGGCGACGGCAGCGACCTGGTCCAGAGCACCACCAAGCTGATCAACGAGCACGAGAAGGCACTCGTCCAGGTCCTCGACGACAACGGCGCGATCACCACGCGGCTCAACGCGAGCAACCAGGAGTTCAACAAGCTCGTGGCCTGGATCGGCCCGACGTTCTCCGGCCTGGCGACCATGGGCGGCCAGGGGCCCTGGATCGAGGCGATCGCCACCGGGCTCGGCCCGATCAACCCGGAGGTGCTGGGCGCCATCGCCAAGGACAGGAAGAACGACCGATGAGAGTGCTGAAGCTGCTCGTGGCGACGCTCCTGCTGGTCTCCTCCGGAGGGTGCGGGCTGGTGGGCGGGGCGGCGCCGTACACGATCACCGCGATCTTCTCGAGCGCGCCCTCGCTGTACGAGCAGGCGCGCGTGAAGGTGATGGGCCTGGACGCCGGGTACGTGGAGCGGATCGCGATCGAGGGCGACAAGGTCCGGGTGACGATGTCGGTGGACGCGCGGGTGCCGCTGCCGGAGCAGGTGAAGGCGGTGGTCGCGCCGCAGAACACGCTCGGCGAGCGCAACGTGGTGCTGTATCCGCCGTGGAAGCCGGGTGAGCGGCGGGCCGGGCCGGGCGCGGTCATCCCGCTGGGGCGTACGGACCTGCCGGTGGAGATCGACGACGCGCTGGACGCCTTCACGAAGCTGACCGACGCCCTGGACGACGAGAAGCTCGGCGACGTCGCGGGCAACCTGGCCGACGGCGTACGCGGGCGCGGCAAGACGATCAACAACGCGCTCTCCGACACCGCCGAGCTGACCGGCACACTCGCCAAGCAGGACCAGCAGCTCATCGACCTGGCCAAGGGCCTGAACCGGCTGGCCACCAGCCTCAACGACCGCCAGGGCCAGGTGACCAGGGCCATCGACGCCTTCTCCGAGGCGAGCGCGATCCTGGCCGAGGAACGCCGCAGGCTGCGCGGCTTCATCGCGGGCATGGCGGACTTCGTCCGGCGCGGCGACGTGATCATCGAGGAGTACTCCGAGCGCCTGCCCAGAGCCGCGGGGACGCTGGCCGAGCTGGTGCTGACCGTGCGGGCCAACAGCGAGTCGCTGGCCGCGGGGATCAAGGGCGCGGCCGACTTCGCCGACGTGCTGGTCGAGGCGTGGGATAGGAAGAACCACCTGCTGAAGATCCGCGTCGTGCTCAACGCGATGACCAGGGCGTGGCTGCAGCCGTTGTTCGACGCGCTGAACCTGGGCAAGGTGCCGTGCCTGCCCGGTCAGCTCAGCAACTGCCCGTTCCAGAAGAAGAAGGGCGGACGATGAGAGCGCGCGCCCTGACCGGCCTGCTCGCCCTGGCGATCACCACCTCGTGCTCGCTCCAGACGCTCGGCGGGACGAGCGGCGACCTGACGCTCCACGCGACCTTCGACGACGTGCAGAGCCTGGTCGCCGGCCACAGCGTGCAGGTCTCCGACGTCAAGGTGGGCTCGGTCACCGAGATCCGGCTGCAGGGCTACCAGGCCAGGGTCACCATGGAGATCGACGGCGCGCACCGGGTCCCGCGGGGCACGACCGCGACGGTGGCCAAGACCTCGGTGCTGGGCGAGAACTACGTCGCGCTCAGCCCGCCGCCGGGCAAGGACCTGTCCACCGGTCCGTACCTGCCCGAGGGCGCGACGATCACCGACACCTCGGTGGAGCCCGACATCGAGCAGGTCACCGAGAAGGCCGGTCCGCTCATCGAGGCCATCGGCGCGCAGGACGTCAACGCCATCCTGGACGCCGCCTCGACCGCCTTCGCCGGCAAGGGCGGCGACGTCAACAAGCTCATCAGGCAGACCGCCGAGGTCACCGACAGCTACGCCGCCGCCCGCACCGAATTGGCGGCCACCGTCGACTACCTGGCGCGGCTCGGCGACGACCTGGCCAAGGGCGAGAAGGAACTGGACAAGCTGCCCGGCACGCTGGCCGCGGCGACCGCCAGGATCGCGCACGGGCGCAAGCACGTGAAGAAGGCCATCGTCGCGCTGACCGGCCTGGCCGAGGAGGCCAACACCACCGTCTACCCGCGCCACGCGGCCCGCCTGCGCACGATCATGCGCGAACTGGACGGCGTCACCGGCGCGATGGTGCGCGGCAAGGAGGATCTCAAGCGCCTCATGGCCAGGATCCAGTACTTCATCGACACGCCGCCGATCACCGTCAACGGCCAGGTGCTCATCTACGTCTGGCTGAAGGGCCTGCTGGTCAACGACAGCAGGGGCGTCATCCCCAACGACATCAAGGTCGAGCCGCCGGCGCTGCCGAACCAGCTCAAGGACTTCCAGCTGCTGTGGGAGCCGCCGCGATGAAGAACCTGCGCATCTACCTCAACCTGGGCTTCTTCGCGCTGCTGGGCATCGTGATGACGATCTGGGCGTTCACCACGATCATCAAGCTGGACGCGATCGAGCAGCCGTACCGGGTCTCGGCCGAGTTCGAGTCCTCGCCCGGCCTGATCCGCGGCTTCGACGTCGCCTACCTGGGCGTGCGGGTCGGGCGGATCGGCGACGTACGGCTGGCGCCCGGCAAGATCGTCGTGGGCCTCGACATCGAGCGGGAGGTCCGGCTGCCCAAGGCGCTGACGGCCGAGGTCCGGCGCAAGTCGGCGATCGGCGAGCCGTACGTGGAGCTGTCCCCGCCCAAGACGATGACCGGCCAGAACCTCGCGCCCGGCGACACGATCCCGCTGCGCGAGACGTCGGTGCCGCTGGACTACAAGAAGTTGTTCGAGGGTGTGGGCAAGCTGCTCAACGCGGTCCCGCCCAAGGACGCCAAGACGATCACGCACGAGCTGGCCGTGGCGCTGGAGGGGCGCTCGCCGGCGATCAGGAGCATCGTCGACGACGCCCACGGCCTGACCGACACGCTGGCCGACAACTCCGAGGTACTCGACGAGCTGTCGGTGCAGCTCACCGAGCTGACCCACACGCTGGCCGGGAAGAGGAACGAGCTGGCCTCGGGGATCGAGAACACCGAGCTGGTGACCTCCTCGCTGGTGGAGTCGCGGCAGGACCTCAACGCGTTCCTGGACCAGGGGCCTGGGGTGTTCGCGCAGATCGACGGGCTGCTCCAGCGGGCCAGGCCGGGCTTCTCCTGCCTGCTGTCGGCGGCCGGGACGCCGCACAAGCCGATCTTCTCCCCGGATTCCGAGCGGAACATCCACCACCTGCTGAGCACGATGCCGACGGCGCTCAGCCTGGCCGACGACATCAGCGACCGCCGCGACGGCACCGTCTACGGGCGCAACATGTTCGTCTTCAGCGTGCCGGGCGGGCCGAAGGTGGCCGAGGAGTACGCCGAGCCGCTGGGGCCCCCGGCCATCCCGGGCCTGCGTGCCTGCCCGAAGCGGGCGCCCGCCGCTCCCGAGGCCGCCGCGGAGCGCCCGGAGAAGGACGAGCGCCCCCGCGAGGAGGAGGCGCGCGCGGCCCGTCCCGTGACCTCCGGGAAGAAGCAGGAGCCTGCCACAGAGGCGACACCGACCCCGAAGAAGGACGTCCCCGCCAGGACGGCCTCGGCCGACACCCCGCTCGACCACACGCCCCTGATCGCCGCGATTTTCCTCGCGGTCGTCGCGGGTGGTGGCATCGTGGGCTGGATCGCGGTGGGCCGTGCCGCCCGCCGGCGCGAAACGGAGCTTTCATGACCACTGACCAGGAAACCCCCGCGAAGGCTGAGCCTGACGTAGAGGTTGAGACCGAGGCTCAGGCGAAGGTCGACTCCGGTCTCCGCATGAAGATCATGGGCGCCGTGGCCGCCATGCTCGTCGCCGCCCTCGCCGCGACGGCCGTACTCCAGTGGATGTCAGCGGGCCGCGCCCAGGACGCCCGCGCCGCGCTGGAGGCCGACCGGGCCCTGCGCCTGGAAGTCTCCCAGGCCGCGCACACCTTCGGCCAGTCGCTGCTCAGCTACGACTACCAGAGCCTGCAGGCCACCAGGACCAAGCTCATGGCCATGGCCACCGGCGACTTCCTCAACACCTACGACGACGCCTTCGGCGGCGTGATGGAACAGGTCATCGTCAAGCTGCAGGCCGTCTCCGTCGCCACCGTCCGCGACGTCTACCTCGCCGATGCCGACCAGTCCTCCGCCCATGCCATTGTGGTGGTGGACCAACAGGTGACGACCGCCAAGGCGATCAGAAGCGTCAAGGACTCGCACCTGAAGATCGCTCTGGTGCGGGAGAAGGGGTCATGGAAGGTTCGCGAGGTCACGGTGCTCGGCGCGGCCCAGGAGAACCAGTACAACAAGGACGGCACACCCCTGGCCGACCCGAGCCCCACCCCGACCAAGAAGAAGTAGCCGCCACCGCCGTCGTCATGGGCGCGCGTCCCGAGCAGGTGCTCGCCCCCGCCGCCTGGCTCACCGACGTCGAGCGCGCGCGCTCGGCCCGCTTCGTGCACGAGGCAGACCGCCGCGCGTTCGTCGCCGCCCACCTTCTGGTACGGCTCAGCGCCGCGGCCTGCCTGGACGCCGACCCGGCCACGCTCACCCTGCTGCAGTACTGCGAGATCCACGGGGAGGGGCACGGCCGGCCGTACCTGAAGGAGTTCCCCGGCCTCGGCGTCAGCCTGAGCCACACGCGCGGCTACGTCGCCGCGGCGGCGGGACCGGGAAAGGTGGGCGTCGACGCGGAACGGGTCCCCCCGGGCGCCTTCGACACCACGCTGGCGGCCCAGATCGCCGCGCCCACGAGCATCACCGACAACACCGAGCTGATCCGCCTGTGGGCGCGCAAGGAAGCGCTCATCAAACGCGGTGAACTGTCCCTGGACACGGTCCGCGCCCCGATCGCGTGGGACGGGCACCACGTGCTCGAATGGCGGGAACCGCCGGACGTCGTGGTGGTGGCGGTCACCGACGTGAAGGCCGAGCGGGTGCCTCATGGCCGGGAGCCGTTGTGGTAGTGCGGGAGGTCGAGCGGCGGCACCGGGAAGCCGCCGGCCGTGGGCACGCGGGACAGCTCCGTCTGCCGCGCCTCCTCGCGCCGCTGTCGCACGGTGTCGAACCGTAGCCAGACGGCCAGCGTGCCGGCCACGATGACCACGCCGAGGCCGATGCCCAGCGGCTCGGCGCCGTTCACCACCAGGTTGCGCACCGCCGCCACCACCATGATCCAGGCCAGGCCGGCCGGGATCAGCACCTTCCAGCCCAGCGCCATCAACTGGTCATAGCGGACACGCGGCAACGAGGCGCGTACCCACACGACGAAGCAGAAGACCAGCACGAACTTGACGAGGAACCACAGCGGTCCCCACCAGCCCTCGTCCGGCAGGCCGAAGGGCGCCCGCCACCCGCCCAGGAACAGCGTGATCGCCATCGCCGACGCGGTGAACGTGTGCAGGTACTCGCCCATCATGATCAGGGCGAACTTCAGCGACGAGGAGTACTCGGTCTGGAACCCGCCGACCAGCTCGCCCTCACCCTCGGGCAGGTCGAACGGGATGCGCGCGGCCTCGCCGAACACGCAGACCACGTAGATGAGAAACGACGGCAGCAGCAGCACCGCGAACCAGGTCCGCTCCTGCGCCCCGACGATCTCCGAGGTGGACAGCGTCCCGGCGACCAGGAACACGCCGACGAACGACAGTCCCATGGCGATCTCGTAGGAGACCACCTGCGCCGCGCTCCGCAACCCGCCCAGCAGCGCGTACGGCGAGCGCGACGACCACCCGGCCAGCACCACCCCGTACACCGACACCGCGCCCATGGCCAGCGTGAACAGCACCGCCACGGGCAGGTCCGCCAGCTGCAGCGGCGTCCGCACCCCGAACAGGCTCACCACCGGCCCGAACGGCACGACCGAGAAGGCCAGGAACGCCGGCACCACCATGATGACCGGCGCCAGGAGGTACAGCACCCGGTCCACCGCGCGCGGGAACAGGTCCTCCTTCAGGCCCATCTTGATCGCGTCCGCGACCGACTGCAGGATGCCGGACGGTCCGGCCCGGCTGGGCCCGCGACGGTGCTGCATGCGCGCGATCAGCTTGCGCTCGAACCAGACCCCGAAGACGACGCCCAGCGCCAGAAAGAGGAAGAGCATCACCGCCTTCGCGATGATGATCCACAACGGGTCCGCGCCGAAGTCGGCGAGGGTCGGATCGGCCATGACGTGGTGCCCCTTCCGCAGAGGAAGGTCACGCTAACCGGCGAGCCGATCGGTGTATTGAACGAATGCGAACAGCTGTTTCGGCGTCATCTCCGCCATCGCCCGGACCTCCCTGGCCAGATGGGACTGGTCGGCGTAACCGCAGGCGAGGGCGGTGTCCAGCCGGGCCTGCGGCCGCCTCCAGGTGTCCACGGTCCGCTGGAACCGGGCGATCCTGGCCACCGTCTTGGGCGACAACCCCACCACCCGGCGGAACCCGAGCTCGACATGGCGGCGGCTGACGCCCAGCTCACCGGCGAGGGCGGCGATCGTGGGCGGCCCGGCCGGATCCTGCAGCCGCGACCAGGCGCGCATGACCAGCTCGTCGCGGCCGGCGCCGGGACGCAGCCACGCCGTCAGCCGCTCCTCCAGCAGGCCGAAGCGCTCCGCCCAGCCCGCCGCCGCCGTCAGCCGCCCGGTCAGCTCCTCGGCGCGGGCGCCCATCAGGTCGTCCAGCCGCACGGTCGTCCCGGTCACCTCGCGCAGCGGCGCGCCCGTCAGCGCCGACATCCCGGCGGGGGTGAGCCCGAGCGCGACCCCGTGCCGCCACGGCGAACGGGCCGAGAACGTCACGGCGGCACGAGGGCCGGTGACGATCGCGTCCAGGCCGGTGAAGTCGACGATCAGCGTGGCCGCGTTGAGCGGCAGCATCCGGCTGGACCGATCCGCCTGGCCCGCGCGAAACCCGGCCCACCCCAGCACGTACGGACGCAGCCACGGCGGCGGCAGCCGGGCGGTCATCTCGTACGGTTCCGCCTGCGGCCGCGTGGGCAGCGAGTGAATCGCCATCACCCGCCCAGCCTGCCCCTTCCCGCGGCCAGAGGGAAACCGCATGGCCGAGTCGTGCGTTCCGCATCTGCCCTTTGACGGCCGGCGGGCCGAGGTTTGAGTCATGACATCGACAACACTCCGGTGGCTCAGGAACCGCTGGCCCACCGCCCTCGCGCTGGCCATGTCCGCCCTCACCGCCGGCGGCGGCCGATCGGACGAGGCGGTGGGCTCGCTCGCGGGCACGCTGCTGATCCTGCCGCTGCTCTACCTCGTCGTCGCCAAGCTCGGCCGGCGCGAGGCCACCTGGCCGGGGCTCGTGATGGGGCTCGCGCTCGTCGTCGGGCTGCGGGTGCTGGACGTGGTCGAGCCCGCGTTCGTGTATGCGGGGATGGCGCTGGTCGTCCTCGTCTGGGGCGCGGTCGACGGGCAGCTCAGGAGCTCCGGGACCCTGCGGGTCCAGGCCGTGGGGATGCTGGCGTTCGGGGCGCTGGCCTTCGCGGGGCTGATCGTCGACCCTGAGATCGGGCGGTATCTGGTGGCTGCCGGGTGGTTCTTCCACGGGGTCTGGGACTTCGTGCACCTCAAGCTCGACAAGGTCGTGGCCCGCAGCTACGCCGAGTGGTGCGGGGTCGTGGACGTGGTCATCGCCGTCCAGCTCGTCTTCATGCTCTAGCCTTCTAGCGCCGGAAGTTCAGGACGAAGCGGATGCGGTCGCCCTGGATGCGGCGCCGTACGAACAGGACGGGCGCGCCGCCGGGGTCGCAGCTGACGCCCTCGCGGACCAGCAGCGGGCTGCCGATGGCCACGCCCAGGTGCTCGGCGTCGCCGATGTCGGCGGCGGTCGCGCTGAAGGCCCGCCAGTCGTACTGCAGGGCCACGCCCAGGGAGCGGACCACGTTGCCCTCCGGTGGCAGGCGGCCGGGCAGCAGGTGCTCGGGCAGCCAGTACGTGCTGATCGCCCAGGGCTCCGACTCGATCCAGATGAGCGTGTCGATGCGGGCCAGCTCGCCGGGGCCGCGTCCCAGGTGGGCGGCGGCCTCGCGGTCCTCGGGCGCGTTCGCGGCGGTGGCGGTGGCGACGATGCGCTCGATGGCGCCGTCCACGCCTTCCGCGGGCAGGCCAGCGTGCATGCTGCCCAGGTCGACCCGCTGGCTGAGGGGGTCGACGTCGATGGAGACCCGGGTGACGGGGGAGCGGACGAAGGTTCCGATGCCGCGGCGGATCTCGACGGAGCCGGCCCGGTCGAGTTCCGCGATGGCCTGGCGGATCGTCAGCCGGTTGACGCCGAACTCCGCCGACAGCTCGGGCTCGCTGGGCAGCCGGGATCCGGCGGGCAGGGCGCCCGAGTCGATCCGTTCCTGGAGCGTGCGGGCGAGCCGGAGGTAGACCGGGATGGAGGAACGCATGTTCACCAGCTTGCCATCGGCAGTATTGACCCGCGTCAACTTCAACATCTAGACATCTAGATGTGTCTCTCATGAACTTCCGTGAACCGCTTCCCGGGGTGCTGTTCCGCTCCGCGCAGCCGTTCGCCTCCTGCTGGCCCGGGGCCCTTGAGCAGCTCCGCGGCGTGCGCTCGATCGTGGACTTCCGTGGTGCGGCCGAGCGGGTGCCCGGCGAGTGGGACCTCGTCCCCGGGTGCGTCGTGCACCACCTGCCCCTGGACGTCACCGGGGTGATTCCCTCCATGGAGACCGGCGCCGACCTGGGCGCCTTCTACGTGCGGATGGCGGAGGGCGCGCCCGGCGCCATCGCCGCGGCGGCGGAGATCGCCGCCTTCCAGGGGCCCGTCCTCGTGCACTGCGCGGCGGGCAAGGACCGGACCGGACTGTTCGTCGCGCTCCTGCTCGACCTGTGCGGTGTGTCCGTGGAGGAGATCGTGGCCGACTACGTGGCGACCGCGGCGGCCCTTCCGGACATCTTCCGGGAACTGGCCGCGGGGCACGCGAGTGTCACCGCGCTGAACGGCGGCGCCGCCGGGGAGGCGGGGGTCGAGGCGCTGCGCGAGCGGCTCGCGAAGATCCCGCCACCGCTGCTCCACGCTCCCGCGGAGGCGATCACCGCCTTCCTCGCCACGATCGGGTCCAGGCACGGCGGAGCGGAGAAGTTCCTGCTGCGCTGTGGCGTCTCACCGGCGGCGATCGCGGCGATCCGTGGCTGAGCTCGTCCTGGTGCGCGCGCCCCGGCGGACCGTCACCGCGTTGCTCGTCACCGAGCTGCTGCTCACCTTCGCCCTGGCCACCCCGCTCATCGCCACCCTCGGGCTTAAGGCCGGCGAGATCGACCCCGCCGCCAAGGAGGGCCTGCTCGGCGTGGTCACGGCCGTCGGCGCGCTGGCCGCGTTCCTGCTCAATCCGGTTTTCGGCCACCTGTCCGACCGCACCCGCAGCCGTTACGGCCGCCGCCGCCCGTGGATCGTGGCGGGGCTGGCCGGCGGTGTGCCCGCGGCCGTGGTGATGGCCACCGCGACCGGGACCGTCCAGCTCCTGGTCGGCTGGCTGCTGGCCCAGGCGTCCTACAACGCCGCGCTGGCCGCGCTGTCGGCCGTGATCGCCGACCGGGTGCCGCCCGAGCAGCAGGCGACGGTCTCCGGATGGTTCGGCGCGGCCGGGTTCGCCGGCGTCACACCGGGGCTGGTCCTCGTGGGCCTGCTGTCGGGCAACGTCGCCGCCCTCTTCCTCATCCCCGCCGCGGCCGGGGCGCTCGGCGGGCTGCTGGCCTGGCGGATGCTGCGCGACGACACCGTCGTGCCCGAGGCCGCGCCGGTCAACCTGCGCAGCGTGCTGTCCAGCATGGTCTTCGACCCGCGGCTCTCGCCCAGCTTCACGGTGGTCTGGGTGCAGCGCTTCCTGCTGCAGTTCGCCAACGCGCTCATCGGCACCTTCGGGCTCTTCTACCTGATGACCCGGCTGGAGATGAGCACCGCCGCCGCGGCCGCGCTGGTCTCGGCCACGGGGCTGCTCTCCCTGCTGCTGAACGTGGCCGCCGCGGGCGTCTCCGGCAAGCTGGCCTCGCGTACGCGGGCGTACCGGGCCTTCATCGTCGTGGCCGGGCTGCTGCTGACCGCCTCGATGCTGGTCAAGATGGTCGCCGACACCGTCTGGCCGATCTACCTGGCCACCGGTCTGGCCGGGATCGGGCTCGGCGTCTTCTACGCCGTTGACCTCGCGCTCGTCATCCGGGTGATGCCCGGCAGCGCGGACTCGGCCCGCTACCTCGGCGTGTTCAACATCGCCAAGGCCCTGCCGCAGTCGATCGCCCCGGCCGTCGCGCCGCTGCTGCTGGCCGTGGGCGGCGACCCGGTCGCGCCCGCGGCGGACAAGAACTACTTCCTGCTCTTCTGCGGTGGCGCCGTCGCGGCCCTGCTCGCCACCGCCCTGACCCCCTTGATAAGGAAATGACGCCCTACAGGAACCCCGCACTGCCCGTGGAGGACCGGGTCACCGACCTGCTCGGCCGCATGACCCTGGAGGAGAAGGCCGGGCTGATGTGCCACGGCCGCATGTTCCTGGGCTCCGGCGCCGAGCTCGTCACCGAGCGGCACCTCACCCACTTCGCGATGATGCACGTGCCCTCCCCGGCCGAGATGGCCGAGTGGAACAACACGGTCCAGGACCTGGCCGCCGGCACCCGGCTCGGCATCCCCGTCACCTTCTCCTCCGACCCGCGCCACGGCTTCGCCGGCAACCCGGCGACCGCGCACACCGGCGGCGGCTTCAGCCCGGGACCCGAGCCGATCGGCCTGGCGGCGAGCGACGACCCCGGCCTCGTGGAGCGCTTCGCCGCGATGGCCGGGCGGGAACTGCGCGCCGTGGGCATCCGGCTGGCCCTGCACCCGATGGCCGACCTGGCCACCGAGCCGCGCTGGGCGCGGATCAGCGGAACCTTCGGCGAGGACGCCGAGCGCGCCGCGCGCATGGTCGCCGCCTACATCCGCGGCATGCGGGGGGCGGGCGTCGCCTGCATGGTCAAGCACTTCCCCGGCGGCGGCCCGCAGGCCGCCGGGGAGGACCCGCACTTCTCGTACGGCAGGCACCAGGCCTACCCGGGCGCCAACCTCGACTACCACCTGCGCCCGTTCGCCGCCGCCTTCGCGGCCGGGGTGAGCCAGCTGATGCCGTGTTACGCCATCCCCACCGGCAGCGGCCTGGCCGAGGTCGGCGCGAACTTCAACCGCGACGTGATCACCGGCCTGGCCCGCGGCCGGTTCGGCTTCGACGGCGTGGTCTGCACCGACTTCAACGCGCTGACCGGCTTCGAGATCCCGGGCGTGCTCTCCCTGCCGCCGCGCAACTGGGGCGTCGAGCACCTGCCGGTCCCGGACCAGCTGGCGATGATGCTGGAGGCCGGCGTGGACCAGCTCGGCGGCGAGACCTGCCCGGAACTGCTCACCGACCTCGTCGCCTCCGGCCGCGCGCCGGAGTCCCGGCTCGACCTCTCCGCGCGCCGGATCCTGCGCGAGAAGTTCCGGCTCGGGCTCTTCGAGAACCCGTACACCGACCCGGACGCGGCGAAGCGGCTGGTGGGCGCGTCCGGGCACCGGAGCCTGGGCCGGGAGGCGCAGCGCCGTTCGCTGGTGTGGCTGACCGGCGGGCCGCGGGACGCGCGGACCCTCTACGTGGAGAACCTCGACCCGGACGTCGCCGCCCGCTACGGGCAGGTGGTCGAACGGCCGGAGGAGGCCGACCTGGCGGTGATCCGCCTGAACGCGCCCTACGAGCCGCGGGAGGGGCTGCTGGAGTCGCACTTCCACGCGGGCTCGCTGGAGTTCCCCGCCGCCGAGCTCGACCGGTTGCGCGCGGTGGCCGCGAAGGCCCCGGCGGCCTTCTGCGTCCACCTGGACCGCCCGGCCGTCCTGACCGGGCTGGTCCCCGTCGCCGACCGGATGCTGGCCGACTTCGGCGCGGCCGACGAGGTGGTGCTGGACGCGCTGCTCGGCCGGGCGCCGGTGGACGGGGTGCTGCCCTTCGACCTGCCCTCGTCCATGCGGGCGGTCCGCGAGTCGCGCGAGGACGTGCCGTTCGACACCCGCGACCCGCTCTTCACCGCCGGTCACCCCGGCGCGTCGGCCAGGAAGTCGAGCACCAGCGGCCCCGCCTCCTCGCGGAACTCCTCGAAGTAGGCGTGCCGCGCGCCCCTGATCAGATGCATCCTGGCCCCCGGGATGCGCTCGGTCAGCAGGGGCGCGTTGGCCGCCGGGTTGAACACGTCGTCGGTGCCGTGCACGACGAGCGTCGGCGCGGTGATGCGGGGCAGCGCGTCCCACGCGTCGTGCCGGGCGCTGGCGGTCAGGTGGCGGCGGCGGGCGTAGGCGGGCATGCCGGGGTCACCGACCGTGTGGTACGGCCCGGCGTGCCCGGCCAGCCACTCCGGGGTGTACATCAGCTCCAGCGTGTACCGTCCGGCGCCGGGCGCGGCCAGTGCCCTGCGCACCTCCTGCGAGCGCTCCACCCCGTGGGCGCCGCCCGGCGAGGTGCACCCGAGCACCAGCGCGCGTACCCGGCCGGGATGGTCGGCCGCGACCCACTGCGCGACCCGGCCGCCCATGGAGGTGCCGTAGACGGCGGCGCGCGAGATGCCGAGCTCGTCGAGCACCCGCACCACGTCGGCGGCGAAGCCCCGCGTCGAGTAGGGGATGTCGGGCTTGTCACTGTCGCCGGTGCCGAGCCAGTCGAGCGTGATCGTGGTGTGCCGGGTCTCGAAGTCCTCCCGGACGCTCTCCCACCACAGGTGCGAGTTCGACTGCCCGGCCAGCAGCACCAGGGGCTCGCCGCCGCCGCGTACCTGATGAGCGATGTACACCACGGAACTCTAGCTCCTTCACCGCGCGTCGAACCGGCGCGCCAGGACCGCCAGCAGCCCCGCGCCCACGGCCAGCGCGGCCGAGACCGTGATCACGCTGGACCAGCCGCCGCTCTCCCACCGCTGGGCGGCCAGCGCCCCGAACCATGAGCTGCCCGTGTAGTACGCCAGCAGATACAGGCCGGCCGCCTGCCCCACACCCACGCCCACCCGCTGCGCGCGGTCCGAGACCCAGCCGCTGACCAGCGAGTGCGTGCCGAGGAAGGCGAAGGTCAGCACCGCCACCCCGGCCACGATCGCGGGTAGCTGGGGCGCGGCGGTGAGCAGCGTCCCGGCCAGCAGCAACGTCACACCGAGCAGGACCGTCACGCCCCGGCCCCGCCGCAGCGCGAGCCGTCCCGCCGCGATGGGCGCCGGCACGCCGAAGGGGTAGGCGAGGAAGACCAGCGCCCCCGCCCCGCCCAGCAGGTACGGCGCCGCCTCCAGCCGGAAGGTGAGCGCGTTCCACAACCCCACGAACGCCCCCATGGTCGCCGCCCCGACCAGGCACAACGCCACCAGCGCCGGGTCGCGCAGCGTCAGCGCGGTGTTGCGGGCCAGGCCGCGCAGGCTCGGCGTGGACCGGGTGAAGCCGCGCGAGGGCGGCAGCAGTACCCACAGACCGGCCGCGCAGACGAGCATGATGCCGCCGACGGCCAGCGTGGCGCCCTGCCAGCCCCACAGCGCGTGCACGGGGCCGGGCAGCAGCCGCCCGAGGGCGCCGCCGGCGGCGGTGCCCATCACGAAGGTGGCGTTGGCGCGCACATGGGCCTGCGGCGGGGTCTCCTCGCGCAGGTAGGCCAGCGCCACGGCGGGCAGCCCGGCCAGCGCGATCCCCTCCAGGGCGCGCAGCACGAGCAGCGCGTGCCAGGTCGGCGCGAACGCGCCGGCGATCCCGAGCGCCGCCGAGCCGAGCAGGGAGGCGCGCATGATGGCCACCCGGCCGGTCATGTCGGAGATCGGGCCGACGAACAGCAGCGCGAGCGCCATCGTGATCGTGGTCAGCGACAGCGCCGCCGTGGACTCGGCGGGGGAGACGCCGAAGCGGGCGGCGATCCCGGGCAGCAGGGGCTGGACGTAGTAGAGGGCCAGGAAGTTCGCCAGGCCGCCGAACATCAACGCATATCTCACGCGGCGGATCACGGCCACGATGCTGCCCGGTCTCGTCTGATGCTCAAAATGCACTGGTTGACGCTGCTGATGCGTCTGGCGCATCATCGCTGGATGGACGTGCAGACGCTGCGCTGGTTCCTGTCGCTGTGCGAGACCGAGAACATGCGCGACACCGCCGCGCTGGAGCGCGTCAACCAGTCGACGCTCTCGCGGGCCCTGGCCAGGCTGGAGGCCGACGCCGGGGCCGAGCTGTTCCACCGGCACGGGCGGCGGCTGGCCGTGAACCGGTTCGGCACGCTGTTTCGCGAGCACGCGGCGCGCGCGGTCGCCGAGCTGACCGAGGCGCGCGCCCGGATCGAGGCCCTGACCGATCCGGGGACGGGGCTGATCCGGCTCGGGTTCCTGCACTCGGTGGGACGCTGGCTGGTGCCAGAGGTGCTGCGCGAGCACCGGGACCGGACGCCGGGCATCCGCTTCGAGCTGCGGCAGGGGTTCGGCCGGGAACTGTACGCGTGGCTTCAGCAGGGCGACATCGACGCCGCGCTGGTGACGCCGCCCCCGCAGGCGCACCCGGCCCGCTGGCACGGGCTGCGCGAGCAGCAGTTGTGCATCGCGCTGCCGGTCGAGCACCCGCTGGCCGTACCGGGGCTGCGGCTGCGTGAGGTGCGGCGGGAGCCGTTCATCGCGTTCGCGCCCACGACGGACCTGCGGCACGTCATCGACCGGCTGTGCCGGGCGGCCGGGTTCCAGCCGGTGATCGCCTTCGAGAGTGAGGAGATCGCGACCGTGCGCGGCCTCATCGGCGCCGGGCTGGGCGTCGGCGTCCTGCCCAGACCGGCGGTGCTGGAGCACGACGAACCCGTCTACCTGCCGCTCGTGCCCGCCCAGCAGCGGCCCATCGGCGTCGCCTGGGACGCCCGCGCCACCCCCACACCGGCGGTGGCGCGCTTCCTGGCCACTTTGGGCGCCTAGGAGAGCAGGGTGGCCATCCAGCCCTCGACCTCGTCCGGGTGGCGGGGGAGGGCGGCGGACATGAGGCGGGCTCCGTCGCGGGTGATGACGAGGTCGTCCTCGATGCGCACCCCGATGCCCCTGAACTCCGCGGGCAGCGTGAGGTCGTCGGGCTGCAGGTAGAGGCCGGGCTCGACGGTGAGCACCTGGCCCTCCTCCAGCACGCCGTCCAGGTAGACCTCGCTGCGCGCCCTCGCGCAGTCGTGCACGTCCAGGCCGAGCATGTGGCCGCTGCTGCACAGCGTGTAGCGGCGGTAGAGGCCGCTGCCCATGAGCTCGTCGGCCGAGCCCTTCAGCAGGCCCCAGTCCCGCAGGCCCTCGGCGATCACGCGCATGGCGGCCAGATGGAAGTCACGGAAGCGGGCGCCGGGGCGCAGCGCGGCGATCCCGGCGTTCTGCGCCTCGTACACCAGCGTGTACACCTGGCGCTGCACCGGGCTGAAGCGGCCCGACAGCGGCAGCGTGCGGGTGATGTCGGCGGTGTAGAGGCTGTCGGCCTCGACCCCGGCGTCCAGGAGCAGCAGCTCACTCGGGTCGAGGCGGCCGTCGTTGCGGACCCAGTGGAGCACGCAGGCGTGCGCGCCGGAGGCCACGATGCTGTCGTAGCCGACCGCGTTGCCCTCCAGCCGCGAGCGCAGCCCGAAGATCCCCTCCAGGTAGCGCTCCCCGCGGGCGTGGCGCAGGGCCTCGGGCAGGGCGCGGACCACGTCCTCGAAGCCGCGCACACTGGCGTCCACGGCCCCCTGCAGCTCGCCGACCTCCCACTCGTCCTTGATCAGCCGCATTTCCGACAGGAAGATCGCGAGCTCCGCGTCGCCCGCGCCGGGCGCGACGGCCGCGTCCACGACCGGGTCCACGCCGCGCAGCACGCGGGCCGGTCCGGCGGGGTTGAAGTCGTGGATGTCCGCGCACTCCAGTTGGTAGAGCCGCTCGGCCTCGGCCAGGTCGGGGCGGCGGCCCACCCAGAACTCGCCGTAGCGCCGGTCGCGGTAGAACGCCTCCGAGCCCTCCTCGCGCGGCGAGCGCGGGCGCAGATACAGCCTGGCCTGCCCGTCGGGCTCGACCACCAGCACGTCGTCCGGCTCGCTCGCGCCGGTCAGATAGGAGTACGCGCTGTGTGGCCGGAACCGGTGGTCGCTGTCGTTGCTGCGCGCCCGGAGCACCCCGGCCGGCACGATCAGCCGCTCACCCGGGAAGCGGGCGGCCAGGGCGGCCCTGCGCTTGGCCGCCCAGGGGGCGATGGGCAGTGCGCTCAGGTCGGTACGCCGGGTGTCGGCCCAGCCGGTGCGCATGAAGGCGGCCAGTTCCTCGGTGATGGGCAGGTCGTGGCTACCGGTGTTCAGCTGCTCGTTCATCGCTTCCCTGCGCTGCGGTCGGAGAGTGGTATTTCACATATTAATAGGGCGTCGCTGCGGCAAGCCAGCCTACTTGGCGACGGATGAGGGCACGGAGTGCTTAACCCGGGCGTTGAACGGGGAAGGACCCTCCTACGAGAGCCGAGGTGGTGCAGATGCTCATTGGAACTATCTTGCGCAACAAGGGCAGCGACGTGATGACCGTGGCACCCGGAGCCACGGTCAGGGAGCTGCTGGCACAGCTTGCCGAACACAACATCGGCGCCGTCGTCGTCTCAGCCGACGGCGAGACGATCGACGGCATCGTCTCCGAGCGTGACGTCGTCCGCCGCCTGCACGACCAGGGCGCCGCCGTCCTGGACGCGGAGGTCGCGGCGATCATGACGACGGAGGTACGCACCGTCGGGCCCAACGCCAACGTCGACGAGCTGCGCCGGATCATGACGACTCACCGCTTCCGCCACATGCCCGTCGTCGACCAGGGCCGCCTGGTCGGCATCGTGAGCATCGGCGACGTGGTCAAGAGCGCGATAGAGGAGCTGGAGACGGAGAAGGCGTCCCTGGTGGACTACCTGCACCGGTGAGCTCGGCCCGGCTGCCGGCCCAGCGGTCCAGCAGGACCTCGTCGTGGCTGATGGCCAGCACCCCGGCTCCCGTCCTGTCGCGGTAGGCGTTGACCACCGCGACCAGATGAGCCTGCGTCGAAGCGTCCAGCATCGTGGTCATCTCATCACAGATCAGGTAGCCGGGATCCAGCGTCAGCGCCCGCGCCAGGCACGCCCGCTGCAGCTGGCCGTCCGACACCTCGTGCGGGCGGCGGGTCAGCAGGTCGCCGGTCAGCCCCACCTCGGCGGCCAGCGCGCTCACCCGCGACTCGTCGGGACGCCCCACGGCCGCCAGCGGCTCGGCGACGATCTCGCGCAGCCGCAGCTTCGGATCCACCGCCAGCCGGGGCTGCTGGTAGAGCAGCGCCACCCGGGTACGCAGCTCGCGCGGCGCCCGCTGGCGCCAGCCGCGCACCCGCGTGCCGTCCACGCTCAGCGCCCCGCCCGCCGGGCGCAGCATCATCGCCAGCACCCTGGCCAGCGTCGACTTGCCGCAGCCGCTCGGGCCCCCCAGCCCCACCACCTCGCCGGGCGGCAGGTCGAACGAGACCCGGTCCAGGACCGTCCGCCGGCCGTACCTCACGGTGATCTCATGCGCGCGCAACATGTCCGGCCCTCCAGCAGGCGACGCCGTCCTCCAGCGCGGGGACGGTACGGCAGGCGTCGGCGGCCCGCGGGCAGCGGGGCGCGAACGCGCAGCCGTCGGGCAGAGCGGTCAGCTCGGGCGGCAGCCCGGGAATCGGGACGAACGCCCGGTCGGGCTGCGCGTCCACCAGCCCAGCCGTGTAGGGGTGGCGCGGACGTTCCAGGATCTGCTCGGCGGGCCCGGCCTCGACCAGGCGGCTGGCGTACATGACCGCGATGTCGTCGGCCACCCGCTCGGCCGCGCGCAGGTCGTGCGTGATCAGCAGCACCGCGCGGCCCTCGTCGCACAGCTCGCGCAGCACGTCCATGGCCCGCTCCACCAGAGGGCGGTCCAGGCCGGTCGTGGGCTCGTCGGCCAGCAGCAGCCCGGGGTCGCCGGCCAGCGCGATCGCGTTGGCGACCCGCTGGGCCATCCCGCCGGACAGCTCGTGCGGGTAGCGGTCGAGGTCCCGGGCACTCAGGCCGAAGCGCTCGGCCAGCTCCTCGGGCGTGTGCCGGGCGCCGAGCTCTCCGCACGCCTCGGCCAGTTGCGCCCGCGCCGTCCGCACGGGGGTCAGGTGCGTGGCCGGGCTCTGCGGGATCAGCCCGATCATGCGCCCGCGCACCCTTTTCGCCAGTACGGCCGGCGTCGCCGACAGCAGGTCGAGCGGCTCGCCCCCGGCGTGGAGGCGGGCGGAACCGGTGATGGCGGCGTTGGCGGGCAGCAGGCCGAGCAGCGCGTGCGCGAGCACGGACTTGCCGCAGCCCGACTCGCCGACCAGGGCCAGGCAGCGGCCGGGCCGTACCTCGAAGGAGGCCTCTGTGACGGCCCTCACCACCGCGCCCGGGACGCGGAAGCGGACCGACAGGCCGGACACGTCGAGCTTCACAGCGACAGCTCCGATCGGGTGCGCGGGTTGAGACGGTCGCGCCAGTGCTGGGTGAGCACCGAGACCGCCAGCGTCGGCACGAGGATGAACAGGCCGGGCGCGAAGCTCGACCACCAGTCGCCCGACAGCAGCGAGCGCTGGCCGTCGTTGATCATGTTGCCCAGCGAGGCCAGATGCGGCGGCAGGCCCAGGCCCAGGAAGCTGAGCGCGGTCTCGTGCCAGATCGCGTGCGGCACCATCAGCACGGTGGCCAGCAGCAGGTGCGGCGCCAGATGGGGCAGCAGGTGGCGCCTGACCACCCGGGCGCGGCTCGCGCCGCCCGAGACCGCCGCCTCCACGAACGGGCGCTCGCGCAGCGACAGCACCTCCGAACGCACGATGCGCGCGGCGGTCGTCCAGTGGGTCACGCCCACCGAGACGATCACCGCGTACGGGCTCGGCGCGAACATGGCCACGATGAAGATGCCGAGCAGCAGGTGGGGCAGCGCGGAGAAGCCGTCCACCACCCGCATGAGCAGGCGGTCGGGCAGACCCCCGAGACTGCCCGCCGCCAGTCCGAGCAGGCCGCCGATGACCATGCTGACCAGCGCGGCCACCAGGCCGACCATGAACGAGACGCGCAGGCCGTACAGCGAGCGCAGCAGCACGTCGCGGCCCATCTCGTCGGTGCCGAGCGGGTGCGCGGGCGACGGCGCCAGGCCCGCGGAGCGCAGGTCGACCAGCTGCTGGTCGAGCTGGACGATCGGCGGCACCACCAGCACGGCCAGCGCGAGCACGCCCAGCGTGATCGCGGCCGCCCACACGCCCTTGTGACGTACGTTCATGAGGTGGCCACCCTCGGGTCGGCCAGCCGGTAGGCCAGGTCGGCCACGAGGTTGCCGGTCAGCACCGCGACGGTGCCGAGCAGCGTCAGCACCGCCAGCAGCGGGAAGTCCACCGCCAGCGCCGCCTGCACCGAGGTCGAGGCCACCCCCGGCCAGGAGAAGACGGTCTCCACCAGGATCGCGCCGGTGACCAGCTCGGGGATGCGGGCGCCCAGCAGCGTCAGGAACGGCAGCAGCGCCGAGCGCAGCGCGTGCCGGATCAGCACCGTGCGTTCCTTGAGCCCGCGGGCCCTGGCGCCGGTGACGAAGTCCTCGCGCAGGGTGCCGATCACCGACTCGCGCACGTACAGCACCAGCCACGACGACTGCGAGACCGCCAGCACCGTCACCGGCAGCACCATGTGCCTGGCCACGTCGAGCGGGTCCACGGTGGTCGAGGCGGCGTCGGTGAGGCCGCCCGCGGGCAGCCAGCCGAGCTTGACGGAGAAGACGTAGACGACCAGCAGCGCCAGCCAGAACACCGGCGCCGACTCGTTGGCGAACGCCGCGCCGGTGATCACCCGGTCCAGGGCGCCGCCCTGCCGCCAGGCGGCCAGCGTGCCCACGATCAGGCTGCCGGCCAGCATGAGCACGATCGCCGAGCCGGTCGCCAGCAGCGTCCAGGGCAGGCGCTCGGTCACCACGTCCAGGACCGGGCGGTGGAAGGAGCGCGACTCGCCCAGGTCGCCCTGGACGAGGTTGCCGAGCCAGGTGGCGTACTGCTCCATGATCGGGCGGTCGAGCGCCCAGTTGGCCCGGATCTGGGCGACGACCTCGGGAGAGGTGGTCATCGCCCGATCACCCAGATACTGCCGGACCGGGTCGAACGGCGAGGCGCTGGCCAGCGCGAACATCCCGATCGTGACCATGATCAGGACGGGCACGGCGAACGCCAGCCGCCACAGGACGAGGCGGAGCATCAGGCGGCGGGCTTCCAGGTGTGGATGTCGCGGAACAGCCCGCCGGTCGCGTGCTCGTGGGCGTCGACGCTCTGCTGAACGCCCTGGTAGGAGCCGCGCACCACGTAGACGTGCTTGAGGAAGGTCAGGTAGGTCCAGACCTCGTCCTCGCGGATGAGCTTCTGGAACTCGTCGTAGGCCTGCTTGCGCACCGCCGGGTCGGCCGACTCGCGGCCCTTCTCCAGGAGCTTGTCCACGGCCGGGTTGTCGTAGTGGCCGGGGTTGAAGAAGCCCTTGCCCGCCTGGGAGGAGTGGAACAGGTCGTAGTTGATGTAGTCGGGGTCGTACGGCGAGCCATACCCCATCATGAGGGCGTCCTGGGCCATGCGGGGCTCGATGGCGTCCCAGTCGAGACCGGCCAGCTTCACCTCGATGCCCGCCTTCTTGGCGTCGGAGGCGGCGGCCAGGGAGAGCTCCTTGCGCAGCGAGTCGCCGGCCGGGTACATGAGCGTGAAGCTCGCCTTGGTGCCGCCCTTGGCGCGGATGCCGTCGGGGCCGGGCTTCCATCCGGCCTCGTCGAGCAGCTTCGACGCCTGCGGGAGGTCGGCGGCCGGGTTGCCGGTGATCTCCTTGTTGTGCCAGGCGATGTCGTGCGGCACGGGGCCGAAGGCGGGCTCGCCGGCGCCGGCGAGGATGGAGTCGACCATCGCCTGGCGGTCCACGGCCAGGCTGAACGCCTTCCTGATCGCCCTGTCGCCGGTCACCGCGGGCTTCGACGGGAACATGATGCCCCGGTAGTCCGCGCTGTGCTGCTTGTACACGGTCAGGCCCTGCTGGCCCTCGAAGCGCTTGGCCGCCTTCGGCGGGAGCACGGTCGCGTCGAACTCGCCGGCCGCCAGGCGCGTGGAGCGCACGTTGTCGTCCGGGGCGAAGGCGACCACGACCTTCTTGATGGCCGGCGCGCCGGCCCAGTACTTCTCGTTGGCGGCCAGCGAGATCTTGTCGCCGGGGGTCCACTGGGTGAAGGTGTACGGGCCGGTGCCCACGGGCTTGGCCGGGTCGATGCCGCCGTCGGGCACGATGCCGAGCGTGGTGCGCTGGGTGAGCGGGGCGTAGGGGTACTTGAGCGTGAACTCGACGGTCTTGGCGTCCGGCGCGGCGACCTTGTCGATGGCCGCGTAGTCGCCGGAGATCGGGGAGCTCGCCTTGGGGTCCAGGACGGTGGTGTAGGTGTAGACGACGTCCTTGCTGGTGAGCGGGCGGCCGTCGTGGAAGGTGACGCCGTCGCGCAGCGTGAAGGTGACCTTCTTGCCGTCGGGCGAGGTGACCGGGGGCTGGGCGGCCAGCGCCGGCTTCAGCGAGAGGTCGGGGGACCTGGACATGAGGCCGTCGAACATCAGCGAGCCGCCGTCGGCCGCGTAGCCGAGGATCGGGCTGAGGTTCTCGAACTCCGAGCTGATGCCGATGACGAAGGTGTCGTCGCCCTTGTTCTGGGCGCCTGGCTGTGCCGGGCCGGACGGCGCGGAACAGGCGGTGAGCGCGGCGATGGACAGCACGGCGGCGGGCCGGGCCAGCCTCATGGGGAACCTCCGGGGAAGGGTAGGACTCCGGCGAGCATAATCTGCACCTGCGAACTTGTCGCAATAAGGGGGGTTGTTATGGGGTAGGTGAGGCGTGGGAGTCTTGTCCGGTGACGTACGGGCCTCCCGAACCACCCCGCGCGACGAGCAGTCCGTCGGTCATTTTGCTCGTGGCGGGACTGACGGCCGCGCTGGGGTTCCTGATCGGGTACTTCGCCGGGCTGGGCGAGGGGGAGCCGATCACCTCGCCGGGGCCGACGGTGACGGTCACGATGGACGAGCCGTTACCGGACGAGAGCGCCCCGCCCTCCGCACAGCCCTCTTCTCAGCCCTCTTCCCAGCTTTCCGCTCAGCCGTCCGGGCTGCCCTCGTCCCTGCCTTCCGGGCTGACGTCCGGGCTCGCGGGCGGGACCAAGACGCTGGCCGTACCGCAGGAGATCCAGCCCGGCACCTACCGCACCACCGGCCCCGCTCCCGGCCAGGGCACCTGCTACTGGGCCCGCCTCAAGGGCGTCGGTGGGATCGGCGACGTGATCGCCGCCGACATGGTCACCGGCCCCGCCACCGTCACCATCCAGCCGGCCGACAAGGCGTTCCAGACCGGCGGCTGCGCCGACTGGGTCCGGGCATCCTGAACCCCCGGCGGGGGAATCTACAACCAAACGTCCCGAGGAGGATGCCATGTCCGTACTGCGCAGCCTGGTGGAGTCCGTCCGCAGCGGCGCGATCGAGGTCGTCGACCTGACCGCGCCGCTGTCGTCCGAGACCCCGATCCTGCAGCTGCCCGAGCCGTTCGGGAACACCATCCCCTTCCGGCTGGAGGAGATCAGCCGCTACGACGACCGCGGCCCCGCCTGGTACTGGAACGACATCCACACCGGAGAGCACACCGGAACCCACTTCGACGCCCCCGTCCACTGGGTGAGCGGGCGCGACGGGCACGACGTCGCCCAGGTGCCGACCGGCCACCTGCTCGCGCCCGCCGTCGTACTCGACGTGGCCGCCGAGGCGGAGAAGGACCCCGACTTCCTGCTGCGGGTCGAGCACGTCCAGGAGTGGGAGCGGGCCAACGGCGCGCTGCCCGAGGGCGGCTGGCTGCTGTACCGCACCGGCTGGGACGCCCGCTCCCACGACCAGGCCGCCTTCCTCAACGCCGACGAGACCGGACCGCACAGCCCCGGCATCTCCGTCGAGTGCGCCCGCTGGCTGGCCGAGCAGACGCCCATCCTCGGCGTCGGCGTCGAGACCGTCGGCACCGACGCCGGCGCCGCCCACTCCTTCGACCCCCCGTTCCCCTGCCACTCCTTCCTGCTCGGCGCCGGCAAGTACGGCCTCACCCAGCTCCGCAACCTCGACCGCCTGCCCGTCACCGGCGCCGTCGTCCTGGCCCCGCCGCTGCCGATCGTGGGCGGCTCCGGCAGCCCCGTGCGCGTCCTGGCGCTGGTCGAGCACGGCGCCCCCGAGGCCGCGCGGTGATCGTCGCGGAGGCCGTCGGGCGGCTGCTGGCCGCCGCGGGGGTGGACACCGCGTTCGGGGTGGTCGGCAGCGGCAACTTCCACCTCACCAATGCCCTGGTACGGCACGGCGCCCGCTTCGTCGCCGCCCGGCACGAGGGCGGCGCCGCCACCATGGCCGACGCCTACACCCGCATGAGCGGCCGGGTCGCCGTGCTGTCGGTCCACCAGGGTCCCGGCCTCACGAACGCGATGACCGGCATCGCCGAGGCGGCCAAGAGCCGCACGCCCCTGCTCGTCCTGGCCGCCGACGTCACCGAGCCGCACTCCAACTTCCACCTCGACCAGGCGGCGCTGGCCAGGGCGGTGGGGGCGGTGCCGATGCGGCTGACCCGCGCGCAGGACGCGCTGGAGGCGTTGCGGGTGGCTCGCGAGGACCGGCGCACGGTCGTCCTGAGCCTCCCCCTGGACCTCCAGTCCAGCCCGGCCCCGGACTGGCCCGCCCTGGAGCCTCTGGTCACCCAGGCACACACGGCCACCCTTCCGCCCGGTCCGCACACGCCTCCGCAGGGCACAGGCACGCCGCCCGTGCCGGATAGGTCCTCACGCCGGCCGGACATGCTCTCGCCCGAGGCGGAGGCCGGTGTGGCGGAGTTGGGCGCGGGTTCGCCCGGTGTTGCCGGGGCCGACGCGCTCGGCGGTCGTGGGGCTCGCGAGGCCGGTCCTGGGGTGGGGGTACTGGCGCGGTTGCTGGGGGAGGCCCGGCGGCCGGTGTTCGTGGCCGGGCGGGGTGCGCGGCACGCGCGGCTGGAACTGGAGGATCTGGCCGACCTGACCGGCGCGCTGCTCGCCACCTCCGCCGTGGCCAAGGGCCTGTTCCGCGGCAGCCCGTGGGACCTGGACGTCAGCGGTGGCTTCAGCACCCCGCTGACCGCCGAGCTCATCGGCGGCGCCGACCTCGTGGTCGCCTGGGGTTGCGCGCTCAACATGTGGACCACCCGGCACGGCTCCCTGATCTCCCCGGGCACCCGCGTCGCCCAGGTCGACCTCGAACATCCGGTCGCCGCCCGCCACGTCCCGGTGGACCTGCCGGTGACCGGCGAGGTCGCCCAGGTGGCCACCGCCGTGCGGGAACTCCTGGCGCCGCCGGAAGGTCTGCCCGCCGGGTATCGCTCGGCCGAGCTGGCCGGGCGGATCGCGGCCGAGGGGCGGTGGCGGGCGGTGCCGTACGAGGACGAGACGGGGGGAGGGCGCATCGATCCGCGGACCCTCACCGCCGCCCTGGACGACATCCTCCCGGCCGAGCGCGTCATCGCCCCTGATTCCGGAAATTTCATGGGATATCCGTCCATGTGGATGGATGTCCCGGATGAGCGGGGCTTCTGCTTCACCCAGGCGTTCCAGTCGATCGGGCTCGGCCTGGCCACGGCGGTCGGCGCCGCGCTGGCCCTGCCCGACCGGCTTCCCGTCGCCGCCCTCGGGGACGGCGGCGCGCTCATGGGCGTCTCCGAGCTCGAAACCGTCGCCCGCCTCGGCCTGCCCATGGTGATCGTGGTCTACGACGACGAGGCGTACGGCGCGGAGGTCCACCACTTCACGGGCCAGCCGCACGGCACCGTGACCTTCCCGCCCACCGACCTCGCGGCCATGGCTCGGGCACTCGGCCTGGCCGCCGTCACCGTCACCGAGCCCGCCGACCTGCGAGCCGTCTCCGACTGGCTGGACGGCCCCAGGGACCGCGCGATCCTCGTCCACGCGAAGATCACCAGGGAGCGGCCGTCCTGGTGGCTGGAGGAGGCGTTCAAAGGCCACTAGCCCTTGCGGAACGTGCGCGCCTCCTCGGCCGCGGCCACCACCTGGGCCAGCGGCGCCCCCGCGCCCGAGGTGACGGCCGCGGCCACCGCGCCCTCCACGAACGGCACGTCGGCCAGCACCACCCGCCCCGGATCCACCAGCAGCCGGGCGGTCAGCACCGAACTGCCCAGATCCGGGATGAGCACCACCCCGTCGCCCTGCTCGACCGCGCCGACGGCGGCCTCGATCAGGTCGAAGCTGGTACCGAGCCCGCCGCCGTCCGTTCCGCCCGCCGCGGCCATCGGCACCCGCTCGCCCGCGATCCCCCGCGCCAGCGCCACCGTCTCGGCCGCCAGCCCGGCGCTGTGCGAGACCAGCACGATCCCCACCATCACGCCTCCCCGTCCGCCGTGACCAGCGCGCCCACGATCAGCGCGGACGAGGCCGCGCCCGGGTCCTCGTGTCCCGCGCTGCGCTCGCCCAGATAGCTCGCCCGCCCCCTACGCGCCACCAGCGGCACCGTCGCCAGCGCGCCCGCACGCGCCGCCCGCGCCGCCCGCTCGAAACCCGCGCGAGGCTCCGCCCCATCCCGTACGGCTCCCGCCAGCGCTCTGGCCGCGGGCCCGAGCGCGTCCAGCATCGTCTTGTCCCCTTCCACGGCCTTGCCGAGCCGCGCCACCTCGTCCACCCCCGCCTGGAAGGCCACCGCGAACTCGTCCAGGGTGAACGACTCGCCGAGCGCCTTGCCCATGGCCCGCAGCAGGGAGCCGTAGAGCGGCCCTGAGGCTCCGCCGACCTTCCTGATCAGCGTCACCCCCGCCACGGCCAGCGGCCGGCCGGGTTCGCCCGCCGCCAGGGCCTGCCGTACCTCGGAGAAGCCGCGGTCGAGGTTGGCTCCGTGGTCGGCGTCGCCGATCGCGGCGTCCAGGTCGGTCAGCCGTTCGCGCTCCGCCGCGACCGCCAGCGCGGCGGCCTCCAGCCACGCGGCGCAGAACGCGGCGTCCATCAGCGGCCCCATCGCAGTCCCGGCGTCTCGACCGGCGCGTCCCACAGCCGGGTCAGCTCGTCGTCCAGCCGGCACACGGTGACCGAGAAGCCCTGCATGTCCAGGCTCGTCACGTAGTTGCCGACCAGCGAGCGCGCCACCCGCGCGCCCTTCGCCCGTACGTACGCCTCCACCTCGGCGAAGACCACGTACAGCTCGATCAGCGGCGTCCCGCCCATGCCGTTGACCATGACGAGCAGGTCGCCGTAGAGGGGCAGGTCGCCGTGGACGGCGTCCATCGCGACCTCGGCCAGCTCCCGCGCGGGGGCGTGCGGCGCCCGGCGGCGGCCCGGCTCGCCGTGGATGCCGATGCCCAGCTCCACCTGGTCGTCGGGCAGGTCGAACGTCGGCTTGCCGGCCGCCGGCGTCGTGCACGAGGTCAGCGCGATGCCGAACGAGCGGCTGCGCCCGTCCACCTCGGCCGCCACCCTGGCCACCTGCGCCAGCGGCGCGCCCTGCTCGGCCAGCGCCCCGGCCATCTTCTCCACGAACAACGTGGCGCCGGTGCCGCGCCGGCCGGCGGTGTACAGCGAGTCCTGGACCGCCACGTCGTCGTCGACCAGCACGCCGGCCACCTCGACGCCCTCGGTCATGTCGGCGGCCAGCTCGAAGTTGAGCGTGTCGCCGGTGTAGTTCTTGACGATGTGGAGCACGCCCGCGCCGCCGTCGACGGCCCGCGTGGCGGCGATGATCTGGTCGGGCACCGGTGAGGTGAAGACCTCCCCCGGACAGGCCGCGTCGAGCATGCCGTACCCGACGAAGCCGGCGTGCAGGGGCTCGTGACCCGAGCCGCCGCCGGAGACCAGCCCGACCTTGCCCGCGCGCGGCCCCGTCGCGCGGTAGACGACCTGGTCGGCCACCCGCAGCGACGGATGCGCCGCCGCCATGCCCTTCAGCGCGTCGCCGACCACGTCGCCGGGCGAATTGATGAGCTTCTTCATGGTCACTAACCAATGCCCGTTCTCACCGGAGAGCAAGCGGAATAGCGTGGTCCGGGTGGAGCTTGTCTACAGTCCTTACGATCCCGCGGTCATCGAGGATCCGTTCCCCGTCTACGCCAGGATGCGCCGCGAAGCACCGCTCTACCGCAACGAGGCGCTCGGTTTCTGGGCGCTGTCCCGGCACGCCGACGTCGCCGCCGCGCTGCCCGACAGCGACCTGTACTCCAGCGACCACGGGCCCATGATCGATCCCGGCGCGTGGGGGCCGAAGGCGCGTTCCTACCTGTCGTTCGTCGCCATGGACCCGCCCGACCACACCCGGATGCGGGCGATCGTCGCGCGCGGCTTCACCCAGCGCCGCGTCGCCGCCCTCGAACCCATGGTCAGGCGGATGGCCCGCGCGTACGTGTCCGCCGCGGCGGACAAGGGGAGCTTCGACTTCGCCACGGAGCTGTCGGCCCGCCTCCCGCTCGACGTCATCTCCGAGCTCATAGGCGTGCCGCGCGCCGACCGGGCCGAGATCCGCGGCCGCTCCGACGCCCTGCTCCGCTACGACCCGAACGGCGAGATGGGCGAAGACGGGCTCAAGAGCATCATCGGACTCGGCGACTACTACGCCTCCATCGTCGCCGAGCGCCGCGCGTCGCCGCGCGACGACCTCGTCTCCGTCCTCGTCGCCGACGACGGGCTGGACGACGGGGAGATCGTCGCCTTCCTCATGCTCCTGATCGGCGCGGGCGCGGAGACCACCACCCACCTGCTCAACGCCGCCTGGTACCACGCCTGGCGCCACCCCGCCCAGCGCGCCGCCGCGTTCGCGGGCGCGATCGGGGAATGGGCCGCCGAGACGCTGCGCTACGACACCCCCGCGCACGGCATCGCCCGCCGTCTCACAACAGAGATCGAGCTGTACGGCGAGCGTCTCCCGCCCGGCGCCAAGATCTGGCTCCTCATCGGCTCCGCCAACCGCGACGAGAGCGCCTTCCCCGAGGCCGGCGCCTACGACCTCACCCGCGACACCTCCCGCGCGATCAGCTTCGGCGCCGGCCGCCACCACTGCCTGGGCGCCGCCCTGGCCAGGCTCGAAGCCCGCGTCACGCTGGAAGAACTCGTCAGGGCCGTGGAGCCGGACTACGACGTGGACCCGTCCGGAATCCGGCGTACCAGCCACGGCAACGTCCGGGGAATGGTCACCCTCCCGACCACCGTCCAACCTAGGCTACGGTTCGGGCATGGCTGAGATCGTGTACCCGCCGGTGATCGCGCTGGCGCGGACCCTCTTCAAGGTGATGGACTACCGCTTCCACATGGAGGGGACCGAGCACGTGCCGAGGACGGGCGGCGCGGTGCTGGTCAGCAACCACATCAGCTATCTCGACTTCATCTTCGCCGGGTTCGGGGCGCTGCCGTCCAAGCGGCTGGTGCGGTTCATGGCCAAGCAGGACGTCTTCGACCACAAGATCTCCGGGCCGTTGATGCGCGGCATGAAGCACATTCCGGTCGACCGGGGCGCCGGGGCGGGCAGCTACGCCACCGCGTTGCGCATGCTGAAGGCGGGCGAGGTGGTCGGCGTCTTCGCCGAGGCCACGATCAGCCGTTCGTTCACCGTCAAGGAGATCAAGAACGGCGCCATCCGGATGGCCCAGGCCACCAACGTGCCCCTGATCCCGGTCGCCCTCTGGGGCAGCCAGCGGCTGTGGACCAAGGGCCGCTCCAAGCAGCTGACCCAGCGGCACGTGCCCATCAGCATCCTGGTGGGTGAGCCGATGCACCCCAAGCGCGGCGAGAACGTCAACGAGCACACCGCCACCCTGCAGACCCGCCTGACGGAGCTGGTCGACCGGGCGCAGCGCACGTACCCGGAGATCCCGCAGGGCGTCTGGTGGCAGCCCGCGCACCTCGGCGGCACCGCGCCGACGCCCGAGGAGGCGGCGGCCATGGACGCCGAGGAGGCCGAGCTGCGCGCCAAGAAGGACTGATCACGGGCTGACGAGGCAGAACTCGTTGCCCTCCGGATCGGCCATCGTCTGGAAGGCGCCCACCGCGTCCACCTGGAGTTCTCCGACGGCGCGCCCGCCCAGCGCGAGCACCGCCCGCGCGGCGTCGGCGGGGGAGGCGACGGCCAGGTCCAGGTGGAGGCGGTTCTTGGCCGTCTTGCCCTCGGGCACCCGCTGGAAGGCCAGGCGCAGCCCGTCCGGCGGACGGACCGACGACCAGCCGGCGTCGCGGTGCACGGGCTCCCCGCCGAGGACGGCGGCCCAGAACGCGGCCAGGCGGGCCGGGTCGGCGCAGTCGAGGACGAGCTGGCTCTGACGGGCGATCACGGCGCACACCCTATCTCCCCCCGGAGGGGGATCTTCCCGGTGCCCGCGCATCTTTGGTCGCCTCCGGTCCGGTCGCCGCCCGGGGCTCGTCTACGCTGGCCAGACCGATGACGACCCTACGCCAGCTCTTCGCCGCGCACCCGCGCGCCGCCGACACGCTGCTCGCCTGCGCGGTGACGCTGCTCGGCGTGCTGCTGCGGCTGAGCGAGGGCCTGCCGGGCGATCCGGCGACCGCCGCGATGCTGCTGTCGCTGATCCTGGCCCAGGGGCTGCCGCTGGTGTGGCGGCGTACCCAGCCGTGGCCGGTGATGGTCGTGGTCGGCCTGGCCTACGTGGTGTACGAGGTGGCCGATCCGGTCGTCGGCTACAACGACGGGGTGTTCGTGGCCTTCGCCGGGTACGCGGTGGCCCGGTACGCCCGGCCGCCGGGCAGCGCGGCGATGGTCGTGATGGTGACGGCCGCGGTGCTGGGGCCCGAGGTGCTGCGGCCGGCGCTGGGGCGGCCCGCGCCGCCTGGGCTGTCGCTCGGGCCGCTGGAGTGGGTGCTCGTGGCGGGCCTGGCGTGGGGATTGTGGCTGCTGGGCAGCGCGCAGCGGCGCGTACGGGAGGATGCCCGTCGCCTGCGCGAGCTGACCGACCGGCTGCGCGCGGAACAGGAGCTCAGTGCCCGCCGCGCGGTCACGGCCGAGCGTGCCCGCGTCGCCCGTGACCTGCACGACCTGGTCGCCCACCACGTCAGCGCGATCGCCATGCAGGCGCGCGCCAGCGCCGAGGCGCTTCCCGGCGATACCGGCGTGCGCGCGATCGGCTCGGCCGCCGACACGGCGCTGGAGGAGATGCGCCGCCTGCTCGGCCTGCTCGCCGACGGCGGCCCCGGCGACACCGGCCCGAACGCCTCCCTCGACCATCTCGACCGGCTGGCCGCCGCCGCGGAGTCGGCCGGCTGCCGGGTCGAGCTCACGTTCACCGGCCGGGACGCGGCCGCGGTGCCGCAGGCCGCGCAGGTCTCGGCCTATCGCATCGTCCAGGAGGCCCTCACGAACGTCCTGAAGCACGCCGGCCCCGTGACCGTCCGCGTCGAGGTGCGCCAGGTCTCGGGCGGCCTGTCCGTCGTGGTCGCCAACGGCCCGCCCGCGCCCGGCCACAGCCCGCTGCCCGGCTCCGGCCTCGGCCTCATCGGCATGCGCGAGCGCGCCGCCCTGTTCGACGGCGACCTGCGCGCCGGCCCGCACAACGGCGGCTGGCGCGTCGAGGCCCGGCTGCGATGGGCGGCCTCGGGATGATCCGCGTGCTGATCGCCGACGACCAGGCACTGGTCCGTGCCGCGCTCAAGGCCATGCTGGTACGGCGGGCCGACCTCGACGTCGTCGGCGAGGCGGCCGACGGCGGGCAGGCCGTGGCCATGGCCGCCGACCTGTGCCCCGACGTCATCGTCATGGACGTGCGGATGCCCGGCCTGACCGGCGTCGAGGCCACCGCCCGCATCCTGTCCGGCTGGCAGCACCGCGATCGGCCGCGCCCGCGCGTGCTGGTCCTGACCACGTTCGACCTCGACGAGTACGTGCACGCCGCCCTGCGCGCCGGGGCCGGCGGCTTCATGCTGAAGAACTCCTCGCCCGAGCAGCTCGCCGAGGCGATCAGGGTGGTGGCGGCCGGTGACTCCATGCTGGCCCCGAGTGTGACCAGGCGGCTGATCGGCGCGTTCGCGGCGGTGCCCTCCGCCCTCCTCGACCCGCCGGAACGCCCCCGGGCTCCCGGCCCGCTCACCCGGCGCGAGCTGGACGTGCTGGTCCTGGTGGCCAAGGGACTGTCCAACGCCCAGATCGCCGCCGAACTCGGCCTGTCCGAGGCCGGGGTGAAGAGCCGCGTCAACCGCATCCTGACGAGGCTCGGGCTGGAGAACCGGGTCCAGGCGGCGATCTTCGCCTATGACAGCGGTCTGCTGCGGCTGCCCGGCGGGTGAGGATCACTCCTCGATGGCGCCGCCCACCGAGCGCAGGTACTCGCGGAAGGTGAGGCCGGGGGCGGCCCGCCGTTCCGCCAGATAGTCGGCGAACCGCAGCTGCTCGCGCAGGGAGCGGCCGCCGCGGATGCGCTCGGCCTGGCCGCGCTCGGCGTCTCTGATCCCCTCCGCCAGGCCGAGCACCTCCGCGGCCCGCTCGGCCGGCACGAACAGCACGCCGTCC
Source organism: Nonomuraea sp. NPDC050547 (assembly GCF_044457345.1). NCBI lineage: Bacteria > Bacillati > Actinomycetota > Actinomycetes > Streptosporangiales > Streptosporangiaceae > Nonomuraea > Nonomuraea sp. NPDC050547. The sequence continues at coordinate 809,161 of NZ_JBITGW010000001.1, forward strand.
TCGTCGCCGGCCACGAGGTCGCCGCGCCCCACCGTCCATTCGCCCACGCGGGCGCTGCCGAGCGCGTCGGCGGGCCGCGTGTCCAGCCGCAGCGGGCCGGTCGGCAGCGCGCCCATGCTGAACACCGGCAGCCCGATCGCCCTGATGTCCGCGGTGTCCCGGTGCAGGCCCCAGATGACGACCCCGGCCACGCCGGCCGCCCGCGCCTCCAGCACGGCCAGGTCGCCGACGCAGGCCTCGTCGGTGCGGCCGTCGTTGTCGACCACGAGGATGTCGCCCGGTTCGGCCGACTCGTACGCCTCCAGGAACACGTCGACGCTTCCGACGTGCCGGGCGGGCAGGACGCGCCCGAACACGCGGGAGCCGGGGACCACGGCGCGCACCGCCGAGGGCGCGCAGCGGACCTGGACGCCGGCGCGGATGCATCCGTCGGCCAGGTGCGCGGTGGTCAGGGTCGCGAACCGCTCAAGATCCTGCATGCTCCGACTCTACGTGGCGGTCTTCCGCGCGTCCGGATATGTCCGGCCTTGGGGTGTGGGGTGGCGTAGACATGGGATATGACGGTGTATTCGGCGGTGGCGACGACGGGTATCTACTGTCGTCCTGGGTGTGGGTCGCGGCCTTTGGCGGAGAACATCCGGCTATATGGGCATGCGGGGGCGGCGGAGGCGGACGGGTTCCGGGCGTGCCTGCGGTGCCGGCCGTACCGGGTGGCGGGGCCGGTGTCGGCGGACGTGCCCCGGCTGGTGTGCGCCGCCTGGCAGCTGATCATCTCCGGTGTCCTGGACGGCGGGACCGAGGCGGCGCTGGCCGAGCGGGTGGGCGTGTCGCCGCGGCATCTGCGCCGGTTGTTCCTGAAGCATCTGGGTGCCAGCCCGGACCAGCTGGCGCGGTCGCGGCGGGCCCACTTCGCCCGCCGGCTCCTGGACGACACCGATCTGACCGTGCTGGACATCGCCTTCGCGTCGGGGTTCGGAAGCCTGCGGCAGTTCAACAGGACCATGCGGGAGATCTTCCACGCCGCGCCCGGCGAACTGCGCGACCGCCGGCACCGCGCCGATCGGCTGGTGGCGGACGGCGGGCTCGCGCTGCGGCTGCCCGTTCTGCCGGGGTACGACTGGCCGGCCGTCCGGTCCTATCTGGGGGCTCGCGCGATCCCGGGGGTGGAGGAGGTGCGCGACGGGGCGTACCGGCGGACCGTGAGCCTGGACGGGGCGCCCGGCGTGCTCGAAGTGCGGGCCGGGCGCGATCCCGGCCACCTGGTGCTGACCGCCCACCTGCCCTACTGGGAGGGGCTCATCCACGTCGTGGACCAGGTCGGCCGGCTGCTGGGCCTCGACACCGATCCGGCGCCCGGGGCCGCCGCGCTGGGGGCGGATCCCGTTCTGGGGCCTCTGGTGGCGTCCCGTCCGGGGCTGACGGTTCCCGGTGCGTGGAATCCGCTGGAGATCGTCGTGGCGCGCGTGGCGGCTGACGGGCTCGCGACCTTGGTGCGCGGCCTCGGTACGGCCGTGCCCGGGTTGCCCGGCGGGCTCACCCACGTCTTCCCCGATGCCGCGGCGTTCACGGAGGCCGAGCTGGAGGCGCTAGGGTTCGCCAGGCCGGCCGATCTCACCGCTCAGACTGGTTCCGACCTGGCCTTCCGGACCGGTGATCCCGAGGCGTGGCCCGCGTCCGACCCCTCACTGCACGCCGCCGTGGCCAGGTTGTTCCCCGGCGGCGTCGACCCCGAGCGGTGGCGGCCCTGGCAGGCGCTGGCCGCCATGCACCTGATGACCTGCTGAACCCGGGTCGTCAGATGGCGGCCTGGAAGCTGCTCGCCCGCACGCCCGCCAGCAGACCGGCCGTGTGCTCGTTCGTGAAACGGCGGGCCGGGTCGTGGTGCAGCAGGCCCTCCAGCAGCGGGCGGAGGATTCCGGCGCGGCGGGGGGTCGGGAAGCTGCCGGTGCGGGCCATGGCGAGGACGGTCGCGGCGTCCTGGCCCGGGTAGGGCGGCTGGCCCTCCAGGGCGCTGTACAGGGTCGCGCCGAAGGACCACATGTCGGCCTCTTTGGTGGCGGCGCCGCCGTACAGGCGCTCGGGAGCCATGAACGCCGGGGTGCCGCGCAGACGGCGGGACGTCGTCGTGCGGATGTCGCCCTCGGCGGTCGCGATGCCGAAGTCCGTGAGCACCACGCGGTCGCCGGTGAGCATCACGTTCGCCGGCTTGATGTCGCGATGCAGGACGCCCGCCTGGTGCGCGGTACGCAGGGCGGCGAGCAGGTGCTGCCCGATCGCGGCGACACTCTGGGCGGGCAGCGTGCCCACCTGGGAGAGAAGCTGGTGCAGGGAGAGGCCGTCAAGGTACTCCATGACGATCCAGAGCTTGCCGCTCTTCTCGATCAGGTCGTGGACCGTGACGATGTTGGGGTGCGTCAGTCCGGCGGCCATGCGGGCTTCCCGCAGCACTCGCCTGCGCACCACCTCGGCCTCACCGGCCAGCGTCAGCTCCTTGAGGGCAACCTCTCGATGGAGGAGCTGATCGAAGGCCCGCCAGACGACTCCCATACCCCCACGACCGGCCTCCTCGCTGAGGAGGTACCGTCCGCCGATCTCCCGCATGCCATCCCCTCGTTGCTCCGGGGCAATCATGTCATCTCAGCGCAAGCCATAGGGTACCTAACGTGATCTGGTTATGTCGGGAATAGTCAAGGTCCAGCTCAACGCCCCGGAAATTAGATCCCCACCCCTCGCGCGCCCCAGCCCCCAGAGCCTCGCAACTCGGCACCCCACCCCCCAAACCCCTACCCACACGCCCTTAACGCCGTCCCTCCGCCCGTCACCCGCCCGCGCTCAACGCCGTTCCCTCACATCTGTCACTCGCCCGCACCCCACCGCGCGCCACCGTGTCCGTACGCCTCTCATGGCGCTCACCGCTCGCCCCTGCCGTCGTGTCGGCCACACCCCCGCACCACCCGTGGGGGCACCCGCCCATTCGCCTGACGCGTGCCTTCCGCCACAGGGGCGAGGGGGTTAGGGCTGGGGGGTTGCGGGGGTGAAGGCGGGGATCGCGCGGGCGATCAGGGCTACGGCGGCCAGGCAGATCACGACCGAGGCGATGAAGACCGATAGAAGGCCCCACGTCTCGCCCATCAGGCCGGCCACCCCGGCGCCGATCGGCATGCCGCCCATGCCTATCAGCCGGTAGGCGGAGTTGACGCGGCCGAGCAGGCCCTCGGGGATGATCCGCTGGCGGGTCGAGATGACGATCACGTTGGACCAGGTGTTGGTGGCGCCCCACAGGACCGCCACGGGGAACAGCGCGGCCGGGTGGGGCGCCAGGATGGGGGCCGCCAGGAGCAGGCTGCTGAGCAGCCAGGAACCCACCAGCATCCGTCCCTCGCCGCCCCACCGGATCACGCGGTCGCTCACGAACGAACCGCCCACCGCGCCGACGGCGAAGGCGGTCATCATGAGGCCGTACGCGGCGGGTGAGAGCTCCATGCGCGATCCCGGGCCGACGACCCACAGCACGAACACGGCGAAGAAGGCGGCGTTGCCGAGGTTCAGCATCCCGCTGCAGATCGCCAGCAACCTCAGGAACCGGTGCGCCCACAGGTACCGCAGGCCCTCGCCGATGTCACCCACCAGACTCCGCCTGTACGGCCCCGCCTCACCGTCCACCCCGGACGCGCCCCCCGACCCGGACGCCTCCGAGCCTCCGGAACCCGAGGCGGCGATGCCCTCCGGATCGGGCGCGAGGTGCGCGGGCGATCCGGAGACGGCCGGATCGGGGGTGGCGCGTCTGGGCGTGCCGGGGCCAGTGGCGGCCTGGTCCGGGGCGGCGTGTGCGGGCGCGCTGGGACGGGTGGCCAGGTGGGCTTCGGCGGGGGCGGGGGCGGGGCGGTAGGTGCCTCGCATGCCCAGGAGCAGGAGGCCGGCGAAGCCGTACAGGATGCCGGGGGCGCCGAGGATGGCGGGTGGGAGGAGTGCGACCAGGACGCCCGCCAGCGGCGAGCCGATGAAGTCGTTGCCGACCGTCTGGGCGCCGACGATGCGGCCGTTCGCCCAGGCCAGGCGGTCGGAGGGGACGGTCATCGGCAGGACGGACTGGGCGGAGGTGTCGGCGAAGACCTCGGCTGTTCCGGACAGGAGGACGGCGGCCAGCAGGATCCAGAGCGACAGCGTGCCGGACCAGGCGAAGGCGGCGACGGCCACCAGCAGGGTGGCGCGGAAGGCGTTGGCCAGGACCATGATGCGGCGCCGGTCCTGGCGGTCGGCCACGGCGCCGGCCGGCAGGGCGAGCAGGAGCCAGGGCAGTGTGGTGGCGACGCCGGCGAGCGCGACCTCCGCCGGGGAGCGGGTCAAGGTGACGGCCAGCAAAGGGGTTCCCACCTTGAGGACGCCGTCGGCTAGGTTCGACAGCGCCGACGACGACCACAGAAAACCGAACGAACGCATCACGGCTCCGCTAGTGTGTAAAGAAAACTGTGCATGTATTTCTTTGCAAAGATAGGTTTGCACGCAGATGGCCGGCAAGCGGTTTTCGAAGAGAACTCTCGACGTGAACGCCATGAAGTCGTTCGCGCACCCCCTGCGACTGCGACTGTTCGAACTCCTGGAGGAACTCGGCCCCTCCACCGCCACCCAGCTGTCCGGCCGCGTCGGAGAGAACACCGGCTCCACCAGCTACCACCTGCGCGAACTGGCCAGGCACGGGATGATCGAGGTGGCGGAGGGGATGGGCAAGGGCAAGGAGAAGTACTGGCGGGTGACCCCCGGCGGCTTCGGCTACGGCACGCCGGAGGACGCCGCCGACGGCGAGGCGCTCGGCGTCATCCGCGTCCTCCTCCAGGACCTCGTACGGCAGCGCGGCGCCGAACTGGAGCGCTGGCTCGCCGAGGAAGCCGGCACCCCCAGGGAATGGGTCGAGGCCAGCGGCCTGTCGCGCCGTTCCCTGAGGCTGACGACCGAGGAGAGCATCGCCATGCGCGACGCCGTCATGGAGGTGATCGAGCCCTATCGCGTGGTGTCGGACGAGCGCGGGCCCGACCATCCGGGCACCGCCCGGGTCATCGTCCACTTCGACGTCTTCCCCACGGGGGCCGGGTAGAGTGTGCGCCGACGTTCATGCCATAACGGGAGGCCACGTGGAATCCGGCGAGGCTCTCCGTTACCCGCCCGGCTCGCTCGTGATTTTCACCGGGCTGCCGGGGGCGGGCAAGAGCACCCTGCTGACCCGCCTGTACGGCCTGACCGGCGACGAGCACGAGCCCGTGGCCGTCGGCCCGGTCCGGGTGATCGACTCGCGCCAGTCGCGTAACCGGTGGGGGCGCAGGCTGTCGTGGGCGCCCAAGCCGGTGCGGACGTTCGTGGTCTACGTCGGGCACGTGTCGCGGATCGGGCGCGAACTGGCCGCTGGGCATTCCGTGGTCGCGCACAACCGGGGCGCCTGGCCGCACGTCCTGCATGGGTTCGCGTGGCTGGCCAGGCGGCGCGGCCGGCCGTTCCATCTGATCCTTCTGGACGTGGACCCGCGCACGGCGCTGGAGGGGCAGCACGCGCGCGGCCGGGTGGTGCCGGCCGCGACGTTCGACCGGCACAGCCGCCGCTGGCGGCGGCTGCTCGCCCAGGTTCGCGCCGGTTCGCCGGGGCCGGCGGCGAGCGCGACGGTGCTGGACCGCGCGGCGGCCGACGCCCTGCGCGCCCTGGTGTTCGAGGACGTTCCGACGGTGGTGGACACCGGCTCGTAGCCGTGTTCAGTCGTGCCGGGGGATGCCGGAGACCTCGTGGCCGGCGTGGAACAGGGCTTCGTGGATCAGCGCGCGCACGTGGGAGTCGCGTGCCCGGTAGAGGACCCGGCGGCCGTCTCTGCGGGTCTCCACCAGTCCCGTCAGGCGCAGCTTCGCCAGGTGCTGCGAGACCGACGGCCGGGGCACGTCGACGGCCTCGGCCAGCGACCCGACGTCGTACTCGCCCGATGACAGCAGCCACATGAGCCGTAGCCGCGTGCCGTCGCTGAGCATGCGGAACGCCTCGACGGCCGCCCTCACCTGCTCGGCGTTCGGGTCGGGTGCGCGCATGACTCCCTATGGTCCCCGTGGGTCCGGCCCCTGGCAAACCCGCGCGCCGTCCGCTCAGCGCCTGGCCATCAGCAGGCCGATGACGCCGTAGGTGCCGATCAGCCAGGCGGCGCTGACGTACGTGGACACCGCCGGGCCGCCGAGGATCTGGGCCGCCATCGTCACCGGGAACCACAGCCCGGCCGCCAGGGGCAGCCACCGCAGCGGCCCTTCGACCCGCCCGGCGGCGGCGATCGTGATCCCCAGCGCCAGCATCCCGAGCATGCTCAGCGGCCACGCGGCGTCCAGGACCTGCAACCAGAGCGGGAACGCGTCGTGGGTGGCGTAGCCGAAGGACAGGACGTTGAGCAGGAACGCGGCGGGCAGCAGCACGAGCAGGCCGAAGGGGACGACCCGGCCGAGGCGCTCGCCGGTGGCCCGCGCCGTCCAGACCCGCCACACGAACGCCCAGACGCCCGCCACGAACATCATCCCCGTGACGGTGTCGAGCGTCTGGACGCCCTCCTGGATCTTCTCGCCCACCACGACCGTGCCGACGGCCCACGCGGCCGCGCCGGTGGAGAGCAGCGCCCCCGCGAGCCGGCCGCCCTCCACCCCGGCCGAAGTGCTGTGGGTGATCATTGGTGCCTCCTGAAGGTCGATGAGGCACCCACGCTCTCCCGCCGCCGTCCCGGGCCACCAGGGGCAGATGTCCCGGTTCGAGAGGGATACCGGTCACCTGTCACGGGTGTCCGGCTGTGCCACGCTGGCACGGTGTTCTGGTACCCCCTGCCCAGAGCCGCCGCCACCGCCGTGGCCGTGCTCTCCGCCGCCGGCGTCCTCGCCGCCACCTGGCTGGACCTTCTCTCCGGTACGGCCCCGCGCCCCGAACCCCTCGACTGGTCGATCTGGTCGTCCACGATCCCGGCCCTGGCCCTGGCCGGCGCCGGACTGGTGCTGTCCAGCCGCCTGCCCCGGCATCCGATGACCTGGCTCCTGCTCGGCAGCGCCCTCGTGGCCGGCCTGAACGGGCTCGGCGCCGCGTACGCCGTCCTGTCCTTCCACGTGTACGGCGGGCGGCTCCCGCTGACCTCCGCCGCCCTGTTCACCGGCGCCCGCCTGGGCCCGCTGCTGAACCTGGTCACCCCGCTCGTCCTGCTGTACTTCCCCGACGGCCGCCTGCCCACCCGGCGCTGGCGGCCCGCGGCCTGGGTGACGCTGGCCTCGGCGGGGCTCGCGGTGGCGGTCTTCGTCACGGTCCCCTGGCGCCTGGTCGCGGACACCGCGCGGCCGGGCGGCCCGTGGCCAGGGGTCGACCTTCCGCTTCCGTTCCCGCCGGACCGGGTGTGGCTGTCGGTGCTGCCGGCCGTACCCGTGCTGCTGGCGCTGAGCACGGCGGTGCCCGTGGTGGCGTTCGTGCGCCGCTTCCGCGGTTCGCAGGGTGTGCTGCGGGCTCAGCTGCGCTGGATGGCGCTGGCCGCGGTGCTGAACGGCGTGCTGATCGTGCTGCCCCTCGCGGTCGACGGCATCCCGCAGGACCTGGCGTTCGTCGCGTCGCTGCTGGCCGTCGCCGGCGCCGTGCTGGTGGCCGTCGGCCGCTACCGGCTCTACGACATCGACCCGCTGCTCGGCTGGACCATCCTGTACGGCGGGCTGGCCGTGGCGGTGGTGGCCGTCGACGTCCCCGTCTTCGTGGGCCTGGGCGCCCTGATCGACGAGCCGGTGGCCGCCGTGCTGGCCGCCACGGTGGTCGCCGTCGCCTACGCCCCGGTCCGCGATCGGGCACGCCGCTGGGTGAACCGGATGCTCACCGGCAGGGTGGAGCCGTACGAGGTGGTGTCGGCGCTGGCCGAGCGGCTGGAGGAGGCGAGCGGGCCGGGCGGGCCGCTGCCGGAGGCCGCGCGGGCGGTGTCGCGGGCGTTCGGCTCGCCGTACGTCAGGGTGGAGCTCGACGGGCAGGACGGCGGCACGCTCGCGGCCGAGCACGGCGAGCCGCGCGCCGACGCGCTCGTGCTGCCGATCACCTACCGCGGCGAGCGGATCGGCCGCCTGGCGCTGGTGCCGCGCGGGCGGCTGGCCGAGGCGGACCAGCGACTGCTGGCCGACGTGGTACGCCAGACGGCGGCGGCGGTGCGGGCGGCGGCGCTCACCGAGGAGCTGCGGCTCAGCCGCGGGCGGCTGGTCACCGGCGTGGCGGAGGAACGCCGCAGGCTGCGCCGGGATCTGCACGACGGCCTCGGCCCGGCCATGGCCGCCGCGGCGCTGAAGGTGGAGGCGGCGCGCAACCTGCTGGATCGCGATCCGCGGGCGGCGGGGGAGGTGCTCGGCCAGGTGCGGGGCGATCTGGGCACGGTCATCGAGGACGTCAGGCGGCTCGTGCACAACCTGCTGCCGCCCGCCCTGGACCGCTGGGGCCTGGCCGAGGCGCTGAAGCGGGAGGCCGAGCGCTTCCGCGGCGGCGGCCTGGACGTGCGCGTACGGGTGGCCGCGGACCTGGGCGAACTGCCCGCCGCGACGGAGGTCGCCGCCTACCGCATCGTGTGCGAGGCTCTGGTGAACGTCGCCAGGCACGCGGCGGCCCGTACGTGCGAGATCCGCCTGAGCACGGCGGAGGGCGAGCTGGAGGTCGAGGTGGTCGACGACGGCCGGGGCGTGGGTCCCGAGGTCGCGCCGGGCGTGGGGCTGATCGCCATGCGGGAGCGGGCGCGCGAGCTGGGCGGCCGGTGCGCGGTCACGCCCGGCGCGGGCGGTGGCACGCGGGTCCACGCGGTCCTGCCGTCGGGCTGGGCCGGATGAGCGTGCCGAGGGTCGTCCTGGCCGACGACCATCCCGTCTACCGCGACGGACTGCGCATGATGCTCGACTCGACCGGGCGGGCCGAGGTGGTCGGCACCGCGGCCGACGGGCTGGGGGCGGTTGAGCTGGCCGTGCGGCTGCGGCCGGACGTGGTCGTGCTCGACCTGCAGATGCCCGGCATGGACGGCATCCGCGCCACCGAGCGGATCGTGGCCGAGGTGCCGGAGGCGGGCGTGCTGGTGCTCAGCATGCACGAGGACGACGACACCGTGCTGGCGGCGATGGTCGCCGGCGCCCGCGGCTACCTGCTCAAGGGCGCCGACCAGGGCGAGATCCTGCGGGCCGTCACGGCGGTCGCGGGCGGCGAGGTGATCTTCGGGCAGGCGCTGGCGGCCCGGGTGAGCGGGTTCTTCGCCCGGCTGGCGCGGGGCGAGGTGCCGGGGGTTACGCCGTTCCCGCACCTGACCGCGCGCGAGCGCGAGGTGCTGGAGCTGATCGCGGCCGGCCGCTCGAACGGCGAGATCGCCGAGCGCCTCCACCTGTCGCCGAAGACCGTGCGCAACAACGTCTCCAACGTCTTCGCCAAGCTCCAGGTGGCCGACCGGGCGCAGGCGATCGTCCAGGCGCGCGAGGCGGGGCTGGGGCGCGGCGGCTGAGGCAGTAGGTTCGTGGCATGTCCGCGCCCTTACCTGAGCTGGTGCCGCCCGACGAGCCGCTGGCCCTGCTGCTGAGCTGCCCGCCCGCGCTGCTCGACACCAGCCTCGACCAGCTCAGGACGCTGGCCGTGGTCCGGCGGACGGGCTCGGCGCTGCAGGCGGCGCGGCTGCTCGGCAGGGAGCAGTCCAGCGTGCAGAAGCAGCTCGACAGCCTCAACCGCACCTACCGGGAGCTCTGCGGCGAGGTACTGGTCAGCAAGCGTGGCAGGGGCAAGGACTTCGCCTTCACCCCCACCGGCGAGAGCCTGGTCGAGCGGGCGCAGGAGGTGCTGGCCGAGCTGATGGGCGACGTGCACGCCGGCCGGCGGCGCATCGGCACGACGCTGACCGCCGGCACGACCGAGTTCACGCTGTGGATCCTGTCGCGGGCGTGGGAGCGGGTGGCGGCGGAGTTCACGCGGCGCGGCGTGGAGTTCCGGCTCGTGCACGTGCGCACCAAGGACTTCTGGCCGCGCCTGGACGAGGGCCGGGTCGACCTGCTGTGCGGCAGCGTCGTCACCCCGGTCGGCGCGCCCGCCGCCCACGACGCCTACGACGTGCTCGAATGGCGCCGCGGCAGCCCCGTCCTGCTGACGAACCTGCCGTACGAGGACCTGCCCGGCCCCTCGGCGCCGGTCAGCGCGCTCGCGAAGCTGCCGCTGGTCGTGCCGGGGAGCGGGCTGATCGCCGACTTCCTGACGCGCTGGTTCGGGCCGGCCTTCCGCGAGCGCCTCACGATCGCCGCGGAGATCGAGGACGTCCAGTACGGCCTCGCCCTCCTGCGCTCCCGCCTGGCCAGAGGCTGCATGATCGTCACCCGCACCCTGGCCAGACGCGTCGCGGAAGGCGGGCCGCTACGCGTCGTGGACCTGGTGCACGACGTCGAGCCCAAGGTCGAGATGGTCTCCGCGGTGTTCACCAGGAAGGGCGAACGCGAACGCTACGCCCCCGACCATCCGCTGAACCTCCTGTGGGAGGCCCTGCGCGAGGAGACCGCCGAGACCGGGCACCCGTCAGTTCGCTAGCGCCGCCAGCCTGCGGCTCGTCTCGTACGCCTGCCGGCTCCCGGCCTCGTCGCCGTGGCGGGCGCGCACGTGCCCGATCTGCTCGGCCGCCTCCACCACGTCGCGCGCGAGGTCGCCGGCCACCTCCAGCACCCAGCCGAACGCCCCCTCCGCCTGCGCCGGGTCCCGGTGCAGCACCCACAGCAGGCAGGCGGCGGCGGGGAAGGCGTCGCGGGCCGTACGGGCGACGGTGCGCCAGGCGGCTTCGGCCGCGTCGAGGTCGCCGTGCCGTACGGCCAGCACGCCGAACAGCACCCACGCCCGCGGCTCCAGTTCGGCCCGCCCCGCCTCGCGCAGCCGGCCGATGCCCGCCTCGGCGCCCTGCCGGCCCGACTCGATCGAGAACAGGAACCCGGCATGGGCTGCGCCCCACGGCGCGTGCAGCGGATGGCCGCTGTCCATGGCCAGCTCGAACTCGCGCAGCGCCGCCTCGGGCTCGCCCTCCGCCAGCAGGTTCGCGCCCCTGGACAGGGAGTCGGCCGGGTCGAGGAGGCTGAGCCGTTCCAGCATGTCGTGCGCCTTGGCCTGGTCCTCGGGCCCGCCGACCCGTACGGCCAGCCGCCAGGCGGTCTCGGCACTCTGGAGGTCGCCCTCCCTGGTCTCCAGGATGCCGAGGTTGACCGCGGCCTTCCCGCTGAACATGGGCTGCTGCAGGGCCACGGCGTCCTGGTAGGCGCGCCGCGCGCCGGCGGCGTCGCCGTTCTCCTCCAGGAGGGTGGCGAGGTTGAACAGGCCGCCGGAGGCCGCCATCGGGTCGGGACCGGCGGCGACGCGGCGCAGCTCGGCGAGACCGGCGTCGAGGTCGCCCACTTCGCGCGCGAGCAGCACCCCGATGTTGACCGCCGCCATGGAGGCGGCCCAGCCCTCGCCGCGCTGGGCCTGCCTGAGCACGGCGATCGCCCGGTCGTGCTGACCCCGGCCGCTGAGGATGGACGACAGGTCGACCGCCGCCATGGGCCCGTAGCGCGGGTGCCCGGTGGCGATCGCGCGCTCCAGCACCGGCACGGCCTGGTCGGGCTCGCCCGCCAGCGCCAGCGCCGAGCCCAGGTAGGCGAAGCCCTCCGCGGCGAGGTCGGGGATCGGCGACTCCGTGGCCTGGCCGAACGCATGGGCCGCCGCCCGCAGGTCGCCCTCCGCGACCCACATGCGGCCGCGGGCCAGTGCCGCGCGGCCGATCACCTCCTCGGCCGTGGCGGGGCTGGTGCGCGGCTCGACGTCGTGGCGGGCGAGCACCTCGAAGTTCTCGCGCGCGGTCTTCGCGACCTGCCCGGCGCCGTGGTCGGCGGCGTGGCGCCAGGCGGCCTGGGCGGTGCCGAGGTCCTCGTCGATGAGCACGTCGCCGATGCGCAGCGCCGCGTGCGGGGCGAGTTCGGGCTCGCCGCCCTCCACGATGAGCGAGAACCAGTCGAGCGCGTCGGCGTCGTCGCCCTCGGCGAACAGCGTCTCCGCGCACTCGGCCAGCATCTCGGCGCTCTGCCGGTCGCCGGACATGGAGGCCGCCATGGTCAGAATCACGATGTTGAGACCGCTGTCCGGCGGCAGCTGGGGGACCCTGCCGATTCTTCGCGTCAATTCCTTGCCTTTCCCGCGCTCCGATCAAGAACAGAGTGCTTTCTACCAAGAGGTATGGACGAAATGGCCGAATTTCGCGGTAATTATCGGAGGATCATTCGGAGTTATCCGCCAGACATTTCGCCCAGCCAGAGGAGAATCCACGGTGACAGCCCGTCTGACCGCCGTCGCCGCCCGCTTGGCGCTGACGGCCTGCGCGGGTCCGGATACCGTCCGGCATTCGCCTGGACCGCAAAAGCCGACCTGGTGATCGGGGTGCTTCCCATCATCGACGTGGCGCCCGTGTATATCGCCGACAAACGGGGCGTTATTCGCACGGAAGGGGCCAGGGCACCCACCGGATCGTCGCCGCCAAGGACTCGCCCGTCCGCGCCCTCGCCGACCTGTCCGGCACGGAGATCGCCGTCGGCACCCTCAACTCCGTCCCGAGCCCGCTGCCGATGCAGATCGCCACGATCGCCTGCGGGGTCGTGTGGCCGGTGCCGGTCGGCACGGCCCCAGAGGTGGGCGGCGGTCGCCGTTCTCGGCGCCGTTGGATACACGCTGAACACGGCGTTGCTCGCGGCCGGGCGACGGCTGCTCGCCTGGCATCACCACACGGGAGGATGACCCATGCACGTGCTGATCGCCGGAGCCGGAATCGGCGGCCTGACCACCGCGCTGAGCCTGCACGCCGCCGGCCTGGACGCCGTGCTCGTCGAGCAGGTCGCCGACCTGCGCCCGATCGGGGCCGGCATCAACCTGCAGCCGCACGCCGTCAGGGAACTGTCCGAGCTGGGCCTGGCCGGCGACCTGGAGGCGCGTTCGGTGGCCACCGCCCACATGAGCTACGTCGACCGCCACGGCAACATGATCATGGACGTGCCCCGGGGGCGGGCGGCCGGGTACCGCTGGCCGCAGTACTCCATCCACCGCGGGCATCTGCAGATGCTCCTGCTCGACGCCGTACGCGCCAGGCTCGGCCCCTCCGCGCTGGTCACCGGCAGGGCCGAGCGCTTCGAACAGGACCGCGACCGGGTCCGGCTCCACCTGGAGGACGGCCGGGTGCTCGACGGCGACGTGCTGGTCGGGTGCGACGGGCTGCACTCGGCGGTCCGGGCGCGGCTGCATCCGGGGGAGGGGGCGCCGCTCTGGAACGGGGTGCGCATGTGGCGGGGGACGGCTGAGGCGGAGCCGTACCTGGGCGGGCGGACCATGATCGTGTCGGGGGCGAACGAGGTCGGGAAGTTCGTCTGCTACCCGATCGGCGACGGGCTGGTCAACTGGGTCGCCGAGCTCAGGACCGGCACGCCGGGACCGGTGGCGCGAGCCGGCTGGAACGTCACCGGCCGCCACGAGGACGTCCTGGAGCACTTCGGCGAGCGCCGCTTCCCGTGGCTCGACGTGGCGGGGCTCATCGCCCGCTCGCCGCAGGTGTGGGAGTTCCCCATGGTGGACCGCGACCCGCTGCCCTGGTGGACGCGCGGCCGGGTCACCCTGCTGGGCGACGCGGCGCACCCGATGTACCCGATCGGCTCGAACGGCGGCTCGCAGACCGTCATCGACGCCCGCGTCCTCGCCTACCACCTGGCCACCACCGCCGGCCTCGCCGCCTACGAGAGCGAGCGCCGCGCCAAGGTCAACCGGCTGGTCGAGAATCACCGCCGGATGGCGGTCGAGGAGATCCTGGACGAGATCGCCCGGCGCGCCCCCGGCGGCTTCGGGCACATCGACGAGGTGCTGAGCGACGAGGAGCGGGCGCGGCTGCACGGCTTCCACGCCCGCGTCACCGACATGGAGGTCGCGGAACTCAACGCCGCCAGGTCATGGACGGTCGCACCGACAGGTACGGCCCGCGCGCCACGGCCGTGACCCGGCAGAAGCCGATCGCCGTGTCGTTGCGTGCGATGCCCGTACCCACGGCGGTGGTCAGGACGGCGGGCTGACGGCGGCGCCGAGGACGTGGCTGACGTGCTGGAAGGTGAAGCGGTCGAGGTGTTCGAGCACGAAGCCCGCCGCCTGGATCGCGGCGACCGGGTCGCGGCCGGGACGGCAGCCGCCGCCGGCCAGCGACCAGAGCGGGCCGACCAGCGCCTCGGCCAGGGCCAGGACGGGGTTGGCCGAGCGGACGTGCTCGTAGAAGCGCAGCCGGCCGCCGGGGCGCAGGATCCGGCGGGCCTCGGCGAGCGTGCGTTCCAGGCAGGGGCAGCAGCACAGGGTGAGCGAGTAGACCACGGCGTCGCAGGAGCCGCTGTCCAGCGCCACCCGGGCAGGGCCGCCGCCGACGATGCTGACCGGAGCGGGCACCTCGTCCGCCACCCGCTCCGCCGCGGCCCGCAGGAACGGATCGGGTTCGACGAGGACGATCTCCCGGACCTCGGGGGGATAGCAGGTGAGCTTGACCCCGTCACCGGCGCCGAACTCGACCACCCGCCCGGTGAGCCCGGACATCAGCCGTTCACGCTGAGGCGTCGGCCGGAACGTCGTGCCGCGGCCGGCGCAGACGGGGCGAGGGTGGTGAAACTGCTCCATGCCGCGGCCGGTGGCGGTTCTGCCGTCGGGAGGCCGATCAGAGGCGATAGCCGTCATGCCCCCACTATCGGCCCGCACCCCTCACCCAGGGCCCGCCTGCCATGAAATCCCCATGCCCAACCCCCCGATCCTGACGCCCCCTTGACACCCCGCACCCATCCGCGGAGCCACGGGGCCGCTGCCGGTCGGCAGCGCCGCCACGGGTCAGCGAGGGGCCGTAGCCGTGCGGTCCCCCGTGTCCAGCAGGCCGCGCTCGGGCGGGCCCCACGGGCGCTTCGCCTCGCCCTTGCGGTCGTGGCAGGCCGGCTGTGCCGCTCCGATGATCGGGTACTCGGCCTCGCGGGCTGGGCGCCTGAGCGGTGAATTTCAGTGGGAGCGTCTCAGCAGGACGGGGGTGAGGTCGGGGGCGGGCATGGCGGGATCGAGGGGGTGGATGGGGCGGGTCAGGCGGGTGTAGGGCAGTGCCGACAGGTCCTGGCTCACGCCGCCGGGCGTGAGGGCGAGGATCGAGGTGGCGGCGGCCTGGTGCAGGTCGGGCTCCAGGTAGCCGATCTTGATGGCGGTCAGGTCGTGCCGCCACGGGTCGAGGTCCAGGTCGGTGAGGTCCTTCACGAGGTGGTACGGCTTGCGCCGCGTCGTCAGCACCGCGTGTACGCCTCCGGCCCGGACCACGGCCAGGTCGCCGCCCACCGGGTCGGCGGGCCGTACCGCGTGGACGGTGCCCTTCAGGAGCACCGGCGGGTCGCCGGAGTAGACGCCGCCCACCCGCACGGTCACCTCGCCGCCCACGCCCGCGGCCACGCATGCCGCCACGGCCGTGGGATCCACACAGGACGCCCAGATCGCGCTCTTCCCGCCGCCCGCCAGCGCGGGGGTGGACAGGAGGCCGGACAGGAAGAACGCCGCGTCGCCCGAGCCCCCGGCCGTCGGGTTGTCGCCGGAGTCGCTGACGAAGTACGGGCGTTGTGGCGAGGACAACGCCTGTTCGATGGCGGCGCGGGGTGACAGGGCGGGCATGGCGAAGGCGAAGGCGTCGCGGGAGCGCCACAGGGCGCCGGCCAGTTCGGCGGTGGCGGCGGTGACCGCCTCAGGGGAGGTGCCGGTGGTCAGGATGTTGACGCTGGAGCGCGGCGCGTCGGCCCAGGCGTAGCCGATCCAGATCGAGGCGTCCAGGACGCCGGGGCGTCGCTCGATCTCCGGCAGGCGGGCGTAGATCGCGGCGGCCGGGTCCAGGCGGGTGCTGGTGCGTTCGCCGGGCAGCAGCAGCGGGAGCCGTACCCAGGAGCGGACCACGTCCAGGTTCTCGGCCAGCGCGTGGACGAGCAGGCGGCAGGCGCGCTCGCGCGTCTCCTCGACGTCCACGTGCGGGGCGGTGCGGTAGGCGGTGGGCAGGTCGACGAGTTCGGCGAAGCGGCGCGACACCTGGCCGTGCAGGTCCATGGAGGCGGCGATCGGCGCGCCGGGACCGACGACGTCCCTGACCGCCGCGGCGAGCGCGGCCTCGGCGTCGTCGCGGCCCTCGACGTGCATCGCGCCGTGCAGGTCCAGGTAGACGCCGTCGAACGGCCCCGCCGCCCGCAACCCGGCGAGCAGTTCGGACTCCAGCCGGTCGTACGCCTCCCGGGTGACCTGGCCGCCCGGTAGCGCACGGGCGACCAGGATCGGGACGAACTCCACCCGGACCCCCGCCACCTCCTCAGGCCACCGCCCAGAGTCCTGACGAAGAAACGGATAACGCGAAAAATCGTGCCAAAGGGTGAAGTCGTGGTAACCAGTGCGGTGTGCGCTGAACGTGCTCGACTCCGTCCCGATACCGCAGATCGCCACGCGCCTAGTCGCGGGTGTGGTCACGGTAGACCTCCAGCTCCCCGTCCAGCCGGACCTCCAGCACCGTGCACAGCGGATCGAGGTCGGAGTCGGCCAGGTAGACGTACTCCCATCCGGGCACCTCGTGCAGCCCGCCGAACCGCTCGTGCCGCAGGTCACCGGCGCCGCCCAGCACGCGTACCGAGGTGACCTTGTTGCGCACCCCGCGCAGCACCACGAACTCGTTGGGCCGGTCGAACACGAACAGATACAGCGTCCGGCGGTCGGCCGAGACCGTGCTGGCCCCGTTGAAGTGGCCGGGCGGCAGCCCGCGTCCCGTCGGGTAGACCGCCTCGGCCCGCGGCCGGATCCAGGCGCCCAGCTCCCGCAGCCGCGCCGTCTGCTCGGGGGTGATCGTCCCGTCCGCGCGCGGTCCCACGTCGAGCAGCAGGTTGCCGCCGCCGCCGATGGTCTCGGCGAAGATCCGGACGAGCTGGCGCACCGACTTGTGGTTGGTGTCGTGCCCCTGGTAGCCCCACGAATCGTTGATCGTCAGGCACAGTTCCCAAGGACCGGCCGGCGGCTCGATCGGCACGCCTTGCTCGGGTGTGGCGTAGTCGCCCTCGCCCTGCATCCGCCCGTTGATCACGACCTCCGGCTGCCGGCCGAGCAGTTCCTCGCGCAGCTCGCTCATCCTCCAGGTCGCGGCGTCGCGCTCCCAGTCGCCGTCGAACCACAGCAGGTCGGGCGCGTAACGCTCCTGAAGCTCCCGCAACTGCCCCCGGTGGAAGGCCAGGAACCGCTCCCACGCGGCCGGATCCTCCTTGCCCGGCTCCGGGTGGGCGAAGCGGTTGCCGCCGGTGCCCACGCTGGCGTAGTCGGGGTGCGACCAGTCCAGGTGCGAGAAGTACAGCCCGGCGTGCAGCCCGCGCTCGCGCATCGCGCTCACGTACTCGCCGACGAAGTCGCGTTCGGTGCGCAGCCCCGACCACGCCGTCGGCCAGAGCGCGAAACCGTCATGATGCTTGGCGGTCAGCACCGCGTAACGGGCACCCGCCTCGGCGAACAGATCCGACCACTGCGCGGCGTCGAAGCGGTCGGCGGTGAACCCGTCCACCTGCTTCATGTAGTCGTCGTAACCGACCCGGCCGTCGAAGAAGGACCACGATTCGGCCACGCCGTCGACGGCGTAGATGCCCCAGTGAACGAAGATCCCCAGCTTGGCCTGGGGGAACCACGACTGTATCGCCATGACCTGAAATATTGCCTTTCATCGGATGTCTGTGGGACCACTATAGAAGCACCCTTCACCCCGATTTCCTGAGCCTGGTCCTGTTCGGGCACTCTTGCGGGTGAAGAGGTGAGGAAGAGATGCGAAAGATCGCAGTTTTCGGGGCCGGCTACATCGGCCTGGTGACCGCCGCGTGCCTGGCCGAGCTCGGCCACACCGTCGCGGTCCGCGACATCCAGGACGAGCGCATCCGCCTCCTGAACGCCGGGCGGGTGCCGATCCACGAGCCCGGCCTGGGCGAGCTGATCGCGGGCAACGCCGGACGCCTCACCTTCACGCTGAGCGCCGAGGAAGCCCTCGCGGACACCGAGATCGTGTACGTCTGCGTGGACACCCCGCCGACCGCGGCGGGCGACGCCGACCTGTCGCGCGTCTGGTCGGTGGTCGAGTCGCTGAAGGGCGCCGAGCACCTGAAGGCCGTCGTGGTGAAGAGCACGGTCCCGGTCGGCACCGGCGCCCGGGTACGGGCGGTGCTCGACGAGAGCGGCCTGGCCCACGTCGGCTACGCCTCCAACCCCGAGTTCACCGCGGAAGGCCAGGCGGTGGCCGACTTCATGCGCCCGGACCGGGTCGTCGTCGGCGCCTCCGACGAGAGCGTGGTCGGGCTCGTCACCGAACTGCACGAAGGCGTGGACGGGCCGGTCGAGGTGATGGACGTGGCCTCGGCCGAGATGGTCAAGCTGGCCAGCAACGCGATGCTCATGACCAGGATCAGCTTCATGAACGAGATCGCGGTCCTGTGCGAGCTGACCGGCGCGGACGTGGAGCAGGTCTCC
The DNA here is from genome assembly GCF_044457345.1 of Nonomuraea sp. NPDC050547. Taxonomy (NCBI): domain Bacteria; kingdom Bacillati; phylum Actinomycetota; class Actinomycetes; order Streptosporangiales; family Streptosporangiaceae; genus Nonomuraea; species Nonomuraea sp. NPDC050547. Next base: position 827,713 of record NZ_JBITGW010000001.1, read on the forward strand.
AAGGCGGTCGGACTGGACCACCGGATCGGCCCGCACTTCCTGCGCGCCGGCATCGGCTGGGGCGGCAGCTGCTTCCCCAAGGACTCCGAGGCGCTGAAGCAACTGGCCAGCAACACCGGCCACCACACCCAGCTGCTGAACGCCGCCATCGAGGTGAACAACCTGCAGAAGCGGCGGGCCATCCAGAAGCTGAAGGACGCGCTCGGCGGCCTCGGCGGCACCAGGATCGCGGTGCTCGGCATGACGTTCAAGCCGGGCACCGACGACATGCGCGAGGCGCCGAGCACCGTGCTGGCCGCGCGGCTGCTGGCCGAGGGCGCCAAGGTGACGTGCTGGGATCCGCTGGCCCCCGACGGGCAGCCCGAGCCCTGGGCGTCGGCCGTACGGCATGGCAGCCCGCAGGAGGCGCTGGCCGGCGCGGACGCCGCGATCCTCGCCACCGCCTGGCCCGAGCTGCGCCACGTGCCCTGGGCCGAGGTACGCGACACCATGCGCAGGCCGGTGTTGTTCGACGGCCGCAACCACCTCGACCCGGCCACCATGCGCGCCCTCGGCTTCACCTACATGAGCGTCGGACGCCCCTGAGCACCCTTGAAGCGCCGCGCCACTCCGAACACCAGCGCGGCCGCGCCCAGAGCGGCGAGCGTGCCGAGAACCTGCTGCTGGCGGCGGACCCGGCGGCGCACCCGCGCGTACGGGACGGTGGAGAAGGAGATCAGCTCGTAGCGCGAGACGTAGCGGCCGGGCAGCGCCTCCTGCAGGGCGTGCTCGGCGCGCCTGGCCAGCCGGTAGACGGGCGAGGCGACCTTGTCGCGCATCTCGACGAAGTTCGCCAGCGCCATCTCGGCGATCGCCTCGGTGTCGGCCCGCCGCCGCCGCTCGAACCTCGGCAGCGCGCGGCCCCAGTCGTCGCCGGTCTCGTCCAGGCAGCGGTCGAGCACCACGACGTCCTCGAACGCGCAGTTCGCGCCCTGACCGTAGAAGGGCACGATCGCGTGCGCCGCGTCGCCGATGAGCCCCACGCGCCCGCCCGCCTGCCACGGTACGGCCCGCACCGTGCCCAGCCGCCCGACGGGGTTGGCCGCGAAGTCGTCCACCAGGCCGGGGATGAGCGGGACCGCGTCCGGATACACCTCGCCGAAGTGCCGCGCGATCGCCTGCGGTGAGTCGAGCGCGTCGAAGTCCTCGTTCGGCCAGAACAGCGTGCACGTGAACGAGTGGTCCGGGTTCGGCAGCGCGATCATCATGGCGGAGCCGCGCGGCCAGATGTGCAGCGCGCCCGGGTCCATCGCGAAGGCGCCGTCCCGCGCCGGGATCGTCAGCTCCTTGTAGCCGTGGCCGAGGAAGTCGGTGCGCTCGCGCAGTCCCGCGTTCTCGGCCAGCCGCGCCCGTACGGCGGAGCCGGCCCCGTCGGCGCCGAGCACCACCGCCGCCTTCTCCTCCTGCCCGCCCTCGAAGCGCATGGTCCCGGTGGCCGGGTCCAGTCCGGTGAGCCGGTGCTCGAAGCGGACCTCGGCGTGCTGTTCGGCGGCGTCCAGCAGGGCCGCGTTGAGCCGCGCCCGGCTGATCGAGTTGATCGAGCGGAGCCCGTCGGAGCTGTAGAGCTGCAGGTCCAGCTCGCCCCGCACCGGGTGGATCAGCCGGCCGCGCATGGGCAGCGCCTCGGCCATGACCTGCTCCTCCAGGCCGATGCCGCGCAGCGCCGACAGCCCGCGCTCCGACAGCGCGAGGTTGATCGATCGGCCGCGCTCCGCGCCCTCCGCGCGCGGGTCGGGCCGCCGTTCGTACAGCGTGACCCGGTGCCCGCGCCTGGCCAGGTAGCAGGCGAGCAGGCAGCCGGCAAGACCGGCGCCGACGATCGCGACCTCTTGAGAACCTGCCACGGGAAAACTCCTCACATGAAGGTGCGGGCGGTCCACAGCTCGGGGAAGACGGTCCGCGCCATGCTGCGCTCCAGCCAGACGAGCCCGGCCGAGCCGCCGCTGCCGGCCTTGGCGCCCATGGCCCGCTTCACCGACTGCAGGTGGTGGTAGCGCCAGTCGCCGAAGCGCTGGGCGACCTCGGTGAGCGCCTCGCCGAGCTGGCGCAGGTGGTTGTCGGGGCCGGCGTCGGCGTAGATGGTCACCCAGGCCTGCACGACCTGCTCGGGCTCGTCGGCCAGGCCGCGGCGGCGCAGCAGTTCCAGCGTCTCGTCCCACAGCGAGGGAGCCTCGAAGCTCTCGCGCAGCTCGGCGTGGACCTCGGGCTGGCCGCGGAAGGGGCGCATGAGCTGCTCGGACTTGAGGCCGAGCGTGAACTCCAGGTGCCGGTACATGGCCGACTGGAAGCCGGAGCCCTCGCCGAGCAGGTCGCGGAAGCGGTTGAACTCGGCCGGCGTCATCCAGCGCAGCCCCTGCCAGGAGGCGTTGAGGGCCTCCAGGTGCAGCGCGGAGCGGCGCAGCGGCGCCAGCGAGGCCCAGACGTCGTCGCCGGCCAGGAGGTCCTGGGCGTGGCGCAGCTCGTAGCGGATCAGCCCGAAGTACAGCTCCATGACCTGGCTGACCATGAGGAAGGACATCTCGCCGGGGTCATCGCTGAGCGGGGTCTGCAGGGCGTGCAGCGTGCTCGCGCGGACGTAGCGGTCGTAGGGCGCCTGCCGGTCGAACTCGAGCGTGGGCGCACCGCCGTTGGCCTGGGCTCGCTCCTGCCGTTGGAGTGCGGTGATCGGGGTGACATCCATGGGGCTCATGATGCCCGCGCGAGCCCCGCGCGTGGAATGCCGATTCAACGGCCTTTAGGGTGTTGCACCAGGCGGATGGTGCCTGATTTGGGCTTCTGGGTTTCGGTGGTGAAAGTGGACGAGATGGATTGGCTGCTGCTGCGTGAGCTGCAGGCCGACGCGCGGCTGTCCTTCAGCGAGCTGTCGCGGCGGGTGCACCTGTCGCCGCCCGCGGTGGCCGAGCGGGTGCGGAAGCTGGAGGAGGCCGGGGTGATCGGCGGCTACCGGGCGCACGTGGACCCCCGGGCGGCGGGACGCGGCGTGGTGGCGCTGGTCACGATGTCCTGCTACGGGGCGGGATGCGTGCTGCGGCACCCGGACGCGCTGGACTCTCCCGACATCTTCGAGGTGCACCGGGTCACGGGCGGGGCCTGCTGCGTGCTGCGGGTCGCGGTCGCGACGATGACCGACTTCGAGGGGCTGATCGACCGGCTGGCCGGGTACGGCACGCCGAGCAGCTCGATGGTCCTGTCCACCCCGGTCCCCTGGCGAGCCACCCTGCCACCGAGCTAGCGGCGAGGGATACGGTAGGTTAGCCTAACCTAAATCCCCCGTGTGATCAGTGGAGTTCGTCGTGGTTGAACCCTTTCGCTTGTTCGATGTGCGAGTGCGGGGGCTGGAGTTGCTCAGCCCGTCGTTCCTGCGCGTGACCTTCACCGGGGAGGACCTCGACCTCTTCGCCGACAACGGGTACGACCAGCGGATCAAGCTCATCTTCCCCCTGCCCGGCCACGGCCTGACGCAGTTCCCGACCGGCCCCGACTGGTTCCAGCGCTGGCGGGCCCTGCCCCAGGACCGCTGCAACCCGATGCGCACCTACACCGTCCGCAACGTGCGCCCGGACCTGCGCGAGGTGGACGTGGACGTGGTGCTGCACGGCGACGGCGGACCCGCCGCCCGCTGGGCCGGCGCCGTCCGGCCCGGCGACGAGGTCGGTCTCTTCGGCCCCGACTCCCGCTACGGCGAGCCGCACGGCGGCCTGGAGTTCCACCCGCCGGAGGGCACCGGCGCCATCCTGATGGCCGGCGACGAGACCGCCGCCCCGGCGATCTGCGCCACCCTGGAACGCCTGCCCGCCGGCACCCGCGGCGAGGCGCTCATCGAGGTGCCGCACGCCGGCGACTTCCTGCCGATCGACTCGCCGAGCGAGGTCACGGTCACGTGGCTGGCCCGCGAGGGTGACGGCCACGGCGAGAAGCTCATCCCGGCCGTCGAGGCCGCCGCCGGGCGCCTGCTTCCCGACCACAAGCCCGCCGACGCCTTCGAGGACATCGACTTCAGGGAAATCGATGTCGATGTCGACGAGCTCTGGGAGGTGCCGGAGGAGCAGGCTGAGGGCCCTCTCTACGCCTGGCTGGCCGGAGAGGCGGCGATGATCAGAGCCCTGCGGCGTCACCTGGTCGCCGAGCGTGGCATGGACAAGCGCGCCGTGGCCTTCATGGGCTACTGGCGCATGGGCAGGGCGGAGAACAACGCGTGAAGCGCATCATCCTGGCGGTCGCCGTCCTCCTGGGCGCGGTCGCCTGCGCCCCGGACAACCTGGCCGCCGCCCCGGCCGCGAGCGCCCCCGCGGCGAAGGGGTTCACCCCGGTCACCATCGAGCACAAGTTCGGCAGCACCACCGTCAAGGCCCCGCCCCAGCGCGTGGTCACCGTCGGCCTCGTCGAGCAGGACGCTTTGCTCGCCCTGGGCGTGGTCCCCGTGGGCACCACCGAGTGGTTCGGCGAGCACCCCGGCGCCGTCGGCCCCTGGGCCAAGGACAAGCTGGGCGGCGCGGCCGTACCCCAGGTGATGAAGGACACCGGCACCGGACCGGCGGCCGAGAAGATCGCGGCGCTGCGCCCCGACCTGATCATCGGCCTGTACTCCGGGCTGACCAAGGAGCAGTACGCGACGCTGTCGCAGATCGCCCCGACCGTCGCCCAGCCGAAGCAGTACATCGACTACGGCATCCCGTGGCAGGAACTCACCAGGACGATCGGTTCGATCGTCGGCAAGCCCGCCGAGGCCGACACGATGGTCAAGGGCGTCGAAGCGCGCTTCGAGCAGATCAAGAAGGACAACCCGGCCTTCGTCGGCTCGGGCGCGCTGATGGTCAGCATGTACGAGGGGTACTTCGTCTTCGGCAGCCAGGACCCGCGCAGCCGGCTGCTGGCCTCGCTCGGCTTCACGCTCCCGCCCGACCTGGACAAGGTGATCGGCGACAAGTTCGGCGCCAACATCAGCCGCGAGCGGCTCGACCTGCTCGACCGGGACGTGCTGGTCTGGAGCGTCACCAACGCCGACAAGGACGTGGCCGCGCTGCGCGGCGACGGCGTCTACAAGAACCTCAAGGTGGCCAGGCAGGCCCGCGAGGTGTTCGTCGTGGACGGCACCGACTTCGCCGACTCCGCCTCCTTCATCACGGTGCTCAGCCTGCCGTTCCTGCTGGACCGGCTGGTTCCCATGCTGTCGGCGGCCGTCGACGGCAAGCCGGAGACCACGCCAGAACCCTCCTCGTGAGGTCGGCCGCGTTGAAGCCCGGCGCGCGCGAACGCGCGGGGCTTCAGCCCGCGGCGCGCCTGGGCCGCGGCGTCATCCTGCTCGGGGTGCCGGTCGCCGGGCTCGTGGTGCTGTGCGCGCTGTCGCTGTCGGTCGGCGCGCGGGCGATCCCGCTCGACCAGGTCGCGCAGGCGCTAACCGGTGGCGAGGTCACCAAAGCGGTCCACGACGTCATCTGGTCGGTACGCGTGCCGCGCACCCTGCTCGGCCTCATGGCGGGGGCGGCGCTCGGCCTGTCCGGCGCGCTCATGCAGGCGCTGACCCGCAACCCGCTGGCCGACCCCGGCATCCTCGGCGTCAGCGCGGGAGCCGCGTTCGCGGTCGTCGTGGCCATCGCCGCGTTCGGCATCGGCTCGCTCTACGGCTACGTCTGGTTCGCCTTCGCCGGCGCGCTCATGGTCTCCGTCGCCGTCTACGTGCTGGGCGGCCTCGGCCGCGACGGCCTCACCCCGGTGAAGCTGGCGCTGGCCGGAGTCGCCGTCACCGTCATGCTCAGCTCGCTGACCAGCGCCATCGTGCTGGCCGACCCGGAGTCGCTGAACCGCTACCGGTTCTGGTCGGCCGGTTCGCTGGCCGGGCAGGGCGCGCAGCTCATGCCGCAGCTGCTGCCGTTCGTCGCGGTGGGCATGGTGCTGGCGCTCGCCTCGGCCCCCGCGCTCAACAGCCTCGCGCTCGGCGACGACGTCGCCGTGGCGCTGGGCCGCAGGGTGGGCCTGGTCAGGCTCCAGGGCGCCGCCGCCGTGACACTGCTGACCGGCGCCGCGGTCGCGGCCATCGGCCCCGTGGTCTTCGTCGGACTGGTCATCCCGCACCTGGCCAGGCTGGTCGCCCGCTGGGCCGGCGGCGAGAGCGACCACCGGCTGCTGCTGCCGCTGTCGGCGGCGCTCGGACCCTGCCTGCTGCTGGCCGCCGACGTCGCCGGACGGATGATCGTCGCGCCGATCGAGGTGCAGGCGGGCATCATCGTCGCGTTCATCGGCGGACCGATCTTCGTGATCCTGGCCCGCCGCGCCCGTCTCGCGGAGCTCTGATGGCCAACCTCACCGTCCGCCTGCCCGCCCCGCCCGTCTCCTGGCAGGTGCGGATCCGGCTCGTCGTGGTCTGCCTCGGCCTGGCCGTCCTCGCCTTCCTGGCGTTCTGCCTCGGGGTGGGGCTCGGCGACATCCCGCTCGGGCTCGGCGAGGTCGTCGGCGCGCTGTTCGGGCAGGGCGAGCAGGGACAGCTGTTCGTGGTCTGGCAGCTTCGCCTGCCCAGGGCGCTGGTGGGGCTCATGGCCGGGGCCGCGTTCGGGCTGTCCGGCGCGCTGTTCCAGACCATGACCCGCAACCCGCTGGCCAGCCCCGACATGATCGGCGTCACCCAGGGCGCGGGCGTCGCCGTCGTGGCCGGGATCGTGCTCGGCCTCGACGCCGGTCCCGGCGCGCAGGTGCTCGCCTTCGCCGGCGCCGTGGCCGCCGCTCTGCTCACCTACCTGCTCGCCTGGCGGCGCGGGGTCACCGGCTACCGGGTCGTGCTGATCGGCATCGGGCTGTCGTGGATGTTCACCAGCGCCACCGAGTACCTCATGGTGATCACGGACGCGTTCCAGGCGCAGGCCGCGCTCGGCTGGCTGTTCGGCAACCTCAACGGCCGCACGTGGGACCAGGTGACGCCGCTCGCCCTGGCCCTCGCCGTGCTCGCGCCGCTCGCCCTGCTGCTCGGCCGCTCGTCGCGGGCGCTGCAGCTGGGCGAGGACGTCGCGGTCGTGCTGGGCACGCCCGTGCAGCGGGCCCGGTTCGCGCTGCTGGCGACGGGCGTGGGGCTGGTCGCCTTCGGCACGGCCGCCGCCGGTCCCGTCGCGTTCGTCGCGCTCGCCGCCCCGCAGATCGCCCGCCGCCTCGCCGGTACGGCCTGGCCGCCCCCGCTGGCCTCCGCGCTCACCGGGGCATTCCTGGTGCTCGCGGCCGACCTGGTGGCCAGGCGCGTCATCCCGGACCTGGAACTGCCGGTGGGCGTGGTCACCGGCGTCCTGGGCGCTCCCCTGCTCCTGTGGCTCCTGGCCAAAGCCCGCCGCGCCTGAGCGGGGAGCGCCACGCCTGAGAGCCATGCCTGAGGTGAGAGCGCCACGCCTGAGGTGAGGGCCCGCCGCGACTGGGCGGGCCCCACCGTTAGTCGGCGACCAGGCGGCCCCGGCCGCCGCGCCGCCAGCCGCGGTGGTCGAGCTCCCGCTGGCGGCGCACCACGTACGTGCCGGGGGCGAAGCCGCTCGCCCCGTGCTCGGGATGCAGGAGGTAGACCGGCCGGACACAGCGGAAGACGCCCAGCGCCAGGCCCATGGTGTCGCGGACGTCCCAGGTCCACGCGCAGGCGCCGTCATCGGCCACGAGCGTGTGCGGATTGCCGCCCGCGGCTCCGCGCAGGACCTCCAGCCCTCTTCCGAACACCTTCGACCAGCGAGCAGGCGGCGGGAACGTGATGGCCACGGCCACCATGGGCATCGGGACGATCAGCAGATCGCCCTGGGCCTGGAGGCCGTCGATCACCGGGATGGCGACCTGCCGCTCCAGATGGTCCAGGACGGTCAGGCCGGTACGGCGGGACAGGGTGTCGAGGTTCACGGGTTCTCCTTTCATGTGCGCCGGGCCAGCTGGGTGTAGTGATGGGCGGACAGGCCGTAGGTCCAGGCGGCAGCCGCCACGGGGTCGTCGATGAAGTGCGGGACACCGAGGCCGTAGCGCCGCCGCCGCCCGTCGCGTTCCTCCGAGCCGTTGACGGCCAGCAGGACCCTCGGGCGGCGGCCGAGCGCGGTCGGCGGCAGGTCGAACAACTCCAGGTCGAAGCCCGGGTTGCCGGGGTCGGGGGCCGAGGCGACCAGGCGCAGCCCGGCCTCCTCGATGTAGCGGCCCCACCCGAGGCGTTCGATGGCCAGCCGCCTGACCTCCACGTTCGGCTCCGCGGCGATCTTCTCGGGCGTGGGTCCCGTGATGACCCACCCGGGGACGACGAAGCCGTCGAGAGCGTGCACGGACCAGCCGTCGGGGAAGGTGACGGCCGGGCCGTCGTCGCCGTGCAGGCGGCCGTCGCGCAGCCGGACCGACAGCGGGCGCTCGGCGATCACGCACCGGTCTTCGAGCGGCCACCACCAGCCGCAGGATCGGGCCAGCTCGGCCCACGGTTCGAGCTGGGCGGTCAGGGCGCCGTAGCGGAGGCCGCCCACGCGCCGCCAGGCGTCGTAGTGGGCGATCCAGCAGGCGTCGTGCTGGCCGTACCAGGTGAGGCGGTCGGCGAGGGGGAGCGCGAGGCGGATGGGCGTGCACACGCCGTCGCGGACGGTCTCGCGCAGGGGATCGCGGACGACGGCGTCGAGCGGGTCGGGGCCGCGCGACGGCCAGCCGGGGTCCCAGACGTGGCCGACGTGCTGGTCGAGGGCGTGGCGCAGGGTGGAGACGAGGGTCGCGAGGCGTTGCGCGACGGTCAGTTCTGCGGCCGTGTTCAGCCGGCCGAAGGCTTGTACGGGGATGCCGCGTGGCACGTGGTTCAGGGCGGCGGCGGGGGAGTCGGTCCAGACGAACGCGGGCGCGGGACGGCCGAGCCGTTCGTACAGGGAGGTGATGGCCGCCTGCGCGGCGGGCCGGTCGGCGGGCCGCGTGGACAGCGCCCAGCCCAGCCATTCATCGTGGAGGTCGGCGGCCACGGGCCGCCGCTGCTCACTCACGGAGCGAGGGCGCGCACGCCCTTTCTGACGACGATCATGTGAGCCAGGATGGCAGGCGGGGCGCGTCCTTCGCAAGTGCGGCGACGACGGAGGACAGAGGAGCAGGAACCTTGATCCAGGACTGAAGGTGATTTTCCCGACACTTCGGTACGTTGGGATATATGCCTGCTGCCCGTCCCGACGACGTCGCCGCCGCCCCGCCCGTACCCGCCGTCGCCGCCGGGACGCCCGCGCGGCTGGCCTGGCTCGACGCCCTGCGCGGCCTCGGCGCGCTCGCCGTCGTGGGCGAGCACCTGCTGACCTGGGCGATGCCGTGGCTGCGCCCCACCTCCTTCAACCTCGGCATGTACGGCGTGCTCGTCTTCTTCCTGGTCAGCGGCTACATCATCCCGGTGTCCCTGGAACGCAGAGGCGACGTGCGCGCGTTCTGGATCAGCCGCTTCTTCCGCCTCTACCCGCTCTACCTCCTGGTGATCGTGGTGGTGCTGGCGCTGTCGTTCTGGCTGCCGGTGCGCAGGGAGGTGCCCCGCGACGCCTCGGCGCTGGCCTCGCACGCCACCATGCTCCTCGACGTGGTAGGCGCCGGAGGCGTGGTCAACACCATGTGGACCCTCTCCTACGAGATGGTCTTCTACCTGCTGGTCGCCGCGTTGTTCGTGGCGGGCGTGCGGGTGGGCCGCAGCGCGCTGTCGGTCGCCTTCGCCGCCGCCGCGATGGCCGCCGGGCTCGTGCTGAGCAACGCGCCCCTGACGGGCGCGTGGCTGTCCTGGGTGTCACTGGCCGTCTTCGGGCTGGGCCTGACCTGCGTCATCACCGGATACTTCCGTACGGCCGCCGCCGTCGTCCTCGGCGTCATGGCCCTCACCCTGCTGCTGACCGCCAGCCCCACGCCGTGGTTCGGGGCGGCGATCCTGGCGGTGATGTTCGCCGGGACCGCCATCCACCGATGGGAGCGCGGGGCCGGGCGGCTGTGGCCGGTGGCCGTGACCACGATCCTCGTGGCGCTGACCCCGGTGTGGGCGCTGGACGCCGGGTGGTGGTGGGTCCGGCCGCCGGTGTGGATCACCACGATCGTGCTCGCCGCGGCCACGTTCGCCGGCGGCATGCTCCTGCGTACCCGCCGGGTGCCGGCGCCGCTGGTGTGGCTCGGGGTGATCAGCTACTCGCTCTACCTGCTGCACCTGCCGATCCTGACGGGGGTGATCGCGATAACCGGCGACCTGCGCTGGGCGCCCGCCCCCCTGCAGATCGGGATCAGCGTGTTGTGCCTGCTGCTGATGCTGCCCGCCAGCTGGCTGACCTACCGCTACCTCGAACGCCCCATGCAGTCCTACGCCCGCCGCCTCACCACCCCACCCTGACCCCCGCCCCTGACCCCCGCGCTTGACCACCCGCGGCCTGCCAGGCACGCGTCCTGACCCGCATGACCGGCGGCCCAGCGCCGGGCCGGTCACACTGCGCCTGAAGCCCTGGGTAAGGAGCACCATCTGCTCGGAGATCTGGGCTTCGCGGCGGCGGCGAGGGCACTCCGGCGGCGCGCGAAGGGGGCGGCCTCCAGGGACTCCTCGGAGTCGAAGGCTCCCCGGGGTTCGGAGGAGTGGGCGGGGTCGGATGCGGGGTGGTCAGGGGCGGGGGGTGGTGATGCGGGTGGCGAGGCCGTCCAGGACGCAGGTCAGGCCGAAGGAGCGGCCCGAGTCGCGCGGCGCGTCGCCCACGTCGGCCAGCGCCTCGACCAGGGAGGGGAAGCGGTTGGCGTGCCGGTCCAGTATCTGGGCCAGGGCGGGGCCGGCCTGGCGGTCCTCGGCCCACGGCTGGGTGCCCGCCGTAGCGAGCGACTGCGTGTTGCGCAGGTGGCCGAAGATCAGCAGGGCGGCGTCCAGGCGTTCGCCACCGGTGAGGCCGGTTCCGTCAAGGGCGCCGACGGCCGCCTCGGTCCAGCCGATCTCGCGCGGCCCCATCATCCGGTCGCCCAGCGTGACCCACGGCAGCCACGGGTGCCGGGCCCACACCGCCGCCACGAGCCGGGCCAGCTCCTCCAGCTTGGGCCGCCAGCCTCCCTCGATGCCCGACAGATCGGGCGGGTCGCCCACCGCCCGCTCGATCATCACGGCGACGAGGTCGGCCTTGCTGGAGACGTACCGGTAGAGCGACATCTTGGTGAACCCGAGGTCGCCCGCCACCCGCTGCATCGAGACCGCCTCGATGCCGTCGGCGTCGGCGATCGCGATGGCCGCCTGGGCGATGTTGGGGAGGCTGAGCGAGGGACGTGCGGGCGCGGGCTGTTCCCACAGGAGTTCTTCGATCTTGCTTCCTGCCGCCATGCGCTCCTCCTCGGGTCCACCACGTGGTGTGTCTTGAGGATACCTCTGTTTACACAAGACACGTCAGGCCATGACGAGAACACTCCAGAGGTGACCGTCGAGGTCCCGGAAGCTGCGGCTGTACATGTACTCGTTGTCCTCGGGCTCGCCCGTCTCGCTCGCCCCGTTGGCCAGCGCGGTCGTGAGCATCTCGTCCACCTTGGCGCGCCCGCCCTCCACCTGCAGCGCCAGCGCCACCTCGGTGCTCGCGCCGGTGTCCGGGATCGCCTTGCCGGTGATGGAGGTGAAGAACGGCTCCGTGACCAGAAGGAGGGAGACGCCCTCACCCAGGTGTACGCAGCCGGCGTCGTCGTTGGTCAGCTGCTCGTCGACGCTGTAGCCGAGCTTCTCGAAGAATCCGAGGCTGGCGGCGAGGTCCTTGACGTGCAGGTTGACGAAGAGCGACATGAGTGTCCCCTATCTCGATAGTCGTCCCCCGGAGACTTTGTGTCCGCCGGATACTGAGCTTTACAGTAGACACCGGGCGGTCACCCGCGCAAGAGGCTTTTCAGCGGGGAAGGACGGCGGCCAGCTCCGGGATGCGCGCCCGGTACGCGTCGAGCAGCCGCCGGGCCACGTCCACCGAGTCGACCAGCGGATGCAGCCCCAGCGCCTCGACCGCCAGCGCGGAAGAGCCGGTGAGCGCCGCCTCGATGGTCGCCTGCTCCACCGCCTTGACCTGCTGCATCAGGCCCAGGAACCGGCCGGGCAGCGGCCGCGTGGCCAGCGGCTGGACGCCCGCGCCGCTCACCGCGCACGGGATCTCGACGACGGCCTCCGCCGGCAGCCCGGGTACGGCGCTGCCGTTGCGCACATTGAGGATCATCGTGGACGGCTCGCCCCGCGCGATCGCCGCCATGAGCGCCAGCGCGATCCCCTCGTACCCGCCCGCCTGCAGGTCGGCGTCCTCACGCGCGCCGGCGCCGGTGAGGTCGCGGGTGTCGGCCATGTAGCTGGCGTCGCGCTCGCGGCGGGTCCTGGTCCACTCGGTCAGCGCGTCACCCGGGCGCTCGCGCACGGCGGTGTAGAAGCGGTCCTGCTGCAGGACCAGCGACTCGCCCCGGGTGTGCTCGGCGGCCTGGGCCGCGGCCACGGACTCGCGGTTGAAGTAGTAGTAGTACAGGTATTCGTTGGGCAGCGCGCCGAGCGTGCGCACCCAGTCGCCGCCGAAGATCCGCGCCTCCTCCACCTGCCGCAGCGCCGCGTCGTCGGCGAGCAGGCCGGGCAGCAGGTCGCGGCCCTCGTGGACCAGCCCGCGCAGCCAGCCGAGGTGGTTGAGTCCCACGTAGTCGGGGGAGACGCGCGCGGAGTCCAGGCCGAGCGCCGCCGCGGTCCGCCTGATCAGCCCGATCGGCGAGTCGCAGATGCCGACGACCCGGTCGCCGAGCACGCCGCGCATGGCCTCGGTGATCATCCCGGCCGGGTTCGTGAAGTTGATGACCCAGGCGCGCGGCGCCACCGCCGCCACCCGCTCGGCCACGCGCACCGCCACCGGGATCGTGCGCAGCCCGAACGAGACGCCGCCCGGCCCGGTGGTCTCCTGCCCGAGCAGGCCGAACTCGAGCGCCACCCGCTCGTCTGCGGTACGCCCCGCCAGCCCGCCCACGCGGATGGCGGAGAAGACGAAGTCGGCGTCGGCCAGCGCCGTGTCCAGGTCGGTGGTGGTGCGCACCCGCGGCGGGCGCTCGTGCCCGGCGGCCAGCTGGCCGAGCACGTTCTCGATGGCCGCCAGCCGCCGCTCGGAGACGTCGTGGAGCACCACCTCCTCCACGCGCGGCTTCGCCTGGTCACGCAGGAGCGCGCCGTACACGAGAGGGACCCTGAAGCCCCCGCCGCCGAGAACGGCCAGTTTCATGCGAGCACCACCTCCGCGCCGGCCGCCGCGCAGGCGCGCAGCGTGCTGTCGTCCGCGCCGTCGTTCGTGACGACGACGTCGAGATCTTCTGGCCCGCACACCCGCAACGCGCCGGTGCCGGGAAACTTGTGCCGGTCGGCCAGCAGCACCACCTGCCCCGCCGCCGCGATCATGGCGCGTTTCAGCGGGACCTCGGCGAGCGTCGTGTCGACGACCTGCCCGTCGCGGCGCACGCCGCTGGCGCTGAGGAAGACCCGGTCGGCGACCACCTGCCGCAGCGCCTCCTCCGTGAGCACCCCCACCAGCGAGTGGTACGGCCGGCGTACCATCCCCCCGAGCACCAGCAGCTCGACCTCGGGATCGGCGCGCAGCACGTCGAGCACGGCCAGGCTGGAGGTGACCACGGTGACCCGGCGCCCGCGCAGCTGCCTGGCCAGGCGCATCGTGGTGGTGCCGATGTCGAGCAGGACGACGTCGCCCTCGCGCACGAGCCGTCCCGCACACACCGCGACCGCCTCCTTGTCGCCCTCGTGGATGGCGGCGACCTGCGCGAACGGCATGTCGGTGTCGGCGTCGACGCTGGGCAGCGCGCCCCCGCGCACCCGCTTGAGCGTGCCGTCGCGGTCGAGGACCTCCAGGTCGCGCCGGATGGTGGACGGACTCACACCGAGCTGCCTGGCCAGGTCGTGCACGCTCGTGGCGCCGGACAGCCGGACGCGGCGCATGATCTCCTCATGCCGGAGGCGCTGAAGCACGTACGGATCGTATCAGTCATTTTCGCGCATCAGTGAGCACGATTTTCCAATGGCCCTTGCTATGAGCGAGCAAACGTGCAAGATTGCGCACATCTTCGATCTGTCGAGGAGGACCGGCTATCGTGTACGACCCTCTCGCCCAGCGGCGAAGCTCCGAGGGCCCCCAGTTCGACGTCTTCCTGGCAGGCATGGTCTTCCTGGACATCGTCTTCACCGGCCTGCCCGCCATGCCCACCGCCGGCAGCGAGGTATGGGCCGAGGGCATGGGCTCCTGTCCCGGCGGCATCGCCAACCTCGCCATCGCCACCAGCCGCCTGGGCCTGCGCACCTCGCTGGCCGCCGCGTTCGGCGACGACGACTACGGCGACTTCTGCTGGCGGACCCTGGAGGAGCAGGAGAGCGTCGACCTGTCGAGGTCGCGCCGCTTCGAGCACTGGCATTCGCCCGTCACCGTCTCCATGGCCGTCGACCGCGACCGCAGCATGGTCACCCACGGCCATCCCTCGCCCATGGCGGCCTCGGAGATGATCGGCAAGCCGCCGCGCACCCGCGCCGTCATCGTCACACTCTCCCCGGATGAGCCGCTCGGCGGTTCCGAGGGCGACTGCAACTGGGCCGACCTCGCCTACCGCGACGGCGCGCTGGTCTTCGCCGACGTCGGCTGGGACCCCTCGGGCGCCTGGTCGCAGGCGGTGCTCGACCAGCTCGCCGTCTGCCACGCCTTCATGCCCAACGCCGTCGAGGCCATGGCCTACACCGGCATGGACACCCCGCGCGACGCGCTCTACGCCATCGCCGACCGGGTGCCCGTCGCCGTGGTCACCGACGGCGCCAACGGCGCGATGGCCATCGACTCCACCACCGGCGAGGAGGCGTTCGTACCCTCGCCGAGGGTGAACGCGCTCGACCCCACCGGCGCCGGCGACGTCTTCGGCGCCGCGTTCGTGCTCGGCACGCTGTGCGAATGGCCGCTGACCGACCGGCTGTCGTTCGCCGGGCTCTGCGCGGCGCTGGCCGTCCAGCAGTTCGGCGGGTCGCTGGCCGCGCCGGGCTGGGGCGACATCGCCGACTGGTGGCACGAGGTGCGGGCCTCCGCCGGGCACACCGGCGCCTACGGCGAGTCGCTGGCGCGGCGCTACGCCTTCCTCGACACCCTGGTCCCCGCGGTACCGGTGGGCGCCGTCCGCAGGGCGGCCGCGACCATCGCCCGCTACGCCGATTTGGGGATGGCTCCCCAGCCGCCTGCCCAGAAGGAGTAACCCATGAACGCCTCCACGCGCGCCGCGCTGGCCGCCGGTGCCGTGGCGCTCGCCGCGGCGGCCTGCGCCCCCGGATCCTCGGCGCCGCCGGCGGCATCGTCGCCGGCCCCGTCGAGCCCGGCCGCGGTCCGCACCGACGCCGCCGCGCTCGGCAAGGTGACGCTGACCGTCTGGGACCAGGAGGTACGCGGCGCGCAGAACGCCCAGATGTCCGCGCTCAACACCGCGTTCCAGGCCAAGTACCCCAACATCACGATCAAGCGGGTCTCGCGCTCCTTCGACGACCTCAACACCACGTTGCGCCTGGCCCTGAGCGGCAACGAGCCGCCGGACGTGGTCCAGGCCAACAACGGCCGCCCGCAGATGGGCGCCTTCGTCAAGGCCGGCCAGCTCCGCCCGCTCGACGCCTACGCCGACGCGTACGGCTGGAAGAAGCGCTACCCCCAGTCCGTCCTGCAGTACGTCAGCTACACCCCCGACGGCAAGGACTTCGGACAGGGCAGCGTGTACGGCATGCCCCAGGCCGGCGAGGTCGTCGGCCTCCTCTACAACCGCACCAAGCTGACCAAGCTCGGCCTCCAGCCGCCCACGACCTGGGCGGACTTCCAGGCCGCACTGGAGAAGGCCAAGCAGGCCGGCGAGCAGCCGCTGATGCTCGGCAACCTCGACAAGTGGCCGGCCGTGCACGTCTTCGGCACCGTCCAGGGCCAGTTCGTGCCCAAGGAGCAGATCGCCACGCTCGGCTTCGGCCGCAAGGACGCCACCTGGTCCACGCCGGAGAACACCAAGGCCGCCCAGCAGCTCGTCGACTGGATGGACAAGGGCTACCTCAACAAGGACGTCAACGGCCTCGGCTACGACGCCTCCTGGCAGGCGTTCGGCAAGGGCAAGGGCGTCTTCTACATCGGCGGCAGCTGGCTGATCGGCGAGCTCGGCGAGAGCATGGGCAAGGACCTGGGCTTCTCCCTGCCGCCAGGCACGCCCGCCGCCACCGGCGGCACCGGCCTGCCGTTCGCCGTCACCGCCAAGAGCCCCAACCCCGACGCCGCGGCGGCCTACCTCGACTTCATCACCAACGCCGACGCGATGAAGGTGCTCACGCGGAACGGCCTGCTCCCGGTCGCCGACACCGACCAGCAGACGGTGGAGGAGGGCCCGACCAAGGACATGTTCACCGCCTTCGCCGCCATCACCAAGCAGGACGGGCTGCTGCCGTACCTCGACTACGCCACCCCGACCTTCGCCGACACGCTCGGCGCGGCGCTGCAGGACCTGATGGCCAAGAAGGCGACGCCGGAGGAGTTCCTGGCCACGCTGGAGAAGGACTACAAGAAGTTCGTGGACAGCAACGGATGACCCGCCCGCCAGGCGAGCCCCGGCGCGTCGCCTACCTGTTCCTGCTGCCGGCCTTCGCCGTCTACGCGGCCTTCCTGCTCTACCCGATCGGCCGGGCGGTGCAGCTGTCGCTCTACGACTGGGACGGGCTGACGCTCGGCACGTGGGCGGGGCTGGACAACTACGCGGCGATCATCGCCGACGGGGAACTGCGCGACGCCTTCGGGCACGCCCTGGCGCTCATGTTCTTCTACGCCGTGCTGCCGCTGGCGATCGGGCTGATGCTGGCGGCGATACTCAACCACGCCAAGGTGCGCGGGCTGGGGTTCTTCCGGACGGTGGTGTTCCTGCCCCAGGTCGTGGCCATGGTCGTGGTGGCCGTCGCCTGGCGGCAGGTCTACTCCTCCGACGGCTCGCTCAACGCCCTGCTCGAAGCGGTCGGCCTCGGCGGCCTGGCGCGCGGCTGGCTGGGCGACTACGCCTTCGCGCTGCCGGCCGTCGGCGTGGTCGGCACCTGGTTCGAGACCGGGCTGGTGACGGTGCTGATGCTGGCCGGGATGAGCAAGATCCCGCTGGAGCTGTACGAGGCCGCGCGGCTGGACGGCGCCGGCGCGGTGCGCGAGTTCTTCGCGGTCACGCTGCCGTCGGTGCGCGGCGAGATCGCGGTCGCGCTCACGCTGACCGTGATCGCCGCGCTGCGCACGTTCGACCTGGTCTACATCACCACCGGGGGCGGGCCGGGCAACTCCACCTCGGTGCCGTCCTACGAGGTCTACCACCGCGCCTTCGAGCTCGGCCAGGTGGGCTCGGCGGCGGCGATCGGGGTCACACTGACCCTCTTCATCTTCGCGGTCTCCTTCGTGATCAACCGCTTCGCCGACAGGAGCGTCTCGTGATCTCCCGCGCCGAGCGACTGGGCAACTACGCGATCCTGTCGATCTTCGCGGTGTTCGCGCTCTTCCCCATCCTCACCATCCTGCAGGCGGCGGCCGGCGGCGGCGTCGAGGGGTTCGCGCAGGCCTGGGAGACCGGGCACTTCCACACCTACCTGCGTACCAGCCTCGGGGTGTCGGCGTTCGTCGTGGTCGTCAGCGTCACCCTGTCGATCATGAGCGGGTACGCCTTCGGCACCATGCGCTTCCGCGGGCAGAACGTCCTGTTCTACCTGTTCCTGCTCGGGATCATGATGCCGAGCGAGGCCATCGCCGTACCCCTCTACTTCGACCTGCGCACGCTCGGGCTGACCGACACGTTCTGGTCGGTGGCACTGCCGCAGGTGGCGCTGTCGGTGGCGTTCGGCACGTTCTGGATGCGGGCCTACTTCCGCTCCTCCAGCCGTGCCATCGTCGAGGCCGCCCGCATCGACGGGGCCTCGGTCTGGCGGACGCTCTGGCAGGTGCTCGTGCCCCCGGCCAGGCCCGCGATCGTCACCCTGATCCTGCTGGTCTTCATGTGGACGTGGAACGAGTTCCTCATCCCGCTGATCATGGTGACCAGCGAGGGGCTGCGCACCGCCCCGCTCGGGCTGGCCTTCTTCCAGGGCCAGTACACCTCCGACTTCGCCCTGCTCGCCGCCGGGTCCGTGATCGTCGCGACACCGGTCGTGATCTTCTACCTGTTCCTCCAGCGCCACTTCATCCGCGGGCTGCTCCAGGGGGCGGTCCGCGAATAGCCCCTCCGGAGGTTCCATGCTGACACCCTTAATCGCCTCGCTGCTCCTCCTGACGCCCGCCGTACCCGCTCAGGCCGAGCCGAAGAACAACGACCTGGGCGTGCTCTTCGTCGGCGCGCACCCCGACGACGAGGCCTTCAGCCTGTCCACGCTCGGCCAGTGGAAGGAAGACCACGGCGTGCGCACCGGCGTCGTGACCGTCACCCGCGGCGAGGGCGGCGGCAACGCCGTCGGTCCCGAGGAAGGGCCCGCGCTCGGCCTGCTGCGCGAGGGGGAGGAGCGTAGGGCGGTCGCCAAGGCGGGCGTCACCGACGTGTTCAACCTCGACGACGTCGACTTCTACTACACCGTCAGCGCCCCGCTCACCGACCGGATCTGGGGCGGCGACACGCTGGCCAAGGTCGTGCGGATCGTCCGGCAGACCCGGCCGGAGGTGCTGCTCACCATGGACCCCGCCCCGTCGCCCGGCAACCACGGCAACCACCAGCAGGCCGCCAGGCTGGCCGTCGAGGCGTTCTACGCCGCCGCCGACCCCAAGGCCTTCCCCGAGCAGCTGCGCGAGGAGGGCCTGCGGCCGTTCGCGCCCGCCCGCCTGCTGCTCGGCGGCGCGCGCGGCATCACCGCGCCGGCCGGCCCCGGCTGCTCGGCCGTCACCGACCCGGTGCGCAACGTCTACGGCGTGTGGAGCGGGCGCGCCTCGTCCGCCCAGGGACGCACGTGGGCGGCGATCGAGCGCGACGCCCAGCGCGTCTACGCCTCGCAGGGCTGGGCCGGGTTCCCCGACGTGCCCACGGATCCGGCCAAGCTCGGCTGCGACCTGTTCACGCAGGTCGACGCGCGGGTGCCGTTCCCGGCTCCGGGTGGCCAGGCCGCCGCGGCGCCGACGGCGATCCTCGACGGCGCGCTGGTCAGGGCGCCGGGGACGGTGCCGCTCGGCACCGAGTTCACGCTCACCCCGAGCGCCTTCGACGCGCGGCCGGGCAAGGCGTTCACCGTGCGCGCCGCCGTACGGGGCCGTGCGGCGCTCGGCCGCTCGTCGGTGACGCTGCGCGTGCCCGCCGGGTGGCAGGTCAGCGGCTCGGGTGAGCTCGGCAGGCTCGCCGCCGGGCGCGGGGGCGCCGCCGTCTTCACGGTGACGCCGCCGCAGGGGGCCGCCACCGGCCAGCGAGTACGGCTGGCCGCCACCCTGGCCACCGAGCGGGGGAGCGGGTACACCGACCGGCAGGTCGAGGTCGGCGCGGCCGTACGCGTGACGCAGCAGTTGCTCCCCCAGGTCGGCCAGTACGAGACGTGGGCAGGCGGGCTCGCCCCGCAGCTGCGCGGCCTGGTCACCCCGGTGCTCACGCTGGGCTCCGGCGGCTCGCGGCAGATCGGCGTGGTCGTCACGAACGTCTCGGGCACCGCCCAGTCGGGCAGCGTGAAGGTGGAACCGCCGAATGGGTTCACCGCCGACCGCGTGGAGGCCCCCTACAGCGGGCTGGCGCCCGGTGCCTCGGTCACCGTGCCGTTCACCGTCACCAACTCCGACCCCTCGCTGAAGACCTCCAACGAGGGCGGCGACTACGCCTACACGATCACCGCCACCAGCGGGGAAGGCTCCAGCGTGAGCAAGCCCGCGCTGGAGCTCGTCCCGGCGACCGTGATCCCGGCCGCCGCGCCCACCGTGGACGGGGCCGAGGCGGACGGCGAGTACCCCGGGCCCGCGCTCGACATCTCCCGGCTCTGGGAGGGCAGCGCCTGCGCCTCCCCGGCCGACTGCTCGGGCACGGCCAAGCTCGCCTGGCGCGAGGACACCCTCTACGTGCTGGCCCGGATCAAGGACGACGTGGCAGGCACCAAGCTGCCGGCCGCCGACTGCAAGCGGCACTGGCGTACCGACGCGCTGGAGGTGACGCTCGACCCGCGCGGCGTCTCGGAGAACACCTCCACGACGTTCAAGGCGGCGGTGCTGCCGGTGACCGCCGAAGGACCGCCGTGCGTGCTGCGCGACGCCGACAACCGCCAGGGGCCGGTGAACCTGCCTGTGGCCGCCAAGGCCGGGGGCGGCGGCTACACGGTGGAACTGGCCATTCCGCTGGAGCAGGTGCCCGGCGCCGTCGACCCCGCCCGGCTCGGGGTGAACATCCTCTTCTACGACTCCGACACCCAGGACAAGACCGGTCAGACCCGGATCGGCTGGTCCACGTGGGGTGGCGTACAGGGAGACCCGTACCGGTGGGGCCTGGCCACCATGCCCGGCTACCAGCCGCCGGCCGGCCGTCCCACCACGCCGCCCGACCCGGTGATCCCGGCCACCGGACTGTCCAGCCTGGACTCGCCGGAGTCGCTGGAGCAGGCCGTACGGCTGGGCCTGCCGCTCGCGGGCGGCCCGCCCGTCGCGCGCGCGGCCTTCGGGCGGGTCGTCTCGGCCGTGGTCCGCGGGGACTCGGTCAAGGTCACGCTGGTCACGGGCGCGGCGGGCAAGGCGCACCTGTTCGTGCGCGACGCCAAGGGCACGGCGGGCGGCCACGTGGTCACCGTGCCAGGGAAGGGGAGCACGACGGTCAGCGTGCCACTCGACCGGGCGTTGTCCGGCAGGGCGGCGGTGGTCGCGGGGTGGCGGGCCGGACCCGGGACGCAGGCCTCCCTGGCCCGCCTCACGGGCGGCAGCTGAAGTCCTTCCCGGGGAGCTCGCCACCCCCGAGGTAGGCGTTGACGGCGCGGTCCGCGCAGGGCAGCGGACTGCCGCCGTCGGCGCCGCGCCCGTACACGCCGTGCGCGCGGATCTCCGCCGTCAGCAGCCGCGACCCGCGCAGCCGCCGGTGCAGGACGCGCGCGCCGTCGAGATTGTCCGACCTGGCCTGCAGCATGAGCACGGGTACGGCGTTGCCGATCGCGGTGACCGGTTCGCGCGAACCCACCTCCCAGTACGCGCACGGCGCCATCATCCCGTTGACCAGCGGCCCGAACACCGGCTGCGCGGCCCGGCTGACCCGCATGTTCCGCCAGTAGGTCTCCGGATCGTCCGGCCACCCGCCCGCGGGCCAACCGGCGTCGCCGCACATGAAGAACGTGGCGCCCAGCATGCTGTCGGCCAGTTCGGGCGAGCGGAGCAGGTCCAGCATCGCCCGCATGTGGGGTCCCGGCCTGACCGGCCTGTTCACCAGGTCGCGCACCACCCCGGCCAGCGCCTCGTCCTGCTCCCGATGCTGGACGAGCTGCCTCAGCAGCAGGCGCAGGACGGCCGGGTCCAGCCGCACGCCGTCCACCACAGGCGGCCTGCGCTCGGCGCCCTCGACCAGCCGCCGCACCGCCGCCCGCACCTCCGCTCCGGTACGGCCCAGCCGGTAGCGGTCGTGCCGGGCGGCGGCCCAGCGGGCCCACTGGTCCAGGGCCCGCTCAAGCGGCCGGCCCGACTGCCGGAACAGCTCGTACTGCGTGGCCCTCGGGTCGCTGGAGGAGTCGATGACCATGCGGTCCACCCGGTCAGGGAACAGCTGGGTGAAGACCGCGCCCAGGTCGGCGCCGTAGGAGACGCCGAAGTAGGACAGCTTCCGCTCGCCGAGGGCGGCGCGGATGGCGTCCATGTCCCTGGCGACGTTGTTCGTGGTGGCGTGGGGCAGCAGTTCCCTGTTGCCGCCCTTGTCCAGGCAGCGGCGCGCGGTGTCGCGGGCCGCGCGCAGCGACTCCTCGAACTCTCTCCGGGGAGAGGTGGCGCGGGGCGGCTCGGGCTTGGGGCCCGGCTTGCCGCAGGTGATCGGGCTGCTCTCGCCGAGGAATCGCGGGTCGAACCCGATCAGGTCGTACCGGCCGGCGACGCCCTTCAACGTGGCCCGCAGATGCGCCGCGAACCCCAGCCCCACGCCGCCGGGCCCGCCCGGGTTGGCCAGCAGGATGCCGCGCTTCTCGCCCTGGGCCTTGACCCGCGAGACCGCGATCTCGATGGTACGGCCCGCCGGATCGCCGTAGTCCAGCGGCACGCGCACCTTGGCGCATTGGGCGCCCGCCCGCTTGAGCCGCCCGTCCTTGCAGGCGCCCCAGGCGACAGCCGGGTCGGGGGTGGTCGTGACGGCGGCGGGTTGGTCAGCGGTGGTCGTGACGGCGGCGGGTTGGTCGGGGGTGGTCGTGACGGCGGCGGGTTGGTCAGTGGTGGTCGTGACGGCGGCGGCCGGCAGGGCGAGCGCGGGCAGCAGGGCCGCCCCGAGCCCGGCCGCCACCAAGCGGCCCGCCCATCGCCGCCCGGCCCGCGGGCCCGGGGACGTGCGGAAAGAGGTGTGGATCATCGGCATGTCCAGGGACGCTAATGGCCGCCGATTTCCCGGCGTATCGGCCGGATGACGGAGATCACCTGGCCGTTCGGCCGACCCGGGGAGCCATGTCGGGATCGGGTGGTGCGGCATGGCGTTGTGTGTGGAGTGGCAGTGAGGTGGGAATCTTGGGCGGTGGAAGGTGGTGTGGTCGGGTCTGGTGGGGCGGTGGCTAACGCTGAAACCCTGAAAAACCGGAATGACCAGAAATACTGCCTGATGGTCGGATATGTGGCGGATATACGGTTGGTTGTTCGGCTGACAGCCGGGGGTTTCGGGCCTTGACAGCGTTTATTGGCTTTTGTCATGTCGGCGTTATGGTGCTTATTCGCACGCTGATCGCGACCACCCTCATCGCGACGGCTTTCCACGCCCCGGCCCACGCACAGCCGGCCGACATCGACTTCACCCGTCCGGAAGTAGTGGCGAGCAACCTGCAGATTCCCTGGGGCCTCGCCTTCCTGCCCGACGGGAGCGCGCTGGTCTCAGAACGCAACAGCGCCAGAATCGTCCAGGTACGCCCCGGCGCCGCCCCCGTCGAGGTGGCCCGCGTCCCCGGCGTCTCGGCCTCCGGCGAAGGCGGGCTGCTCGGCATCGCCGTATCCCCGACCTACGCCCAGGACCGCTACGTCTACGCCTACCACACCGCCGCCTCCGACAACCGGATCGTCCGCTTCACCCTGTCCGCCCCCGGTACGCCCACCCTGATCCGCGGCGGCATCCCCAAGTCCGGCATCCACAACGGCGGCCGCATCCACTTCGGCCCCGACGGCATGCTCTACGCCAGCACCGGCGACGCCAACCAGACCGGCAACAGCCAGAACCTCCAGAGCCTCGGCGGCAAGATCCTGCGCATGCGCCCCGACGGCACCGTTCCCCCGGACAACCCGTACGCCGGCTCCCTCGTCTACACCCTCGGCCACCGCAACGTGCAGGGCTTCGCCTGGACCGCGGCCGGCCAGATGTACGCCACCGAGTTCGGCCAGAACACCTGGGACGAGGTCAACCAGATCGTCGCCGGCGGCAACTACGGCTGGCCCGTCGTCGAGGGCAACGGCGGCGCGCCCCGCTACCGCGACCCCCTCGTCACCTGGACCACGGCGGAGGCCTCGCCGAGCGGCGCCGCCGTCATCGGCGACACCCTGTTCGCCGCCGCGCTGCGCGGCACCCGCCTCTGGCGCGTCCCTCTTCCGGGCGGCACCCCCGACAACGTGCTGCGGGGCACGTACGGCAGGCTTCGCCACGCCGCGGTGGCACCCGACGGCCACCTCTGGATCCTGACCGGCAACCGCGACGGCCGCGGCACCCCCGCACCCCAGGACGACCGCGTCGTCCGCTTCCCGCCCGGAGACGACGGCGGCGGCGAGACGGTCTACGAGGACGACTTCGAGACGGACAAGGGCTGGACCACCCCGGGCCCGTCCGACACGGCGACGTCAGGACGGTGGGAGCGCGGCGACCCCGAGCCCACCACGTACTCCGGCGCCACCATCCAGCCCGGCAACGCCGCCGGAGGCGCCAACGCCCTGGTCACCGGCCGCACCGCCGGTAGCCAGGCGGGCGCCAACGACGTCGACGGCGGCCTGACCACCATCCGCTCGCCGCAGATCACCCTGCCCGCCGCCACCCGGCTGACCCTCACCTTCTCCGCCTACCTGTCCCACCTCAACAACTCCTCCTCGGCCGACTACCTGCGCGTACGCGTGGGCGGCACCACCGTCTACGAGCGCCTGGGCGCGGCATCCCAGGTGGCGGGCGCGTGGCAGCAGGCCAGTGCCGACCTGACCGCCTTCGCCGGCCAGACCGTCCAGCTGGAGGTCCAGGCCAACGACGCCGCCACCGCCAGCCTCCTGGAGGCCGGCCTGGACAGCGTCCGCATCACCAGGTCCTGACCCCGGGGGGTGCCGCGCCCACCCCACACGGCACCCCACCCCGGTGATTCAGCGGGCCGGATGTATCACCCGGCCCTCAGCGCCCTCCGTACAGGTGGCACGTCACTCGCACCCCGGAGGGTCACATGAGCGGCCGGATCACCGACACCGGCGTGGAGCAGTACTACGAAGACGAGCTCGTCGTCGACCTGGTGCACCTCAAAGCGGTCACGCGCCTGATCGACGCGTGGGCGGGCGGCGACGGCCCCGCGTGGGTGCGGCGGGACGACGAGGCGGGCAGCGCCCTGCTCGGACTGGCGTGGATCGAGGTCGTCGGACTGCCGACGGTGGCACGGACGTTACGCGAACGGCGGGACCTGGTGGCGCGGGGCGCGAGGACGCCGGTGGAGGATCTGGACCTGCTGCTGCGCGCGCTGCGGGAGGAACGCCCGGAGTTCCTGGTCGGCAAGCACCGGCTGGTGGAGAACGTCGAAGGACTCGCCTCCACGGGCGCCCCGCGCGACGTCGCGGCCGGGGTACGGCTGGCGCCCAGAACCCTGACCGGCCACCCGAGGCTCCGCGTCGGCATCCTGGACACCCCGATCTGGCCGCACGACCAGCTCGCGGGCCGGTTCATGGCGGACTCGGCGGCCCTGCTGCCACGGGTGCGCGAGGCGCCCACACCGATGCTGGCGGGACACGCCACGTTCGTCGCCGGGATCATCGCCGCCCACGCCCCCGACGCGGAGCTGGTCGTGCGGGCCGGACTGGACGAGGACGCCGTCTGCGCCGACTCCTGGGACGTCGCCACCCGCATGGTGAGCTTCGTCGCCGAGGAGGTGGACCTTCTGCAGCTGTCCTTCGTCTGCTTCACCGCCGACGACGAGCCGCCGCTGGTCATCGAGCGCGCGGTGGCGCGCCTCAGGGAGCAGGCCGTGCTGGTCGCCGCGGCGGGCAACCACGGGGCCGAGCCGGGCGGGCGGCGGCACGCGAAGGCGTTCCCCGCCGCCTGCGGGGGTGTGGTGGCGGTGGGGGCCGAGGCGGAGTTCAGCCCGAAGGCGTCGTGGGTGGCCCTGCACGCCCCGGGGGCCGGGGTCACCTCGACCTACCTGGAGGGCAAGGTGAGCCTGCCCAAGGGCGAGGAGGCCTTCTACTCCGGAGCCGCCACCTGGAGCGGGACCTCGTTCGCCGCGGCGGCGGTGAGCGGCGCCATCGCGGGCCTGGCCCACCGGCGCGGATCCAGCGTCAGGGAGGCCAAGGAGTACCTGCTTCACCGCCCGGCGGCACCCGACATCCATCCCCCCGGCCAGACCTGAGCCGATGAGGGACGACCCGGAGGTCGTGGCCCTGGTCACGCGGGCGAGAAAGGGCGACCAGGCGGCCTGGGACGAGATCGTCGAGCGCTACTCCCCGCTGGTGTGGTCGATGTGCCGCCGCTTCCGCCTGGTGCGGCCCGACTCCGACGACGCGGCGCAGACGGTGTGGCTGCGCCTGGTCGAGAACCTGGACACCCTGCGCGAACCGGCCGCCCTTCCCGGCTGGCTGGCCAGGACCGCCCACCGGGAGTGCCTGCGCCGCGCGCGGGAGGTCCAGCGGCGCGGCGGCGTGGAACGGCCGCTGGACTTCGAGCCGGAGACCGGGGCGGACCTGATCGGCGAGGAACTGGAGAAGGCCGAGCGCGACCTGCTCCTGCGCCGCGCGTTCGCCCAGCTCCAGCCGCGCTGCCGCGACCTGCTGGCGTTGTGCCTCGGCCCGGAGCCGCTGCCGTACGCGCTGATCGGCGAGCGGCTCGGCATGCCGGTCGGCGGGATCGGCCCGAGCCGCGGCCGGTGCCTGGCCAGGCTCCGCCGCATCCTGGAGGGGAGCGGGCATGCCGCGGGGCTATGACCGCTGGAGCGACGAGCGGCTGCTGGAGGCGCTGGCGAGGGCGCTGCGCGCGGGGGAGCGGGTGCCGCCCGAGGCGGTGGCGGCGGGCAAGGCGGTCTTCTCCTGGCGTGTGGCCGACGCCGAGCTCGCCGGAGGCGACCTGGACAGGAGGATCTACCACGCCGCCGGGCTGACGATCGAGGTGGAGATCGCGGCCGACACGCTCGTCGTCCGCCTCACGCCCGCCCAGCCCGCCGAAGTGGAGGCGCGCGGCCCGTGCCCGCCGTCCCACCCGGCCACGCCGGGCGAGCCGGGCCGCTTCACGATCCGGCCGCTGCCGGGCTTCCCGTTCTATCTGCTCTGCCGTACGGCCGGCGGCAGGAAGATCGTCACCGGCTGGATTCTCGGCTGACCGGATGTATCACGGGGGGTTCGCCCGCCTCCGTAGGGGTGAACGGAACGTTCCCACGCAGAAAGGCGATCTTCATGATCCCTCTCAAGCACGGCGACTCCGGTCCCGACGTGCGGCAGCTCTACATGTTCCTCAAGCGCTTCGGCTACTTCCCCAACCCGGGCCTGCGCACCGGCAACGCCTTGTTCCGTCCGGCGGTCGTCTTCGCCCCGGAGGACCTGACGCTGTTCGACGACCGGATGGAACTGGCGCTCTCGGAGTACCAGCGCCAGCACGGCATCGAGCCGACCGGCGCGCTGAACGAGGAAACGCTGACGATGATGCGCACCCCGCGCTGCGGCTTCCCCGACCAGCCGTCGGCGGGCCAGTTCGTCGCCCAGGGCAACCGGTGGCCGGCTAACGAGGTCACCTACAGCTTCACCCCGCCCTTCAGCCCGGACGTGTCGGAAGCCGACCAGCGCGCGGCGCTGCGGGCGGCCTTCGACCGGTGGGCGGCGGTCACGAACCTCACCTTCACCGAAGTCGGGAACAACGGCCAGATCCGGATCGCCTGGGCGGCCCGCGACCACGGTGACGGCTTCCCCTTCGACGGCCAGGGCAGCGTGCTCGCGCACTGCTTCTACCCGCCGCCCAACGGCGGCGACATCGCCGGGGACTGCCACTTCGACGAGGACGAGACCTGGTCGGTCAACGTACCGCCGAGCGGGTTCGACCTCTACACGGTGGCGCTGCACGAGATCGGCCACGGGCTGGGCCTGGCCCACTCGGCCGACAACAACGCGGTCATGTTCCCGTCCTACCAGGGCGTACGCCGCGAGCTCAGCGACGACGACATCCAGGGCATCCGTTCCATCTACGGCGCGCGGGCGCAGTGGTCGTCGCTGCAGGGCATCGTCTTCGCCACGGCCGCGGGCACGAACGCCGACGGCCGCCTGGAGGTCTTCGTCCGCGGCACCGACAACGCCGTGCACCACAACTGGCAGACGAGTCCCGGCGGCGGCTGGAGCGGCTGGTCGAGCCTGGGCGGGGTCCTGCAGGGGCGGATCGCGGTCGGGCGCAACCACGACGGGCGGCTGGAGATCTTCGGCCGGGGCACCGACGGCGGGCTTTACCACAACTGGCAGACGGCCCCGAACAGCGGCTGGTCCGGCTGGCACGGGCTCGGCGGCTGGATCGAGGACCCGGCCGTGGGCAGCAACGCCGACGGCAGGCTGGAGGTCTTCGTCCGCGGGACCGACGGCGCCGTCTACCACAACTGGCAGGTCACCCCCGGTGGCGGCTGGTCCGGCTGGTCCGGGCTCGGCGGCGTCATCCAGGGGCGCATCGCGGTCGGGCGCAACCACGACGGGCGGCTGGAGATCTTCGGCCGGGGCACCGACGGCGGGCTTTACCACAACTGGCAGACGGCCCCGAACAGCGGCTGGTCCGGCTGGCACGGGCTCGGCGGCTGGATCGAGGACCCCGTGGTCGGCGTCAACCCCGACGGCCGGCTGGAGGTGTTCGTCCGGGGCTCCGACTCGGCCCTGCACCACATCTGGCAGGTCACCCCCGGCGGCGGCTGGTCCGGCTGGGCCTCGCTCGGCGGCTGGATCGACGAGCCCTCCGTGGCCCGCAACGGCGACGGCAGGCTGGAGGTGTTCGTCCGCGGCCTGGACAACACCGTCTACCACATCTGGCAGGTCAGCCCCGGCGGCGGCTGGTCCGGCTGGTCCGGGCTCGGCGGCGAGATGCTCGAAGGCCCGATCGCCACCACCAACCACGACGGGCGCCTGGAGGTCTTCATCAAGGGCACCGACTCCGCGCTCTGGCACCGCTGGCAGACCGCGCCCAGCAACGGCTGGTCGTGACCTCAGCGTGGCACTCCGGTCACCCAAGGGGTCCGCACGACGCCCTCCTGCGAGCGGCAGCGGATCCGGAAGGTTCCGGACGCCGCTGAGGGGAAGACGAAGCAGCCGGCCTCGTCGATCGGGGTGGTCTCGGCCTCCCCGGTCGCGAGCTGGCGCTCGGCCGTACCGGGCCGGGGTGGGAGCAACTGCCCGAGGAGCGTCTCGGGTCCCACCTCGGCCTCGATCGTGTCCTTGCCGGTGCGGAAGATCAGCACCCGCTGCCCGCCCCTGGTGACCGCCGCGAGCTCCCGGTCCAGCGCCGAGTCGTAGACCAGCCCGGCCAGCTCGGCCTCGACGTCACGCCACAGGAACGCGACCTTGGCCGCGCTCACGAACTCCGGCGGCACCTCCTCGGCCGCCCGCGTGGCCTCCCCGAGCGCGGCCAGCAGGGCCTCGTCGTCCGTCCACCACGGTGTCTCCATCGCGTCAGCCCCCCTCCGAGCGGATCAGCGCCGCGACCTCCGGGCGCCGCCGCAGCTCCGCCAGGCAGCGTCCGCGCGTGGGGCCGATCGAGCCCACGGGGATGCCGAGCGTCGTGCTGATCTCCTCGTACGGCGCCGGCGGCAGCCGTACCAGCAAGGACAGCAGAGTTCTGCACCGCTCGCCCAGCTGGCGGAAGCCCGCGTAGAGGGCGGTGTTGCGCTCGGCCTCCAGCAGTTCGCGGTCGACCGGCCCGTCGTCGGCGGGCGCGTCGTGGTCGGCCCACGGCCTCAGGTGCGTGCGCTGCCAGGCCGCGGAGGCGCTGCGCCGGCCGCACTCGCGCCGCGTCACCGTGGCCAGCCAGCCCGGCAGCGCCGCCGGCTCGCGCAGCCGGTGGTCCAGCAGCGCCAGCCACACGGTCTGGGCCACGTCGTCGGCCTCGTCCCGGCTGAGGCGGAAGGCCCGGCAGGTCGCCCACACCAGCGGAGCGTAGCGCTCCACGATCTCGTCCCACGCGTCCTTGTCGCCGGCGTGTGCGCGCCGGACAAGGGACACAACCGCTGGATCATCGCGCATCACGCCATTTTCATACGGCGGGCGCCGCCAGGAAAGCGCATCATGTCGGCCTCCGTCACAGTCGTTCTCACTCCTTACAGAGGCGGACGGCGGCGCCCTGATACGTCAGAGCCGCAGAACGGCCCCGAGACCCTGCTGATGCCGGCTCGCGTCCAGCACCGCCCGCCTGGCCTCCTCGGGACCGCCGCCGTGCGTGGCCAGGTGGGCGGCGGCGATCCCGGCCACCAGCGGCGCGGCGAAGGAGGTGCCGTCCCAGCGGGCCATGCCGGTGAAGTCCTGCCTGGCGGGACGCCTGGGCGGCTCGCGGTAGGTGTAGGTGCCGGTGGCGTAGGCGTTGACCAGGCCTTCGCCGAGCGTGTACACGTCCACCCACGGGCCGTGGTTGCTGAACCAGGCACGGTGGTTCTGGTCGGGGCCGAGCGCGCCGACGGCCAGCGCCCACGGGAAGGCGGCGGGGTAGAAGGGGCGGCTGGTGCCGTCGTTGCCGGCCGCGCACACGAGCAGCACGCCGGGGAAGAGATCGGGGAACAGGGAGAAGCCCAGCGAGTTCCAGCGGTTGCGGGTGTAGGTGCCCGCGGACAGGTTGACGACCTGCGGGCGCAGGTCCCCGATCAGCCGGATGATCTTGTTGATGATCACGTTCTCCCGCTCCGCCCCCGACTCGGCGAAGTGGTCGGCGACGTACACCTCCGCGTCCGGCGCCGTGCAGCGCGCGACCCCGGCGGCGAAGGTCCCGTGGCCCTGGAACTGCTCGATGTGCGCCAGCCCCGAGGGCAGGATCGGCCCGATCCGCTCGACGTCGCCGCGCACCCCCGCCAGCCAGGGGTGCGGGAGGTCCTCGAGGATGCCGGTGTCCACGATCCCGATCAGGATCCGCTGCGCCTTCCCGGCAGGGTCCCGCTGCGGCGGCCACGGCCGCGCGGGCATCCCGGCCGGCACCTCGGGCTCGACCGCCGGGCACAGCCGGGTGATGTGCAGCACGTGGTTGGGCGAGGCCAGCGGCGGCCCGTCCGCGGCACGGGCCGAGCCGTCCCGCTCCTCCAGCAGGTCGAGCGCCTCCGGCACGGTACGCCGGCCGTCCTCCAGGTTCTCGATCGACACCAGCATCGTGGTGTTGCCCGGCTGGCGATCCTCTCCTTCCGGCCGCTGCCGCTCCTCGGGAACGACCTCGGCGCCGGGCAGCAGTTCCCTGACCCGGCCCACGTTCCGGCCCTCGTCGATCACCAGGAGGCGATCGGCCTCGTACACGTAGTCGACCTGCCCGTCGGGAGTCCACGCCACCTCGGCGGATACCCCCCTTGCCGCCATCCTGCGCTGGATGGCTCGGAACTGCGCCTCGAAGACCGCATCCATAGCCAGTACATCGCCGCAGGGCTTGCGAGCGCTACGGCCTGCGCGCATTGTCGGAATCATGGCGGCCGACCTGCTCCCCCTCGCCCTGTCGCGCCCCAACGAGGCGCTGGAACGTGCCCGCCGGCTGCTGGCCGACGACCCGGGCCCGTACGCCGCCTCCCTCGCCCGGCAGGCCATCGGCATCGTGCTGCGCGAGTTCGGCGACATCGAGCAGGCGGTCCGGGAACTGCGCGCGGCCCGGCGGCTGGCCAGGAAGTGCCGCTCGGCCGAGCGGGAGGCCGACGTGCTGGCCACGCTCGGCGTCGCGCTCGTCTTCGCCGGGCGCACCGCCTCCGGCCGCACCGCGCTCAACACCGCCGTCGGGCTGTCCACCGGCCTGACCCACGGCCGCATCCTGCTCAGGCGCGGCGGCGTGCTGCTCGTGCTGGGCCGCCACCGGGCCGCGCTGGCCGACCTGAACGCCGCCATCTCCGTCCTGCGTGTGGCCGGTGACCTGCTGTGGGAGGCTCGTGCCCGCACCGAGCGGGCCTTCTGTCACCTCGCGCTGGGCGCGCCGGCCCGCGCCGCGGCCGATCTCGGCCGGGCCGGGGAGCTGTTCGCCCAGACGGGGCAGGAGCTGGAGTCCGCCGACGCCACCGCCAACCACGGCGTGCTGGCGCTGCGCGTCGGCGACCTGCCCGCCGCGCTCGGCCACTTCGACGCCGCCGCCCGCCACTACGACCGGCTCGGCACGGCCGACGCCACCTTGAGCCTGCACCGCTGCGCCGCCCTGCTGACCGCCGGGCTGCCCGAGGAGGCGCTGGCCGAGGCGGACGAGGCCATCGAGCGGCTGCTCGGTACGCGCGGGCAGCGCTCCAAACAGGCAGAGCTCATGCTGACCGCTGCCGAGTGCGCCCTCGCGGCGGGCCGCCCCGCCGCCGCGCTGGAACGTGCCGGAGGCGCCGCCCGCCTGTTCGACCGGCAGCGGCGCCGGTGGTGGCGGGCGCACGCGCGGCTGGTCATGGTGCGGGCCGAGTTCGCCGCGGGGTCGCCGACCGGCACGCTGCTGCGGGCGGCCGGGGCGTGCGTGCGCGACCTGGCCGCGCTCTCCTCGCCGCACCTGCCGCTCGGACACCTGCTGACCGGCCGGATCGCGCTCGCGCTCGGCCGTACCCGCGTGGCGCGCGAGCACCTCACGGCGGCGGCGCGGGCGCGGCGGGGCGGGCCCGCGCAGGCGCGGACCACGGGCTGGCTCGCCCACGCGCTGCTCGCGCAGCTCGAAGGCGACGCGCGGGCGCTCCTGCACGCCTGTGGCCGCGGCCTCGCCGTCATCGACGAGCATCGCGGCACTCTCGGCTCCTCGGAACTGCGCGCCCAGGCCACCGCCCAGGGCGCGGAACTGGCCGCGCTCGGCCAGCGCCACGCCCTGCGCGCGGGCCGGCCGAGGATGTTGCTGACGTGGAGCGAGCGGTGGCGGGCGGGCGCGCTGGCCGTCCCGCCGGCCCGCCCGCCCGACGACCCCGACCTGCAGTCCGACCTCGCCGCGATCCGCGCGGTCGCCGGCCGGCTGGCCGACGCGCACGCCCGCGGCCTGCCGACCGCGCTCCTCCAGGCCGAGCAGGTACGGCTGGAGCGCGCGGCACGGGCCAGAGCGCTGCGCGCCCGCGGCGACCGGATCGCCTGCCCGCCCTTCGACCCCGCCAGGCTGCTGGCGGCGCTGGGCGGGGACCTGCTGCTCGAACTCGTCGAGGTCGACGGCCGCCTGCACGTCCTGCTGTGCGGCGACGGCCGGGTCAGGCGGCTGCCCGCGGGGCCGCTGGAGCAGGCGGCGCGGCAACTGCACCTGGCCAGGTTCGCGCTGTCACGCCTGGCCCACGGCCGCTCCACGCTCGCCCCCGTGACGCTGCTCAACCAGCTGGAGAGCGCGGGAGCCGAGCTGGAACGGCTGCTGCTCGGCGCGTCCGGCCGGGCGCTCGGCGGCCGTGACGTGGTGATCGTGCCGCCCGGCCGCCTGCACGGGGTGCCGTGGAGCATGCTGCCGTCGCTGCGCGAGCGCGTGGTGAGCGTGGCGCCGTCGGCCGCCTCCTGGCTGCGCGCCCGCGAGCCGGGCGCGGACGGCGAGGGCGTGGTGCTGGTACGCGGGCCCGGCCTGGCCTCGAAGGGCGCCGAGGTGCCGAAGATCGCCGCCGGGCACGCCGGCCCGGTCGTGCTGGGGGACGGGACGGCGACCGTACCGAGGATCCTGGCGGCGATGGAGGGGCGGCGGCTCGCGCACATCGCCGCGCACGGGACCTTCCGCGCCGACAGCCCGCTGTTCTCGGCGCTGCGCGTGGACGACGGGCCGCTGACGGTCTACGACCTGGAGCGCCTGCGCCGTCCGCCGCGGCAGGTCGTGCTGTCGAGCTGCGAGTCGGGGCGCGGCGCCGCGGCGGGCGCCGACGAGCTGCTCGGTCTGGTGGCCTGCCTGGTGAAGCTGGGCACGGCCGGGGTGGTGGCCAGCGTCGTCCCGGTCAACGACGCGGCCGCCGTGCCGCTGATGGTGAGCCTGCACCGGGAACTGCGCGCCGGCGCGGCGCTGCCCGCCGCGCTGACGGCCGCTCGCCGCGAGTGCGCCGGCGACCCGGTGGCGGTGGCGACGGGGTGGTCGTTCCAGTCGTTCGGAGCGGGATGACGTAACTCCTTACGGCCTAAGGTATTGTGGTCGGAGACAATCGCTTATGCCGTAAAGAGATAAGGGGCATCCGATGCCGACCGCGACCCTCCACGACGGGCAGACCATCGAGTTCGAGATCCACGGAGACGGGCCCGCCCTGCTGCTGCCGGCCAACCCGCACCCCGCGCAGGACGCCGCCAAGGCCGAGGAGGCCGCCAAGTGGGGCGCCGACCTCTCGCTCGGCCACCACCTCGTCCAAGGACTGAGCGAGGGCCTGCGCGTCATCGTCTTCGACTACGAGGGGCACGTGCTGAGCCGGCCCAAGCCCGAGACGCTCACGCCCGACAACCTCGCCCGCGACATGCTCGCCGTCGCCGACGCGGCGGGCGCCGGGACCTTCGCCTACTACGGGTACTCCTGGCTGGCCCTGACCGGGCTGCAGCTCGCCATCCGCACCGACCGGCTCTCCGCTCTGGTCATGGGCGGATATCCGCCGCTCGGCGGGCCGTACGAGGCGATGCTTGCCGTGACCATGGCCACGTACCGGATGGCGCTGGAAGCACCCGCCCAGCCCGCCGAATCCGCCGAGCCGGCGGAGCCGGGGGACTGGTCGAGCGCCACGGTGACGATGTCGCCCGCGCAGACCCGCCAGTTCGCCACCCTCTACCAGGCGTTGAAGGGCTTCGACGACGCCGCCGTCCAGGAGCGGGTGACCTGCCCCCGGCTGGCCTTCGCCGGATCCGGCGACGTGATCGAGTACGGCCCGGCGTGGGGCGACACGGTCGTCGACATCGCCGGGCCGTTCCGAGGGCGGCGGGCGGAGATGGAGGCGCACGGCTGGGACGTGCGCCTGCTCGACGGGCTCGACCACATGAGCGCCATGCGGGCGTCCGTGGTCGTGCCCCTCATCCGGCCCTGGCTGACCGCCGCCCTCTGAGTGAACTCAGCGGTTGACGTGAACCTTGCCGAACTCCACGGCCGGGGTGCCGCCGGCGAAGTTCCGGTCCACCTCGGCCCGTTCGGCCGCGTTCGGGTTGGGGTTGGTGCAGCTCGTGCCCGCGCTCGAACCCGACATCAGGTCCGTGCAGCGGCCGGTGCGGCGGTCGGGCAGGCCCAGGATGTGACCGATCTCGTGGGTGGCGATGCGCAGCGCGTTGTGCCCCTGCGCGGTGGCCTGCCGGCCCATCCAGATGGTGCCGCGGCCCAGGCTGGTCGGCAGCGCCCGGGGCCAGCCGTTGTCGGCCAGGACGGTGATCTGCGCGGGGGTGCCGGGGACGAGACGGACGTTGACGACGTGGCTGTTCCAGATCTGCGCCGCCTGGTCCACCGTGGCCCGGAACTCCTGCGCCCGGCTGGCGTCGTAGCGCAGCACGCGTACCACGGAGCCCTGCGCGGGGGAGCTGAGCAGCAGGAAGGTGAGGGAGAGGACGAGGGACAAGGACAGCCGAAGGATTCGTGACATGGATCCTCCTCAAAGTGGGGGGTGCTGTCACGGTAAGCGGCTCATGCTCTCCAGGGGGCCCCGCCAGATTGCCCCTATCACCGTGTTATGCCCGGCGCAGTTCGGCGGAGCGGAAGGCCGCCACGCACACCAGAAGCGCCGCCGCGAACACCGGCAACCAGGCCACACGGGCCACCACCCAGCCCGATTCGACGGGCGCGGTGTGCAGTCCCGGCAGGGGTCCCGCCGCCGCCAGGCCCAGCGCGGTGACCGCGATCATGGCCGTCTGGTGCCAGAGGAACACCGTCATCGCCGACAGGTTCGCCAGCGCCACCGCCGCCCACGCCGCGGGACGGCGCAGCGCCCGCGTCAGCGGACCGTGGGCGAGCAGCGCCGCCCCGCACTGGGCCAGGCCGAAGGCGACCGCGGCGAGGGTGGGCGGGTTCAGGTTGGAGATCGCCGCGCCCGGCACGCCCACCATGGACGCCGGATACCCGGCCCAGACGACGAGCGCCGCGGCGCTCACCCCACCGCCCACCAGCAGAGCCCAGGCGGTCCTCCGCGCGCGCGGACCGCCGCGGGTTCCAGCCACGCCCGCCGCGCCGCGCGCTCCGGCCGGGGCCAGCGTGCCGCGGGTCCAGGCGGCGCCCAGCGTGTACGGCACCAGCCAGCCCGCCGCCAGGTTGACCCAGCCGAGCCAGTCCGGGGCGGCCAGGCCGTACCGGAGCAGGTCGACCACCACGACGACGGCCAGCGGCCACACCGGGTGCAGGCGGACGGCCAGTGGCGTGGCAGCCGTCAGCGCCGCGAACACCAGCAGGAACCACAGCGGCGAGACCACCAGCCGCACCAGCGCGGTCACGGTCTCGAGCTCGGCCCCCGCGACGAGCATCCCGCCCGCCGCCACGCACCACACCAGCAGCACCGGCACGACAGGACGGCTCAGCCGGGCCAGGCGCGCGCGGATCCACGGCCCGTAGCCGGTGGCCGAGGCGTAGGACTTCGCCGCGGTCATGCCGCCGACCAGGAAGAACAGGGCGAGTGTCTGGAACACCCAGGAGATCGGTGCCAGCTCGGGCACGGCCTTGAGCGGGCTGGCCACCCGGACCGAGCCGCTGTCGGCGACCAGCGCGGTCACCAGCCAGTGGCCCAGCACGACACCGAGGATGGCCAGGGCGCGCAGCCCGTCCACGGCGCGGTCGCGGCCGGGCGGGGTGGCCGCGCCGATGCGCCCGGACAGCGTCGGCTCAGCCGTCATGGCCGGCCACGATCGCGGAGATGGCGCGCAGTGAGGGCGTGCCGGCTTTCAGGTAGTCGCTGTGGGCGGCCGTGCCCGCGGGGAAGATCCGGGCGCCGAAGCCGGGTGCGACCGGGTCGGCGCCGAGGCCGAGGGTGGCGAAGGGCAGCGTGACGCGGGTGTGCGGCACACCGGAGATCCAGTCGCGGGTGCCGCGCCCGGCCCAGACGTCGGCGGTGGCGCGCAGGGCGGCGGCGGTGTCCGCGCCGGTGCCGGGGCTGCCGTACAGGACGATCGCCTCGACGGGCAGAGCGGGCGCGGCGCTGCCGCAGACGACGGCGCCGTAGGAGTGGCACACGAGCGAGATCCGCGCGTCCGGTTTCGCGGCGCGCAGCTCGCGCACGAAGGCGCGCAGGCCGGGCGCCGCCTCGTCGGCCAGGCCGGTGGTCAGCACCTGCGCGCTCACGGTGGCGGGCGTGCGGTAGCCCACCCAGGCGACGACGGCCCCGCGCTCGCCCAGCTGGGCGGCCAGCCGGGTGGCGCCGCCGTGGAGGCGGCCGTAGGAGTCGAGGTCGGTGTCGGAGCCGGGGACCAGCACGGCGATCGTCCCGGCGCGCGACAGGTCGCCGAAGACCTCGGCCGTCCGGCCGCCGTCGCGGCCGTCGAAGGACAGGAACGTGCGGTCCCGGCCCGCCATCGCCCGCAGCGCCCCGGCCCGGGTGGGGTGCCCCGCCGCGGCCGCCGACCGTTCGGCCGCCAGGATCGAGGTACGGCTCGCCGCGTACCGGCCGGCGAGGACGGCGGGTTCGGCCGAGGACAGCGGCGGCTGGACGGCGGGGACCGGGGCGGGCACCGCCGACGAGCCGGCCGCCCCCGAGATCGGTACGGCCACCGCCGCGGCGACCAGCGCGCGCAGCAACAGCCGGCTGAAGTAGGGCATGCCCGAAAACCTAGGGATCGCCCCAGGTCGTCAGCGTCCCGCTGAAGGGTGGATCTTCGCGTGGCCCTCAGGTACCACCCGCGCGTCGTTCGGCGTCGCGCAGGACGGCGAGGGCCGCGGTGGCCAGTCGTTCCGGTAGCTCCTCGGGGTCGTTTCTGGCCAGCAGCATCCAGGCCAGCACCGTCCCGCCGAACATCGCGTGGAACAGGTTCATGTCCGGCAGGCGGGCCAGCTCGCCCCGTCGCACGGCCTGTTCGAGCATCGCGGTGTTGCCCAGGCGCTCCGGCTCGATGAAGGCGGCCACGAAGCGGTCGGCCAGGTCGGGGTCGGTGTCGACCTCGCCGAGCAGGCCGATGAGCGCCTTGGTGGCCGGGCCGCTGAGGTGGCCGACGATGGTGCGCGCGAGCTGTTCCAGGTCGCCGCGGAGCGTGCCGGTGTCGGGGATCGGGAGCTGGTCCCCGTGGATGGCCACGGCGAAGACCATCTCCTGTTTGGAGGGGTGCCGCCGGTAGATCGTGGCCTTGCTGATCCCGGCCCTGGCGGCGACCTCGTCCATGGTCAGCCGCGCGTAGCCGACCTCGCCCAGCAGCTCCAGCGTGGCTTTGGCGATGGCGGTGTCGACCCGGCCCTCGCGGGGGCGGCCCATCCGTTGCGCTTGTTCCTGCACTGTGCCACTATACGACACCGTTAGATTCGAAACTCCCAGTTTCATAAGGAGGCGCCGCATGTACCGATCGCGGATCGTGATCGTCGGAGCCGGGTTCGCCGGCTTCCACGCCGCGCGTACGCTGGCCCGCAAGGCCGGAGGCGAGACCGAGATCGTGCTGGTCAACCCGACCGACTACTCGCTGTACCTGCCGCTGCTGCCCGAGGTGTCCGCCGGTGTCCTGGACCCGCGCCGCATCGCGGTGCCGCTGACCGCCTCGCTGCGCGGGGTGCGCGTCGTGCTCGGCACCGTCGACCACGTGGACGTGCGGGCCGGGCGGGTGCGCTACCGCGACCCCGAGGACGTCCACCGCGAACTGGACTACGACCGGCTCGTGCTGGCCGTGGGCGGCGTCAACAAGATCCTGCCCATCCCCGGAGTGGCTGAGCACAGCCACGGCTTCCGCGGCATCCCCGAGGCCGTCTACCTGCGCGACCACGTCATCCGGCAGATCGAACTGGCCGCCGAGGCCGAGTCCGCCGCCGAGCGGGCCGCCCGGTGCACGTTCGTGGTGGTCGGCGCCGGATACACCGGCACCGAGGTCGCCGCCACCGGGCAGTTGCTGACCAGGTCACTCACCCGCCGCCATCCGCGCCTGCGCGACCAGCCGGTGCGCTGGCTGCTGCTCGACCTCGCGCCCCGCGTGCTGCCCGAGCTGTCGGCGCGGCTGTCGGCGAGCGCCGGGCGGGTGCTGCGGCGCAGGGGAGTGGAGGTGCGCACGGGCACCTCCGTCCAGGAGGCGACGCGCGACGGCGTGCTGCTCACCGACGGCGAGTTCGTGCCCACGCGCACCATCGTGTGGGGCGCCGGAGTGCGGCCCGACCCGCTCGCCGCCGACATCGGGCTGGAGACCGTGCGCGGGCGCATCCTCGTGGACGAGAACCTGGCCGTGCCCGGACACCCGGAGATCTTCGCCTGTGGCGACGCGGCTGCCGTACCGGATCTGACCAGGGACGGCGAGCTGTGCGCGATGACCGCCCAGCACGCCGAGCGCCAGGGCAGGGCGGTCGCCCGCAACGTCGCGGCCTCGCTCGGCTACGGCAAGCCCCGCCCCTACAAGCACCACGACCTCGGCCTCGTCGTCGACCTCGGCGGCATGCAGGCGGCGGCCCAGCCGCTCGGCGTCCCGCTGACCGGCTTCCCCGCCAAGGTCGTCACCCGGGGCTACCACCTGATGGCGATGCCGGCCAACCGGATCAGGACCGCCGTCGACTGGTTCCTGGACGCGGTGCTGCGGCGGCAGAGCGTGCAGTTCGGGCTGGTGCGCTCACCCGCGGTCCCCCTCGATTCGGCCGACCCGGAACTGCCCGCCCGCGTCCCCGCGGCCGACTAGCCATGCTGCCGGCGGGCGCCGGCCCGGCCGCCCGGACGGCGGGGCCTCCACCTACTACCTTCGCAGACGTGGTCAATGCGGTCATTACGGCATGGAAGGCTGACGTCCTATGAGTACCGTCGAGACCCTCCTGGCCCACCCCTATCCGCTGATCCGCGGTGGCGGGCTCTTCCTCCTGTTTCTCGGCCTCGGCTTCCTGCTGAGCTGGATCTTCCGCTCGCGCTGGCTGGTCTTCGTCATCGGCGGCTTCGCCACCGGCCTGACCGCCAGCGGGCTGAGCGCGCTGCTGCCCTCGCTCGGCAAACCCTCGTTCATCCACATCGCCGGCCTCGCCGGCGCCATCGTGATCGAGATGGGGCTCATCTATCTGGTGCTGACCCGCTACAAGGACGCGGGCGAGCGCACGCTCATCCTGTCCATCCTGCTCGTCGTGGGCGTGCACTTCCTGCCCATGGGGCTGGCGCACGGGCCGCTCATCGTGGTGCTCGGCCTCCTGCTGATCGTCAACGCCTTCGTCGGGCTACGGGCCCAGCGGGTGCCCATGCGCGTCTTCGGCATCGCCGACGCGCTGCTGAAGATCGGTTTCGGGGCCGTCATGCTGCTGGCCTACCCGGCGCTCACCTTCACCTGAGCCTATTGACCTTGTAGGAAATATCGGAATCCTGGAGGTATGGCGCTCTGGACCCCTGATCCCACCTTCTACCCATCGCCCCGCGACGCTGCCGCGGGGCCGCCCGAGAAGCTCGCCTACGTGGCCGCCTTCGACCGCAAGGCCGAGCGGCCCGACGCGATCGCCGTCCTCGACACCGACCCCGGCTCGGCCACCTACGGCGAGCTCGTCGGCTGGACGGACCTGCCCCACACCGGCGACGAGGTGCACCACTTCGGGTGGAACGCCTGCAGCAGCGCCCTGTGCCCGTCGGCCCCGCACCCGCACACCGAACGACGCTACCTCGTCGTCCCCGGGTTACGCAGCTCCCGGATCCACATCTTCGACACCAAGGACCGGATCAGCCCGGAACTGGTCAAGGTCATCGAAGCGGACGAACTGGCAGCGAAGGCCGGGTACTCGCGACCGCACACCGTGCACTGCGGGCCCGACGGGCTCTACGTCTCCGCGCTCGGCGGGGCCGACGGGCAGGACGGGCCGGGCGGCATCGCCGTACTGGACCATCGGACCTTCGAGGTGCGCAGGCGGTGGGAGAGTGAGCGCGGGCCGCAGTACCTGGCCTACGACTTCTGGTGGCACCTCAACCACGACGTGCTGATCACCTCGGAGTGGGGCACGCCGTCGATGATCGAGGACGGGCTCGTCGGCGAACTGCTGCTCGGGCGCAAGTACGGTCACCGGCTGCACGTCTGGGACCTGCCCAAGGGCCGCCACCTGCAGGAGATCGACCTGGGCGACCAGTACCAGATGCCGCTGGAACTGCGCCCCGCCCACGACCCCACCCAGCAGTACGGCTTCGTCGGCGTCGTCACCAGCGTCGAGGACCTGTCGGCGTCGGTCTGGCTGTGGTACCGCGAGGGCGAGCGGTTCGCGGTGCGCAAGGTCATCACGATCCCCGCCGAGCCCGCCGACGCCGCTGACCTGCCGCCGCTGCTGCGGCCGTTCGGCGCGGTGCCTCCACTGGTCACCGACATCGACCTGTCGGTGGACGACCAGCGCCTCTACGTCTCCTGCTGGGGCACCGGCGAGCTCAAGCAGTTCGACGTCGCCGACCCCTTCAACCCGGTCGAGATCGGCTCGCTGCGCGTCGGCGGCGTCACCGGCCGTACCCCGCACCCGGCCCGCCCCGGCCTGGAGTTGCGCGGCGGCCCGCAGATGGTCGAGGTCAGCCGCGACGGCAAGCGCGTCTACCTCACCAACTCCCTGTACGGCGCCTGGGACGACCAGTTCTACCCCGAGGGCGTCGGCTCCTGGCTCGCCAAGGTCGACACCGACGCGTTCGCCTTCGACGAGCGGCTGTTCGTCACCGACTTCCGCGGCCTGCGCCCCCATCAGGTCAAGCTTCAGGGCGGCGACGCCTCCTCCGACTCCTACTGCTTCCCGTGACGGTCGCGGCGATCCTGCTGCTCGGCGCCTTCCACGGGCTCAACCCGGCCATGGGCTGGCTGTTCGCCGTCGCCCGTGGCCTGCAGGAGCGCTCACGCGGACGCCTGCTGGCCTCCCTGCCCGCCATCGCCGCCGGTCACCTGGCGTCGGTGGCGCTGGTGGCCGTGGTCGTCGCCGTCACCGGCTCGCTGGTCACCGGTGGCGCGCTGGCGATCGGCGGCGGCGTCCTGCTGGTCGGCTTCGGCCTGTGGCGGCTGCTGTCCGACCGGCACTTCCGGTGGGCGGGGATGCGGCTGACCCTGCCGCAGCTGGCCGGGTGGTCGTTCCTCATGTCCTCGGCGCACGGGGCCGGGCTGATGCTGCTGCCCGTCTTCTCCGGCATGCACGAGCACGGCCACGCCATGAGCGGCGGCCTCGGCGCCGCCGGTCTGCACACGCTGGCCATGTTCGCCGCGGCGGCGGTGACGGCGGTCCTCGTGTACGAGCTCGCCGGC
This sequence comes from Nonomuraea sp. NPDC050547, assembly GCF_044457345.1. Classification (NCBI taxonomy): domain Bacteria; kingdom Bacillati; phylum Actinomycetota; class Actinomycetes; order Streptosporangiales; family Streptosporangiaceae; genus Nonomuraea; species Nonomuraea sp. NPDC050547. Next base: position 869,451 of record NZ_JBITGW010000001.1, read on the forward strand.
CTGACCATCCTGCGCCGGGCGTGGTTCAACGTGGACCGCATGTGGGCGGCGGCGCTGGTGGCGGCGGGGGTGATCACGCTGGCGCAGGCCGTGCTCTGAACCTCGACAGGATCTCGACAAACCCTGCGGGAGCATCCCACACCGGCTTGATGTGCTGGCGCCGTGACCCTGACACGACGGCGCGGGCCGGAGCCACGCGAGGTGCGCTGGACCTTCGGCTGCGCGTTCCCGGCGGTCATCGCGGTGCTGTGCTCGACGACGGGGACGCTGCTGGAGATCCGCCTGGCGTGGTGGGCGCGGGCCAACTGCCTGGGCGGCGAGCGGTTCGCGCTGGTCGTGTCCAGTGTGTTCTGGGCCCTGGGGCGGATCATCGTGTTCCCGGCCGTCTCGATCGCGTCGGCCTCGATCGCGCTCCTGTTGCTGCTGGTGGCGCGGGCGCGGTTGCTGCGGCGGTGGTGGCTGGAGCCGTTCCTGCTGGCGCTGGTCGTCGTGATCTCGTTCGCCGGGCCGGTGGCGCTGGCCGTACACGACTATGACACGGTACGCGCGTGCGGGCGGACGCTTGCCGCCTCACCACAACATGGCGCTCACCAGTCCGAGAAGGAGCAGGGCGGCGGCGACGCGCATGACCCATGTGACCATGCGTCAACCATAGGTTGACGTTCAACGCCCGTCAACCCAACGTTGACGGACAGGCCGGGGGGTGGGAGGGTGCCTGCCCGGGGCCTATCTTCGGCCCGATCCGGCTCGTGGTCGTTCCACCTGGTCGCTGAACGGGGTGCCGGTGCCGCCGTCGTCGTAGGCGACGGTCAGGCGGATCCGTCCTGGAGTGTCGCCCGGACTCCGGGCGAGCGTGATGTCGGTGACCGTGCCCGGTCTGCCGCCGACGATGACCTGGTCATCGACGGCGAAGCGGCTCATCTGGCCGCGGTCGCGCCGTACCCACATGCCTATCTCACGCAGTCCGAGCTTTCTCGGCTCGGTGCGGCCCGGCTTGCGGAGGGTCGCTGTTTCGGGAGCTGATCCGGAGAACGCCACCCAGATCTCCCAGTCATCGCGGACGAGCGTCATCATCGGCCCGTCCCCGTCGTACTCGCTGACAACCTGCCAGCCGCGTTGCTGCGCTTTGGTCTCTAACGCGTTCGGATTCATTGTGACCTCCTCGTGCGCCGAATCGTTACCTTCCTAGTAGAAGAGATGGGGCGTGTGGTCGAAGTAAACAGACGGTCGATATTTGGTTGTGCCCTGGGGCGAGGCGCCTACGCGTAGCCGTTCCGGCACTGTTCGCCACCTCGCAAGACACCCTTCTACCTGCGCTTTGTCCACATGGCAGCGCTTCGGTGGACAGAGAGGCCAATGTCACAAAGATTGGTCACACCTGCCGGACCGGATCGGGGTGCCGACGAGCGCCCGGCCGGGATCAGGGGGCGGGGAAGCCGGCGCCGGCCAGGGTCAGGGCGTGGCGCATGGCGTCGGTGCGGGCCGACGGGACGGCGTCCTGGGAGGCCACGGCGCTCACGGCGCCGACGCAGGCGCCCAGGTGAGCGGCGCAGTGCAGCATGTCCAGCCCGGGGTAACGCCCGGCGATCGCGTCGAGGATGCGCGTCTGCACCCCATGCAGGCGTACGGCCAGCGACGGCGGCATCCCGCCCGACTCCCGCGCCACCAGCACCCGGACCGGCGCCAGCGCGTCGATGTTGGTGTCGGCCACGTCGAGGGCGTCGACCAGCGCCTCCACCGCCCGCTGCACCGCCTCCCACGCCGTCGTCCCGGCGGGCAGCGCGGACACGCGGGCGACCGCGATCTCCACGTACCGCTCGATGTGGTGGAACAGCACGTCCTCTTTGGAGGCGAAGTGCAGGAAGAACGTCCGCGGCGCCACCCCGGCCAGGTCCGCGATGTCGGCCACCGTGGTGCGCGCGAAGCCCTGGCCGGTGAACAGCTCGGTCGCGGCCCGCACGATCGCCTCCCGGGTCATCCGCCGCTTGCGATCCCGCAACCCCGTCGATTTCGGCATGCCGCACACCCTATCGCCTTTCGCTACATTAGTGCATAAATGCATAAGTGCAGCGAAAGGATGAACGATGACACGCACCTACGTGGTCACCGGCGCCGACACCGGCATCGGGGCGCTCACCGCGGACCTGCTGGCCGAGCGCGGGGACAGGGTGATCCGCTGCGGCGTGGCGGAGAGTGCCGACGTCCGCGCCGACCTCGGCACCGCCGACGGCAGGGCCGCGCTGGTCCGGGACGTGGAGCGACTGGCCCCGTCGGGCGTCGACGGCCTCGCGCTGGTGGCCGGCATCGCCGCCCCCACGGAGGCGACCGTCCGGATCAACTACTTCGGCACGCTCGCCGTCCTGAACGGCCTGCGCCCGCTGCTCGCGCGATCGAGCGCGCCGCGCGCGGTCGTGGTGTCGTCCGCGTCGTCGCTGTCGGCGGGCGACGGCGACGTGGTCGCCGCGTGCCTGCGCGACGACGAGGCCGCCGCGACGGCGGCGGCCCGGCGCGCGATCGCCCGGGGGAGGGGCGGCGTGCTCTACCGCTCCACCAAGATCGCTCTCAACCGGTGGGTACGCCGCGCCGCCCCCGGCTGGGCCGGATCCGGCATCCCGCTCAACGCCGTCGCCCCCGGCATCGTCGGCACCGAGAGCGCGCGGACCACCATGCTCGCCACCCCCGCCCAGGCCAAGCTCATGGCCGAGGCCCTGCCGCAGCCGCTCGGCTTCCCCGGCCCGGCCGACGCCGTGGCCGAGGCGCTGGCCTGGACGATCGGCCCGGCCAACACGTTCATGACCGGCCAGATCCTCTACGTCGACGGCGGCGCTGACGCCACCCTGCGCGGCGATGCCCCGTACGCCGACGGTGTCTCGTACGGCCCGGTGGCGATGGCCAGGATGATCTATTGGTCGCTGGCGGCCAAGCTCCAGGCGCGCAGAGCCACGGGTTGACTTAATTTGCTTGCACATACATACTTCTGTCTCAGTCGCTTGTATGTGCAAGGAGTTTTCCTCATGGCATGGATCTATCTGCTCGTGGCCTCGGTCTTCGAGGTGGTGTTCGCGCTGGGCACCAACGCGACCAACGGCTTCACCGAACTGGTGCCCTCCATCGTGACGATCGTCGCCGCGGCGGGCGGCATCTTCTTCCTCAGCCTGGCCCTGAAGACCCTGGACGTGGGCGTCGGCTACACCGTGTGGACCGGCATCGGCGCCACCGGCACCGTCGTTCTCGGCACGCTGATCTTCGGCGAGTCCATGAACGTCTGGAAGGCGGTCGCCTTCGTCCTGATCATCGGTGGCGTCCTCGGGCTGAAGCTGTCCGACAAGCTCGCCGCCGCCTGACCCTTAAGGAGCACACCCATCATGGCCTGGTTCTTTCTGGCGCTCGCCGTCGTCTTCGAAATCGCCTTCGCCCTCGGCACCAACGCCACCAAGGGCTTCACCAAGTTGTGGCCGTCGCTGTTCACGATGGCGGCCGCCGCCGGTGGCATCTACTTCCTCAGCCTGGCCCTGAAGACCCTGGACGTGGGCGTCGGCTACACGATCTGGACCGGTCTCGGCTCGATCGGCACCGTCATCCTGGGCGCCCTGATCTACAAGGAGAAGATCACGCTGCCGAAGGTGCTGTCGTTCGCCTCGATCATCCTCGGCGTGATCACCCTCAAGATCGCCTCAGGGCTCTGAGGTCGCAGCCGGACCAGGGTCGTCCCCCGCTGCCCGCTGTTCAACTGGGCGGCCAGGCCGCCCTCGGCGACGGTGCGCGGGAAGGCGAAGGGGCCCTCGCGCACCCACCGGCCGTAGTGCTCGATCCAGCCGGGATCGCTGTCGTCAGGCGTGGTGAACCCGCGGCGCGGCACCGTGTGTTCCGCGCTAGATATATGCGAATCGCATATAATATCGAGGCATGAGCACATCGGAGCGGACAGAGGCGGCCGTGGGCCGTTGGCACGAGGTCGTGAACGGCGGGGACCTGGACGGCGTGCGCGCGGTCGTGGCCGACCCCGTCGTGGTCAACGGGCCCAAGGGGTCGGGGCCCATCACACCCGGCGACTTCGCCGACTGGATCGTGCGGTCGGGGATCCAGCTGCGTCCCCGCTCATGGCACCCGGTCAGCGAGCGGGTCGTGGTCGTCGAGCAGGACGCGCGCTGGCCGCACGACGGTGAGTGGAGCAGGGTCGCGACCGTGTTCCGGGCCGGCGGGGACCGGGTCTCGGCCGCGCTGCGCTTTCCCGACCTGCGGGCGGCGCTCGAGTTCGCCCGCCTGTACGCCGACCTGGCCGCGACCGAATGAGCGAGCCGGGACCCGGACAGGCGCTGTTCCACTTCGTGCGCCACTGGTCGCGGCGGTGGAACGCGGGGGCCGAGCGCGGGCGCGACGTCATGGTGGCCGAGGCGGTCCACGCGCTGGACGGGCGGCCGGAGATCACCGTCAACGAGGTGGCGGCCGAGCTGGGGCTCGACCAGTCGGGCGCCTCCCGGCTGGTCGCCCAGGCGGCCGGGCGCGGCTACCTCGCCGTCACCGCCTCGGCCGCCGACGGGCGGCGCCGTACCGTCGAGCTGACCGGGAGCGGACGGGAGCTGCTGCGCGACGCGCACGCCTGGCAGGAGGCGGTCTTCGCCAGGCTCACCGGCGACTGGACCCCGGAGGAGCGCGCGGACTTCCACCGCGCGATGCTCCGGCTGATGAGCCGCTCACCGGAGTTCACGGCAGGGCTCGCGGGCGAGAAAGTTACGCGGGCTTGATCTTGTCTAGAGGGCGGCCAGGCAACTGACAGGGCATGACCCAAGGCCGACCCGCCGCGGCGCTGGCCCGGCTCGCGTTGCCCGCGCTGGTCGTCGGCGTCGCCTGCAGCCTCATCCTGATGGTGGTCGACGTCGCCGCCGAAGCGCTGCAGGAGGTGCTGTGGCACCACCTGCCCGCGGCGCTGGGCCTGGACGGCGCCGCGCCCTGGTGGACGCTGGCCATTCTCACCCTGACCGGCCTGGCTGTCGGGCTCGTGGTGTGGAAGATCCCCACGGGCCCCGACCCGGCCACCGAGGGACTGGTGGGCGAGCCGCTGCCGGTGTCCGTCGTTCCCGGCATGCTGCTGGCCACCGCGCTCACCCTCGCCGGCGGCGTCAGCCTCGGACCGGAGAACCCGATCACCGCCGCCAACATCGCCCTGGCAGTCGCGGTGGGCGTGCGCCTGCTTCCCGGCATCAAGGCGCCGGTCTGGCTGGGCCTGGCCGCGGCCGGGACGATCGGCGCGCTGTTCGGCACGCCCGTGGCCGCCGCGCTGATCCTGTCGGAGCTGACGCTCGGCCCGAAGGACGTGCCGCTGTGGGACCGCCTGTTCGCGCCGCTGGTCGCGGCCGGCGCCGGGGCGATCACCACCGTCCTCATCGCCAGCCCGGTCTTCCACCTGGGCCTGCCCGACTACTCCATACAGCCCTTCGACCTGCTCAGCGGCATGGTCATCGCGTGCGTGTCGGTCCTCGCGGGGCTGGCGGCCGTCTACGCCTTCCCGCACGTCCACCGCCTGTTCCACCTCATCCGCCACCCCGTGCCCCGGCTGACGCTGGCCGGCGTGGCGCTCGGCGTCGCCGGGATGATCGGCGGCCAGATCACCCTGTTCAAGGGCCTGGCGGAGATGAAGGAACTGGTCGCCTCCTCCTACGGCGCCGCCTCCCTGGCCCTGATCATCCTGGTGAAGCTCGCCGCCCTCCTCATCGCCGCCACCGCGGCCTTCATCGGCGGCCGGATCTTCCCCGCGGTCTTCATCGGCGTCGCGCTCGGCCTGCTCGCCTCCGCCCTGGTGCCCGGCGTGCCGCTGCCGCTGGCCGTCGCCTGCGGCGTGCTCGGCGTGACCCTCGCCGTGACCCAGCAGGGCTGGCTGAGCCTGTTCATGGCCGTGGCCGTCGTCACCGACCTCGACCTGATCCCCGTGCTCTGCCTGGCCCTGCTGCCCGCGTGGCTGCTGGTCACCGGGCGCCTTCAGATGATCATCGAAGAGAAGACGTGAAGAACGCCCGCAGGTCGGCGACCAGCAGCTCAGGCCGCTCCATCGACAGGAAGTGGCCGCCCTCGCCGAGTTCGGTCCAGCGCACGACGTTGTGGTCGCGCTCGGCCCACGGCCGGATCGTCACGTCGTGGGCCGTGACCAGCACCCCGGTCGGCACCTCGCCGCGCTCGGGCGCGTCGCCCCATTCGACGGCCGAGATCTCCTCGTAGTAGATCTGCGCCGCCGAGCCCGCCGTGCCGGTCAGCCAGTAGATCGAGACGTCGGTCAGCATGCTGTCGCGGTCGATGCTCTCCTCCGGCAGGCCGTCCTCCGGGAGGGTGAGCTCCTTGAACTTCTCCATGATCCAGGCGAGCTGGCCGGCTGGCGAGTCGTTCAGGCCGTAGGCCACGGTCTGCGGGCGCTTGGAGTTGCACTGCAGGTAGCCGTCGTTGAAGTTCTCCATGCGCTCCCACCGGCCCCGCTCGAGCGCCGACAGCCCGTCCATCTCGCCCTCGGCGCCGGCCGGGAACGTGATCATCCCGTTCATGTGCACGCCGACCACGCGCCCCGGATCCTGCCTGCCGATCGCCGGGGCCACCCAGGAGCCGGTGTCGTAGCCGTGCGCGCCGTACCGGTCGTAGCCGAGCTCGGCCATGAGGCGCACGAACAACCCCGCCATCCTGGCCGCGTTCATGCCCGGCCCCGCCAGCGGCGTCGAGAACCCGAAGCCCGGCAGCGACGGGATCACCAGGTGGAAGGCGGCCGACGGGTCGCCGCCGTGGGCGCGCGGGTCCGACAGCGGGCCGATCACGTCGAGGAAGTCCGTCACCGCGCCCGGCCAGCCGTGCAGCAGGAGCAGCGGCGTCGCGTCCGGCTCGGGGGAGCGGACGTGCAGGAAGTGGATGTTCTGCCCGTCGATCGCGGTGAGGTACTGCGGGTGCTCGTTGAGCGCCGCCTCGTGCGCCCGCCAGTCATAACCGGTACGCCAGTAGCCGGCCAGCTCCCGCAGGTACTCCACCGGCACGCCCCGGCTCCAGCCGACGCCGGGCAGCTCGTCGGGCCAGCGGGTCGCGGCCAGGCGGGCGGCCAGGTCGTCGAGCCGCGCCTGCGGGATCTCCACGCGGAAGGGACGGATGCTCATCGCTGTTCCTCTCATTCGGTCGTTCACCCCTTGGGCGCGAGACGCGCTCTGGCATCCGCTAGATCCGATGTAGCGTGACGGCCTCAGCGGCTGACGGACAGGACCGCCTTGCCGGGGACGTTCCTGCCGAGCAGGGCGGCCGCCTTCCTCGGCGGGCTGTGCGCGATCGCGGAAGGCAACGCCGTCCTGCTCTCGGCGCACGAGCAGGCCTGCGCGGACGACAAGTTCACCGACCCGAGCCACCTCTTCTGGCACGCCCACCTGACTTCCCTGCTGGAAGGCGCGGGCCCCGACCCCGGCTTCCTCGCCCACGCCCTGCTCGCCCTCTTCGACGGCGCGCTGACCCGGCACGTGGGACCGGGCCGCTTCACCGACTCCGTCAAGAACCTCGCCGCCACCCTGATCTAGCCCGCGAAGGTGAAGCAGGCTGTAGTGACGGTGCCCAGGCGTGGCCTGGAGACTGGGCGGCATGCGCGAACGATCGACCGCGGTGTGGCGCGGGCTTCGATATCTGCTGGTCAACCTGGTCTGCGGGCTCGCCACCCTGCCGCTGTTGCCGCTCGCGGCGCTCCCGGCGGCGGCGCCCGCGTTACGGCGGTGGGCGGCCTGGAACCGGCGGCGCGCGGCGGCCCTCCTCGGGGTTCCCGCTCCGCTCACGGGCCCGGGGCGGTGGTGGGGCCCCGAGTTCGCGCTCACCGGGGCGCTCATCGGGTTCGCCGCCTTCCTCGCCGCCGGCAGGGTCGTGGCGGTATCGGTCTGGTGGCTGTACCCGGCGGAGCGGCCGCTCGTGCTGCTGGCGCCGGTGGACGGGTGGGGGCCCGCGCTCGGGTTCGGCGCCCTCGCGCTGGCGCTCCTGGTCGCGGGAGCGCCGCCGGTGGCCCGCCGGCATGCCCGCCGGACCCTGGCCGGGCCCGCCGACCTGGACCGGCTCACCGAGCGGGTCGCGGAGCTGGGTGAGAGCCGCGCCGCCGTACTGGACGCTCATGGGGCGGAACTGCGCCGCATCGAACGCGACCTGCACGACGGCACCCAGGCCCGGCTGGTCGCGCTGGCCATCAGGCTCGGCGTCGCCAGGGAGGCGCTCGGCGAGCGCGGACCGGTCGCCGGCCTGCTGCGGGAGGCGCACGAGGGCGCGGAGGAGGCGATGGTGGAGCTACGCGAGGTGATCCGCACCATGTACCCGCCGATCCTGGCCGACCGCGGGCTCGGCGGCGCGCTCGCGGCGCTCGGCGCACGGTGCGACGTCCCGCTCGACCTGCGCCTGGACAAGGCCGGCGACCTGCCGGCCGCGCTGGAGGCCGCGGCGTACTTCATCGTGGCCGAGGCCCTCACCAACGTCGCCAAGCACAGCCGCGCGAGCCGGGCCGCCGTCCGCGTCGAGCGCGCGGGCGGCATCCTGCTCATCGAGGTCGCCGACGACGGCGTGGGCGGCCTGGACGAGACGCGCGGCACCGGCGTCGTCGGCATCCGCCGCCGCGCCGCCGCCCTCGACGGCGCGCTCCGGGTGAGCAGCCCGCACGGCGGCCCGACGCGCTTGGTGGTGGAGCTGCCGTGCGCGTCGTGATCGCCGAGGACAACGTCCTGCTGTCGTCCGGGGTCGAGCTCCTGCTCGCCGCCAAGGGCATCGACGTGCCGGAGACCGCCACCGACGGGCCCGGGTTCGTCGCCGCCGTGCGGTGCCATCGCCCCGACGTGACCATCGTGGACGTACGGCTGCCGCCCACCTTCCGCGACGAGGGCATCAGGGCGGCCCTGGAAGCCCGGCGCGCCGTCCCCGGCCTGCCGATCCTGGTGCTGTCGCAGTACGTCGAGCGCGTCTACGCCCGCGAACTGCTCGCCGACGGCGGCGGCGCGGTCGGCTACCTGCTCAAGGACCGCGTCGTCCGGGTGAGCGAGTTCGTCGCCGCGCTGCGCACGGTCGCGGCGGGCGGCACCGTCATGGACCCGGAGGTCGTCGCCCAGCTCATGTCCGGCCGCGAACGCCGCATCGACGCCCTCACCGCCCGCGAGCGCGAGGTCCTCACGCTCATGGCGCAGGGCCGCGGCAACGCCGACATCGGCGCCCGGCTCACGATCACCGGCAGCGCCGTGCACAAGCACATCGGCAACATCTTCACCAAGCTCGGCCTGCCGCCCGAGGAGGGCGGCCACCGCCGCGTGCTCGCCGTCCTGGCCTTTCTCGGCAGCGAGCGCTGAAAACCCCCACCATCGAAGGAGCTCTCCTTGCGTGTCTTCGCGCGCTTCACCGCGGCCGCACTCGCCGCCGCGACCCTCCTGTCCGCCGTCCCCGCGGCCGCCACCGGCGGCGTCCGCGCCGAGTTGCGGCGCCATCTGCGGGACGCGGTCGCCGGCGGTTCGCTCGCCGTCCTGGCCGAGGTGCGAACGGCGGGCCGTACACACAGGCTGGCCGAAGGCAGGATCCGGTACGGCCGGTCGCAACCGGCCCAGGCGGCGGGCAGATTCAGGATCGGCAGCCTGACCAAGGCGTTCACCGCCACCGTCGTCCTGCAACTGGCCGCCGAGGGCCGCCTCGCCCTGGCCGACCCGCTCGCCAGGTGGCTGCCCGGCGCCGTCCGCGAGGGCGAGCGCGTCACGCTGAGGGACCTGCTGCGGCACACCAGCGGCATCCCCGACTACTTCCCCACGCTCCTCGACGCCGCGGGCAACCCGCGCGAGCCCCTGCGCACCTGGCGCGAGCAGGAGCTGGTGGGCCTGGCCGAGAAGCTGCCCCGCACCCCCGAAACGTTCTCCTACTCCAACACCAACTACGTGCTGCTCGGCATGGTCATCCGGGCTGTCACCGGACGCGGCTACGCCACGGAGATCACCGAACGCGTCATCAGGCCCGCCGGGCTGACCCGGACGTCCGCCCCGGACACGGTGCCGTCGATCAAGGGCCCGCACCCGCACGCCCACGCCCTCACCGGCGGCGTCGTCACCGACATCACCGCGCTCAGCCCGACCGTCCTCGGCGCGGCCGGCGGCATGGTGTCCACCACCGCCGACCTCAACCGCTTCATGCGCGCCCTGCTCGGAGGAGAACTGCTGCCGCCGGCCTGGCTCGCCGAGATGAAGAAGCCCCTGCCCGGCGGCTCCTACGGGCTGGGCCTGGCGAGCGTCCGGCTGCCCTGCGGCACCTTCTACGGCCAGGCCGGCGGCGTCGCGGGCTACTTCGCCGCCGCCTTCCGCAGCGAGGACGGCCGGCGCGAGGTCGGCCTGGCGGCCACGCCGTACACGGGGGACCCGGGCCGCGCGCTCAACACCCTGCTGGCCCGGACCGCCTGCGAAAGTGGCGAGCCGTCGGCGTGAGGGCGGCGGCCGCCGGGGCCAGGAAGCAGACCAGGGCGCAGGCCGCCAGCACCGGGGCGGCGCCGAAGGACTCCATGGCCGGGGCCAGGACGGCCAGGCCGACGGGGGCCAGGCCGTAGGAGAGCAGGAAGTCCAGCGACGAGACCCGCGCGAGCAGGCGCGGCTCCACCTCGCGCTGCGTCGCGGTGAACCACGGCACGTTGAACAGCTCGATGCCCAGCCCCGCCAGCAGGTACGCCCCCGCCACCAGCACCGGGCGCACCGGCAGCAACAGGCTGAGCGGCGCGCAGCCGTACAGGCCGAGACCGAGGAACGCCGCCCACCCCTGGGAGCGCGGCCGCCAGCGCGCCATGAGCAGTGCCCCCGCCAGCGCGCCCGCGGTGTAGGCGGTCAGGGCGGCGGCCAGCACCGCCTCCGTGCCGTAACGGTCGCGGCTGATCAGCGGGAGCGCGACGCCCGTGACCGAGTAGCCGGTGAAGACGACGGCGGTCAGCGCGGCCAGCCCGGCCAGGAACCACGGATGCCGCCGCGCCTCGCGCACGCCCTCGGCGAACTCCCTGAACAGCGCCACCGGCGCGGCGGCGGGTGCGGGGCGGCGGCCGCGGGGCGGCAGGAACGCGGCCAGCAGCCACAGCAGGCCGGTGCCGGTCAGCAGCGCCCAGGTGTCCAGGACGGTCGCGAGCAGCGCCGTCGCGGCGGGCGCCGCGAGCGTGGTGGCCCGCACCGCCAGCGTGATGGCGGCGTTCGCGCGCTGGCGCCCGTCCTCGTCGACCACCTCCGCGGTCAGCGCCTGGAAGGCGGGCCGGCAGGCGCCCTGGCCCGCGCCGGCGACCGCGGCGGCCACGCTCATGAGCAGGAGCGAGCGGCCGAGACCCAGGGCGATGACCGGCGTGGCCAGCGCGGCGGCCAGCCCCGCCCACAGGACGACGGCGCGGCGCGAGTACCGGTCGGCGAGCACGCCGCCGAGCGGCACCGCGAGCAGGAACCCGGCGGTCCTGGCGGCCAGGACGATTCCGAGGCCGGTCGCGGTGAGGCCGCGGTCGAGGACCGCCAGCGCCAGCACGAACGGCAGCGCCCACGTCGCCAGCCCGGAGGCGGTCGTGCCCGCCCACAGCCGCGCGAACGCCGGGTCGCGCAGGACGGTCGCCGTGCTCACCCGGGCAGCCCGCGCAGGTAGGCGGCGAAGCCCTCCAGGCCGTCGATGTTGCGCGGCCCGCTGATGCCCTCGTTGTAGTCCAGGACGTGGAAGCGGTTGTGGACGACGGCGGGCAGCTTGGCCGTCACCGGCGACTCCTTCAGGAACCGGATCTTCTCCGCGGCGGGCCGGTCGCCGTAGTCGAGGATGATGATGACCTCGGGTTGGGCCGCCACGACCGCCTCCCAGGTGACCTCGCTCCAGCGGGCGTCCAGGCCGGCGAAGACGTTGCGGCCGCCGGCGAAGCGGATGATGTCGTTCGGCGGCACCTGGCCGCCGGCGGTGAAGGGCTTGTCGGTGCCCGAGTCGTAGAGGAAGACGGGCACGGGCTCGCCCTTCGGCGCCTGGGCGCGTACCGCCTCGACCCGCTTTCTGTAGCCGGCGACCAGCGCGCGGGCGCGGTCCTCGACGTGGAAGATCTGGCCGAGGCGTTCGAGGTCGGTGTAGAGGCCCTCGAACGGCTCGACGCGTTCGGGGAAGCCGGGGTAGTTGAAGCACGACTCGGCGTGCATGAAGCTCTGGATCTTCAGCCCGTCCAGGATGGCCGGGGTGATGCCGCGCTGGTCGCTGAAGCCCGAACGCCATCCGGCCACCACGAAGTCGGACTTGGCCTCGACGACCAGTTCGCGGTTGAGCAGGTCGTCGCTGAGGAGCTTGACCTTCGCGTACTCGGCGGCCCAGGGCGACTCCTCGACCGGCGGGTTGGCGGGCGGCATCACGTAGCCGTGCACGTGCGCGGTGAGCCCGAGCGCGAACATCTTGTCCGCGCTGCCCGCCTCGTAGACGACGGCGCGGCGCGGGGTCGTGTACTCGACCTCCTGCCCGCACCGCTTGACGCGCGCCTTCTCCGATACGGCGGCGCCGCCCTCGACCCGGGCGCCGCAACCGGCGAGCAGCAGGGTCCCGGTCAGGGCGCAGGCGGTCAGCATGCGGTTCACGCGGTGGTTCCTTCCAGATGGGCGGATCCCAGGTCGTACAGGACCTGGGGCACGCCGGTGAGGGGATGGGGGACGACGCTGGCCTCGACGCCGAAGACGTCGCGCAGCAGCGCCTCGGTGAGGACCTCGCCGGGTGTCCCGGCGCTCACGAGCCGGCCGCCGGACAGCACGGCCAGCCGGTCGCAGGCCGAGGCGGCGAGGTTGAGGTCGTGCAGGGTGACCAGCGCGGTGTGGCCGGCGGCGCGCAGCAACGACAGCAGCCTGATCTGGTGGTGCAGGTCGAGGTGGTTGGTCGGCTCGTCGAGGATGAGCACCCGCGGCTCCTGGGCGAGCGCGCGGGCCACGAGCACCCGCTGGCGCTCGCCGCCCGACAGCGACAGCACGCCGCGCCCGGCCAGGTGCGCGACCTCCATGCTCTCCATCGCCCGGCGGCACACGTCGCGGTCGTGCGCGCCCAGTGCCCGGTTGCCGCGCAGATGCGGGACCCGGCCGAGTGCCACGGTCTCCTCGACGGTGAAGTCGAGGTCGGTGTGACCCTCCTGGGTGAGCGCGCCGACCAGCCGGGCGGACTCGCGCATCGGCATGGCGGTCACGTCCCGGCCGTCCACGCGCACCGCTCCGGCGCTCGGCCGCAGCGCGCGGTACACGCAGCGCAGGGTGGTGGTCTTGCCCGAGCCGTTGGGGCCGATCAGGCCCACGACCTGGCCGGGCGCGACCGTCAGGCACAGGCCGCCGACGAGGTCGGCCGCGCCCGCGGAGACGGACAGGCCGTCAAGGAGCAGGGTCATGTCAGGCCCGGCCGAACAGGTAGCCGCGCCGGCGCAGCAGCGTGACGAACACGGGCACGCCGACCAGGGCGGTGATCACGCCGATCGGCAGTTCCCTGGGCGCGACCACGGTCCGCGCGAGGAGGTCGGCCCACACCATGAAGATCGCGCCGGCCAAGGGGGCGATCGTGAGCACGCGGGTGTGGGCGGCGCCCACCAGCAGCCGGACCAGGTGGGGCATGACCAGGCCGACGAAGCCGATCGCGCCGCTGACCGCGACCATCGCCCCGGTGGCCAGGGAGGTGAGCACGAACAGGCCGCGGCGCAGCCGTACCGTGTCGACGCCGAGGCCGGCGGCGCTCTCGTCACCCTGCGCGAGCACGTCGAGGCGGCGGCCGAGCCCGCGCAGGACGACGAGCGCGGCCAGCGTGACGGCGGCGATGACGGGCAGGGCGCCCCAGGTCGCCGCGCCGAACCCGCCCATCGACCAGTACAGGACCGTGCTGGTGGCCTCGCCGTCCGGCGCGAAGTAGACGATCACGCTCATCACGGCCTGGAAGCCGAACGCCGCCGCCACCCCGGTCAGCACGAGCCGCAGCGGCGCCAGGCCGCCGCCCTGCCGGGCGACGAAGTAGACGAGGGCGGAGGCGAGCAGGGCGCCGAGGAAGGCGCCGGCGCTGACGGCGTAGATGCCGAGCGCGGTGAGCGCGCCGGTGACGCCGACCAGCACGGCGCCGGCCGAGGCCCCGGAGGAGACGCCGAGCACGAACGGGTCGGCCAGCGCGTTGCGCACCATGGCCTGGATCGCCACGCCGGCCGCGCTGAGCCCGGCCCCGACCAGCACCGCGAGGATCACGCGCGGGGTGCGCACCTGCCAGACGATCTGGTACGTGGTCACCTCGTCCGGCGTGATCGCGGCGCCGGACAGGGCCGCCCAGAGGTAGCGCAGGGTCTGCCCGGGCGGCACCGCCGCGGCGCCGACGCCGATCGCCAGCAGCACCGAGACCGCGAGGACCGCGGTCAGTAAGAGGACAAGGGATCGCAAGATTGACTCCGATAACGACAATCATTTTCACGCGACCCTATCACCGGCGGAGCGGCCCGGGGGACGGCTACATGATCAGCTCAGCGCCTCCCTCGCAGCCGGTCCAGGAAGCCCCTGGCCTTCTGCCGTGTGCGGGGGTCGCGGGCCAGCCGCTTCGCCTTCTCGACGTTCTGCCTGCCACGCGGGCTGCGCAGGTACGCGCGCACCCGATCGATGATGGTCGCCATGCGCCTCCCCCTACCCCCGTGGAGCGGTCTATGCGCCGGGCGAGATCTTGATGGGCACGGAACGGGTGAGGTAGACAGGGGTGCCCAACCGTCGCGAGAGGACCCCATGAGCCGCTACGCACTGGTCGGCGCCCGGGTCGTGCTGGCCCGCACGATCGACGCCGACCTGGCCGTGCTGGTCCGCGACGGCGAGATCGAGGCGCTGATGCCGTACGGGCAACTGCCGCCCGGCCTCACCCGCCTGGACGCGGGCGGGCGCTACCTGACCCCCGGCCTCATCGACCTGCACACCCACGGCGCCGCCGGGCACGGCTTCGACACCCCGGACGCCGCCGGGTACGACGCCGTCCTGGCGGCCCACGCCCGCTCCGGCGTCACCGCGGTGCAGGCGTCGCTGGCCACCTCCGCGCTGTCACACCTGGCCGAGTGCCTGTCCTTCGCCGCGGGCTACCGCCCGTCCGGCGTCCGGCTGATCGGGGTCCACCTGGAAGGACCGTTCCTGGCGCCGGAACAGGCCGGGGCGCACGACCCGGCGCTGCTGCGCCATCCCCGGCCGGAGGACGTGAAGGCCCTGCTGCGGGCCGGGTCGCCGACGATGGTCACGCTCGCCCCCGAACTGCCGGGCGGGATCGCGGCCACGCGGGCGTTCGCCGGGGCGGGCGCGGTCGTGGCCATCGGGCACAGCCAGGCGGCCGGGGCGGAGTTCGCCGCCGCGGTGGCCGCCGGGGCCACGCACCTGACCCATCTGTGGAGCGGGCAGTCCGCGCTGCGCCGCGAGGGGCCGTGGCGGGTGCCGGGACTACTGGAGGAGTCGCTCGCCTCCACCGGGCTGAGCGCCGAGGTCATCGCCGACGACCGGCACCTGCCGCCCGGACTGCTGCGCATCGCCTACCGGTGCCTGGGCGGGCGGCTGACCGTGGTCTCCGACTCGACGCCGGGGCTGGGGCTGGCGGACGGCACGCCGTACCGGCTGGGCAATCTGTGCTGCGTCGTCGAGGACGGCGTCGGCATGCTGCCCGACCGCACCGCCTTCGCCGGGAGCACGACCGGGCTCGACCGCATGCTCGGCCACCTGCGCCGGGCGGCCGGGCTGAGCGTGCCCGAGACCGTCGCCACCGCGACCCGGGTGCCTGCCGCGGTGCTCGGGCTGCGCCGCCAGGGCACGCTGCGCCCCGGCGGCCACGCCGACCTGGCCCTGCTCGACGACGACCTGACCGCGCGGGCCACCGTCGTCGGCGGACGCTGGCTCATGGACCTCGACGGCGTGGCCGGTGAAGGGGAGCTCACGCGCTGAGCGGGATCCACTCCACGCTCGTGGTGCACGCCTCCAGCGCCTCGGGATCGGGCGCGACGCCGATGCCGGGGCCTTGCGGCACGGGCAGTTCGCCGCCGTCCAGGACGAACGGGCGGGTGATGTCGCGGTGGTAGTAGCGCTCGGTGGCCGAGATGTCGCCCGGCAGCGTGAAGCCGGGCAGGCTGGCCAGCGCCAGGTTGGCAGCCCTGCCCAGGCCGGTCTCCAGCATGCCGCCGCACCAGACGGGCACCCCGTTGGCCTCGGCCACGTCGTGCACCCGCCGGGCCTCCAGGTAGCCGCCGACGCGGCCCGGCTTGATGTTGAGGATCGAGCAGGCGCCCGTCCTGATCGCCTCGGCGGCGTCGCGGGCACTGGTGATGCTCTCGTCCAGGCACACGGGGGTGTCGAGGCGGGCGGCGAGCGCCGCGTGCGAGCGCAGGTCGTCCGGCGCGAAGGGCTGCTCGATCAGCGTCAGCCCGTACGCGTCCAGCTTGGCCAGATGCCGCAGGTCGGCCGGGGTGTAGGCGGTGTTGGCGTCCACGGTCAGCATCACGCCGGGGCCGAACGTCTCGCGCACCGCCCTGACCGGCTCCAGGTCCCAGCCGGGCTCGATCTTCAGCTTGATCCGGGCGTAACCGGCGGTCAGGTGCTTGTCCACGGTGTCCAGCAGCGCGTCCACGCTCTCGGCGATGCCCACCGAGACGCCCACGCGCACGCGCCGCCGTACCCCGCCGAGGTGCTCGGCGAGGCTGACGCCGTGGGCCCGCAGCCAGCAGTCCAGCACCGCCGTCTCCACGGCGGCCTTGGCCATGACGTGGCCGCGCAGATGCCGCAGGGCCGGCCCGACGGCGGCGGGGTCCAGGCCGGGCGACGCGAGAGCCGGCAGCGCGAAGCGCCGGATCAGGTCCGCGGCTCCCGCCAGGTACTCGGGGGAGTAGGTCGGCTCGTCCTCGGCCGCGCACTCGCCCCACCCCTCGGTCTCGCCGCTCACCACGCGCACGAGCAGCGCGCCGCGCTCGTGCTGCGTGCCCAGCGAGGTGCGGAACGGGCTGACCAGCGGCAGCGCCACCTCACGCAGTTCGACGCCGTCGATCTTCACTTCTCGCCTCCCCTGGCCAGCAGGTACCATCCGCCGCGGGTGAACCCGGTGACCTCGTAGCCCCGGGCCAGCGCGCCGCCGAGCCCGTCCTCCATCGCCGCGCGCCACCGCAGCGCCTCCCGCGGCTCGGCCGCCCGCAGCGCCTCCACGTCGGCCGGCGTCGCGCACCGCAGCACGCCCGCGTCGTCATGACCGTGTACGGTCCCCGACTCGTCGACCACGACCACGCCCCGCTCGGCCCCGTCGGGCGCGGGGGAGGGGTCGGCGGTCCACGTCGGCCAGGTCACGAACAGCCGGTCGGAGGGCCCGCCGTCGTTGATGCCGTCGTGCATCGGCCCGTAGAAGTCGGGCAGGTACGCCGCCACCCGCGCGCCCAGCCTGGCCAGGTTGAAGAACGCGTTCCTCCTGACCAGCGGGTCGAAGGTCCAGGAGACGGCGTTCAGGCCGCGATCGGCCGCCCACGCCCGCTGGTGCTCCTTCAGCGCCCTGCCGACGCCACGCCCGCGCGCGCCCGACGCCACGCCCGCCACGTGCGAGTGCAGGCTGCGGTCGCCCGCGATGAACCCGGCCGCCACGCCCGCGAGCTCGCCGTCCAGGAAGGCGCCGCCCACGTACCCGCCGGTGTGGGCGAAGGCGCACATCAGGTCGAGCGCGAGCGGCGGGTCGTCGCCGGGTCTGGTCCCCCAGACCTCGCGCAGCAGTCGGTCGGCCCGCCGCAGCGCAGCGGTGCCGTCAAGGGAACGGATGAGGAGTTCGGCCATGGACCACAGCATCGCGGCGCGCGCCCGCGCGGGCGTTGGCGTGCGCGCCCAACTTCACCCGCCCGCCTTTGTGGCGCCGCTCAGCCGTAGCTGCAGGGCCAGCACCAGGCGGGTGTCCGGGTCGTCGAGCGCGATCAGCTCGCCGATCCTGCGCAGCCGGTAGCGCAGCGTGTTCGGGTGCAGCGACAGCAGCTCGGCGGCCCGGGGGACGTCGTAGTGGGCGCCGATCCAGACGGCCAGGCTGCGTACGTAGTCGGTGCCGTGTCTGGCGTCGTGGCCGGAGACGAGGTCGAGCGGCTCGCCGTACAGGGAGGGTTTGGGGCGCAGCGCCGCGTCCACGTCCATGAGGAACAGCGCGGCCGACAGCTCCCCGTGCGCGCCGACCGGCTCCTGGGCGAACGGCCCGCAGACCGCCCGCAGCGCCTCCTCGGCCTCGCGGGCGCCGGCCGGCACCCCGCCCACGCTGTTCGCGGTACGGCCCAGCCCCGCCCGCCACCCGCCGCCCAGGCGTTCGCTCACCCTGGCCAGCGTGTCCAGGGTGATCCGGCGCAGCAGCGGCGCGCCCGCCTCGGCCGCGACGATCGCGTAGGCGCGGCCCCTCGCCACGCCCGCCGCCGCCCTGATCCGGTAGGCCAGGTAGGCGGTGCGCAGCATGTCGGCGGCGTGGGCGGCGGCGAAGGCGTCGGCGGTGCCCGCGTACGGGCCGAGCGTCACCACGGTGAGCGGCTCGCCGGGCAGCAGGCCGAAGGAGGTGGCCAGCTCGTCCACGGCGCCGACGCCGCGCAGGAGCCAGCCCAGGCACTCGTCGCGCCGCCGCCGCGCCTCGTCGGCGGCCAGGTTGATGCGCGCCAGGTGCGGCGCCGCGGCGGCGGCCGCCTCCATGAGCGCCACCTCGGCGTCGGCGGCCAGGGGCTGGTCGGCCTGCACCGCCCAGATCGTGCCGAGCGCCTCGCCGTGGGCGCGGATCGCGATGGCCAGGCGCGGGTAGAACTCGCGCGGCACGTAGCTCCAGACCGCTCCGTCGGCGCGCAGCACGCCCGCGTACTCCTCGGCGTTGGTCGGGTGCTCGGGCACCCTGCGGCCCAGGATGCCCTCCTTGCGCAGGTCGTCGATGCGCTGGCCCTCCACGGTGGAGTAGGCGAGCACGCGCATCGCCAGGTCCTCGATCGCCACCGCGCCGCCCACCTTGCGGGCCACCTCGTTGGCCAGCGCGAACAGGTCGGCGGCGCGGGTGCCGCCCGGGTCCTGGGCCGGGCCGACCAGCGCGAGGAGGGCGTCGATGAGCGTGTACAGCTGGCCCCACGACAGCTCCGGCGGCACGGCCAGCAGCGCGGTGCCGGCCGCCCGCGCCGCCGCGGCCAGCGCGTCCGGGTCGCAGGTGCCGGGCTTGACGAACACCGCGGCCACCCGGCTCTCGCCCGCGCGGGCCAGGATCTCGGCCGAGGGCCGTCCGGTCACCAGCAGCGCCGCCCCGTCGAGCCCGGCCAGCGCCTCTTCCGAGTCGTAGATGACCGGCGAGCCGACCAGCGGCTCCCTGCCGCGCGGCAGGGCCAGCGGGCGCGCCACCTCGGGCCCGAGGCTGTCGACCAGGACGCCCAGCGTGACCCGCCCGCCGGCCGTCACCGGGCTCCTCGCCTGAGGATCCGGCCGTGCCTGCCGCCGGTGAACTCGCCGTCGGCGATCACCTGGTGCCCGGCGAGGAAGACGTGCTCGACGCCGGTGGGCCGCACATCCGGCTGCTCGTAGGTGCCCGCGTGGCCGATCCGGTCCCGGTCGAGGACGACCACGTCCGCGATCGCCCCGGGCGCCAGCCAGCCGCGGCCCTCCAGGCCGAACTGGGCCGCCGCGGCGGAGCTGACCTTGCGGATCGCCTCGGGCAGTTCCTCCTCGGTGACGTACTCGCCCAGGTAGACGGGGAAGGCGCCGAAGGTGCGCGGGTGGTTGGGCCCGATCGGCGGTCCGCCGTCGGAGCCGACCGACACCAGCGGGTCGGCCAGGAAGGCGCGCAGGTCGCTCTCGTGCATGGTGTGGAAGACGCCGGAGGCCTGCGGGTCCAGCCGCACCAGGTCGCACAGCGTCTCCCACGGGTCGCCGCCCAGGTCGGACAGGCGCTTGCCGGCGATGCCCGGGTCGGTGTGCGTGAGGATCTGCACGTCGGCCGGGTGCAGCTCGCGCCAGATGCCGACGCCGGTGCCGGTGTCCGGGCTCTCGGCCAGCGCGCGCAGCGCCGCCCGCTCCGCCGGGTCGGCGAGCCTGGCCAGCAGCGCCTCCTCGCCGCCCTCGCACGCGGCCGGCGGCAGCACCGCCACCAGGCCGGTGCCGAAGGCGAGGTAGGGGTAGACGTCGGCGCGCACGTCCACGCCCTCGCGCCGGGCGCGGGCCAGCTTGTCCAGCACCATCGCCGACGCGCCGTGCACCGCCCGTCCCGACGCCTTGCAGTGGGAGACCTGCAGCCGCACGCCCGCCCGCCGCGCCACCGCGATCGCCTCGTCGAGCGCGTCAGCCAGCCCCTCGCTCTCACTGCGCATGTGCGTCGCGTACGGCAGGCCCCACCGCTTGCCCACCAGCGCCAGCGCGACCAGCTCGTCCACGTTCGCGTAGGCGCCTGGCACGTACTCCAGGCCGCTGGAGAGCCCGGCCGCGCCCGCCTCGAAGCTCTGGGCGGCCAGCTCGCACATGTGCTCCAGCTGCCGCGGCGTGATCTCGGCGTTCATGCCCGAGGCGGCCAGGCGCAGCGTGTTGTGGCCGACCAGGACGGCGAGGTTGTTGCTCGGACCGGCGGCCTCGGCGGCGTCGAGGTAGTCGCCGAACGCGCGGAACTCGTGGCTCGACAGCAGCGAGGGCATGAAGCCGCCGGTCGCCGGGTCGGTGGGGCCGCAGGAGAAGCCGCAGTTGCCGACGATCTCCGTGGTGACACCCTGGAAGAGCTTGAACGGCTGTGGCTCGTCCAGGAAGGGCACGGTGTCGGAGTGGCTGTGCGGGTCCACGAAGCCCGGGGCGACGACGAGCCCGGAGACGTCGATCACCCGGCGGGCGGGGCCGAGGCCGCGGCCGACCGCGGTGACGCGGCCCCCGGTGATCGCGACGTCGGCGGTCCGGGGCGGGCCGCCGAGGCCGTCGTGCACGGTCCCGTCGCGTAGTAGCAGGTCATGCATGGTGAAAGACTCCCCTGCCCGGTGTCGCGGGCGCTAGTGAGAAAGGCTGAAATGTCATGGGATAGCTGGTACGGAGGCCAAGAGGCGGCGCGTGTAGTCGTGAGCAGGGGAGTCGAGGACCTCGGCGGTGCCGCCGCTCTCCACCACCTCGCCGCGCGAGAGCACCACCAGCCGGTCGGCCAGCTGCCTGACCACCGCGAGGTCGTGGGTGATGAACAGCATGCTGCCGCCCACCTCCCGCAGCAGCTCCAGCACGTGGGCCTGGACCGAGACGTCGAGCGAGGCCACGGGCTCGTCACAGATCAGCAGCTCGGGCCGGACCGACAGCGCCCTGGCGATGGCCACGCGCTGCCGCTCGCCGCCCGACAAACCGGCCGGACGCCGGTCGGCGTAGGAGGAGGGCAGGCCGACGAGCTCCAGCAGTTCGCGCACGCCCAGCCTGCCTTCCTCCGGGCCCTGCGCCGCGGCCTCGGCCAGCGCGGCGCCGACGGTCATGGCCGGGTTGAGCGAGGTCGAGGGATCCTGGAAGACGCACTGCACGAGCCGGTGCCGGGGACGCACGGCGTCGGCCAGCGCGATCGTGCCCGAATCGGGAGTGGCCAGCCCGAGGACACAGCGGGCCAGCGTGGTCTTGCCCGAGCCGGAGCCGCCGACCACGCCGACGGTCTCGCCCCTGCCCACACGCAGGGAGACGCCGCCGAGGGCGACGTGCCCGCCGTAGCGTTTGCGCAGGTCGGTGACGCGCAGCACGTCAACCCCCGCCACCGGGCGCTCCGGCGGCGCGGCCTCCTCCACGCGGGGACGGGGGCGCACCTCGTGCAGGCACGCCGTGCTCCGGCCGGGACCCAGCTCGCGCAGCGGCGGCCGTTCCTCCTCGCACGCGTGCGTCGCCTGGTCGCAGCGGGCGGCGAACGCGCACGTGGCCGCCACCTCGGCGGCCGTGGGAACGCTGCCCCTGATGCCGCTCAGCCGGGCCAGGCGCCGGTCCGCGGCCGGCACCGCGGCCAGCAGCCCGGCGGTGTACGGGTGCGCGGGAGATCTGGCCAGCTCGGCGGCCGGACCCTGCTCGACGACGCGCCCCGCGTACATGACCGCGACCCGGTCGCACAGCTCGAAGGCCACCCGCAGGTCGTGGGTGATGAGCAGCACGCCCATGCCGCGCGCCGCCTGCACGCGCTTGATCAGCATGAGGATGTCGTGCTGCGTGGTGGCGTCCAGGGCCGTGGTGGGCTCGTCGGCGATGAGCAGCTCGGGGTCGCCGGCCAGCGCGGCGGCCAGCGCCACCCGCTGGCGCATCCCGCCGGACAGCTGGAAGGGATGGCGCCCGGCCACGCCGGGGTCGTCGATCCCGACCTCGGCCAGCCGCCGCGCCACCTCCGCCCGGCTCTCACGGCCCCGCAGCGACTCGGCGACGTGGGCGCCCGCCGTGCGCAACGGGTTCAGCATGGCGAAGGGGTCCTGCATGAGCAGGCTCACCCGGGTGCCGCGCACCGAGCGCCACGTCCGCTCGCGCACGCCCAGGAACTCCTTGCCGTCGAAGACCACCGAGCCCTCGGCCCGCAGCCCCTTCGGCAGCAGCCCGGCGGCGGCCCGCGCGGTCAGCGACTTGCCGCTGCCCGACTCGCCGACCAGGCCCACGGTCTCACCCGGCAAGACCTCCAGATCGACACCGTCCACGATGAGCCCAGCCCCAGGCCCGGACTCGCCCCCAGCCCCTTGCCTGGCCACGCGCAGCGCGGAGATCCTCATCGCAGCCCTCCCTTCGACAGCGACTCGAACGCCCGGTCGCCCAGCAGAGTCGCCGCGCAGGCGACCACGGTGATCAGTGCCGCGGGGGCGATGGCCGCCCACGGGTTCAGGTCGAGCAGGCCGCGGTTCTCCTCGACCATCAGGCCCCAGTCGGGCGTTCCCGCCGGCAGCCCGACGCCCAGGAACGACAGCCCGGCCAGCGCCACCAGCGCGGCCACGAAGCTGAGCAGCGCGCCGGCCACCACCGTGGGCGCGAGGTTCGGCAGCAGGTGCCTGAACATGATCCGCGCCGGCCGCAGCCCCAGCGTCCTGGCCGCCTCCGCGTACGCGAGCTCGCGCTGGGCCAGGGTGAGGCTGCGGATCACCCGGATGTCGCCCGGCGTGAACAGCACCGCCATGGCCAGGACGGCCCAGCCGTACCCGCCGCCGAGCACGCCCACGACCACGATCAGCACGAGCATGCCCGGCAGCGCGATGGCCAGGTCGACCGTGCGCATCATGACCGCGTCCACCCAGCCCCGCCGGTAGCCGGCCAGCAGCCCGAGCGAGGTGCTCAGCACCATCGTGCAGACGGCCACCACCACCGGCCACAGCAGCGCGGAACCCGCCCCGGCCAGCAGCCGCGACAGCACGTCGCGGCCCAGGTCGTCGGTGCCGAGCCAGTGCGCCGCGCTCGGGCCGGCCGCGCCGAGCGCGAGGTCCTGCGCGCCCGGATCGTACGGCGCGAGCCACGTCCCCGCCACGGCCGCCACCAGCGCCAGCCCCAGCACGCCCATCAGGATCGCCCTCATGCCCGCCGCCTCACCCTCGGGTCGACGGCCACGTAGGCCAGGTCGATGAGCAGGTTCACGGCGATCACGATCGCGCCGCCGAGCAGGACGAGCGCCTGCACCACCGGGATGTCCTTCTGGCCGACGGCGCCGATCAGCAGCGCGCCGAGACCGTGCAGCCCGAAGGCCCGCTCGATGAAGACCGAGCCGGTCAGGTTGGCCGCCAGCAGCAGCCCGCCCACGGTCAGCACCGGCAGCGCCGCGTTGCGCAGCGCGTAGCTGATCCACACGCGCCGCCTGGGCAGGCCGCGGGCTCTGGCGAAGGTCAGGAAGTCCTGCGCGGCCAGGTCGAGCGCGGCGGCGCGCATCTGCCTGACCACGATCGCCGCCTGCGCGGTGGCCAGCGCGATCGCCGGCAGCGTCAGGTGGGTCAGCCGTTCCAGCGGGGTGTCCCCGGCGCCGAAGACGGGGAACCAGCCCAGTGTGACGGCGAAGCCGTACAGCAGCAGGATGCTCAGCGCGAACGGCGGGATCGACAGCGCGGCCAGCGAGGTCAGCGTGATGCCCTGGTCGAGGGCGCCGCCGCGGCGCATCGCGGCGGCCAGGCCGGCCGGCACGCCGACCACCACCGTCAGCGTGAGCGCGTAGCCGGCGAGCGCGGCCGTGACGGGCAGCCGCTCGGCGAGCACGGCGGTGACGGGCTCGCGGGAGTAGATCGACGTGCCGAAGTCGCCGCGCACCGCGTCGCCGAGCCAGCGCGCGTAGCGGACGGGAAAGGGATCGTCGAGGTGGTACTGCTCGCGGATGGCGGCCCTGGTCTCCGGCGTGGACGGGCGGCCGCCCAGCAGCACGTGTTCGGGGCCGCCCGGCGCCGCCGCCAGCAGGCCGTAGGTGAGCACCGACAGCACGCCGAGCAGCAGGACCGCGGAGCACAGGCGTTTGACGACCGCCATCTCAGCGGCCCGCCGGGCGCAGGTTGGCGAAGGTGTCGACCGTCCAGGTGTCGAAGCCGACGGTGAACTTCTCGCTGAGGGCGGCCGCGTAGTCGGCGGAGTAGAGCGGGACGTAGGGCACCTGCTCGGCGATCTCCTTCAGCAGGGCGGTGACCTGGGTCTTCCTCTCCTCGCCGGTGGCCGAGGAGAGCACGTCGAGGCGCCGGTCGGTCTCGGCGGTGCCGTAGCCGGAGAAGTTGAAGCCCTGCGGCTCGGCGGAGGCGCGGCTGACCAGGTCGGGCAGCACCTCGATCGGCTCGGGCGTGCCGTAGGCCAGGTTGACGAACTGGATGGACAGGCGGTCGTGCTCCATGACGCGCGAGACGTACTGGTCGGCCGGGCTGGGCTCCAGGACGAGCTTGATGCCGATCTTGGCCAGGTCCGCTGCGACCGCCTGCATGACCGTGCCGGTGTCGCCGGTGGAGGCGTACGGGGCCTTCAGCTCGAAGCCGTTCGGATAGGCGGACTTGGCCAGCTCCGCCTTGGCGGCGGCCAGGTCGTGGGCGTGCTCGGGCAGGCCGGGCAGGTCGTCGCCGTACAGGGCGGTGATCTGCGGCTTCGGCAGCATGATCGTCGCGGGGGTGCCGTGCCCGGCGGTCATCAGCTGCGCCACCGCCTTGCGGTCGACCGCGTGGGCGATGGCCTTGCGCACGTGCGGGTCCTTCAGCGGGCCGGACTTCATCGCCAGCGACAGGTACGCGATGGCGTTGCCCGGGTAGAAGATCGCCTTGACCCCGGGCAGGTTCGTCCATTTGCGCGCGTCGCGGACGTTGACCGCGTCGGTGGCGTCCACCTCGCCCGACCTGACCGCCAGCCGCAGCGTCTCCGGGTCGGAGATGGTCTTGAACTCCACCTTGCGCAGCGCGGGCGGCTTGCCCCAGTAGGAGGGATTGCGCTCCAGCACCACGCCCGAGGTGAGCGAGAACCTGCTCACCTTGAACGGGCCGGTGCCCACCGTGCCGACCTCGGGGCTGCCCAGGTCCTTGGGGTGCGCCTCGGCCAGCTTGCGCGGCGTCACCTGCCAGGCGGTCGCCGCCACCGCCAGGAACGCCGGGCTCGGCCGCTTCATCGTGACCTTGACCTGACCCTCGCCCACGGCCTCGACCCGCTTGACCCCCGTGAAGTAGGAGGCGGCCTGCGAGGCGACCTTCGGATCGAGGTGGCGGCGCAGCGAGAAGGCCGCGTCGTCGGCGGTCAGCGGGCTGCCGTCGGAGAAGCGGATCCCCTTACGGAGGGTGAACAGGTAGGTGGCCGGGTCGGGCTGGGTCCAGTCGGCCAGCCTCGGCACCGGCTTGCCCGTGGAGTCGAGCGCGACGATCGTGTCGAGGACGGCGCTCTGGACGAGGGTCGAGGACTTGTTGAAGCCGTGCGCGATGTCCAGGCTGTTGGGCTCGGTGGCCAGGCCCCAGACCAGCGAGTCGCGGGTCTGGGCCGGGCTCGCCCCGGAGGAGCAGGCGGTGGTGAGCGCGAGTACGACGGCGGCGGTCGCGGCCTTCGCGTATGTCATGGGACCACCTCGGAAAAGAACGGGCGGGGACAGTCGGACGCTAGAAGCCGGACAGCCGCCGTTCACTGACCCGGCAGCCAAAACCCACGGTCCCCGCCTCGTCCTGCAGGCCAATCGGCGCACCCGCCGCGTACCGGCCGGAGGCGCACCAGGCGCGCCGGCCGCGTACCGGCAGGAGGAGCGCGCGGCGCGTCAGCCGCGTATGGACGGGAGGCGCATGCGGCGCGTCAGCCGCGTACGGGCAGGAAGCGCATGCGGCGCAGCCCGCCGCCGCTGAGCAGCAGCTCGCCTTCGTGCAGCCGCAGCGTGAACGGCCCCGCCTCCCATATCCCGCCGGGGGCGGGCGTCAGCGGCTCGGCCAGGGTGCGGCCGACGCGCAGCACACCGTCGCGCAGGCTCGCCTCCACGCCCAGCTCGGCGCTGTGGAAAACCCCGTCGGGCGGCGGCGCCTGGCCGGGGACCCCGGCCGGGTAGAACACGACGGGCCCGCGGGCGGGATGGTCGGTGCCCGACAGCAGCCGCTCGCCGTCCACCTCCAGCCAGGCGCCCTCGGCGTCGCCGGTGCCGTGCCAGCGGCCGTCCTCGCGGGCGGTGAACGTCCCGGCGCCCTTGACCTCCAGGCCGGACTCCGTGCTCGTCAGCGTGAGCGTCGCCTCCGTCACCGGATCATGCCAGTACGGCCGCGCCGGCGGAGCCGGCGTCCCCGGCTCCGGTACGGCCGGCGGCTCCCGATCCAGCAGCAGCCCGAGCAGCCGGCCGGTCAGCCGCACCGGGTTGATCGCCGTCTGGTTCGACAGGATGGCGATGCCCACGCCCTCCTCGGGCAGGAACCACAGGTTCGACAGGTAGCCGTGCATGCCGCCCGCGTGTCCGAACCCGCCGTCGGCGCCGTGGTAGATCCCCAGCGCGTACGGCAGCGCCGTCCCGTCGGCCAGCACCCCGCGCTCCAGCAGCCGCGCGCGCAGGTCCGCCCCGAGCACCCGCCCGTCGGCCAGGAACCCGAACCACGGCGCCAGCCCGGACACGCTGGTCACCAGGCCGCCGTCGCCGACCGCGCTCTCCTCGGTGTCGGCCCGGCGCGGCTCGCCCCGCGCGGTGGCGTAGCCGTAGGCCAGCCGGTCCAGCGGAAGCGACGCGTCGTCGCGGAACAGCGCGTCGTCCATCCCGAGCGGCGTGAAGATCCGCTCGCGGGCGAACGCGGCCAGCGACGTCCCCGACACCCTGCCGACCACGATGGCGGCCAGCACGTAGCCGGTGTTGGAGTAGGAGAAGTCCGTGCCCGGCGGGAACGTCGTGCGCCTGACGTCCTTGACCATGTCCAGCAGCCGCTGCTCGGTCATCTCCGCGAGGGGGATGCCGGTGAGGGGTTGCAGGGCGTACCACTCGGGCAGGCCGCCGGTGTGCTGCAGGCACTGGCGCAGCGTGACCGGCGTGTCCAGGCTCAGCTCGGGGATGTGCGTGCGGACGTCGTCGTCCAGCGTCAGCTTGCCGTCGCGCTCCAGCAGCAGCACGCACGCGGCGGTGAACTGCTTGCTCGCGCTGGCGATGTCGAAGCGGGTGCGCTCGTCGACCGGTACGCCGAACTCCACGCAGGCCGCGCCGCCCACGGCGGTCAGGATCGCCGCGCCGTCCTTGTACACGGCCGCGGCGATGCCCGGGGAACCGGGCCCGACCAACGAGGACACCTCGGTTTTGACTCGTTCGAGATCCATACGGCCAGTATCGCCAGAGGGCCTGCGCACTCCTTTGGCGTGCGCGACGACGGATGGGCCGCCGCCTTTGTGCCCTGCGCCCAAGGACCGCGGCTTGGGGGCACGGGGCCCAACGACCGCGGCGATGGACGCACGGCCCAAGGGCCGCGGCTTGGACGCGCAGGGGTTGCGGCTCGGGGGACAGGGCACCAAGGCCGCGGCTTGGGGGTGCGGGGCTCGAAGGTCGCGGCTTCGGGTCGTGTGCGCGGAGGAGGGGGTTCGGGTCGTGTGTCCGGGAGGAGGTCAGGCGCCGGCGCGGGACTGGGTGAGGCGGTAGTGGGAGGGCGGGACGCCGTAGCGGCCGGTGAACGCCTGCCGCAGCGTCTCGGCGCTGCCGAATCCGCAGCGGGCGGCCACGGTCTCCAGGGGCAGCGAGGTGGTCGACAGCAGGTGGGCGGCGGCCTCCACCCGGGCCTGCCGGACGAACTTGCCCGGCGTCTGTCCCAGGTGGCGCAGGAACAGCCGGGTCAGGTGGCGCTCGCTCACCCCCGCGCCCGCCGCCAGCGTCGCGACCGCGAGGTCGGCGTCGAGGTGGGCGGTGACGTGGTCGACCACCCGCTGGACCAGGCTGTCGGCCGGGGGCGGCGCGGCGGTGAACATGCTCATCTGCGCCTGGTTGCCCGGCCGCTGTAAGTAGGTGACGAGCTGGCGGGCCACGGTGCGGGCCAGTTCGGCGCCGTGGTCCTCCTCGATGAGGGCGAGCGTGAGGTCCAGGGCGCTGGTGACGCCGGCGGAGGTGTAGACGTTGCCGTCGCGCACGAAGATGGGATCGGGGTCGAGCAGCACCTCCGGGTGCTGCTTGGCGAGCATGCCGGCCCAGTTCCAGTGGGTGGTGGCGCGCCGGCCGTCCAGGAGGCCGGCGGCGGCCAGGATCCAGGCGCCCGTGCAGACGGAGGCCACGCGGCGGCTCTCGCGGGCCAGGCGGCGCACGTGCGCGACGAGCATCCGGTCGGCCGCGGCGTCCTGGCAGCCGACGCCGCCGGAGATCAGCAGCGTGTCGATGGGGCCTCTGATGTGTTCGAGCCGCTCGCCGGGCTGGAGCGTGACGGTGGGGCCGCAGTCGATGGAGCGGGCGCCGGGCGTGGCCAGGCGGACCTTGTACAGGGGGTCGGCGCCGCGCAGGTTCGCGCTCTCCAGGCAGCCGACGACGCAGGCGATGTCGAGCAGCTCTGCGGCGTCGTAGCCGACGACCACGAAATGCCTCATGCGCCGACCTTAAGCCTCTTGACGGGCTAACAGTGTTAGCCGTACTGTGGAGCTAACAGCGTTAGCCGCCCCTCAGGAGGTTCCGATGGCCGTCGTCACCGCTCCCGCCCGCCGTAGCGTGGCCGCCCGCGTCGCGTGGGCCGCACTCGCCCTGTTCCTGCTGGCCTTCACCGTCCTGGAGGTCGTCAACCACGGCGCCCCCGCGCTGGTGACCGCGATCGTGTTCGCGATCGTGCCGGACCTGACGATGTTCATCGGGGCGCGGGAGGGGGGCGACGGCCGCCTGTCGCCCAAGGCGGTGCCGTTCTACAACTTCATGCACCGCCCCTGGATCCCGCTGGTGATCCTCGTCGGCTACTCCTTCGGCCCGGTCGACTTCGTGCCGCTGTTCGTGGCCGGCCTCGCGTGGCTGCTGCACGTCGCCGCCGACCGGGCCTTCGGGTACGGCCTGCGCAACCGCGACGGCTCGCGCGATGTCTGAGCGCGCCGCCCAGATCGTCACCGCCGCCCGCGACCTGATCGAGGACGGCGGCGCCGGCGCCCTGACCATGCGGGCGCTCGCCGACCGGCTGGGCATCCGGGCGCCCTCGCTCTACAAGCACTTCCCCGACAAGGCGGCGGTCGAGGCCCAGGTGATCGCGCTGGCCATGACCGATCTGGCCGAGGCGCTCGAAGCCGCCGGGCCCGGCCTGCCCGCCCTCGGCGCCGCCTACCGGCGCTACGCGCTGGCGCACCCCCACCTGTACCGGCTGATGAGCAGCGGGCCGCTGCCGCGTGACCTGCTGCCGCCCGGCGTGGAGGAGCGCGCGGCGATGCCGCTGGTGCGCGCCGTCGCCTTCGACGAGGCCGCCTCCCGGGCCGCCTGGGCCTTCGCGCACGGCATGGTGATACTCGAACTCGACGGCCGCTTCCCGCCCGGCGCCGACCTCGGCAGTGCGTGGGAGGCGGGAATGGCCGCCTTCTCGGTGTCCTAGCGCTCCGCCGGGGCCTCCCGCCTCGGTGTCCTCGTGCTCCGCCGGGCCCTCGCCTCGGTGGTCTAGCGCTCCGCCGGGGTCTCCCGCACGCGCAGGTCCAGGCCGCGGATTCCGGCCGGGGCGCCGAGGAGGGCGACCAGCGTGTAGGTGAGCAGGGAGGCGGCCACCGCGATGAACGTGGGCCAGCCGTCGAACGCCGCGCCGACCAGCGTGTTCGGCACGTAGAGCAGCGTGTTCTCCGCCCCGTACATGGTGGGGGTCAGGGCGAACAGCGCCAGCCGTACGACCAGGCCGACCGACAGCGCCGCAAGGGCGGCGCGCGAGGAACCGCGCCGCCAGAACATGCCGAGCGCGAACGGCACCGCCAGGCACGCCAGCATGAGGTCGAAGGCCAGCGTGAGCAGGACGCCGGTCTGCGGCACCCGCAGGGCCAGCAGCACCGAGCCGCCGACCACCGGAAGCATCGCCCAGCGGGTCGCGCGCAGCAGCGGGTCGGCGCGCCCCGGACGGTGCACGCGGCGCACGGTGCCGACGTTGCGGACCGCCACGGCGGCGGTGCCGAGGATCGCGCCGTCGGCCGTGGACAGCGACGCGCTCACGATGCCCGCCAGCACCAGGACGCTCAGCCCGACCGGCGCGGCCTCGTCGAGCAGCGTCAGCAGTCCGCGCCCGGTGGACACCGCGACCAGCGCGAACGGCACGCCGACCACCGCCGTGCCCGCGGCGGCCAGGAAGCAGGCCCGGCGCGCGACGTCGGGGGAGCGGGCGGCGAAGACGCGCTGCATGAAGTCGATCGCGACGATGTCGCCGACGCCGAGCGCGGCCAGCGTGGCCCAGTTGACCACCGCGCCCTGCGCCGGATCGGACAGCTGCCCCAGGTCGAGCGGGCCCATGCCGGGCTCGTGCTTGAGCCCGAAGGTCGCCGCGACCCAGAACAGCAGCGCCAGCGAGGCGGCCGCGGTGACGGCCATCTGCACGATCGAGCTGTAGGCGTCGCTGAGGATGCCGCCGGCCAGCGTGTAGACAAGCACGGCGGCCACGATGATGAGCACGCCCACGGCGTACGGCGTGCCGAGGAACTTCTCGAACAGGAAGCCCCCGGCCACCAGGTTCCCCGCGACCAGGATCGCGAACGCCATGATCATCAGCACGGCGGCGGCGACCTCGGTGGCGCGGCCGTATCGCAGGCGGAAGAAGTCGGGCAGCGTCGTCAGGCCCATGCGGTTCATGGGTCTTGCGAAGAACAGGCCGGTGAGCAGCAGGCACAGCGCCAGTCCCAGAGGGAGCGTGGCGCCCGCCCAGAAGCCGAGCTTCGCGGCCTGGTCGGTGGCGCCGAGGGTGGCGTTGGTGTCGACGGCCTGGCCCATCAGCGTCGCCGCCACGACGGGTAAGGCCAGCGTACGGCCGGCGACCAGAAAGTTTCTGCTGTCCCCCGCGACCCGGCGGGCGACCAGCAGGCCGACGACGATCATGGAGAAGATGGCGAGCGCCACGCCCAGAATGACCATTGCTGGACAGCCGATCGTTGCGAGCGAAGACTCCGAAGACATGACCAACGTAAATCAAGAAGGCGCCTGGGCCCAGCGGGCCGAGGCGGAACTTCCGACGATGCGGCACGACGAGGAGATCGAGCGGGCGCTGGCCCACGGTCTGGAGGGCGCGCCGACGATCAACGACAGGACGATTCCCACGTTCGCCCGGGGGGAGCGGCCGCATTTCGCCGGCGAACGCGGAACCTTCCTGAAATGTCCTTACCTGGAGGACGTCCATGACGTCGGGGACGCCGAGGTGGCGATCTTCGGGGTGCCGCTCGACGCGGGGGCCACCTACCGCCCCGGCACCCGGTTCGGCCCGCAGGGCATCCGGCGCAGCACCAACCTGTTCGGCACCTACAGCTACGAACTCGGCGTCGACCTGCGCGAACAGCTCAACCTGGTGGACATCGGGGACGTTTTCACCATTCCCGGCAACCTGGAGAAGTCGTTCGACCAGATCAGCCAGGCGATGAGCCACGTCGTGCGGCAGGGGGTGATGCCCGTGGTGCTCGGCGGCGACCACTCGATCGGCTTCCCGACCATCCGCGGCCTGGCCCCGTTCCACGAGGGCAACATCGGCATCATCCACTTCGACCGGCACGTCGACACGCAGGAGACCGACCTCGACGAACGCATGCACACCACGCCGTGGTTCCACGCCACCAACATCAAGAACGCCCCCGCCACCAACCTCGTCCAGGTGGGCATCGGCGGCTGGCAGGCGCCCCGCCCCGGCGTCCAGGTGGGCCGCGAGCGCGGCACCACCGTGATCACCGTCGGCGACGTCGAGCGCGTCGGCGTGGAACGTGTGGCCGAGACCGCCCTGGAGCTCGCCTGGCGGAACGCCGAGGCCGTCTACCTGTCCTTCGACATCGACGTCATCGACGCCGGGTTCGTCCCCGGCACCGGCTGGCCGGAGCCGGGCGGCCTGCTGCCCCGCGAGGCGCTCAACCTGGTCCGGCTGGTCTCGGAACCCGGGCTGGCCGGGATCGAGGTCGTCGAGTGCTCGCCGCCCTACGACTGGGCCGAGCAGACCGCCCTGCTCAGCTCCCGCGTCATCCTCGACAGCCTCGCCGTCCAGGTCAGGTCGGGCAAGCTCGGCCGCAAGCCGGCCACCGGGGCGCGGCCCGCCTGGGGCCCCGCCGCCTGATCGCCCCGGCCTACTTCCCGGACATGATCAGGTCGGCGTTGATGGCGACCGCGGCGCGCAGGCCCGCGGCTGCGGCGCCGATCACGGTCTCCATCAGGCCCGACACGTTGCCCGCCACCCACACGCCCGGCACGTCGGTGGCGCCCGTGGGACCCGCGGGGATCTGGCTGCCGATCAGGTGGCCGTCCATCTCCTGGACCACGGGTTCGATGCCCAGGTCCTTGAGGAAGTCCGCGCGGGCGCGCATGACCGGGCTGACGACGAGGACGTCGCGGGCGACGGTCCCGCCGTCGGCCAGCCGTACGCCGGACAGGTGGTCGTCGTGCGTCTCCACGGCGGTGACGACGCCGTCGACCACCTCGATGTCGTGACCGGACAGGTCGAGATCGGCCATGGTGTGCGAGAAGAGGATCACGTCCTTGCTCAGCTGACGCCACAGCAGCGCCTGGTGTACGGCCAGCGGCCCCGTGGCCAGCACCCCGATCGCCCGGTCGCGCATCTCCCACCCGTGGCAGTACGGGCAGTGCAGCACGTCCCGGCCCCAGCGCCCGGCCAGCCCCGGGATGCCGGGGAGCTCGTCCTTCAGCCCGGTGGCCACCAGGATCCGGGACCCCTCGGCCACACCGCCGTCGCGCAGGGTGACCGCGAAGGCGTCATCGGGCAGCCGGGTCACCGACGACACGGCGCCCTCGCGGATCTCACCGCCGTAGCCGGTGAACTCCGCACGGCCCTTGGCGATCAGCTGGGCCGGCGGCAGCCCGTCGTGTCCCAGGTAGTTGTGGACTCCGTCGGAGGGAGCGTTGCGCGGCTCGCCCGAGTCGATCACCAGGACCGCCCGGCGGGAACGCGCGAGCGCCGTCGCCCCGCTCAGACCCGCGGCCGCGCCGCCTATCACGATCACGTCGTAACGTCGCATCTCTGTCATGCCGCAGAGAGTGCGTCATGGGCGGGCGAATTGACAAACACCGTTGCTGTTTTGGCAAACTGGGGCCGTGGAAGAACTGGCTGCCGTCCTCGGGTCCGTGGGGCCGAGGCTGCGCGCGCTACGGGTCGAGCACGGCGTGACGCTGAGCGAGCTGAGCACGACGACCGGGATCTCGCTCAGCACGCTGTCGCGCCTGGAGTCCGGGCAGCGCAAACCCACCCTGGAGCTCCTGCTGCCGCTCGCGCAGGCGTACCGGGTGCCGCTGGATGAGCTGGTCGGCGCGCCGGAGACCGGTGACCCGCGCATCCACCTGCGCCCCTTCAACCGCTACGGCCGGACCTTCGTCCCGCTGACCCGGCAGATGGGCGGCGGGCTTCAGGCGTACAAGATGATCATCTTGCGGCAGGAGGACATGAGTGAGCAGCGCGCGCACGAGGGCTACGAGTGGCTCTACGTGCTGGCCGGGCGGGTGCGGCTGCTGCTCGGCGAGCGGGACCTGGAGCTGGCGGCGGGGGAGGCGGCCGAGTTCGACACCCGGCTGCCGCACGCCTTCACCACCGCGGGTCCCGGGCCGGCGGAACTGCTCTGCCTGTTCGGCGCCCAGGGCGAGCGCATGCACGTACGCGCCCGCCCCGCCGGCCGTTGACCGGGCGGAACCCGGGAGTAAAATCGAATCTTGCCGGCAGTCAGATCCGCTCCAACCCAAAGGAGAGGCGATGGCCGCCATCGTCGAACGGTACGACGTTCCCCCGCAGCACTTCTGGCTGCACGGCCCGTACGAGGGGCCGCCGGTCGCGTACGACGAGGCCGCGGGGCTGTGGAACGTCTTCGGATACCCCGAGCTCCACGACGTCCTCGCCGACCCGGGCACCTACTCCTCCGACACCATGCGCCTGCTGCCCAAGGGAGCGTTCGCCGAGGACGAGGGGTTCTCGCTGAAGGGCTTCCTCACCCAGATCGACCCCCCGGAGCACGGCAAGCTGCGCAAGCTCGTCAGCGCCGCCTTCACCCGCAAGGTCGTCGCCGACCTCGAGCCGAGGATCGCCGCGCTCACCGGCGAACTCCTCGACGCGGCGCGCGAGCGCGGCGGGCTGGAGCTCGTCGCCGACCTCGCCTACCCGCTGCCGGTCATCGTCATCGCCGAGCTCCTGGGCGTGCCCGCCGGCGACCGCGAGCTGTTCAAGCGGTGGGCGGACACGCTGTTCTCGCGAGAGACCAAGATCTCGATGAACGAGCAGGACCGGCGGGACCCCGGCACGGAGGCGGCGCTCGGGTCGTGGAAGGAGATGACGGACTACCTGGCCGGCCACGCCGCGGAACGCCGCCGCCGGCCGCGCGCCGACCTGCTCACCAAGCTGGTCGAGGCCGAGGTGGACGGCGAGCGCCTGCCCGACGAGCAGGTGGTCAACTTCGGGATCATCCTGCTGCTCGCCGGGCACATCACCACCACCATGCTGCTCGGCAACACGGTGCTGTGCCTGGACGCCTTCCCCGCGAGGCAGGAGGAGGTCCGCGCCGACCGCGGCCGGATCCCCGACGTCATCGAGGAGTCGCTGCGCTACGTCACCCCGTTCGCCGCGCTGGGCCGCGCCACCACCCGCGAGACCGAGCTCGGCGGCCTGACCATCCCCGCGGACGCGATGCTGCTGACCTGGCCCGCGGTGGCCAACCGCGACCCACGCCAGTTCGACCGGCCCGAGGTGTTCGATCCCGGCCGCGACCCCAACCCGCATCTGGCCTTCGGCCGCGGCATCCACTTCTGCCTGGGCGCGCCGCTGGCCAGGCTGGAGGGCCGGGTCGCGCTGAACATCCTGCTCGACCGGAACGCCACCCTGCGCACCGACCCCGCCGACCCGGTCGCCTTCATCCCCACGCCGACCATGACCGGCGTACGGCGGCTG
Source organism: Nonomuraea sp. NPDC050547 (assembly GCF_044457345.1). Lineage (NCBI taxonomy): Bacteria > Bacillati > Actinomycetota > Actinomycetes > Streptosporangiales > Streptosporangiaceae > Nonomuraea > Nonomuraea sp. NPDC050547. The sequence continues at coordinate 904,825 of NZ_JBITGW010000001.1, forward strand.
CCACTGCAGTGAGGCTCATGTTCACGGACATATCGTGAAGTCCGATGGGTAGTCCTTCGTTACCCCCGACGTGACGGCGGATGACGATGACATCAGAACGAGTCGCCCTGGTCTCCCTGGGCAGTGAAGTGGTGCGGTGCGGGCTCTGCGCGATGCTGCGCGAGCTCGGCACCCTGGACGAGGTGGTCGGCAGCTCCTGCGTCGACCAGAGCATGGGCATCCTGCACTCCGGCCGCCCCACCCTCCTGGTGCTGAGCGACACCCCCGAGCCGCAGCGGGCGGAGAAGCTCGCGCGCACCGCCAGCGACCTCGGCGTCCGCGTGCTGCTGGTCCTGCGTACCGCCAGTGACAGGACGCTGGCCCAGGTGGCGCCCATCCCCGCCGACGGCTATCTCCTGGAGAACGTGCTCACCCGCGAGACGCTCTCCAGCGCGCTGAGCGACCTGGAGAGCGGGCTCGTGCCGATGCCCGGCGCGGTGGCGCGCAAGCTGATGGCCCAGATCGGGCCGGACACCCGGAGCCGCGAGGCGGCCCCGGCGCCGCGGGAGGAGACACCGGACGCGCTTTTGAGCTGCCGTGAAATGGAAGCGCTTGCACTCTTGGCCGAGGGCCTGAGCAACAAGCAGATCGCGCGCCGGCTCGGCATCTCCGAACACGGCGCCAAGCGGCACGTCGCCAACATCCTGGCCAAGCTCAACTGCCCGAACAGGACGCTGGCGACGGCGGTGGCGATCAGTCGCGGACTGGTGCGCGATCCGGGGGATCCGGGGAACTCACGCCGCCCGCGAGGGTGACCTCCGGCCGCCGGGACAGCCCGCGCAGCGGGGCGCGGGCCTTGAGCAGCATCTCCTCGTACTCCGCCGCCGGGTCCGAGTCCAGCACGATCGCGCCGCCCGCGCCCACCGACAGCCGGCCGTCACGGGCCACGGCGGTGCGGATCACGATGTTGAGGTCGGCGCCGCCGCCCAGGCCGAAGAAGCCGATGGCGCCGGAGTACACACCCCGCGCCCGGCCCTCCAGCCGGTCGATGATCTCCATCGTGCGCAGCTTCGGCGCCCCCGTCATCGAGCCGCCGGGGAAGCAGGCACGGGCCGCCGCCACCGCGCCGACCCCGTCGTTCAGGTGGCCGCGCACGGTCGAGACGAGCTGGTGCACGGTCTCGTAGGACTCCACCGCCATGAAGCGCGGCACGGACACGGAGCCGACGTCGCTGATGCGGCCGAGGTCGTTGCGGAGCAGGTCCACGATCATGAGGTTCTCCGCCCTGGTCTTGTCCGAGGTGGCCAGTTCCTCGCGCAGGGCGGTGTCGGCGCGCGGTTCGGGCGAGCGGGGGGCGGTGCCCTTGATCGGCTTGGACTCGGCGACGCCGTCCCTGCCGACCTTGAGGAAGCGCTCCGGCGAGGAGCACAGCACGTGCGTGTCGTCCAGGCGCAGGTACGCGGCGTAGGGGGCCGGGTTGAGCCGCCGCTGGGCCAGGTAGAGCTCGAACGGGGAGCCGTCGAAGGGGATCTCGGCGGTGTCGGTCAGGCAGATCTCGTAGCTCTCGCCCGCCCGCAGCAGCCGCAGGCACTCCTCGATGTCGGCGACATAGCGCGCACGGTCCCTGACCAGCCACGGCTCGGGATCGAACCCCTCCTCGGGGCCGGCGGGCGCGGCGGCCGGTGCCGCTCGCGCGGCCCGGCAGGCGGCGGCGGTCCTGGCGACCCAGGCCCGCGCCGCCGACCGGCTCGCGCCGCGGCCGTCGGTCAGCGCCAGCACCCAGGACTGTCCGCGCTCGTGGTCGAGCGCGACGAGCCGGGTCGCCGACATCCAGACGGCGTCGGGCAAGGGGGAGACGTGCGCGGCCGGAGCGCCGCAGTCACGCTTGAGCTCATACCCGAAATACCCGACATATCCGCAGTTCAGATCAAACGGCAGTTCATCCGGTACGGCCCGCGCCGCCACCCGATCGGCCAGCACGTCGAAGACGGAGGCGAACACGGCCGACTCGGCGCCCCCCGAGCTGACCACCACGCTGCCCGAGCCCGGCTGGCAGGACAGCACCTCGCCGTGCGGCCCGCCCGCGTCCCCCAGGAACGAGAACCGGGCCAGCCCAGGCTCGGCCCGGCTGCTGTCCAGCCAGAACGCGTACGGCTCCGCCCCGAACACCTCCGGGAAGACCGCTTCGGCGTCAGGCACCCCGTCCACGCGCTCCACCTGCAGCGACCAGGCGGGTGCCGAGGTGAGAGTGACGGCGCGGCCGTACGCCAGGTCGCGGAAGTTGCGCATCAACGCCGGCCCGTGCTCGGTGGAGATCGACTCCGGATGGAACTGCACCCCCCACCAGGGCATCTCGCGATGCCGCAGCCCCATCACCACCGCGTCGGCGCTCCACGCGGTGATCTCCAGGTCCGCGGGCGGCGGCGTGGCCACGCACAAGGAGTGGTAGCGCACGGCGGCGAAGTCCTGCGGCAGCCCGCGGAACAGGTCGCGGCCGCAGTGCCGGATCTCCTCCACGTACCCGTGGATCGGGATGGGCGCCGGGACCACGTCGGCGCCCGACATCCACGCCAGCGCCTGGTGGCCGAGGCAGACGCCCAGCACGGGCAGGCCGGAACGCCGGATCACCTCCAGCGTGACGCCGACGTCGCGCTCCTTCTGCGGGCGTCCGGGACCGGGGGAGACGATGAGCGCGTCGAACCGGCCGGGATCCAGGCCGTCCCAGCGCGGGTCGTCGTTGGTCAGCACGACCGGCTCCACGCCGTAGGCCTGGGCGGCGAGCTGGAACAGGTTGTAGGTGTAGGAGTCGTGGTTGTCCACGATCAGGGTGCGCACGGCTGCTCCCGGGCCGGCAGGACCGGCAGCACCGCGCGGTGGCTGACGGCCTGCCGCCACTCCGCCGCCCGCGCCGAGATCCGGGCCGCCGCCCTGGTACGGCCGGCCGCGTCGACCCACGCCCGCACCGGACGCAGCCCGTGCAGGGCGTTGACGCTCCAGGTCTCCAGCTCCATCAGCTCCGCCACGCTCACCCGCTCCTGCCTGACCGGGCAACGCCAGCAGGCGGCCAGCCGTTCCAGATGGATCCTGGTCACCGACGGCAGGACCGGCAGGGCGCGATCGGGCACGCACAGCGTGCCGCCGCGCCACCACACCAGCGCGCTGTGGGCGCTCTCCAGCGCGGTGCCGCGACGGTCGTAGAGCAGCGCGTCGTCGGCCCCCCGCGCCCTGGCCCGATCGCGCAGCTCCGCCAGCACCCGCAGGTCGGGGCCCTTGACGGTGGGACGGCGGCGCGGGTCGGCGGCCGTCGGGATCCAGAGGGTGACCTCCGCGTCGCCCGGCTCGGGAGCGGGCCTGGGCCAGAGCGCCAGCCGGGGACCGGCTCCCGTGTACGCCTCGACCCGGGGGAACCAGCGGCCGTGGCCGGGCAGCCGGTGGCGTACCGCGTCGAGGAAGTCGTGGACCGCGGCGGCCCGCAGGCCGGGCACCAGCTCCGTGCTGGCGCGCACGAAGCGCTCCTCGTGCAGGGGCAGGTCGCGCACCCGCTCGTCGGTGACCAGCCACGAGTCCACGACCGCGGGCTCGCCGGGTGGCCGGGGGGCGGCGGGCACCAGGCCGGAGCCCGGGTCCCACGCCAGGCGCTCGCCCGCGCGGACGGTCAGCATGCCATCACCACTTTCCCTCGCGCACCGCGAAACGGCGCAGTTTGCCGGTCGGGGTGCGCGGCAGCGCGGGGCGTACCTCCACGCTGCGCGGCACCTTGTACGGGGCCAGCCGGCGGCGGGCCAGCCCGATCAGCTCGTCCTCCAGGCCGGCGGCACCTGGGCCGTCCTCGACGCCGAGCACGACGTAGGCGCGCAGCCGCCCGGCGCCGCGCTCGTCGCGCACGACCGCCACGGCCACCTCGGCGACGGCGGGATGCTCGGCCAGCACCCGTTCGATCTCGATGGGGGAGACGGTGATGCCGCCGACCATCTCCATGTCGTCGGCCCGGCCGCAATGCTTCAGCGCGCCGCCGTCCACGTACTCGGCCAGGTCGCCGGTGCGCAGCCAGCCGCCGCGCAGGGCGCGGGCGGTCTGCTCCGGCCGCCCCAGGTACTCGATCATGACCGCGTCGCCGCGCACCCAGATCTCGCCCCGGCCGAGTGTGACCAGCGCGCCGTTCTTGTCGCGCAGCGCGACCTCGTAGCCCGGCAGGGGGCGGCCGATGGTGCCCGGTTCGTCGCTCCAGGCGGTGTTGGAGCAGAACGCGTGCCCGGCCTCGGTCGAGCCGAGCTGGTCCAGGACCGGTGCGCCGAGCAGGTCACGGGCCCGTTCGCCCAGCTGGGCGGGCAGGGGTTCGCCGGCGGAGACGGCCAGCCGTACCGTGGAGAAGGGGTCGGGCGGGCAGTCGGCGAGCAGGCTGGCGTAGGCGGTCGGCACGCCGTACAGGAGCGTGACGCGGTGGCGGGCCACGGCCTCGGCGAGGTCGCCCGGCACGGCCCGGTGCGGCAGCAGCACCGCCGAGGAGCCGGAGAACAGCGGGAAGACCAGCGCGTTGCCGAGGCCGTAGGCGAAGAACATCTTCGAGATCGACAGCGTCACGTCGTCGCGGGTCACCCCGGTCACGCCGGTGCCGGCCGCGCGCATGTAGCGGGCGAGGTCGGCGTGGCGGTGCAGCGCCGCCTTGGGCGTGCCGGTCGTGCCCGAGGTGTACTGCGCGTACAGCGGCGCCCTGCCGCTGACACTCCGCACGGGCCCGGCGGGCGCGCTCGCCGCCAGCGCCGTCAACCGCTCATCGGCCAGTACGGCACGGCCGCCGAACCGCCCCGCGAGGTGGTCGTCGCCGACCACGAGCCGCGCCCGGCAGTCGGCGGCCATGAAGGCGTGGTCGTCGGCGGTCAGGCCGGGGTTGACCGGCACCGCCACCGCGCCCAGCCGGGCCGCGCCCAGGAACGCGCTCACCCAGGCGATGCCGTCGCCCAGGGCGATCAGCACCCGGTCGCCGGGCCGTACGCCGTGGCCGGCCAGGACGGAGGCGGCCCCTGCGGCCAGCGTGTGCACCTCGCCGTGCGTGTAGGAACGGCCGGGTGTGTGGAAGGCGGGCAGTTCCCACCACCCTTCGCGCCGGGCCAGGGCGGCCAGATGGGCGGCGCAGTTGCCGGCCGGTTCCCCGGCCGGCGGGGCGGGGCGTCGCCGGGGCAGGACCTCACGCATGACATGTCCTCGGGAGGGTGAGAGGGGCGATCACGAAGACGCCGTCCACGGGACCGACCGGCCACCAGCCCCGTGCGACCAGCCCGGCGAGCGCCGCGTCGTCTCGTGGGACGGTCGGTGCCGGGTCATCGGGGCTGGCGCGCCGGGCGGCGGGCGGTGTGCTGCCGGGGGCGTCGGCCAGGGTGGTGGCGACCAGGGTGCCGAGCAGCCAGAGGATGGCGCCGGATTGAGCGAGGGCGTCGCCGTCGCCGGGCTCGGCGGGTTCGAGGCGTGGGGTGGCCACCAGCATCGCCACGTGTTCGGCCAGCTCCAGCCGGCTCGCGCGGCCCGCCGCCACCAGGCTCGATCTGGCGCGGGCCCGGCGGCCCTCCAGCGCGGCCAGCCAGCCGGGCTCCACCCGGTCGAGCAGCGCGGCGGGCACCCGGCCGGCCTGCCGCACCGGCAGGCCGTCCACCTCCTCCGGTACGCGGCCGGGCGCCGCGGACAGGCCGTCGAGCAGGGCGAGCACGTCCTCGCCTCCGGGCCCGAGCGCGGCGGGCAGGCCGGGCGGCGGGGCGGTCAGCTCGTAGTGGCGTTCCACCGCGTCCCCACCTCCGGATAGTCGAGGCCGAGCTCGTCGCACAGCAGCACGCGGGTCCGCCGCACGAACTCGGCCCGCGATTCGTCGTTGCTCAGCCGCTTGATGCCCCAGCGCCGGAAGATCTCGTTGTTCCTGGAGTCGCTGCGGCCGAAGAAGGGCAGCGTCATCCGGATGAGGTGATGGGCCGAGTACCGCACCTCTTCACGCCGGGCGGGATCGGCGGCCAGCCGCGCGGCTTTCGTGGCGCCGAAGGAGACGTGGAAACGCTCCTCCCGCATCAGCGACCGGCACAACATGCGCAGCGGCACGTACGAGCATGCGCACAGGTCTTCCATCAGCACGACCTCGGCCAGATCCACGATCGCCTTGGTCATCACATATCCGGTCCACGATGTCACCTGATAGTCGAAGACGGAAAGCGGCGGCCTGTCCTGGTCGTCTTCGAGGCGGAGCTGCGCGGCGAGTTTGTTGAACTTCAAATGATGTCCGTATTCCTCCATCGCCATTCTGCAGGCCAGCCATTTCTCGTGCGGAGTGGGTGCGAGCGAAATGGAGGGCTCGTCGAACACCGCCGCGCCCGCCGCCTCGTTGCGCACGTGGCTGTTGATGATCTTGCCGAGCGCGGTGACGTACTCCGCGCCGAGCGCGTGCGCCGCGGCGGCGTCGTGGACGTCGTCCATCAGCATCTGGGGCATATCGACGGAAGTTAAGGGCGGTGGGAGAGAGCGGCAAGTGCCCGGACGGGCACCTCGAAAGAGGGGGTGGCGACTTTTGGCGGCGTGCCGGAAGGGCACGTTATTTCTTTCTCCGCAGAACACGCGCTTCCGGCCGGGTAGTTAGGTAAGGCTAAATTAATGACTGAACGGCTAGTCAGTGAGCATCCAAAGAAAGTTCCGCATTTGTCGTGCGCTTACGCCGCGTGCCAGCGTTGTTGACTATGACGGAAACAGCGACGCGTCTGCCTTTTCAGGATCGGCTGCTTTCCTCGCCTGAGCTGGAGACGCCGGTGAGCGAGCTGACCGGGCTGGCCTGCCGTGCCGTGCAGATGGTTCCCGGTGGCGGGCTGGTGCTGCTGGTGGAGGCGGACGGCGATCGCGGGCCCTCGGCCGCGCGGGTGCGCGCCGCCGTCCTGGACGCCTGCGGCGAGGTGGCCGAGACGGTGGTGACGCTCACCCCGGGCTCGCTGGCCGGGGAGACGGCCGAGCTGGTGAACCGGCTGCGGCGGGGCGCGCTGCCCGTGCTGGCGACGGACTCGCTGGCCGTACCGGATGAATGGGATGAGCAGGACGTTTCTGGACCACGGCGGGCTGACACACCACGGCGGCGGCCGGATCTTGGGCTGCGGGAGGTCGCGCGGGCGGCGGCCGAGTTGCTCGGTGTCGCGCCCGAGGAGCTCGGAGCGCAGGACGATCTCATCGCCCTGGGCGCCGACTCCATCCGGATCATGCAGCTCGCCAACGACTGGCAGCGCCAGGGCGTCATGGTCAAGTTCGGCGACCTGATGGAGTCGCCGACGCTCGCCTCCTGGCACACCCTCCTGAACTCGGGCGGCCCGGTCGCACCGCCGCCCCCGCGGACCGGGCCGCCCGACCGGCACGCCCCCTTCCCGCTCACGCCCCTGCAGCACGCCTACTGGTTCGGCCGCCGCGACCGCCAGGTGCTGGGCGGCGTCGGCTGCCACTTCTACGCCGAGTTCGACGGCCGCGGCCTCGACCCCGACGCCCTGGAACACGCCGCCCGCGCCCTGTTCGACCGGCACGAGCTGCTGCGCGCCCGCTTCCTCGACGACGCCACCCAGCAGATCCTGCCGCGGAGCCCATGGCCCGGCCTCACCGTCCACGACCTGCGCGAAGAGGCGAACCCCGAGGCGCGACTGCTGGCGGTGCGCGAAAGCCTCTCGCACCGCCGCCTGGAGGTGGAGCGCGGAGAGGTGCTCGACCTGACGCTCTCCCTGCTGCCGGACGGCGCCCACCGCCTGCACGCCAACATCGACCTGCTCGTCGCCGACGTACGCAGCATCCAGATCCTCCTGGAGGACCTGGCCACGCTCTACCGGGGCGGCACCCTGCCCCCGCTGACCTACGGCTTCCCCGACTACCTCGCCGGGCAGGAGCGGCAGCGCGCCGCCGACCGCGAGGCCGACCGCCGCTACTGGTCCGGACGCCTGCCCGACCTGCCGCCGGGCCCGGCCCTCCCGCTTGCCATGGAGCCCGGAAAGCTGGAACGCGTCCGGGTGGTCCGCCGCGACCGCAGGATCACCGCCGCCGACCGGGAACGCCTGTCCGAGCGCGCCCGCGCCCACGGCCTCACGCTGCCGATGACGCTGGCCGCGGCGCTGGCCGAGGTCGTCGGCGCGTGGAGCGCCTCGCCCCGGTTCGTGCTCAACGCCCCGCTGTTCGACCGGAGCCTGCCGCACCCCGAGGTCGAGCGCATGGTGGCCGACTTCAGCAACCTCATCCTGCTGGAGGTGGACCTGTCGCGGCCGCAGACGTTCGCGGAGCGCGCCGCCTCGCTGCAGGCGCGCTTCCAGCGCGACGTGGCGCACTCGGCCTACACCGGCGTCGAGGTCCTGCGCGACCTCAACCGGGGCGGCCGCCACGACCAGGTGAGCGCCCCGGTGGTGTTCACCAGCGCGCTGGGCATGGGCGACCTGGTCACCGAGGACGTCCAGCGCGGCCTCGGCTCGCTGGGCTGGATGGTGTCGCAGACGCCGCAGGTCTGGCTGGACCACCAGGTGGTCGAGGTCGACGGCGGCCTGCTGGTCAACTGGGACGCCGTCGAGGACCTCTTCCCGCCCGGCGTCCTGGACGGCATGGCCGCCGCCTACGACCGCCTGATCGACTGGCTCCTGACCGAGGACTGGTCCGCGCCCCCGCCCCACCCGTCCCGCCCGGCTCCCCACACGTCCGGGACGCCCCTGCCCGAGGGCACGTTGCACTCCCGCTTCTTCGATCTGGCCCGCCGCGATCCGTCCCGGATCGCGATCCGGCCCGACGTGTCGTATGGCGAGCTGTCGGATCGGGCGCTGCGGGTGGCGGGCTCCTTGGCCGGGCAGGGTGTACGGCCGGGCGACGCCGTGGCCGTCTGCCTGCCGAAGGGACCCGACCAGGTGGCGGCCGTGCTGGGCGTCCTGGCGGCCGGAGCCCTGTATGTCCCGGTAGGCGTTGACCAGCCCCAGGCGCGCCGCGACCAGATCCTGCGCCGCGCCGGAGCCCGGCTCCTGCTCTCCGATCTTCCCTCCGGTCCGCCTCTGGCGGCTCCGGTGGGGGTGGATCCGGAGGCGAGCGCGTATGTGATCTTCACGTCGGGTTCCACGGGTGAGCCGAAGGGGGTCGAGATCTCCCACCGGGCCGCGCTGAACACGGTCATGGACGTCAACCGGCGCTTCGGCGTGACCGGTGACGATCGGGTTCTGGCGGTGTCGGCGCTCGATTTCGACCTGTCGGTGTGGGACGTGTTCGGCCTGCTGTCGGCGGGTGGTTCGCTGGTCATGATCGGTGAGGACGAGCGGCGTGACGCTGCCCGCTGGGCCGCTTTGGTGGCCGAGCACGGGGTGACCGTGTGGAACACCGTCCCGGCCCTGCTCGACATGCTGCTCACGGGCACCGAGTCCGCGCTCACCTCGCTGCGCCTGGCGATGGTGTCCGGTGACTGGGTTCCGCTCGACCTGTCCGCCCGGCTCGCCGCCGCGGCTCCGGACTGTGAGCTGATCGCCCTGGGCGGGGCGACCGAGGCGTCGATCTGGTCCAACCACTGCGCGGTCCCGGCGGAAGTGCCGTCCGACTGGGTCTCCGTCCCCTATGGCAGGCCGCTGGCCAACCAGTGTTTCCGCGTGGTGGACGGGCTCGGCCGGGACTGTCCCGACTGGGTGGCGGGCGAGTTGTGGATCGGCGGCGCCGGGGTCGCCAAGGGATATCGGGGTGACCCGGAGACGACGGCCGCGAAGTTCACCGGCGGCTGGTACCGGACCGGTGACCTGGGCCGCTACCGGCCCGACGGCACCCTGGAGTTCCTGGGCCGGCTCGACCACCAGGTCAAGATCCGCGGCCACCGGATCGAACTCGGCGAGATCGAAGCCGCCCTGCTCACCCACCCCCACGTCGACCGCGCCGTGGCCACCAAGATCGACCGCCGCCTCGCAGCCGTGGTCGTCGGCACAGGTGACCTCGATGACCTGACCGACCGGCTGGCGGAACGGCTTCCGCCGTACATGATCCCCGACCGGATCGTGCCCGTGCGGGACCTGCCGCTCACCCCCAACGGCAAGATCGACAGGACGGTGGTGCGGGGTATCCTCGCCGGCCATGCGCGGCGCGACGAGCCGTTCGAGCCGCCGCTGCCGGGTGTGGAGAGCGCCGTCGCCGCCATCTGGGCCGAGCTGCTGGAACTGCCCGCGGTCGGCCGCGACCAGAGCTTCTTCACGCTGGGCGGCGACAGCCTGCTGGCCACCCGCCTCATCACCCGGCTGCGCGAGGGCGGCGTGTCCGGTGGGCGGCTGTCGAACCTGTTCGACCATCCCGAGCTCGCCGCCTTCGCCGCGACCCTGACGCCGGGGCAGGAGGAGGGCGAGCGGGCCGCGCTGCGCGCCGACCCCGAGCGCCGCCACGAGCCCTTCCCGCCCACCGACGTGCAACGCGCCTACTGGCTCGGCCGCACCGACGACTTCGCGCTCGGCGGCGTGGGCTGCCACTTCTACACCGAGTACGACCTGGAGGACCTCGACCTGCCCCGGCTGGAAGCGGCCTGGAACAGGCTCATCGAGCGGCACGCGATGCTGCGCGCGGTGTTCCTGCCCGACGGCACCCAGCGGGTACTGCCCGAGGCGCCCCGCTTCACCATCGCGGTCACCGAGGCGGACGAGGACGCCGACGAGGCGCTCGCCGGGCTGCGCGCGGACATGTCGCACCAGCTCATCGACGCCACCCGCTGGCCGTTGTTCGACGTGCGGGCCGTACGCTACGGCGAGGGCCGCACGCGGCTGGGCGTCAGCTTCGACAACATCATCCTGGACGCGCTCAGCACCATGACCCTCCTGCGCGAACTGGACACGCTCTACCACGACCCGGCCGCCGAGCTGCCGCCCGCCGGGCCCTCGTTCCGCGACTACGTGCTCACGGTCAAGCCGGGCCCGCGGGCGCTGCGCCGGGCACAGGAGTACTGGTCGGAGCGGGTCGCCGACCTGCCGCCCGCCCCGCGGCTCCCGCTGGCCCAAGAGCCGGAGCGCGTCGGCCGCCCGCGCTTCACCCGCCGCCAGGCCCGCGTGCCCGCCGAGCGGTGGCAGGCCGTCAAGGACGCCGCCAGGGAACACGACCTGACCCCGTCCACGGTGCTGGCCACCACGTTCGCCGAGGCGCTCGGCGCCTGGAGCGCCCGCCGCGACATGACGATCAACCTGACCCTGTTCGACCGCCGTGAGGTGCACCCGGACATCGACACCGTCCTGGGCGACTTCACCTCGCTGCTGCTGGTCGCCTACGAGCCGGGCCGTACCTGGCTGGACGGCGCCCGCCGCCTGCAGCGCCGGGTCGTGCGCGACCTGGAGCACAGCGACGTCTCCGCGCTGTGGGTGATGCGCGAGCTGGCCAGGCGTACCGGCGCGGCCGACGCCGCGATGCCGGTGGTGTTCACCAGCACGCTCGGCATGGACGCCACCCCCTCCGGCGCGCTGTTCGCCGAGCCGTTCTGGGGCGTGTCGCAGACGCCGCAGGTCTGGCTGGACCATCAGGTGGTCGAGGTCGACGGCGACCTGCTGGTCAACTGGGACGCCGTCGAGGACCTCTTCCCGCCTGGCGTCCTGGACGGCATGTTCGCCGCCTTCGCCGGGATGCTGGAGCGCCTGTCCACCGAGGACTGGGACGCCGCCGTCCCCTGCCTGACCCCGTCGGAGCAGCTCGTCACCCGCGCCGGCGCCAACGACACCGCCACCTCCCTGCCCGAGGGCACGTTGCACTCCCGCTTCTTCGATTTGGCCCGCCGCGATCCGTCCCGGATCGCGATCCGGCCCGACGTGTCGTATGGCGAGCTGTCGGATCGGGCGCTGCGGGTGGCGGGCTCCTTGGCCGGGCAGGGTGTACGGCCGGGCGACGCCGTGGCCGTCTGCCTGCCGAAGGGCGCCGACCAGGTGGCGGCCGTGCTGGGCGTCCTGGCGGCCGGGGCGCTCTACGTGCCCATCGGCGCCGACCAGCCGAAGCTGCGCGGGGAGCGGATGCTCCGCCGCGCAGGCGTCCGCCTGACCCTCACCGATCTTTCCTCCGGTCCGCCTCTGGCGGCTCCGGTGGGGGTGGATCCGGAGGCGAGCGCGTATGTGATCTTCACGTCGGGTTCCACGGGTGAGCCGAAGGGGGTCGAGATCTCCCACCGGGCCGCGCTGAACACGGTCATGGACGTCAACCGGCGCTTCGGCGTGACCGGTGACGATCGGGTTCTGGCGGTGTCGGCGCTCGATTTCGACCTGTCGGTGTGGGACGTGTTCGGCCTGCTGTCGGCGGGTGGTTCGCTGGTCATGATCGGTGAGGACGAGCGGCGTGACGCGGCCCGCTGGGCCGCTTTGGTGGCCGAGCACGGGGTGACCGTGTGGAACACCGTCCCGGCCCTGCTCGACATGCTGCTCACCGCCGATCGGGGGGTTCTGGGATCACTGCGCCTGGCCATGGTGTCCGGTGACTGGGTTCCGCTCGACCTGTCCGCCCGGCTCGCCGCCGCGGCCCCGGACTGTGAGCTGATCGCCCTGGGCGGGGCGACCGAGGCGTCGATCTGGTCCAACCACTGCGCGGTCCCGGCGGAAGTGCCGTCCGACTGGGTCTCCGTCCCCTATGGCAGGCCGCTGGCCAACCAGTGCTTCCGCGTCGTCGACTCCGCGGGCCGGGACTGTCCCGACTGGGTGGCGGGCGAACTGTGGATCGGCGGCGCCGGGGTCGCCAAGGGATATCGCGGCGATCCGGAGACGACCGGCGCGAAGTTCGTGGACGGCTGGTATCGGACCGGTGACCTGGGCCGCTACCGGCCCGACGGCACCCTGGAGTTCCTGGGCCGGCTCGACCACCAGGTCAAGATCCGCGGCCACCGGATCGAACTCGGCGAGATCGAAGCCGCCCTGCTCACCCACCCCCACGTCGACCGCGCGGTCGCCACCCAAGTGGATCGCCACCTGGCCGCCTTCGTCGTCCCGGCCGGCGACCTCGGCGACCTGCGCGACCGGCTCGCCGACCGTCTGCCCTCCTACGCCGTCCCCGCCACGATCACCCCGCTGGACGACCTCCCGCTCGGCGCGAACGGCAAGGTCGACCGCGCCGCCCTCGCCCGCCTGGCCCGCGAGCCCGACGGCCAGAGCGGCGACGCCCCACCCGCCGGGCCCACCGAGCAGGCCCTCGCCGCGATCTGGCGGTCCCTGCTCGACCTGACGGACGTGGGCAGGCACCAGAACTTCGTGACGCTCGGCGGCGACAGCGTCCTGGCCACCCGCCTGGCCGAGGAGATCAGGATCGAGTTCGGCGCCGACCTCCCGCTGCGGGAACTGTTCGCCGGGCCGACGATCGCCGAGCACGCCGCCCTGATCGACCACCGCGACGACTCAGCCTTCGAGGAGGGCTCGCTATGACTGCCGGTCAGCTCATCGCCGAACTGGCCCGGGAGGGCGTCCACCTGTGGGCGGAGTCGGGGCGGCTGCGCTTCCGCGCCCCCAAGGGCGTCCTCACCGAGGAACGGCGCGCCCTGCTGGCCGCCCACAAGGAGGCGCTGCTGGAGCAGTTGAGCCGCCCCGACCAGCCCGAGCTGCGCCCCGGCCCGGACACCCGCCACGAGCCGTTCCCGCTCACCGACGTCCAGGCCGCCTACCTGCTTGGCCGGGGCGCCGCCTACGACTACGGCGGCACCGCCTGCCAGGTCTACGCCGAACTCGCCCTCACCGGCCTGGACCCCGGCCGCGCCGAGGACGCCTGGAACCGGCTGATCGAGCGCCACGACATGCTGCGCGCCACCGTCCATCCGGAGGGCTACCAGGTCACCGCCCCCGACCGGCCCCGCTACCGCATCGAGACCACCGACCTCACCGGCCGCCCCGCCGCCGAGGCCGAGGCGCACCTGACGGCCGTCAGAGCCGCCATGGACAGCCGCGTCTACGATCCGGCGTCCTGGCCGCTGTTCGAGCTCCGGATCACCCGCACGGACGGACGCGACCTGCTGCACGTCTCCGTCGACTTCCTCATCGCCGACTACATGAGCATCCAGCTCCTGCTCACCGAACTGAACACCCTCTACCAGGACTCCGCGGCGCACCTGCCGCCCCTGGAGATCACCTTCCGCGACTACGTGGCCGCCACCCGGGGCGAACGCGACGGCCCCGCCTACGAACGCGACCGCGCCTACTGGGAGGACCGCCTCCGCACCCTGCCCGGCGCGCCGGAACTGCCCCTGCGCGAGGACCAGAGCGCCCAGGACCGCGGCACGTTCACCCGCCACCGGGCCAGGTTCACGCCCGGACAGTGGCAGGCGTTGCGCGAGCGCTCCGCCGCGCACGCCATCACCCCCTCCACCGCCGTGATGGCCGCCTTCGCCGAGGTCGTCGGCCGCTGGAGCCGCCAGCCCGCCTTCTGCCTCAACCTCACCCTCCTCAACCGCCGCCCCCTCCACCCGCAGGTCGACGCACTGGTCGGCGACTTCACCACGGTCAGCCTCCTGGAGGTGAACGGCTGCGCGCACGCCACGTTCGCCGCCCGCGCCGCCGCGCTCCAGGACCGGCTGTGGCAGGACCTCGACCACCGGCTCCACTCCGGGGTGGAGGTGATGCGCGAGATCGCCCGCGTGAAGGGCCGCGACGCCGCGCTCATGCCGGTCGTCTTCACCAGCACCCTCGGGCTCGGCGAAGCCGGCGACGGCATGGGCGAAGTGGTGTACGGCAGGAGCCAGACGCCGCAGGTGTGGATCGACTGCCAGGCCCTCGTCGAGGACGGGACCCTGGAGGTCAGGGCCGACGTGCGCGACGGCGTGTTCCCGGCGGGCCTGGCCGAGGACCTGTTCGGGGCGCTGCGCGAGCTGCTGGCCGACCTGGCCGCCGGCGACGACGCGTGGGCGGCGGCCGCGCCCGTGGGGCTGCCGGCCGTACAGGCGCGGCGGCGGGCGGACGCCAACGCCACCGCGGCGCCGCGCCCCGGCGGGCTGCTGCACGAGCCGGTCGTCGCCCGCGCGTCCGCCACCCCCGGCGCACCCGCCGTCATCGCGGAAGACCGCACGCTGACATACGGCGAACTGCTCGCCCGAGCCACCGCCGTGGCCGAGAACCTCACCCGAGGCACCGCCGTCGCGGAAACCCTGGCCACCACCGTGGCGGAAACCCCGCCCACCGCTGTGGCGGAACCCCTCGCCCGAGGCGGCGCGCCGGTGGCGATTCTCATGGACAAAGGCTGGGAACAGGTGGCCGCCGTGCTCGGCACCCTGCTGGCCGGAGCCGCCTACCTGCCGGTCGACACCGGCCAGCCGCCCGCCAGGCGCGCGCGCATCCTGGCCGACGCCGGCGTGGACACCGTCCTGACCCAGTCGTGGATCGGCGAGCGCCCGGACGGCGTGCGCTGCCACGACGTGGACACGCTGCCGCCCGCCACCACCCCCGTGCCGCGAAGCGCCGCGCGGCCGGGTGACCTGGCCTACGTCATCTACACCTCGGGCTCCACCGGCGACCCCAAGGGCGTGATGATCTCCCACGAGGCCGCGCTCAACACCGTCGCCGACATCAACCGGCGCTTCTCGGTGACCCCGGCCGACCGCGTCCTCGGCCTGGCGGCGCTGGGGTTCGACCTGTCCGTCTACGACGTCTTCGGCGTCCTGGCCGCGGGCGGCACGCTGGTGCTGCCCGGCGCGGCGGGCAGGGGCGACCCGGCCCGCTGGGCCCGGCTGGTCGCCGAGCACGGCGTCACCCTCTGGAACTCCGTGCCCGCCCAGCTCCAGATGCTGGAGCACTACCTGGCCGCGCAGCCCGAGCCCGGCCTGCCGACGCTGCGGCTGGCCCTGCTGAGCGGCGACTGGATCCCGGTCACGCTGCCCCCGGCCATCCGCGCCCGCCTGCCCCGGCTCGACCTGGTCAGCCTGGGCGGCGCCACCGAGGCGTCGATCTGGTCGATCTTCCATCCGATCGGCGAGCCCGAGCCCGGCTGGACGAGCGTCCCGTACGGCAAGCCGCTGGCCAACCAGACCTTCCACGTGCTGGACCACGCCCTGCGCCCGTGCCCCGACTGGGTGGCGGGAGAGCTGTACATCGGCGGCGCGGGCGTCGCACTCGGCTACCTCGGCGACCCCGGCAAGACCGCCCGGCGCTTCGTGAGCCACCCCGCGACCGGCGAACGCCTCTACCGCACCGGCGACCTCGGCCGCTACCGCGAGGACGGGCTGATCGAGTTCCTGGGCCGCGAGGACCGGCAGGTCAAGATCCGCGGCCACCGGATCGAACCGGCCGAGGTCGAGGCCGCCGTCCAGGACCATTCCGCGGTCGCCGCCGCGCACGTGCTGGTGGACGGCGACGGCATGGAGCGCCGCCTGGCCGCCTTCGCCGAGCCGGCCCGCCGTACCCCGGAGGACATGGACGGGGCGGCGGAGGAGTTGCGCGCGGCCGGATCGCGCGCGGGCGACCCGCACACCGCGCACATCGCCCGCGAGGAACTGACCGAGTTCATCGCCCGCCTGGACCGGGCCGCGGTCGTCGGCATCGTGCGCGCCCTCGCCACCCGCGGCCTGTTCCGGCAGGCGGGGGACACCGCCACGACCGAGCAGGTCGTCGACGCCCTGGAGGCCGCGCCCCGCCACCACCGGCTGGTGCGCCGCTGGCTGCGCGTGCTGGAACACGAGGGTTACCTCGAACGCGGCCCGGCCGATCTGCGCACGGCCGTCCGCACGGCCGCTCCCGAGGACCTGGACGCCGCCTGGCGCGCGGTCGGCGAGCTGCAACGAGAGGACAGCTACCCGGCCGAGCTGATCGCCTACTTCAGGACCAGCACCGCCCACCTGCCCGAACTGGTCAGGGACGATATGGACCCGCTGCCGCTGCTGTTCCCCGAGGGCCGCCTGGAGATCTCCGAGGCCGCCTACCGGGAGAACATCATCAGCCGCTACGTCAACCACGCCGCCGTCGAGATCCTGTGCCGCATCGCCGCCGGGCGCCCCGGCCGCCTGCGCGTGCTGGAGGCGGGGGCGGGCGTCGGCGGCACCAGCGCGCGGACGATCCCGGCCCTGGCCGGGCACGACGTCGACTACCTGTTCACCGACGTCTCGCCCTTCTTCCTCAACGAGGCCCGCGCCCGCTTCGTCGAGCTGCCCTGGGTGCGCTACGGCCTGTTCGACATCAACGAGGACTTCCGCGCGCAGGGCTACGCGCCCAACGACTTCGACGTCATCCTCTGCGCCAACGTGCTGCACAACTCCCGCCACGCCGGCCGCGTGCTGGAGCGGCTGGTACGCATGCTGCGCCCCGGCGGCTGGCTGGTCTTCATCGAGACCACCCGGGACAGCTACCAGATCATGACCTCGATGGAGTTCATGATGCCGGACAAGGACCCCCGCACATGGGACTACGAGGACCTGCGCCAGGGACTCGACCAGACCTTCCTCGGCCGGGACCAGTGGCTCGGCCTGCTGCGGGAGGCGGGCGCCGGCGCGACCGTCTGCCTGCCCGGCCCCGGCGACGTGACCGGCGCGCTCGGCCAGAACGTCTTCGCCGCCCGGTTCAAGACCGACCGGCGGCCCCTGGACGTCGCGGGCCTGGCCGGGCACCTGGCCAGGCGGCTGCCCGGCTACATGATCCCGGCCCACCTGCAGATCGTCGACGAACTGCCGCTGACCGCCAACGGCAAGGTGGACACCACCACGCTCCGCTCATGGCTGCCACGCGCCGCCGCGAACCGCGCCTCGGCCGGCGGGCCGCCCCGCGACGCCCTCGAACGCGCGCTCGCCGGCGTGTGGGCCGAGGTGCTCGGCATGGGCACAGGGGACACGGTCAACCGCGACGACGACTTCTTCGACCTCGGCGGCGACTCGCTGGTGGTCGCCAAGCTGGCCGCCACGCTGCGCGAGCGCGTACCGGAGGCGGCCGAGGCGCACTGGGACGACCTGGTCCGCCGCATCCTGCACCAGCCCACCGTGGCCGCGCTCGCCGACGGGCTGCGCCGCGGCGCGGGCGAGGAGGACGGCGCCCGCGCCGAGAGCACGCCGCTGATCCCGCTCGGCGGCGGCCCGCCCGGCGACGGACCGCTGCGCGTGCTCGTCCACGAGGGCAGCGGCACCCTCACCCCCTACCGCGCGCTGTCCCGGCTGCTGACCGCCAAGGGCGGGCCGCTCGCCGGACTCGCGATCACCGACGTCGACGCCTACCTGGCCGAGGAACCACGCGGCCTGATCGCCCGCCGCGCCGCCCGCTACGCCCGCACCCTCCTGGAGACCGGCGCGCCCTCCTTCCACGTGGTCGGCTACTGCATGGGCGGCCTGCTGGCCACCGAGGTCGCCAGGAACCTGACCGAGGCCGGCGCCGACGTCAGCGCCCTCACCGTGGTCAGCAGCTACACGCTGCCCCGGACCATCGAGGACGACCTCGTGGCCGAATACGTCTTCGCCAAGGTCATGGGCGTGGACCCGGCGGCGGCCGGCTATCCCGCCGACGAGGAGCTCATGGCGAAGGTCTTCGCCGCCCTGCTGCGCGAGGACCCCGGCCGCGTGCCCGCCGGCTCGGTCACCGCGCTGACCGGCGAACTCGCCCCCGCCGCCGAGGCCTTCCGCGCCCAGGCCGCCCGCCCGCAGGCGGAACGGCTGGCCGCGATCGGCCACGCCGCCACCTCCGGGACCGCCGGCCCCGACGTCGAGCGGCACGTCGCCACCTCCTTCCAGGTGGTACGGCACAGCCTCCTGGCCGTCGCCGCCCACGAGCCGGAGCCGTACGCGGGCGACATCGCCTTCCTGCGCCAGCGCGGCGGCACGAGCTTCCTGCCGTGGCTGCGCGACGACATGACCGGCTTCTGGCGGGAGCTGTGCCTGGGCGAGCTGACCGTCACCGACGTCCCCGGCGACCACTTCACCTGCCTGCGCCCGCCCCACGTGGACGAGGTCGCCGCCGTGCTGGAGGAGTCATGACCATCGGCGTGACCGGATGCTACGGCGCCGTCGGCCGCGCGCTGACCCGCCGGCTGCCCGGCCCGCTGCGGCTCGGCGGCCGGGACCCCGCCCGGGTGCGCGCCCAGGCAGGGCCGGACGACGAGCCCGTCATCCTGGACCTGGACGACGCCGCCGCGCCGGCCCGGTTCTGCGCCGGGTGCGAGGTGGTCGTCAACTGCGCCGGGCCGTCCTCGATCGTTCTCGACACCGTGGCCAGGGCCGCGCTGGCCGCGGGCGCGCACTACGTGGACGTCGCGGGCGACCGGCTCGACCTCGCCTTCCTCACGGACCTGGCCCTGCGGGCACCGGGCGGGCCGCGCGGCGCGGTGCTGGCGGCGGGCATGATGCCGGGCCTGTCCGCGCTGCTGCCCCGGGCGATGGCGGGGCCCGCGCCGCACCGCCTCGTCGCCCATGTCGGCGGCCTCGACCGCTTCACGAAGGCCGCCGCCCTCGACTACATCGCCTCCCTGACCGGCGAGTACGCCACCCCGCAGGCCGCCTGGCGCGGCCACCGGCAGGTACGCGGCGCGCTGCGCCCGCTCGACGGGGTGCGCCTGCCGCACTTCCCCGGCCGGGTCGGCGCCTACCCCTACCTCAGCCGCGAGAGCGCCCGCCTGGCCCGTGAGCTCGGGCTGGCCGAGGTCGAGTGGTGGGGCGTCTTCGACGGCGAACGCGCCCCGCGCGCCCTGGCCGGGGCCGCGGACAGAGACCCCGCGCAGGCGGCGCGGGACCTGGAACTGGCCGCCCGGCTGGACGCGGTGGGGCGGGAGCCGTACTTCCAGCTCGTCTTCGACCTCGACGGCAGGACGCTGATCGCGCGCGCCGCCGACAGCTACGAGCTGACCGCCGCGGTGGCCGCGAGCGCCGTCCGGGCGCTCGCGGCGGGACGGGTGCCGCCGGGCGCGCACGAGGCCGCCTGGGTGCTCGACCCGGAGCGCGTGCTGGGCGAGCTGCGCGCGGACCCGGCCGTGCGGGTCACCTCCAGCGTCGAGGAAGCCGTCGTCGAGGAGGGGGTCCTGTGAACGGACGGCCGCGCGTGCTGGTCTGCGGGACCGGTTTCGGCCGGATCCACCTGGCCGCGATCGCCGCGCCCGGCTCCGGGTTCCGGCTCGCGGGCATCCTCGCCAAGGGTGGCGAACGCTCCCGCGCCTGCGCGAAAGAGGCACGGGTGCCGCTCTGGACCCGCGTGGAGGACGTGCCGGACGGCGTCGACCTGGCCTGCGTCGTGCTGCTCGGCGCGGTGAACGGCGGCCCGGCCAGTGAGGTCGCCGCCGAGCTGACGGCCCGCGGCGTGCATGTGCTGCAAGAAGGGCCGCTGCTGCGCGACGAACTGGCCGGGCTGCTGCGCGCCGCCCGCGAGCACCACACCGTGTACCAGGTCAACAGCCACTACGTGCACCTGCCGCCGGTGCGGCGCTTCATCGCCGCCGCCCGCGCGCTGCGCCCGCTCTACGTCGAGGCGGCGTGCGGCGTGCAGGTCTCCTACCACCTGTTCGACATCCTGGGCCGGGCGCTCGGCGGGCTGCGTCCTTACGAGCTGCCCGCGCCGACCGGCTCCGGTCCCTTCCGCACGATCGAGGGCACCCTCGCCGGGACGCCGTTCACGCTGCGCGTGCAGAACCAGCTCCACCCCGCCGACCCCGACAACCACGCCCACCTGCTGCACCGGATCACCGTCGGCGCGGACGGCGGCACGCTCACGCTGGCCGGCACCCACGGCCCCGTCCTGTGGTCGCCGCGGCCGCACCTGCCGGAGGAGGCCAGGAAGACCACCAGATTCGCCGACGCCGCCGACCCCGCCCTCGACCTGCCCGCCAGCACCGTCATCGGCCCAGCTCAGACGCCCAGCTACCGCGAGATCCTGGCGGTCCACTGGCCCGCGGCGGCCCACCGCGCGATCAGCGGTCTGTGGAAAGCCGCCGGTGACAGGATCGATCCGCTGCGCGAGGGGCAGTACTACCTGTCGGTCAGCGGGATCTGGCAGGCGATGGCCGCCTCCCTCGGATTCCCCGAGCGGCTGTCGGGGCCGCCGCCCCGCCCGATGCCCGCCGCCGAGCTGATCGCGGCCGCCCGTACCGAACTGGAGGACTCACCGGCATGACCACGACGACCACCCGGCAGCGCGAGCAGTGGCTGCGGCCCCTGCGCGTCCAGGAGGTGCCCAGGCTGCGCCTGGTCTGCTTCCCGCACGCCGGCGGCGCCGCCGGGTTCTTCCGCACCTGGGCCGCGCGCCTTCCCGAAGGCGTCGAGCTGTACGGCGTGCAGTACCCCGGCCGCCAGGACCGCCTGCGCGAACCCCACGCCGCGAGCGTGGACGAGCTGGCCGGACCGGTCGCGGCCGCTCTGGCCCCGATGAGCGAGGTGCCGCTGGCCCTGTTCGGCCACAGCATGGGCGCCGCCGTCGCGCACGAGACGGCCCGCCGCCTGGAGAGCCTGCTCGGCGGCCCGATCGCGGGCCTGGTCGTCTCAGGCCGCCCCGCGCCGCACCTGGCCCGCCCGGCGCAGGTGCACCTCGGCGGCGAGCGGGCCCTGCTGGAGGACCTGCGCAGGCTCGGCGGCACCAGCGACGAGGTCCTCGACGACCCGGCGCTGCGCGAGCTGATCCTGCCCACGCTCGAAGCCGACTACCGGCTGATCGAGACCTACCGGCCGCACGGGACGACGCCGATCGCGACCCCGATCTGCGCCGCCGTCGGCGCGGCCGACCCCGAGGCGGACCACGACGAGGCCGCCGCCTGGAAGGGCTGCACGACCGGCCCGTTCCGGCTCAGGGACTTCCCCGGCGGCCACTTCTACCTCGTCCCCCACGAGAGCGAGCTGGTCGAGCAGGTGCTGCAGTTCTGTGGCCTGCCCGGCAGCTGGCCCTCGACCCCGTAACCGAAGCAGAGGAGACACCGGGCATGAGCGTCGAGAAGGAACTGCGAGAGCTCGAGGAGCAGGGCTGGGCGGCCATCTCGGTCGGCAACGGCGACTTCTACCGCGAGCTGGTCACCGAGCGCACGATCTGCGTCGAGCCCGACGGCCCGCAGACCGGCGCGGAGCTGGCCGCCGACATCGAGGCCAACAAGGCCCCCTTCGACGACTACACGCTGGAGGACGTCAAGGTGCTGGAGTTCGGCGGCGACGCGGCGCTGATCACCTACCGCGCCACCGTCCGGCTCAAGGAGGCCGGGTTCGCCTTCCAGCTCTACATGACCAGCGTCTACGAGCGCGGCGGCAACGCCTGGAAGCTCGCCTTCCACCAGCAGACGCCGGTGAAGCAGGACGGCTGACGGTCACCCACATCGAGGAGATGAGCGGCATGAACGGAGGGGGAGTCGAGGTCGAGGGCCTGCGCAAGGTCTTCGGCGGCAAGACGGCCGTGGACGAGGTGTCCTTCACCGTCGAGCCGGGCGCGGTGGTGGGCCTGCTGGGCCCCAACGGCGCCGGCAAGACCACGGTGATCAACTGCCTGAGCACGCTGCTGCCGCTCGACGGCGGAAGAGCGTCGGTCGCCGGGCACGACGTGGCGGGCGACCCGTCGGGCGTACGCGCGTCCATCGCGCTGACCGGCCAGTTCGCCGCGGTCGACGACGTGCTGACCGGACGGCAGAACCTCGTGCTGTTCGGCAGGCTGCTCAAGCTCGGCAAGGCGGCGGCCGTGGCCCGCGCCGGGGAACTGCTGACCGGGTTCGGCCTGGCGGAGGCCGCCGACCAGCCCGTCACGTCCTATTCCGGCGGCATGCGCCGCCGCCTTGACCTGGCCGCCAGCCTGGTGGTCAGCCGTCCGGTGATCTTCCTGGACGAGCCCACCACGGGGCTGGACCCCGTGGGCCGCCAGGAGATGTGGGACGTGGTCGCCTCGCTGCGCGACAAGGGCGTCACGCTGCTGCTGACCACCCAGTACCTGGAGGAGGCCGACCGCCTGGCCGACCGGCTCGTGCTCATCGACCGCGGCGAGGTGATCGCGGAGGGTACGCCCGGCGAGCTCAAGAAGCAGGTCGGCGGGCAGGTCTGCGAAGTACGCGCCGAACCGCCCGAGGACGCCCTGCGCGCGCTGCGCGGCACCGTGGAGAACGTCGAGGAGTCCGGCGGCCTGGTCATCGTCCGCGACGCCGACGGCGGCACGCTCGCCGAGGTCGTCGCGGCCCTGCGCGAGCGGGGCGTCGAGGCCGACGACATCCGGCTGCGCCGTCCCACGCTCGACGAGGCGTTCATCGCGCTCACCGGGCACCCGCGCGAGGAGGCCGTGTCATGACGGCCAGGAGCGAGGCCGGGCTCGGCAACCTGTTCGGGCAGGGACTCCTGCTGGCCGGGCGCAACATCCGGCTCAACTCGGCCGCCGACACCGTGAGCACGATGGTGATCTTCCCGATCATCTTCGTCTTCGGCTTCCTGGCCCTGTTCGGCAACCTGCTGCGGGTACGCGGCATCGACTACGCCCAGTTCCTGCCACCGGCGATCGTCGTGCAGTGGATGTTCTCCGTGGCGATCACCGCGGCCTTCTTCGCCTCCTCCGACCGCCGCAGCGGCATGCTGGCCCGCTACCGCGCGCTCGCCATCAACCGGGGCGCCGTGGTGGTGGGCCGGATGGCCGCCGACGGTGTACGGGCGCTGCTGGCCATCGCGGTGATCGTCGCGACCGGGTACGTGGCCGGGTTCCGCTTCCAGGCCGGCCCCCTGGCCGCGCTGGGCTTCGTCGCCCTGTCCGTGGCCTTCGCGCTGACGATCTCGGCGGGCACCGGCGCGCTCGGGCTCGCCTCCCGCGACCCGGAGTCGGTCTCCTCGACCCTGCACGTCATCTACCTGCCGCTGCTGATGGTCTCCTCGGCGTTCGTGCCCGCCGACGCCTTCCCCGGCTGGATCGAGCCGGTGGTACGCCACCAGCCGGTCACCGCGGTGCTGGACGCGCTGCGCGCGCTGGCCGAGGGCGGGCCGACGGCCGGGCCCGTGGTCAAGGCGCTGGCGTGGCTGGCCGGGCTGCTGGCGGTCTTCTCGGCGGCGGCCGTCCGGGCCTTCAGGAGGGCGACATGAGCACCCTTGCCGAGACCGGCCTGCTCGCCGGTCGCACCCTGCGCCGCTTCGTCAGGAGCCCGCGCCTCGTCGCGGACTCGGTGATGTTCCCGGTGATCCTGCTGTTCCTCATGCTGCTGGTCTTCGGCGAACTCGTCGGCCAGGCCTCCCGCGGCCCGTACATCGACCGGCTCGCCCCGGTCATCGTGCTGTTCAGTGCCGCGTACGGGGCGGTCGGCACCGGCGTGGGCTTCTTCGCCGACCTGCGTGGCGGCATCACCGACCGGTTCAGGGCCATGGACATCGGCCGCCTGCCGGTGCTGGCCGGGCGCATCGCCGCCGACCTGGCCAGGGCCGTGCTCGTGGGCGCGTTCACCACGGCCGTCGCGTACGCCGCCGGGTTCCGGTTCAGCCAGGGGCCGGTGGCGGTGCTCGCCTTCTTCGCGGTGGTGGCGCTGTTCGCCTGGATCTTCCTGTGGCTGGCCGTCGTCGTGGCGCTGTCGGCCTCCAGCGAGCAGGCGGTCAGCGGGGCGCTCAACACGCCGGTGACGCTGCTGCTGTTCCTGTCGTCGGGGTTCGTGCCGGCCGAGCAGTTTCCCGGCTGGCTGCAGCCGGTGGTGCGGGCCAATCCGCTGTCGGTGGCCGGTGACGCGCTCGTCGGCCTTTCGAGCGGCGGTCCCGTATTGGTGCCCGTGCTTTTCACCGCGGCATGGGCGGTGGCGGCGACCGCCATATTGGCGCCGCTCGCCGTCCGCCTTTACCGCTGAATTATCGCTGCTGGAATTCGAGGAGGCGGTATTCGATGTGCCCTTTTTCCGCTGCGCATTTCGCGGCGCGCAGCGTCGCGGCCCGCCGGCCGTTTTCCGCGGCCAGCGCGCGCACCCGGTTCTCGTCGCCCAGGTCGGTGAAGCCGAGCAGCAGCCGGCCGCCCGGCTCCAGGTGCGCCGCGGCGTCGCGGAAGTAGGCGGCGTGCGCGGCGTAGCCGGGATCGAAGAACGCGCGCTCCAGGGCGTCGGCGGGCTCACCCTCGACGAAGTTGGAGTTCCAGTAGATGAGATCGAACCGGTCTTCACTGGTCAGCGGCTCGAACAGGTCGCCCTGGGCGGTGTGGACGATCTCGTCGACGCCGTGCCGTACCGCGTTGAGCCGGGTGTTGTCCACGGCCGCCGCGCTGAGGTCCAGCGCCGTCACCGAGGCGCAGCCGCGCAGCGCGGCCAGCACCGAGATGTAGCCGGTGCCGCTGCCGACCTCGCAGAACGAGCCGTGCAGGGGATAGGGCAGCCATTCGGCGTAAAGGGCCGACGACTGGGACAGGTGCGGGGCGTAGACGCCCGGCAGGAGGTCCCATTCGAGGCCGAGCAGCTCGAAAGTCCGCGGAGTGGTTATTTCGCGATGGCGGGTGATGAGTTTCGCTGCGGCTTCTTGCATGAATGCGATTATAGGCAATAGTGTTTCAACTGACCAGAGAATGGCAGATGCAGAAAATGCTCACCGAAAAAGCAGTGGATCCGTTGCGGGAGTTCGCCCGCTGGGAGATGCCCGGTTTCGCCGTGCTGGCCACGGCCGACCACCACGGCCGGCCCTCCGCCCGCTGGGTGGACGTGGCCTACGTCGACCACGGCTTCGTGTACTTCACCAACCACGCCAGCCGCAAGGCCGCCGACGTCGCGGTCAACCCCATGGCCGCCCTGTGCTTCGCCCTGCTGGAGAAGGGCCGTCAGGTCCGCGTCGAGGGCCTGGTCGCGCGGCTGGGCGAGGTCGAGTCCGACGCCCACTTCGCCACCCTGCCCCGCACCCTGCAGCTGCTGGCCTGGAGCAGTGACCAGCGGAGCGAGATCGGCGACCGGCAGGCCGTGCGCGCCCGCTTCGACGACCACCGCGCCCGCTTCACCGGCCAGGAGGTCCCGCGCCCCGTCCACTGGGGCGGCTACCGGCTCACGCCGCGGGAGATGGAGTTCTGGCAGCGCAGGGCCGACGAGATCCAGGACCGCGTCCG
Source organism: Nonomuraea sp. NPDC050547 (assembly GCF_044457345.1). NCBI lineage: Bacteria > Bacillati > Actinomycetota > Actinomycetes > Streptosporangiales > Streptosporangiaceae > Nonomuraea > Nonomuraea sp. NPDC050547. The sequence continues at coordinate 930,690 of NZ_JBITGW010000001.1, forward strand.
CTACCGCCACGCCTCCGGCGGCTGGCACGCGACGCGGCTGGCCCCCTGAGGAGGACCGCATGATCCCCGGATGCGTACCGTGGCCGGAGGAGAGCGCCCGCCGCTACCGCGAACTCGGCCTGTGGAGCGGCCGGACCCTCGGCTCCCTGCTCCACGCCCACGACGAGCGCACCGCGCTCGTCACCGCCACCGGCGAGCGCCGCACCTACCGCGACCTCGCCGGGCGCGCCGCCCGCCTGGCCACCGGCCTGCACCATCTCGGTGTACGGCCCGGCGAACGCGTCATCGTGCACCTGCCCAACTCCCCGGAGCTCATCGACACCCTGTTCGCCCTGTTCACGCTGGGCGCCGCTCCCGTACTCGCGCTGCCCCCGCACCGCCACGACGAGATCGGCCACCTCGCCGCGCGGACCGAACCGGCCGCCTACGTCATCCCCGACCACCACCAGGGCTTCGACCACCGCGAACTGGCCCGCCGGATCCACGGCCCCCGCCAGGTGATCGTGGCCGGGCAGCCGGAGGAGTTCACCCCCCTGGACGCCCTCTACACCGAACCCGCCGACCTCGAGCCGCCCGGCCCCGGCGACGTCGCGCTCTTCCTGCTGTCCGGCGGCACGACCGGCCGTGCCAAGCTCATCCCGCGCACCCACGACGACTACCTGTGCAACCTCCGGCTCAGCGCCGCCAACGCCCGGCTGACCCCCGACGACGTCTACCTGGCCGCGCTGCCCGTCGCGCACAACTACGCGCTCGGCTGCCCCGGCGTGCTCGGCACCCTGCACGCGGGCGGCGCCGTCGCCCTCACCCCGACCCCCGGCCCCGACGACGCCTTCCCGATCATCGAGCGCGAACGCGTCACCGTCACCGGGCTCGTGCCCTCGCTCGGGCTGCTGTGGGCCGAGGCCGCCGCGTGGACCCCGCACCGCCTGGACAGCCTGCGCCTGGTGCAGCTCGGCGGCGCCGCGGCCGGCCCCGGACTGGTGGCCGACGTCGAGGCGCGGCTCGGCCGGGTGCAGCAGTCGTTCGGCATGGCCGAGGGGCTGCTCAGCCAGAGCCCGCCGGACGACGGGCCCGACCTGCGGGCCGGCGCCCAGGGAAGGCCGCTGTCGGAGCATGACGAGATCCGCGTCGTGGACGAGTCGGGCGTCGAGGTGCCCGCCGGTCAGGCCGGTGAGCTGCTGGTGCGCGGGCCGTACACGATCAGGGGCTATTTCCGCGCGGACGATCACAACGCGCGGGCCTTCACCCCCGACGGGTTCTTCCGCACCGGCGACCTCGCCCGCGTCACCCCGAGCGGCCACCTCGTCGTCTGCGGCCGGGTCAAGGACGTGATCAACCGCGGCGGCGACAAGGTGCCCGCCGACGAGGTCGAGGAGCACCTGCTGGCCCACCCGCACGTGCGCGCCGCCGCCGTGATCGCCGTGCCCGACCACTACCTGGGCGAACGCACCTGCGCCTACATCGTCGCCGGGGACGAACCGCCCACACTCCCCGCCATCGGCGCGTTCATGCGCGAGCGCGGCGCGGCCGCCTACAAGATCCCCGACCGGATGGTCGTCGTGCCCGGCCTGCCGCTCACCCCCGTCGGCAAGGTGGACAAGGCCCGGCTGCGGGACGAGGCGCCGTGATCGCCGCCCAGCAACCCGACTGGGACGACCCCGCGCTGCTCGGCCGGGTCGTCGAAACCCTGCACGGCCTGCCGCCGCTGGTCGGCGCGCACGAGTGTGACCGGCTCACCGCCGCCGTCGCCCGCGCGGGCGACGGCCGCGGCTTCGTCCTCCAGGGCGGCGACTGCGCCGAGCGCTTCCGCGAGTCCGGCCCGTCCGACGTGCGCGCGAAACTCGCCCAGCTGTACGGCCTGGCCGCCACGATCACCGCGAGCACCGGCGCCCCCACGCTCCCGCTGGGCCGCCTGGCCGGCCAGTACGGCAAACCCCGCTCCGCCCCCCACGAGATCACCGCCGACGGCACCCTCGTTCACTCCTACCGGGGCGACGCCGTCAACAGCCCCGCCGGAGACCCGGGTGCCCGCCGCCCCGACCCCGGACGCCTGCTGCGCGCCCACCGATGCGCCCGCTCGGTCCTGCGCGTGGTGCGCGAGTCCTGGCCCGGCCGCCCGCCGCTCGAACGGGCCTACGTCTCCCACGAGGCGCTGCTGCTCGACTACGAGCGCCCGCTGGTACGCGACGGCTACGCCGCCTCCGCCCACTCGGTGTGGATCGGCGAGCGCACCCGCCGGCCCGACGGCCCGCACGTCGCCTTCGCCCGGTCCGTCCGCAACACCGTCGGCGTCAAGCTCGGTCCCGCCACGACCCCGGCCCAGGCCGCCCGCCTCAGCCGCCTGCTCAACCCCGGCGCCCTGCCCGGCAGGCTGCTGTTCATCGTCCGCCTGGGCAGCACCCGGGTGCGCAGCCTCCTGCCGGAGATCGTGGGTGAGGTCGGCAGGCGGGGTATGCCGGTCGTGTGGCTGTGCGACCCGATGCACGGCAACACGGTCCGCATGGGAGCCGGGCCCAAGACCCGGCCCATGGAGGCGATCCTGGAGGAGGTCACGGCATTCGTCAGCGTCCTGCGCTCCCGCCACCGCCATCCGGCCGGGCTGCACCTGGAGATGACGCCCGACGACGTCACCGAGTGCATCGCCACGCCCGCGCCGTGCGCGCGGGCGCCACGCCTGCCGCGCTACCGCACGGCCTGCGACCCCCGCCTCAACGCCGCCCAGGCGGCCGAGGTCGTCGAACGGTTCGCCGGACTGCTCTGAAACGGAGGAAACCCACCGTGCCCCTGACCGCCAAGGCCTTCGACTTCTACAAGCGGCTGGAAGCCGACAACACCAAGGAGTTCTGGCACGCCCACAAGGACGTCTACGAGCGGGCCGTACGCGAGCCGCTGGAGGAGATGCTGGAAGGGCTGGAGGACGAGTTCGGGCCCGCCAAGCTGTTCAGACCCCAGCGCGACACCCGCTTCAGCACCGACAAGTCGCCCTACAAGACCAGCCAGGGCGTCACCGTGGCCGCCGAGGGCCACGCCGGCTACTACCTCATGCTCGGCGCCGACGGCATCCACGTCGGCGGCGGCTTCCACGCCTTCGACACCGACGACACCCGCCGCTACCGCGAGGCCGTGGACGGCGAAGCGGGCGAGGAACTGCGCACGATCGTCGAGCGGCTGGAGAAGAAGGGCTTCTCGCTCGTGGGGGAGCGGGTCAAGACGCGGCCACGCGGCTACTCCGCCGACCATCCGCGCATCGACCTGCTGCGCTACAAGTCGCTGGGGGCCGAGAAACGCCTGCCCAAGTCGAGGACGACCGGCGGACAGGCGCTCGGCGCGGTCCGCGACGCCTGGCGCGACCTGCGACCGCTGCTGGAGTGGCTGACCGGCCCCCGCGCCTCTTCCCAGACACGGGGGACCGGGGCGCGTCAGTGCCGGTAGACGTTCGGCGGAACCGGGTTGTCCTGCAGGGGACGCTTGTTGCCGTGCTCGTCCCACAGCTCGCGGACGCCGGCGATGTGGCGCGGGGTGGCGGAGCCGGGCTGCCGGAAGACGATCCAGGTGACCGGCTTGTCGTACTCCGGCGTGGTGAGCGAGCCGGTGTAGCGGTAGAAGGCCCGCCTGCCGGGGGCCGGCAGCAGGGCCGCGAGGTTCACCCCGTGGACCCGCTTGGTGGCGCCGACCGTGGAAGGCGGCTCGCGCAGGAGGGCGTCGTGCTCCGACCAGTCGTCGCGCCGGGCGTTCACCAGCACCGACAGGACCAGGTAGCCCTGGGCGGGTCCGGCGAGCTCGTGGACCAGATGGGCTTCCAGGGGCGCGAAGCCCTGTCCGGCGAACTTGTGCTCGGCCGGGCCGTGGTAGTGCACGTTCAGCAGGGTGTAGCTCCTGCCGCCGAAGACCACGCGGGAGGCTGAGCCGTCCGGGAGGAAGCGGATGTCGTCGTGTTCGCTCGGGGCGCCGCCCAGCGGTTCCCTGTCCTGAAGGGTGACGGTGCCGTCGACGGCCGGGGCGTAGGAGACGGTGAGGCGGGGGTGGGCGGCCGGGCAGGCGGACGCCGCGTCGATCTCGACGGGGCTGTCGACGGCGGCGTCGGTGCCGGTGCCGGGGCAGGCGGGGGATCGTGCCTGGGCCGAGGTGGCTAAGAGCGCGGGGATCACGAGGGTGATCGCGGCCATTAATCGGGCGATGCGCATGTGCGACCTTTCCATGGTTTTCTCCGTCAGAGGTGACGTTGCCACCAGTCAAGGATGGCGTCGAATCGGGCAATTCGCCGACTGGGCAGGCCAGAACGGGACATCTCATGTCCTTCATCGGGAAACAGCAGCATCTCCGTTTCAACGCCGCGCAGCTTCAGCGCCACGAACAGGCGCTGCGCCTGCTCCACCGGTGCCCGCCAGTCGTGTTCTGAGTGGATGATCAGCATGGGGAGGGTGATCAGGCCGGCGTGGGTCAGCGGGCTCTGGCCGGCCCAGGTGGACGGCTCGCCGTACAGGTCGAAGGGGAAGGCCCAGCCGATGTCGCTGCTGCCGTGGAAGCTGTCGATCGCGTTGAGCGCCCGCTCGCTGACCGCCGCGCGGAAACGCCCGCCGTGGTGCGCGGCCAGCCAGGTGGTCATGAAGCCGCCGTGCGAACCGCCGAGCACGCCCGCCCGGGAGGCGTCCAGGCCGCCGGTCGCCAGCGCCGCGTCGAACAACGCCAGCAGATCGACGGCCGAGCGCCGCCCGACATCACCCACGATGTACGCGCCATGGGCCCGCCCGTAGCCGGAGGAACCACGGGGATTGCCCATCACCACCGCGTACCCGGTCGAGGCGTACACCTGCGCCTCGTCGAAGACCCGCCAGCCGTACTGCGCGAAAGGCCCGCCATGGATCATCAGCAGGACAGGATGCGGCCCCTCACCCTCCGGCCGCACGATCCACCCGTGCACCGGATACCCGTCCGGCGCGGTCGCGTCGACCTCCTCGATCGGCAGCACCTCCAGCCCCGCCCCGAACTCCGTCAGCCGCACCTCCACCCCGTCCCGCACCGCCACCAGCTCCGCCGGGCTGCTCGCGTCGCACACCACCGCCACCGTCGTCCCGCCCGCGTGGCCCACCCCCCGCACCTCCCGCGGCCCCCCGACCACGACCCCCGGCTCCCCGCCGCCATAGGGCACGAGCAGCAACTCGACCGCGCCCCTGTTCTCGACCGCGCACAGCACCCCGTCCTTCGCGGGTACGGCCAGCCGCTCGTTGCCGATCGACGGCATGTTGTGCAGCTCGGCATCGGTCAGCCTGCGCGGCGGCGCGGACCCGTCCACCGGCACCGACCACACCCCGGTCTGCCGAGCGACCAGCCTGCGCCCTTCCTCGCCCGGATCCGCGCCCACGAACACCAGCCCGCCGTCCGGTCCGAAACCCGGCTGCGTGGCCGTGAGATCCGTCCGGGTCACCCGCCGCAGGCCGGTGCCGTCCGGCGCGCACACCCACACGTCGCTGAAGAAGTCCTCGCCACGGCCGGGATGGCGGGCCGCGCTGAAGGCCAGCAGATCCCCGGCGGGACTCCAGGCGACCCCACGATGATCGAACTCGCCCTCCGTCACCTGTACGGGCGGCTCGTCCCCGAAGGGATCGACCACGAAGACCTGCGCGTACCTGTCGTCCGTGAACCCGGCCCCGTCCCACCGATAGCGCAGAGCCGTGATCCGCCGCGGCCCACGCTTGCCCTCTTCGGCCCCCTCCTCCGTGCCTCTCGCGTCCGTGCCTCTCGCGTCCGTGCCCCGAGCTTCTTGGGCCTGAGCTTCTTTGACCTGAGCCACGAAGGCCAGCCGAGACGAGTCCGGGCTCCAGGCCGGTTCCGCGGCGCCGGACCTCTGCTCGGTGACCCGCCACGACTCCCCACCCGCGACCGGCATCACATGGACCTGAGGCTTGACCCCCGGCCCCGAACGCAAGAACGCCAGCCACACCCCGTCCGGCGAGTAGACCGGCGCACTGTCCAGCGGCCCATGGGTGAGCCGCCGGGCCCGTTCGGACCCATCGGTGGGAACGACCCAGAGCCCGCCCCGGTAGGCGTCCGCCTCCAGATCGGGACGGGTGACCGCGACCACCGCATGGCGCCCGTCAGGCGAGACGGCCGGCGTACCGAGAACCTGCACCAGGGAAATATCCGAAGGTTTCATGACCGACTCCTTACCCTCGACCACGGCCCGGATGACCTTGTTCCCACCCCTCCGGGCCTCGCCGTTAATGGCACAGAGAGGTCCGTCACCCGTGATAGTGTTTTCCACGCAAGGCCGCACGGAACGAGCTTCCAGCAGGGCCTTGGCGGGACGTAGCGCAGCTTGGTAGCGCACTTGACTGGGGGTCAAGGGGTCGCAGGTTCAAATCCTGTCGTCCCGACCAGATGGTCGGATGGGGGCTTTGGCTTACTTCGGTGAGCCAGGGCCCTTGATCGTTTTTGAGGGGTCGCGGTAAAGCTACCCTCATCAGCCTCTTCTGGTAGCAGACACACCACCGCTGCCCGCCGTACCGTCATGAGCATGGGCAAGGATGAGAAACCCGTGTGCGGTACGTGTCTCGGCGCCGGCGGGGAGTGGATGGAGCTCAACGGTACGCGGGACCGGGAACGCACCTGGGTCCCGTGTACGCACTGCCAAGGCACCGGCAGAGCGTGACCGACCCCATCGAGTGTCCTGAGTGCGGGGGCCGGAAGGGTCAGCGCGTCGGCGGCCTGTTTCTGGGCTGTCAGTTCTGTGGTGGGCTGGGCTGGGTCGGGGGGGACAATGAGCCGGCCGAGCGGGGGGCCGATCGTCCGGCTCCTCCCTTGCCGCCGGCCTGGCAGCATCGGGTGTGGCAGGACCCCTTCGTGTCCGCCGCGTTTCCCTGCCGGCTGTGTTTCGGGTCGGGGAGTCTCACCCATGTGGACGCGCGGCAGGGGACGATGATCACCATTGCCTGCGCGTGCGTCGAGGAGGTAAATGGGATGTGACGCGGCGCACGTACCTCTATGGTCGGGTTCGTGACCAAGCTCAACCAGATCCTCGCCGTGGAGAAGGGCGTGAAGTCCGACGTCCAGCGCAAGGTGACCGACGCCTACCACCAGATCCAGAAGACGCCGCTGCTGTCCGGCATCTCCCGCACCTACCAGCCGATCGACGACGAGGGCGAGCAACTGCCGCCGGAGTCCACGCGCGTGCAGGTGCAGGCCGACGCGGTGCTGAAGGGTGTCGGCGCCACGTTGACCAGGCTGTTCGACGTCACCGCGACCAAGGACTGGGCGAACTGCCAGGCCACGGCCAGCGTCAAGGTGGACGGCGCCGTGCTGCTGGAGGACGTGCCGGTCACTTACCTGCTGTTCCTGGAGAAGCAGCTGACGGACGTGCACACCTTCATCTCCAAGCTGCCGACCCTCGACCCGGCCGAGACCTGGAGCCAGGACGAGCACACCGAGGCGTGGCGGACCGAGCCGGTCAAGACGACCCGGACCAAGAAGGTGCCGCGCAACCATGTGCTGGCCGAGGCCACGGACAAGCACCCGGCCCAGGTGCAGGTGTTCACCGAGGACATCGTGGTCGGCTACTGGACGAAGGTCGCCTTCTCCGGCGCGCTGCCGCAGCGTCGTGTCAACGAACTGCTGGCGCGCGTGCAGAAGCTGCAGGACGCCGTCAAGTTCGCCCGCGAGGAAGCCAACGGCACCGACATCGTCGACCGGAAGATCGGCGAGAAGGTGTTCTCCTACCTGCTCGGGTAGGACCCATCGACCCCCTCGCCCGCGTGCGAGGGTGCGCCAGGAGCGCAAGCTGAGGCTGAGGCTGAAGCTGACCAAACGGCCACAGTGGAGGTTCGACACCTTCCCGGGGCACTACGCGTCCCGGTAGCCCAAGCGGTAGAGGCAGCCGATCACGTTCAGATTCTCGCTCCAGATTCAGCATTGCCGTCGAGCGCCAGATCGACCGAGGTGGACTGTGATGGTTGAGGTGCCGGTTCGAATCCGGCCCGCGGCTCTTCGTGCCGCGGTGGCTCAATGGCAGAGCACACGTCGTCAGGACTGATCCAGCCTCTTAAAAGCAGCTGGCGCCGCACATGGCGGCAACATCTAAGGCCCCCCGGCTTGGGTAGTCCGGGGGGCCGCTGGCGTTCGGGGGGATGGAGGGAGTACGCTGTCTCACGTCCATACCATACGGTATAGTATGTTCCTGGAGGTTGTCATGGAGCCGTGGTCGCGTCGCCTGTTCTACACCGGTGCGACGCTGATCGGATTGGTCGGCGTGGCGCACCTGCTGATGTTCCATTCGCCGCTCACCGGGCCGCTTCCGGCGGGGGAGCGGGCCGTCGCCGATCTGGCGGCGGTCACCGCGAGTCCGATGTTCGAGAACGGGCGGCAGGTCACGGTGCGGGACTTCAACGACGGGACCAGCGCCGAGATGGGGATGCTGGCGGTGATGTTCGCGGTCGCGGTGGTCGTCGCCGTCCGTGAGGCGCCGGGGCTGCTGCGGCGCTGGTCGCCTTTCAGCCTGGTGTGCACCGCGGTTTCGGGATTCTCGGTGTGGCTGAGCGTCGCGTACTTTCCCGAGCCGATCATCGTGTTCACCGTGATGTCCGCGGTGTGTTTCGGGCTCGTTCTCGCGGCGCCGTTCCGTCCGGCGGCGCTCAGATCGGCCTCGTATAGGTGACCTGCGGGAACGGCGTGAATCCGAACGACTCGTAGAGGGCGCGCGCCGGTGCGTGGAAGTCGTCGCCGCCGGTGCCGATCGAGATCATCTCCACTGCCCCGGTGGCCTTGATCTGGTCCAGGGCGTGTTCGAGCAGCGCCCGGCCGAGCCCTAGCCGCCGGTGCTCCGGGTGGACCGCCAGGATGTCGATCTCGCCGTGACGTTCGGATTCCTGGACGGCCCAGCCGGCGAAGCCGGCCACCTGGCCGCCGGCCAGGGCGACGGCGGCGAACTTCCCGTTGGCCGGGTCATGCACACCGGCCAGGTGGCGCCGGTAGTCGCCCTTCCAGTCACCGTGCCGGTTGGCGAAGACGGTTTCGCCGACCACCGGCCGGAGGGAGTCCAGATAGAACGGCCCGAACACCGTGCAGGCCAGATCTACCAGGGCCGGAAGGTCGGCGGGCTCGACGGGGCGAATATCCATGGGAAAGCTTCCTTTCGATAGCATACTAAACGGTATTGTCTGGGGGCGTCCTAGCCGGCGGTGAGTGCGAGGGCCGCGTCGAGCAGTGCGGACGTGAGCGCGGGGAGCCCGTCCGGGGCGCCGTCCAGCAGGAACAGCCAGGCGAAGACGGGTCCGACCACCAGGGCGTTGAGGATGGCCGGGTCGGGCCGCCTGGCGAGCTCGCCGCGCAGCGCCGCACGGTCGAGGATCTCCTCGAAGGTCTGCCGCTGGGCGCCGACGTACCTGGTGACGAACCGCTGGTGGAGTTCGGGGTCGGCCTGGATGTCGGCCAGCAGGCCGGGGACCGTGCCGGGTGGGGCCGAGGCGAAACTGTCCGCGCTCTCGGCCAGCACGGCCGCCAGGTCGGCGCGCAGCGAACCGCGGTCGGACGGCACCGGCAGGAACTCGCCCTCCACGAGGACATCGAAGATCATTTCTTGCTTGCTGGCGAACCGCCGGTAGATCGCCGCCTTCCCCGCCCCGGAACGCGTGGCCACCTCGCCCATCGTGAGCCGGGCGTACCCGGCCTCGGACAGCACCTCCCGTACGGCGGCGGCGATGGCGTCGTCGACGCGGCTGTCGCGGGGCCGGCCCCCGCGACCGCGGACTTGCTTTCGATCGGTCATGGTTGCATGATACGGGACTAGGAGTTACGGAACTCGTAGTTACGGAACTTGGAGTCTCGAAAAATCGGAAGGAATGACAGATGCGCATCCCGGCAACCGCCCATCTCGCCCAGCCCTGGCGGATCCACGAGTTCACCCCCGACTTCCGGGTCGAGGACGTGTGGACCTTCCGCACCCCCGGCGCCGGCCCCGACGACTTCCCCGTGATGCTCGCCGCGCTACGGACCGCCTACGACGCCGGCGGACAGCCCGCCGTGGTCCGATTCATGCTCGCGCTGCGCTGGAAGATCGGCGCCCTGTTCGGCTGGGACGCGCCCAGGACCGGACTGGGGCACCGGGTCGCCTCGCTGCGCGACCGGCTGCCGCGCGAACTGGCCCAGACCGCCGACGGCGTACCGCCGTGCACCGACCCGTTCACGGAGGTGTACTTCCTGGACCGGGAGGCCGCCCGCGAACTGGCGAACAAGACCGTCCACACGATCATGCACCTGAGCTGGCTGCCGAACGGCGACGGCACGTACCACCTGAGGTGCACGGCATTGGTCAAGCCCAACGGCCTCTTCGGGCGCCTGTACATGGCGGCCATCGCCCCGTTTCGTCACCTGATCGTCTACCCCGCGCTGACCCGCCAGTGGGAACGCGCCTGGCGGGACCGCGCGCGCCTGCTCTCCTGGGGAGAAGCCAGGTGATCAAGTTCTTCGGGTGCGGCATACCCTGGGGTATGGTCGAGGCACGTACCCCAGAAGGAGCTTCGTGGCGAACCGACAGGATTGGCTGGACGCCGGGCTGGTGATCCTCGCCGAGCACGGCGCACCGGGCCTGACCATCGAGCGGCTGATGGCCCGGCTGGAACTGACGAAGGGCTCGTTCTACCACCATTTCAAGGGCATGCCCGGGTTCAAGACCGCCCTGCTGGAGCATTACGAGGCGACGATGACCACCCGCTACATCGAGACGGCCCTGGCGGGCGACCCGGCCCCGGAGGAGAAGATCAAACGCCTGCTGGAACTGGTGGCCAAGGAACCCACGTCGGACCCGGAGGTCGCGATCCGCGCCTGGGCGATGCAGGACCAGGACGTCGCCGCCATGCTGCGCAGGGTGGACCACACCCGGATCGAGTTCCTGCGGACGGTCTGGCGGGAACGGTCCGGCGATCCGGCCGCCTCCGAGGTGATGGGCAAGCTGCTCTACCTGATCCTGGTCGGCGCCAACCACATGCTGCCGCCGATCACCGGCCGCGAACTGCGCGCCTTGTACGCCGTGGTGCTCGGCGCGGACTTCGGGTGAGACGGCACCTGTCCATCGCACTGCGGGGGCCGGCGGCCGAGCCGCTGGAGCGGTTGCGGCAGAAGTGGGACCCGCGCATGGCCGAGGTGGTGCCGGCGCACGTGACCCTCGTGTATCCCGAGGAGACCCTCGACGAGACTCTGCTGCTGAAGCGCGCCGAGTCGCACGCCGGCGAGCGGCCGCCCTTCCGCCTGCGGCTGGGCCGGGTCTTCGCGATGGACGGCGGCGTGTTCGTCCGCGTTCACGACGTGGACGGCGCCTGGACGGACCTGCGCCGCGAGCTGCTGTCGCCACCCATGGCCGCCATGGACGTCCCGCCCCACGCCACGATCGCCCACCCGCGCACGTCCACGTGGGGCGCGCGGTGCGCGGCCGCGCTCGCGGGGCGTGAACTCGCGGGGGAGTTCAGGGTGACGGAGATCCGATTCACCGAGGCCGGCGCGGGATCCTTCTCCGTGTTGCGCCGGTTTTCTCTCGGCCGTGCCCGCACCGCGGATCACCGTGGCTGACGCCATCGCCTCTCGCCGGAGGTCCGGGGGGCGGGGCTTCAGGCCAGGTGGCAGGCGACCTGACGGCCGTTCACCTCACGTAGTTCCGGTGCGCTCACGCGGCAGAGGTCCTGTGCCAGGTGGCAGCGCGGATGGAAGGAGCAGCCGGGCGGCGGGGCGGCCGGGCTGGGCGGGTCGCCTCTGAGCACGATCCGCTGACGGCTCGCCTCCGTGTCGGGGTCGGGCACGGGGATCGCCGACAGCAGCGCCCGGGTGTAGGGGTGGGCGGGATCGGCGTAGAGGCGCTCCCGGGGCCCGATCTCCACGATCCGGCCCAGGTACATGACCGCCACGCGGGTGCTCACATGGCGTACCACGGCCAGGTCGTGCGCGATGAACAGGTAGGCCAGGCCGAGCTCCGCCTGGAGGTCGGCGAGCAGGTTGACGATCTGGGCCTGGATCGAGACGTCCAGCGCCGAGACGGGCTCGTCGCAGACGATCAGCTTCGGCCGTGACGCCAGCGCGCGGGCGATGCCGATGCGCTGGGCCTGGCCGCCGGAGAACTGGTGGGGGAAGCGGCCGGCGTGCTCGGGCGAGAGTCCCACCCTGGTCAGGAGTTCGGCCGTGCCCGCGTGGTCGAGCAGGCGCCGCGGGCCGGAGACGATCTGGTGGACCGTCTGCCGGGGGTTCAGCGAGGCGAAGGGGTCCTGGAAGATCATCTGCATGTCCTTGCGCGACGACAGGAGGTCGCGCCGGCCGGCGTGGGTGATGTCACGCCCGTCCAGGTGGACGCTGCCGGCGGTCGGCTCCAGCAGGCGGACGACGGCCCGCCCGGTGGTGGACTTGCCGCAGCCGGACTCTCCCACCAGCCCCAGCGTCTCGCCGGCGGGCAGGTCGAAGGTGACCCCGTTCACGGCCTTGACCTCGGCGCGGCGACCGGTCTTGAACCCCACCCGCAGGTCGCGGACGGACAGCAGGGTCATGACTGCGCTCCTTCGAGATGGCAGGCGATCATGCGGCGGGTGCCGGCCGGCGCCGGGGCCTCTGCCGAGCAGACCGCCATGGCCGAGGGGCAGCGTGGGTGGAACCGGCAGCCGGCCGGGAAGGCCCGCGGCGAGGGCGGGGCGCCGGGGATCGCCCGAAGCCGGCCCGCCGGGTCCGGGTCCATGCCGGGAATCGACGCGAGCAACCCTTTGGTGTACGGGTGGCGCGGATCCTTGAAGAGCGTCCTGGCCTCGGCTCTTTCCACCGCGCGCCCGCCGTACATGACCAGGACCTCGTCCGCGACGCGGGCGACCACGCCGAGATCATGGGTGATCATGATGACGGCCAGCCTGCGGTCTTCCTGGATCTGTTTGATCAGTTCGAGGATCTGCGCCTGGACGGTCACGTCGAGGGCGGTCGTCGGCTCGTCGGCGATGAGCAGGTCGGGTTCGCAGGCCAGCGCCATCGCGATCATGACCCGCTGGCGCATGCCGCCCGAAAAGTGGTGCGGGTGCTCACCGGCGCGCCGGCGCGGGTCGGGGATGCCGACCTCGGCGAGCATGTCCACCGCACGCTCGCGCGCGGCCTTTCTGCCGGTACGGCGGTGCAGCCGGTAGGCCTCGGCGATCTGTTCCCCGACCGTGTAGAAGGGATGCAGCGAGGTCAGCGGATCCTGGAAGATCATCGCCATCCGGGAGCCGCGCAACCGCCGCAGCCGCTCGGCGGGCGCTCCGACGAGTTCGTCCCCGTCGAAGAGGATCGAACCGGTCACGGTGGCCTCGCGGTGCAGCCCCATGACGGCCAGCGACGAGACGGACTTGCCGGAACCGGACTCGCCGACGATGCCCAGCGTGTGGCCGCGGTCCACCGACAGCGAGAGGCCGTCGACCACCGCGGTGGCGCCGAAGCTGACGGACAGGCCGGTGACGTCGAGGATCACGCGTACCTCACCCTCGGGTCGATCACGCCGTAGAGCAGGTCCACGGCCAGGTTGGCGAAAGTGACGAAGAACGCCGCCAGCAGCGTCACGCCGAGGACCACGGGCTGGTCGGATCTGGCGATCGCGTCGAAGGTCAGCTTGCCCAGCCCCGGCAGCCCGAACATCGTCTCGGTGATCATGGCTCCCGCCAGCAGGCCGCCCAGGTCGATGCCGAAGATGGTGAGGATCGGCGTCATCGTGGCGCGTAGCCCGTGCTTGACCACCACCGTCCGCTCGTGCAGGCCCTTCGCCCTCGCGGTCCTGATGTACGGCTCCGCCATCGTCTCGATCATCGAGGCACGCGTGAGCCGGACGTACATGGCCGCGTACAGGGCCGCCAGCGCGATCCACGGCAGGATCAGGCTGGTCAGCCAGGCGGCCGGGTTCTCCAGAAGCGGCTGGTAGTCGGGGAAGGGCAGGAGTTCGCCCCGCAGGACCACGACGTACAGCAAGAGCGCGGCGACCAGGTAGACCGGCACGGAGGTGGTCGTCAGCGCCGACAGCACGATCCCGCGGTCCAGCAGCGACCCCTTGCGCAGCGCCGCGACGACGCCGAGCGCCACGCCCGTCACCAGCCACAGGACGGCGGCGCCCGCGGCCAGGGAGGCGCTGACCGCCAGGCGGTCCAGCAGCAGGTCCCAGACCGGGGTGGCGAACTGCCAGGAGTAGCCGAAGCAGGGCGCCGCGCACTCCAGCCCGGTGGTGCCCAGCGCGCGGCCGGTGAAGATGCCGGCCAGATAGGTCACGAACTGGACGATCACCGTCTGGTCCAGGCCCATCGCGTGCCGGACGTCCTGGAGCCGTTCGGTCGTGCAGCTCTTGCCGCAGGCGTCCAGCGCGGGGTCGTCGGGCAGCAGGTAGAAGACGGCGAAGGTGATGGCGCAGATGGCCAGCAGGATGAGGGCCATCGCGCCCAGGCGGCGCAGCGCGTACCCGATCACGAACTCGCCTCCTTCGGGTCGAAGGCATCGCGCAGGCCGTCGCCGAGCAGGGTGAAGGCGAGCACGGTGAGTCCCAGGAAGAGGCAGGGCACGGCCAGGTACATCGGATCGGTCATGAACCAGCCCCGGGCATTGTTGATCATCTGGCCCCAGGACGGGGTGGGCTGCCTGACGCCGACTCCGAGGAAGCTCAGCGCCGCCTCCGCCCCGATGTAGGCGGGGATGGCCTGGGTGGCGTAGACGAGGAGCGGCGCGCTCAGGCCGGGCAGCACCTCCTTGCGCAGGATGTGGCCGGTCATCGCGCCGCCGACCCGGGCGGCCTCGACGTACTCGCTGTGCCGGAGCGTGAGCACCTGGCCGCGGACGATGCGGGCCACCACGGTCCAGCCGAAGATCGCCATGACGGTCACGAGCAGCACGATCCGGTTGATGTCGCGCACCACGGACAGAATCGCGATCATGAAGATCAGGCTGGGGAAGGACATCAGCAGGTCGACGAGCCTGCTGATCACCGTGTCGACCCAGCCGCCGAGGAACCCGGCCAGCAGGCCGAGGACGATGCCCGTGATCACCGTGATCACCGTGGCGAGCAGGGCGATGAGCAGCGAGATCTGCCCGCCGTACAGGATCCTGCTGAGCACGTCGCGGCCCGTCACCGGCTCGACGCCGAGCAGATGGGCGGCGCTGACGCCGCCCCACGGACCGCGGGGGAGGCCGCCGAGGTTGGGGTCCACGGCGGCCTTGTCGAGGGTCTCGGGTGCCCAGCCCGTCCACGCGGTGATCACTGGAGCCAGTACGGCCAGCATGACCAGCGTGCTCGCGAGGACGAGGCCGGCCATCGCCGGGCGGTCGGCGCGCAGCCGGGCCAGCGCGATGCCGCCCGGGGAGCGTGGCCGGACCGCGGTCGCCACGGTCACTTCTTGACGCCGATGACCGCGTAGTCGAGCTGGGCGGCCCAGACCGGGTGGTTGACCGCTCCCATGACGTTCTTGCCCACCAGGTAGCCGCGCTTCTCCAGGTAGAGCGGCGCCTGCGGCAGCTGACGCATGATCTGGGAGTCGAGCTCCTGCCAGGCCTTGTTGGAGGCGTCCTTCTGGAGGATGGCGTAGATGTCGTCGATCTTCTTGTCGATCGCGGCGTCCTTGAAGTAGGCCACGTTGCCGCTGTTGCCCGTCTTCTTGATGCCGCGGCTGTCGAAGAGCGGCGGGAGGAAGCTGGAGCCGTTGGGGTAGTCGGGGCACCAGCCGTAGACGCCCATCTCGTCGGCCTTGGCCTGGTCGCCGAGCAGGTCGTAGTAGACGGAGCCGTCGACCGCGTTGATCTCGACCTCGATGCCGATCTTCTTCAGGCTCTCCTGGATCGCCACCTCGACGTTGTTCGACGAGCCGGTCGTGGCGGTCAGCTTCACCTTGAGCGGGGTGGCGATCCCGGACTCGGCCAGCAGGCTCCTGGCCTTGGCCACGTCGCCGGCGGGCGGGATCTCGTACACGTCCTGCCTGGCGCCGCCGGTCATGGCGGGCGGCAGGTAGGCGGTGGCGATGTCGGCCATGTTCGGCCCGCCCATCGCGGTCTGCACCGACTCCTTGTCGAGCGCGTAGTGAATCGCCTGGCGCACCTTCGGATCGTCGAGGGGCTTCTTGTTCATGTTGAACACCAGCGTGCTCGTGCAGCCCGTGACGCCGGTGAACAGGCGTTCCTTCGCCCGCGGGTCGGGAAGGATCTTCGACAGGCTCTGCGGTCCCGCCGAGCCCCAGGCCACGGCGGTGGCGTCCGCGCCCGACGCGGCGATCAGGCGGTCGGTGACGGTGTCCTTGTCCTGGCCCTGCTTGACGTGGATCCGGTCGGGCAGCGCGAGCCGTACCGTGTCGGTCGCGGGGTCCCAGTGCTCGTTGCGCACGAGGACGAGCTCCTTGCCGCGGTCGTACTTCTCGATCTTGTACGGGCCGGAGGAGAAGGGGCGGTTGTCGTACTCGACCTTGGTGTCCTTGGCCGGGGGCACCGGAGAGAAGGTGGTCAGCGTGACCGTGTACGGGAACTCGCCGGCCGGGCGCCTGAGCTTGAAGATGATCGTCTTGTCGTCGGGAGTCTCGATCGAGTCGAGGCTCTTGCCGTCGTAGGGGCCCTTGTAGTCCGTGCCGCCGACGAGCAGCTTCTGCGCGTAGTCCGGCCCGCTGCTGATGTCGGGGGACATCGAGCGCTCGACGTTGTACTTGATGTCGGCGGCCTTGATCGGCGTGCCGTCCTCGTACTTGAGCCCGTCCTTGAGCGTGAACTTCCAGGTCGTGCCGCCGTCCGCGGAGGTGCCCAGGTCGGTGGCGAGGTCGGGAACGATCTCCGAGCTGCCCGCCTTGTAGGTGGTCAGCGTGCGGTAGATCAGGCGGGTGCCGAACATCATGTCCGGCATGGTCCAGTTCCGCGCGGGATCCAGGTGCCCGAAGTCGCTGATCGCGAGGACGGTGAGCGTTCCGCCCTTCGTGCCGCCCTCTTCGGCGGGCCGGTCGCCGCTCGCTTGCCTGACGCCTCCGCAGGCGCCGCATAAGAGGGCCGCGACGGCCAGCAGGCCGAGCTTCTTCGGCATCGTTTTCATGATCGCTCCGTTGCTGATCTGGTGCCTGTGCGGGTCCCCGAAGACTGCTGTATAACATTGCACATTGCACATAGCACTACAAGAGTGGATCTGGATCAGCTCGGGTGCTCGGCGCACAGGCAGCCGACCCCGCGTTCGATCCACTCCCGCATCCGCCACTCGGGATGCCGTTCCACCAGGAGGGCGGTGACCTCCCGCGCGATCGTCTCCTCCGGCATGGCCGAGTCCCTGCGCCTCCAGGTCTCCTCGCGCAGTTCCCTGAGGTAGTCCCGGACCTCGGCCAGCAGGCGCGCGTCGCCGACGGCGCCGTGGCCCGGCACCACCACCCGGGGCCGCTCCCCGGACAGCCGCTCCATGACCTCGATCCAGCGCACGCCCGAGACGTCCGTGTCGTGCGGCGGAAACCACGGGAAGATGGCGAACTGCCCGGCCTCCGCCAGATCTCCGGTGAACATCACGCCCGCGTCGGGGACGGTGATCACCTGGTCGCCCTTGGTGTGCGCGCGCCCGGTCGGACGCAGGCGCACCACCCGGCCGCCGAGATCGAGTTCGCGGGAGCCGTCGTAGGTGACATCCGGAACGGGCACCCGGGCGCCCTCCAGTTCACGCGCGACCGGCTCTCCCAATCCACCGAACATGGCGAGATATCCGGCGCCCTTGACGGCCATGTCGTCGGCCTGCGCCGCGTTGACGAGAAAGGTCGCCTCTTCGCCGAACGCGCTCGCGCCGAACGCGTGCTCCGGATGGAAGTGGGTGGTGGTCAGGTACAGGCGGCGGCCTTTCGCGTACTCGGCGGCGAACGCGAGCACCTTCGCGGCGTTGCGCGGGCCCAGGCCGGTCTCGACGACCAGGACCGCCTGCGTGCCGCCGATCACGCCGATGTTCGGCACCAGTTCCACGTCCCGGTTGGGGATCACCACGAGGTCGCGGCCCAGTTCCTGAACGTCCGTGACGTCCACGACGGGATCGGGATGGGAGTATCCGGACATGCGGCGCTCTCCTTGACATAGAGGACTGATCGCGTCCAGTGCAGCACCGCGCCGGCCGCGCCGTCCAAGTCCGGCTGGGTGGCGCCGATACCGTGCGGGTATCGTCGCGGGTCATGGAGCTACGCACGCTGCGCTACTTCGTGGCGGTCGCCGAAGAACTCCACTTCGGCCGGGCCGCCGCCCGGTTGCACATGAGCCAGCCGCCGCTGAGCCGGGCCATCAGGCAACTGGAGTCCGACCTGGGCGCCACGCTGCTGCTCCGTTCCGCCGCGGGCGTCACCCTCACCGCCGCCGGCGCGGCGCTGCTGGACGACGCGCGCACCCTGCTCGACCAGGCCGACCGGGTACGCGCCCGCGTCGCCGTGGCCGCGGGTGCATCGTCGATCACCGTCGGCTTCCTGAGCGACAGCGCCGACCGGGGCGCGACGCGGCTGGCCACCGAGTACCGGCGGTCGCACCCCGGCGTCGAGGTCCGCATCCGCGACGCCGACCTGACCGATCCGACCTGCGGGCTGCGCGCCGGACTCGTCGACGTGGCGCTGACCCGCGGGCCGTTCGACGAGAGCGGCCTGAGCGTGCACGTGCTGCGCGCCGACCCGGTGGGCGCGGTGCTGCGCGCCGACGACCCGCTGGCCGGCCGCGATCACCTGACCCTGGCCGACCTGGCCGGACGGCGCTGGTTCCAGTTCCCCGACGGGACCGATCCGATCTGGCAGGCGTACTGGAACGGGGGGCTGGCCAGGGAAGGGCCGGTGGTGCGGGCCGTACAGGAGTGTGTGCAGGCCGTGCTCTGGAACGGGACGGTCGGACTCACCCCGCTCGGCCACCACCCGCCCGCGGAACTGGCCGTGGTGCCGCTGACCGACATGGCGCCCAGCCGGGTGGTGGTGGCGTGGAACGAGGGTGACGCCAACCCGCTCATCCGCTCGTTCGTCCGGACCGCGGTGGCGAGCTACCGCGAGCGTCAGGGCCAGTAGCTGTCGGTGACCGGCTCGCCGCTCAGCAGTTCGCCGAAGAAGTCCTCCCACATCGGCATCACCACCTCGATCGCGTATCCGCCCGCGGTACGCGCCGCCGCCGCCCCCATCCGGAGGCGTTCGGCGCGGTCGGACATGAGGCGGTCGAGGGCGGCGGCGAAGGCGCCGACGTCTCCGGGGGCGATGATGAGGCCGTCGCGGCCGTCGGTCAGCACGTCGGCCGGGCCGGTCGGGCAGTCGAAGGCGACGATCGGCAGCGCGTGGGTCATGGCCTCGATCATGACCATGGGCAGGCCCTCGAAGCGGGAGCTCAGGGCGAAGACGGAGGCACCGGCGAGCTTGGCGTCCAGGTTCTGGGTGCGGCCCATGAGGCGGGCCCTGGCCTGGAGGCCGTGGTCGCGGATGAGGGCGGTCAGCTGGGGGTGTTTGGGGCCGGTGCCGTAGATGCGGAGTTTCCACTCGGGGTGCCTGGCCGACACCTGCGCGAAGGCGGGGATGAGCAGGTCGAAGCCCTTCTGGTGGACCAGGCGGCCGGCCGCGATCACCACCGGGTTGTTCTGCGTGGCGGCGGCGGTGCCGTCGGTGTGCACGGCGTTCGGGATGCGGACGACGGGGGTGGCGGGCAGGGCGGTGCGGTACTCGTCCCGGCTGGCGGCGGTCAGGACCGCCACGGCGTCGAGCTTGGCGTAGTGGCGCAGGATCTGCGCGCGCACGGGCTCGCGGTAGGCCGACAGCGGCATGTGCTCCTGCGCGACGCGGACCACCCGGCGCGAACCGCGGCGCGCGGCGATCAGGCTCAGCGCGGGCCGGGTGGTGACCAGGACGCCGCCGCGCACCCCGGCCACGTAGTCGATGACGGAGCGTTCCACACGCTCGGTGAAGTAGTCGGCGGCGAACTCGCCGGGCGGCACGACCTTGCCGCGCACGCGCCGCCACGCCTTGCGCGCCGTGGAGTCGGCGGCGATCCCGTCACGCTGGTCGACCAGCGTGGACACGCGCAGCCGCGGCTCGAAGGGGAAGTGCGGCTCGTCGCGGCGGCGTACGACGCTGACGACCTCCACCTCGTGCCCGAGGCGGGCCAGCGCCCCGGCCTGGCCGAGGACGGTGCGCACGGTGCCGCCCATGCCGTAGGCGTGCAGGAGCAGGTAGCGGACGTTCATGGTGTGTATCCCCACGCCTCGCAGATGGGCCCGAGGATCTCCGGGGTGCCGGACGGGGTCTCGCGCGCGGGCTGCACGACGCCGGAGGCGATCTTGTCCGTCCAGTCGCCCAGGCCCTTGCGGATCACTTCGGGCCGGCCGTACTCGATCATGCCGGGCTCCCACGCGAGGCCGAGGAAGCCGCAGACGGCGCGGGTGGCGCGCTCGGGGGCCGCGGTGAGGTGCTCGTAGCGGACGGTCGGTCCCGGCAGGGCCTCTCTCGCGCGCTGGACCGCGTTCATGTAGCGCAGCGCGTCGGCCGCCGCCTCCTCGCGGGTACGCCGCTCGGGCGCGGCCTCGTACCAGGAGGCGGCGATCGCGGCCGGATGCCGCACCAGGAACACGAACCGCGCGTCCGGCCAGCACGTGGCGAGCCGCCGGTAGGCGAAGGCGTTGGCGGGCGTCTTGTCCACCAGGTACGGCTTGCCGCTGCGCACCAGCTCGCGATGGAGCACCCGGTCCCACAGCAGGTGTTCCAGATCGGCGCGGTTGTGCCCGAGTTCGGTCATGGCGTGCTGCGCGAGCCTCGTACCGAATCCGACGGTCAGGCGGCGGATGTGCAGCTCGTGCGGGGCGTGCAGCTGGGAGTGCGCGTTGAGCATCGCCCGCAGCAGCGTCGAGCCGGAACGCACCGGGCAGATCACGAACACCGGCGCGACGAGCAGCCGATCGGTGCCGGGATGGGCGGGCGGCCGGACGGTCCCGAGCTCAGCGGGACGGGTTTCTCCCTTTTCCGGGCGCTTGAGTTGGTATCCCGTGTATCTGGCCAGCGCCTTGTTGAACCTGCGCTGCCATGTCATGCCGCCGGACGGTACTCCGCGAATCTGAAGCCCAGCTGGCAGCCATATCCTTTGCCCTTTTTAGGTTGTTTGCCGCGTACCTATTGTTAAGAATCTTTCGAGAAACCTGGTCAAGGGAGTCAGGACAATGATCGCCTGGATTGTGTTGTTCTACGCAACGCTGACGGTCGTCGGAGTATGGGCGACCGTGCGGCTGACATGCCCACGCCGCCAGAAGCTCCCCGCGCAGGCGGACCCCTCACGCGTCCCGGCCCGCACTTCCTAGCGGAACCTCCTTGCGGAACTTCAGCAGGAAGATGTTGCGCGGGTCGCGGCCCTGCCATTCGAGGATGGTGCGGTGGAAGGTGGACTCGGCCTGGTGCGGCTGGATCGTCGCGCGCACGAGCCCGCTCGGGCTGAACTCCTCCATGACGAACTCCGAGATCGGAAGATCGCAGATGAGGCGGCCGACGATGCGGTCCACGCCTTGGGTCGCCACCCTGCCCATCGTGAAGATGATGTAGTCATGCTCGCGTTCCCTGGTGAACGTGTCGTTCCACCGGCAGCTGACCTTGAGGAAGAACTCGCCGCCCGGCGGCAGCGGGGGATCGAACGCGATCGCGATGGCCTTGAACAGGGGCATGTCCTTGACCAGCTCGACCTTCGGGTCCTCCTCCGGCCTGAGCATGTCCACGACCGTGATGTCGAGGGCCTTGGCGGTGGTCGGCCGGTCGCCGTAGAACTTGACGTGGAGCCGCTCTGACGGATGTTCCGTGGCGTTGTGCCCGCGAAGGGTCCAGTTGTACGTGCCGTCGTCACCGTGGATCGCGTATTCCTCGGTCACATGGGTGAAGTGGTGAACGTAGTCGGCGCGCGGCTCCTCGGTGAGATAGGAGACGAAGCCGGACAGCCCTTGGGTGAGGCTCTGCAGGTGGGCGCTCTCCTGGGTGTGGGCCGTCAGCTTCTGGCAGCGGGCCTCCAGCTGCCGGATCTCCCTCTGCCCGGTGTGGATGCGGGTGGCCAGCATGGCCGTGATCACCAGGAGGGCGTACACCACCAGAGGGAGGATCTGCTGGGTCAGGTTCCAGATCGCCACCCCGAGACCCAGATATCCGACCAGTGCGCCGCCGAGTCCGGCGATCTGCGCCAGGCCCCACCTGTCTTGTCTCACTCGCCTCCTCCGCCAGAAGGTGTGAAAGATACGGAAATGTCGCCCAGCGTCAGAGAGTAGTGGAGGGGGTCTGGCGCCGCAGGCAAGTGGCAGATCTTGGCTGGTCGTGCTGGTGGGGTGGGTGGGCGGGTGGCGCAATCTCGCCGTTATCCCTATTAACCTACCGGATTGCTAGGTTAGGCCGTGTGGAGACACGGCGACGGGCGGATCGGGCCCGGCAGGTGGCCGATCTGCTGCGCGGGCAGATCGTGGACGGGCAGTTCGGGCGTGGCCGGTTGCCCCGGGAGGCGGCGCTGGCCCGTGACTTCCGGATCTCGCGCAACACCGTCCGCGCCGCCCTCGACCTCCTGCGGGAGGAAGGGCTGGTCGAGCGGTGCCCCGGCGTGGGCACCACGGTGGCGGCGCAGAAGTACCCCCACGGGCTGCACCGGCTGCTCGGACTCGCCGAGACCCTCCACGAACACGGCGAGGTGGTCAACCTCGTCCGGACCATGACCCTCATCGAGCCGCCCGCCGCCGTCAGCCGGCGGCTGCGGGTGCCGCCGGGCGAGGCGGTCGTCTACCTCGAACGGCTCCGGCGGCTCAACGGCGTGCCGCTCTCCCTCGACCTCACATACCTGGTGCGCGCGGTCGGCGAGCCGCTCTTCGACGCCGACCTGGCGCACAACGACATCTTCGTCCTGCTCGAAGCCATCGCCGGGCAGCCGCTCGGCACGGCCGAGCTCAGCCTGGAGGCGGTCAACGCCGACGCCCACACCGCCGCCGCGCTCGAAGCGCCGCGCGGCGCCGCGCTGCTCATGGTGGAGCGGCTCACCCACCTGTCCGACGGCCGCCCGGTCGACCTGGAGTTCATCCGCTTCAGGGGCGACCGGCTGACCATGCGCGGCCACCTGAACCGGGAGTAGCCATGGCTCTGATCACCCAGCGGGTCGAGGTGCCCGTCACCATCGACGAGTCCCTCTGCATCGACGGCTGCACGCTCTGCGTGGAGGCCTGCCCGCTCGACTCGCTCGCGATCAGCGACGAGACGGGCAAGGCGTACATGCACGTCGACGAGTGCTGGTACTGCGGTCCGTGCGCGGCCCGCTGCCCCGTCGACGCCGTCACCATCGACATCCCCTACCTGCTGCGCTGAGCTGAAAGGACGAGCCATGCGCGTGGTCCTCGCCGCCGCCCTCCTGCTGGCGCTCGCCGGCTGTTCCCTGTCCGGTACGGCCGCCGCCCCCGGCAAGAAGAAGCTGGTCGTCGGCTACCAGTCCAAGACCATCAACACCGTGACAGCCGGAACCCTGTTGCGCGAGCTCGGCTACCTGGAAAAGCGCCTGGGCGGCGGGTACGCCGTCGAGTGGCAGGATCACGACACCGGTGCCCCGATCACCGCCAAGATGGTCGCCGGGAAGATCGACATCGGCTCCATGGGCGACTACCCGCTGCTGATCAACGCCGCCCGCGCCAAGAACACCGAGCTGGTCTCGATCACCGGCTACAACCTGCGCGGCGGCCTCAACATGGTGGTCGTCCCGCCCGCCTCGAAGGTCACCACCCTCGCCGGGCTCAAGGGCGCCAAGGTCTCGGCCAGCGTGGGCTCGGCCGGGCACGGCACGCTGGTCCAGGCGCTGGAGAAGGCCGGGCTCGACCCGGCGGCCGACGTCGAGGTGGTCAACCACCAGCCGCCGGTCGGCGCCTCGCAGCTGGAGGCCGGCGGCGTGCAGGCGTACGCGCAGTTCGTGGCCTGGCCGGGGCTGCTGGTCTTCCAGGACAAGGCCAAGCTGATCTACGACGGCTCCGCCCTGCGGGTGCCGACCTTCCACGGGGTGGTGGTCCGCGAGCCGTATGCGAAGGAGAGTCCGCAGGTCGTGGACGCCTTCCTGAAGGCGCAGCTGGACGCCACCCGCTACCTGCACGACAACCCGCTGCGCGCGGCTGAGCTGGTGGCGAAGGCGACCGGGCTGCCGCCCGAGGTGGTCTACCTGTACAACGGGCCCGGCGGCATCGCGACGTTCGACGTCACGCTCAAGCCGCAGCTGAAGGCCGCCCACCAGCACGACATTCCCTACCTCAAGCGCATAAGTCAGGACTTCGCCGGGGTGGACCTCTCCCGCTTCGTCAACGACTCCTACCTCCGCGAGGCGTACGGCCCCGCCTACGACGCCGACACCGCCTCGACCGCCAACCCCGCGAAGATCACCGGCGCCGATCCGGCCTGCGGCGTCCCCGTGACCGACCCGCGTACCGCCTCGGAGCTGTGGCTGGCGGCGGGCGGCACCCGGCCCGCCGCCACCCCCACCTGCCTGCTGCGCCAGATCGCCGCCGCCGGGGCGGGAGAGGTCCGCGCCGCGTACGTGCCCGACGCCGCCACCGGCACCCGCTGGTTCGCCGACAAGTCGGTCTGGCTCCGGGAGAAGGGCGACTACCTGCCCTTCACCACCCGCGACGGCGCCGACGCCTACCGCGCGGCGCACCCGGGCGCCAAGCCCGTCACCTACGCCGAAGCCCTGGAGAAAGAGGCGGCGCGATGAGACAGGCCGCCAGGATCGGCTCGCTGCTGGCCGCCGCCGCGCTGTGGCAGGTGCTCACCGTCACCGACGCCCGCCTGTGGCTGCGCTTCGACCGGCTGCCGTCACTGGACGAGGTCGCGGTGCGCTTCGCCGCCGAGCTGACCACCTCCCTGTACTACCTCGACCTGCTGCAGAGCCTGCTGCGCATCCTCACCGGCTTCGCCATCGCCGCCGTGGCCGGGGTCGCGGCGGGCGTGCTGGTCACCCGTTCGCGCCGGGCGGGGCCGTTGCTGCTGCCGCTGCTGGAGGTGGTGCGGCCGATCCCGGCCATCGCGCTGGTGCCGATCGCGATCCTGCTGTTCCCCGCCGACGAGCAGGGCATCGTCTTCATCACCTTCGCCGCCGCCTTCTTCCCGATCATGGTGAGCACGCGGCACGCCGCACGCGCGCTGCCGACGCTCTGGGAGGACGCGGTCAGGACGCTCGGCGCCGGTCGCCGCCACGTGCTGTGGCACGTCGTGCTGCCCGGCATCCTGCCCGGCGTGTTCGGCGGGCTGTCGGTCGGCATGGGCGTGGCCTGGATCTGCGTGATCTCCGCGGAGATGATCTCCGGCGAGTTCGGGGTCGGCTACCGCACCTGGAACTCCTACACGCTGGTCGACTACCCCGCCGTGATCGTCGGCATGGCCACCATCGGCCTGCTCGGCTGGCTCACCTCCGCCGCCGTCGAGCTGGCCGGGCGCCGGGTCACCCGCTGGCTGCCGCGCGGGGAAGGGAGCGTCACGTGACCACGCTGACCGAGCGGCCCCCCGCCGTGCGCGGGCTGGCCTTCGCCGTCGAAGCGCTCACCCTCGGCTACGGCCGCGCGCCCGTGCTGCGCGAGCTGGACCTGGCGATCCGGCCGGGGGAGGTGCTGGCCGTGGCGGGCGCTTCGGGGTCGGGCAAGTCCACGCTGCTGCGCGCACTGGCCGGGCTGCTGGCGCCCGCCGCCGGCCGGGTCCTGGCCGACGGCGTCGTGGTGGCCGCCACCTCCGCCGATCGCGCCATGGTCTTCCAGGACGACGGCCTGCTGCCCTGGCGGACCGTGCGGCGCAACGTGGAACTGCCGCTCGCGCTCAGGAAGGTGCCGCGGGCCGCGCGCCGGGCAGCGGCGGCGTCCTGGCTGGACCGCGTGGGCCTCACCGGGTCGGCCGGCCTGCTGCCCCGCGAGCTGTCCGGCGGCATGCGGCAGCGGGTGCAACTCGCCCGCGCGCTGGCCGGGGCGCCGCGGGCCGTACTCATGGACGAGCCCTTCGGCGCGCTGGACGCGCAGACGCGCGCCGAGATGCAGCGGCTCCTGCTCGGAGTGCTGCGTGAGACCCGCGCCACCGTCGTGTTCGTCACCCACGACGTGGACGAGGCGCTGCTGCTCGGCGACCGCGTCGCGGTGATCGGCGGCGGCGCGCTGCGCGCGGTGATCGAGGTCCGCCCAGAAGACGATCGCGACGACCTGCGCGCCCGCGTGCTGAAGGAGCTGTAGATGAAGATCCCCGAGCTGAGCGAGCGCCTGGAGCTGGA
Source organism: Nonomuraea sp. NPDC050547 (assembly GCF_044457345.1). NCBI lineage: Bacteria > Bacillati > Actinomycetota > Actinomycetes > Streptosporangiales > Streptosporangiaceae > Nonomuraea > Nonomuraea sp. NPDC050547. The sequence goes on from NZ_JBITGW010000001.1 coordinate 956,883, forward strand.
GTGCGAGGTGCTCGTCGTCGGCGGCGGCACCGCCGGCACGATGGCCGCGATCACCGCGGCCGAGCGCGGCGCCCACGTCCTGCTCCTGGAGAAGGCCCACGTACGGCACAGCGGCGCCCTGGCCATGGGCATGGACGGCGTCAACAACGCGGTCATCCCCGGCAAGGCCACCCCCGAGGACTACGTCGCCGAGATCACCCGCGCCAACGACGGCATCGTCAACCAGAAGACGATCTACCAGACGGCCACGCGCGGCCACGAGATGGTCCGCCGCCTGGAGCGCTACGGCGTGAAGTTCGAGAAGGACGAGTACGGCGAGTACGCCGTGCGGCGCGTGCACCGCTCGGGCAGCTACGTGCTGCCGATGCCGGAGGGCAAGGACGTCAAGAAGGTCCTCTACCGGGTGCTGCGCAGGCGCGACATCCGGGACAAGGTCCGTATCGAGAACCGTGTCATGCCCGTCAGGGTCCTGGTCGACGACGGCAGGGCGGTGGGGATCGCCGGATTCGACACCCGCTCGGGCGCCTTCGTCACGGTCAGGGCGGGCGCGGTGATCCTGGCCACCGGCGCCTGCGGCCGCCTCGGCCTGCCGGCCAGCGGCTACTTGTACGGCACCTACGAGAACCCCACCAACGCCGGCGACGGCTACGCGATGGCCTACCACGCCGGGGCCGAGCTCAGCGGCATCGAGTGCTTCCAGATCAACCCGCTGATCAAGGACTACAACGGGCCCGCCTGCGCGTACGTGGCCAACCCGTTCGGCGGCTACCAGGTCAACAACAGGGGCGAGCGCTTCGTCGACTCCGACTACTGGTCGGGCCAGATGATGGCGGAGGTGGCGGCCGAGATCGCCTCGGCCCGCGGCCCCATCTACCTGAAGCTGACCCATCTGCCGGACGAGACGATCAGCGCGGTGGAGACGATCCTGCACTCGACCGAGCGGCCGACCAGGGGCACCTTCCACGCCGGGCGCGGGCACGACTACCGCACCCACGACGTCGAGATGCACATCTCCGAGATCGGCCTGTGCGGCGGCCACTCCGCCTCCGGCGTCTGGGTGGACGAGCACGGCCGGACCACCGTGCCCGGCCTGTACGCGGCGGGCGACCTGGCCTGCGTCCCCCACAACTACATGATCGGCGCCTTCGTCTTCGGCGACCTGGCCGGAGCCCACGCCGCCGCCGCGGCCACGCCCGTGCCCGCGACGTTGCCGCAGGGGCAGGTGAGCGCCGCCCACGAACTCGTCTACCGCCCGCTGCGCAACCCGGACGGGCCGCCCCAGCAGCAGGTCGAGTACAAGCTGCGCCGCTTCGTCAACGACTACGTCGCCCCGCCCAAGACCGCCGCCAGGCTGGACCTCGCGCTGGAGTCGTTCGAGCGCATGCGCGAGGAGATCGCCTCGATGGGCGCCCGAACCCCGCACGAGCTGATGCGCTGCGCCGAGGTGGACTTCATCCGCGACTGCGCCGAGATGGCCGCCCGCGCCTCCCTCACCCGCACCGAGAGCCGCTGGGGCCTCTACCACGACCGCGCCGACCTGCCCGCCCGCGACGACGGCGCGTGGCTGTTCCACCTGAACCTGCGCAAGCGCGCCGACGGCGCGATGGAGTTCCTCAAGCGCCCGGTCGAGCCCTACCTGGTCCCGGTCGAGGAGTTCGCGCCGTCCGCCGCCGCCCCCGCCGTCCTGGCCGCGCACACCTCCGCCCCGGTACGGCGGGCCGCCCCCGTCACCACCGAGCGCACCGGCGTGGGCCGCCGCTCCCCGCGCATACTCGAGCTGCACCGCCTGGCCGAGGAACAGCCCACCACCGAGCAGCTCGCCCCCTACCTGGCCGACCCCGACCCCAAGGTGCGCAGGGCCGCGATCGCCACCCGCACCGAGACCGTCCCCGACGGCGCCGGCCCCGCCCTGGTCGCCGCCCTCGCCGACGAGCACGGCACGGTACGGCGGGCCGCCGCCACCGGCCTGCGCGAGCTCGCCGAGGTGCTCCGCCCGCCCCTCGACCTGGACGCGGCGCTGGCCGGAGGCGACGCGCTCGTCCGCGCCACCGCCCTGGACCTGCTGCGCGCGCTGCGCCTGGGCGGCAGAGACGTCTTCGCCGCCGCGATCGCCGACGCCGACCACCGGGTGCGCATCGAGGCCATCCGCGGCCTGGTCTCGCTGGACGAGCCGGACCTGGTAGCGGCCGCCGCCGGCGACCCGTCGCGGGAGGTACGAGTCTGGGTGGCCAAGGGGCTCGGCATCATCGGCAAGCCCGCGCCCGTGCTGGAGACGCTGGCCGCCGACGCCGACCCGCTGGTCAGGGCCGCCGCCCTGGAGTCGTCGGCCGGTGCGGGCGGGCCGCTGGTGGCGGCGGCCGTACAGGCGATGGACGACCCGCGGTGGCAGGTGCGGGTGGGCGCGGCCCGCGCGCTCGCCGCCGCCGACCGCGCCAGTGCGCCGGCGCCGCTCGTGGCGGCGCTGTCGGACGAGAACCTCGACGTGCGCAAGGCGGCCGTGCTGGCACTGACCCGCTGGGCGGACACGGCCGAAGCGGGCGCGGCACTGGAGGCGGCGCTGGGCGATCCGGACGCGGACGTGCGCGCTTACGCGCGACGGGCGCTGGCCGGGTAGCGCCGCCTCCTCAGCCCGTCATGTGCGTCAGCCGGTCGATTCCGGCTCGGCTGACGGCGAGACCACGCTGCCGTCGTCCGCCTTGATCTTGACCTTCGCCTTGGTCCCGTCTGCGGCGGTCACGTCGGCCTCCCAGACCACCGTGCCGTTGTCCCTGTCCAGGGACAGCTCGGTGATCTTGCCGTCCGGGTACTCGCCGGCGACCTTCTCCGCGGCGTCGGAGTAGGTGGTCTTGGCCGCCTCGGCCTGCGCCTTGTGCTTGGCCTTCTCCGCGTCGTCGTCGGCCTCCGCCGACGGCGTGCCGACGACCTTCCAGGTCATCGCGTCGACCCGGACCTTGCTCTCGGCGCCGTCCGCGCCGATGATGGTGACCTTCCACACGCCCTCGTCGGAGTCCAGGCCGGTGACCGTGCCCTCCACGGCGGCCAGCGCGGCCTCGCCCGCCTTCTTGACGTCGTCGGCACCGGTACCGGCGTCCGGCGAGCCCATGTCGCTGGGATCGGCCGGCGGTGTGGCAGGACTCTGGACGGCGAGGCCGGCGGTGTTCTGGGCGCCCCCGGAACCGCAGGCCGTGATCGTGAACAGCGCGGCGGCGGCCGCGGCCGCGCGAATAGCGTGCTTCTTAGAATTTTCCCCCATGAGGTGCACGCTGCCCCGAATATCTCCTCGGCATTCCCGCAGGTCAGTAGATCATGAAGGCGTACGGCCTGGTTGGCAGCCCTCCGGATATGCCACGATAGATCCCGAAATAGGCGACGGCGGATCGAGGAAGCCGGTGTGAATCCGGCGCGGTCCCGCCACTGTGATCGGCGAGCGAGCCCCGACGAAGCCACTGCCCTTGCGGGCGGGAAGGCCGGGGTGAGCGTTGACCCGAGAGCCAGGAGACTCACGCGGTCGCCACCTCACGACCTTGGGGCGGATCTCCCCATGAGAGGAACGGTGGACGGCATGCCCTTCCCCGCGAGCCCGCGCGCGCTCGTACCCCTGCTCGTCGCCTCGGCCCTGCTGGCCGGCTGTGCGAGCGCTCCCGCACCGGCCGCCGAACAGGCGGCCGGAGTCCCCGCGGGATTCCCCGTCACCGTCGTCAGCTGCGGCGTCAGCACCACCTACGAGCGGCCGCCCCGCCGGGCCGTCGCGCTCAACCAGCACGCCACCGAGATCATGCTCGCGCTCGGGCTGGAGAAGTCGATGGCGGGCACCGCTTACCTCGATGACGCGATCTTGCCCGAGTACAAGGCCGCCTATGACCGGATCAAGGTACTGGCCAAGGAGTACCCCTCCTTCGAGGCGCTGCTCTCGGCCGAGCCGGACTTCGTCTACGGCGGCTTCGAGAGCGCCTTCGACGCCAAGGAGGGCCGCGGCCGGGACGTGCTGGCCAAGTCCGGCATCGACACCCACGTCAACTCCGAGGAATGCCCGAACGGCCCGGTCACCGCGGCCCAGGCCGAGGAGGAGATCCGTACCATCGGCCGCGTCTTCGGCGTCGGCGAGCGCGCGGAGCGGCAGATCGGCGCCATGCGGACCGTCCTGGACGGCGTTGCGAAGAAGCTCGGCGACGTCGAGCCGGCCAAGGTGTTCGTCTACGACTCCGGCGACAAGACCGCCTTCACCGCGGGCGGCGCCGGGATCGGCAACGAGATGATCAAACTGGCCGGCGGGGCCAACCTCTTCGCCGACCTGCCCAAGGCGTGGGGAAACGTCTCCTTCGAGCAGGTCGCCGAGCGCGCGCCCGAGGTCATCGTCATCTACGACTACGGCCAGACCACGGTCGAGGCCAAGAAGAAGTTCCTGCTGGCCAGCCCAGCGCTCAAGGACGTGCCCGCGATCAAGAAGCAGCGGTTCGCCGTGCTGCCCCTGTCGTCGGCGGTGCTCGGGGTGCGGGTGCCGGCCGGGGTGGAGGCGCTGGCCCGGCAGATCCATCCGGACCGGTTCAAGTGACGCGGGCGGTGCGGCGTGCGCCGTACCCGCTGATCCTCGCGGTGCTCGCCGCCGCGCTGCTGCTGGCCGCGACGGCGGGCGTCGCGGCGGGCTCGGTCGGCCTGCCGTTCGGGGAGGTCTGGTCGATCCTGCTGCACCGGCTCCGGCTGCCGCTGGGCGAGCCCACCTGGCCGGCCGTGCGCGAGACGATCGTCATGGACGTACGGCTGCCGCGGGTGCTGCTCTGCGCGGTCGTCGGCGCCGGGCTGTCGGTCTGCGGCATGGCCCTGCAGGCGCTGGTGCGCAACCCGCTGGCCGACCCGATGCTGCTCGGCGTCTCCTCCGGCGGCACCGTCGGCGCGGTCGCCGTGATGGTGCTCAACCTGTCGGTGTTCGGCGCGCTGACGCTGCCCCTGGCCGCCTTCGCCGGCGCCCTCCTCGCGCTCTTCCTCGTGTACGGCCTGGCCAGAGCGGGCGGCCGGATGACCACGATCCGGCTGGTGCTGGCCGGAGTCGCCACGGCCGAGGTGCTGTCGGCCGTGGCCAGCTTCCTCATCGTCACCTCCAACGACCCGCACAAGGCCGACTCGGCGCTGCGCTGGATGCTGGGCGGCCTGGCCGGCACCACCTGGGACCTGCTCTGGATCCCGGCGGCCGCCGTGCTGCTCGGCACCGCCGTGCTGCTGGGCGTCAGCCGTCCGCTCAACCTGCTGCTGGCGGGGGAGGAGGCCGCCGCCGCGCTCGGGCTGGACGTGCACCGCTTCCGCGGCGCGATGTTCGTGCTGGTGGCGCTGATGATCGGCGCGATCGTCGCGGTCAGCGGGTCGATCGGGTTCGTCGGGCTGATGATGCCGCACGTGGTCAGGCTGCTGGTCGGCGCCGACCACCGGCGGGCGCTGCCTGCCGCCGCGCTCATGGGCGCGGCCTTCCTGATCGCCGCCGACCTCGCCGCCCGCAGCCTCATCGCCCCCGAGGAGATCCCGATCGGCATCCTGACCGCGGTGACCGGCGGCCCGTTCTTCCTGTGGCTCATGCGGAGAAAGGCGGCCCGATGACCCCCGGTGAGCTGCGCGCCGAGGGCGTGAGCGTCGTGGTGAACGGGCGGGCCCTGGTCAGCGAGGTCACCCTGGCCGCCGCGCCGGGGGAGCTCGTCGCGCTCGTGGGCCCGAACGGCGCGGGCAAATCCACCCTCCTGCGGACCTTCTACCGCGCCGTGCGGCCCACCTCCGGGCGGGTGCTCCTGGACGGGGACGACATCTGGCGCATGCCGGCCAAACGGCTGGCCCGTACGCTGGCCGCCGTTCTGCAGGAGTCGCCGGGCTCCTTCGAACTGACCGTGCACGACGTGGTGGCGATGGCGCGCACGCCGTACAAGCGCCCTTTCGAGGGCGACGACGACTCCGACCGGAGCATCGTGCTGGGGGCGCTGACCGAGCTGGACGTCGCCGACCTGGCCGAGGCGCCCTTCGACCGGCTGTCGGGCGGGGAGAAGCAGCGCGTGCTCATCGCCCGCGCGCTCGCCCAGCAGCCGGGCACGATGATCCTCGACGAGCCCACCAACCACCTCGACCTGCGCCACCAGCTCGACGCCCTGCGGCTGGTGCGGCGGCTGGGCGTGACCGCCGTGGTCGCGCTGCACGACCTCAACCTCGCCGCCGCCTTCTGCGCGCGCATCTGCGTGATGGACGGCGGGCGGCTCGTGGCCGACGGCCCGCCCGCCGACGTCCTCACCGAGGACCTGCTGGCCGAGGTCTACCGGGTCGCGGCCGAGGTCCGCCCCCATCCGCGCACCGGTGTGCCCCAGGTCAGCGTGCCCGGCGACTGACCGACCAGGGCCCTGGCCCGATGACTGACCGACCGGGGCCCTGGCCCGGTGACGGGCCGGGCCGCGCGCTGGCCCGGTGACGGGCCTCGCGCTAGGTGTACTCGGTCATGAACTTGGTGTCAGTCGAGTGATGGGTGGCTGGCCGCCGAGGGCTGTGTGGGGTCGTTGGGTGTTGTAGTAGTGCAGCCATGGGCCGAGGGCGTTGGTGCGGTGCTGGTTGCTGGTGTAGGGGCGGCGGTAGGCCCA